>CAZCAJ010000050.1:0-21307 GCA_964496645.1 uncultured Opitutaceae bacterium
TCGTCGTCACCGCGGACGACGTCGAGCACGGCAAGCCCGCGCCGGACATGTTCCTCCTCGCCGCCCGCCGGATGGGGGTCGAGCCCGGGCGCTGCCTCGTCTTCGAGGACGGCGAGCCCGGGATACAGGCCGCCGAGGCCGCCGGGATGAAGTGGGTGCGGGTCCCGAGCCGGCAGTCAGCGTGAGATGCGGGCGTCGGAGCCGTACGCGGCCACCGAGACGGTGTCGCCCGCGCTGAGAGCCGCCGTGGCGGCGGCATTGGCGAAGTTGCGCGAGAGCACGGTCCGCCCGTCGGCATCCGGGAACGCCACCCACTGGTCGCTCTTCACGTCGGTGTAGGTGCGCCCGTAGAGGGTCCGGTAGGTGCGCCCGCGCACGTGCAGCTCGAAGAACGTCATCGGCTGGATGCCGGCGGACTCGAAGTCGGCCGCCTGCGCCCCGAGGAGCACGTTGCCGTAGACGGGGTCGACCTCGGCGACCGTCGTGTCGAAGCCGCGGCCGTCGGCGTGCGCCACCGCCGTCGACGGCCCGGGCTCGGGCGCGACGGTGGCGTCGTGGTACGGGGCGTCCCCCTCGGGCCGGGGCAGGGCGTCGCGGCCGCGCTCGATCCAGTCGTTCAGCGCGCGGAAGGCGGCGAGGTGCTCGGCCTGGTTTATGTTGGTGTGGCCCTCGCGCGAGATGAGGAAGAGCGCGGGCTGGACCACGGGGGCGGGGCGCGCGACGAGGGCGGTCAGGTAGCTGCGGGCCTCCCGGGCCTCGCGCAGGGTGGCCACGAACAGGAGCGGGATGCGCGGCAGGAGCGACAGGCCGACCCTCATGTCCGGCTCCTTGGCGTAGAGCGTGGCGTCGAAGACCACGGCGCCCTGGTACAGCCCCGGGTCGCGCTCGGCCATGATCGCGGCGATCAGGCCGCCGATCGACTCGCCGTCGATGACGACCCGGTCGGGCTCGCCGTGGGCCTCGGCGATGTAGGCCCGCAGCGCGTCCAGGTCGGCGATCGCGTCGCCGATGATGAGCCCGTTCCTGCGGTAGCTCGTCGTCGCGACGATCCAGCCCTCGTCGAGGAGCGCCCTCGTGAAGGCCCGCTCGGGATAGAGGTCGGCGACGAGCGGGGCCGACTCCGGGCGGTAGCCGTGGGCGATCAGGAGGACGTCGCGGTTCCATGCGCCCGGGGGGTTCGCGATGGAGAATCTCGCGCCGCCGATCTCGCCGACGTCGACCTTGACCGGGGCGGAGGGCTGGTCGGCGCCAGCGGCGCGGGGGGCCGGGCCCAGAGCGAGTCCGGCGATCGCGGCAATGGCGGCGGGCGCGCGGGTTGCCTTTCCTTTGAGGTTCAAGGGACCTCGACTAGACCGCGGCGCCGGCCAAGGCGAACCCCTTTTGGCTTCAGCTGGCGCGCGGGTTCGGCTCCAATGGAGCCTCCCCGAGCCTTGAAACCCGCAGCCCTCGCAAAACCCTACGTCCTCTCGCATCCCGAATACGTGCCGGGAAAGCCCATCGAGGAGCTGGCCCGCGACCTGGGCCTGGACCCGTCGGGGATCGTCAAGCTCGCCTCGAACGAGAACGCCTTCGGCCCGTCCCCCCTCGCGGTCGGGGCGGCCAAGCGCGCCGTAGAGCAGGGCCAGCTCTACCCGGACGGCGGCTGCTACGCGCTGCGCCGCAGGCTCGCCCGGTTCCACGGCCTGGCCCCCGAGCAGTTCGTCATCGGGAACGGCTCGAACGAGGTGATAGAGTTCCTGGGCCACGTCTTCCTCGGGCCAGGCGACGAGGTGGTGATGGGCGTCCCGGAGTTCGTCGTCTACAGGATGGTGGCGCTGCTCTTCGGCGCCCGCCCGGTCGAGGTGCCGCTCGTCAACTTCCGCAACGACCTCCGCGCGCTCGCCCGCGCCGTGACGCCGAGGACCAAGCTCGTCGTCGTCTCGAGCCCCAACAACCCGACCGGCACGGCCTGCGGCGCCGAGGAGCTCCTCGGGTTCGTCCGCTCGCTGCCCGAGGCGCTCGTGTGCGTCGTCGACGAGGCGTACGCCGACTTCGCCGAGCGCGCGCCCGACCTTCGCCCGCTCATCGCCGAGGGCCGCAACGTGATCGGGCTGCGGACGTTCTCGAAGGTGTACGGCCTCGCCTCGCTGCGCGTGGGCTACGGGTACTCGACGGCCGAGCTGGCGTCGCTCGTCGACCGCGTCCGCCAGCCGTTCAACGTGAACGCCATAGCCCAGGCGGCCGCCGCCGCCGCGCTCGACGACGCCGAGTTCAGGGCCATGTGCATCGCGGGGACCCGAAGCGGGTTGAGGCGCCTGGAGCAGGGCTGCGCGGCCCTCGGGCTCGAGTTCGTCCCCAGCCAGGCCAACTTCATGCTCGTCAAGGTCGGCGACGGCGCCCGGGTCTTCGACGCGCTCCTGCACAGGGGAGTCATCGTGCGCCCGCTCGAGCTGTACGGCCTGCCGGAGTGGATCCGCGTGACCGTCGGGACGGCCGAGCAGAACGAGCGCTTCCTGCGCGAGCTCGCGGCGGTCGCGCGCTGATCAGCGCGAGGCGGCCCGGACCAGCCGGTCGCACAGGGCCTCGGCCAGGCCGTCGCCCGCCGGCCGCTCGACGTGGATCCGGGCGAATCCGCCGGCATCGAGCCTGCGCAGGGTCGCGAAGAGCCGCCGCGCCGCGCGGCGCAGGTCGCCCCGCGCGTCGAGCCAGAACACGTTCCCCGCGCCCGGCGGGGGCGGCCCGCCGCGCGGCCTCGAGATGAAGAGCCAGGCGTCGGCCGGCGAGCCAGCGGCCATCCGCCGGGTCATCCCCGCGTGGAGGACGACCGGGGTCCTCGGGCTGTAGTGCCTGGGCATCTGGCCGGGCGCCAGCCGGCGCCCGGCCCGCGACCCCCGGGACTTCGCGACGGGGGCGCCGAGCGCCGCCGCGATCTCGCCCCGGCTGATCGCGCCGGGCCGCAGGATGGCGGGGCGCCCGGGGTCGCGCATGTCCACGATCGTCGACTCCAGCCCGATTCGGGACGGCCCCCCGTCCAGGATGTGGCGGACCCTCGGCCCGAGGTCGGCCCTGACATGGCCGGCGGTCGTGGGGCTCACGTAGCCGAACGGGTTCGCGCTCGGGGCGGCGAGCGGCACGCCCGCGAGGCGGATCAGGCGCCGGAAGAGCGGATGGGAGGGCATCCGCACGGCGACGCTCGGCAGGCCCGCCGTCGCCGCGTCCGGCACTGCCCGGGTCTTCGGGAGGACGATGGTGAGCGGGCCGGGCCAGAACCGCCTGGCGAGCCTGAGCGCGGCGGGATTGGGCCGGGCCACCCGCGCGAGGTCCCCGAGGGACGCGATGTGGACGATGAGCGGGTCGCTCGGCGGCCGGCCCTTGGCCGAGAAGA
Organism: uncultured Opitutaceae bacterium; assembly: GCA_964496645.1. Lineage (GTDB taxonomy): Bacteria > Verrucomicrobiota > Verrucomicrobiia > Opitutales > Opitutaceae > Palsa-1447. The sequence goes on from CAZCAJ010000050.1 coordinate 3,365, forward strand.
TCCGCCGGCATGCCGCCGCGCTCGTGGCGTCCGCAGCGAGCCCGTAGACCGTCTCGGTCGGGACGCCGACCACGTCGCCGGCCCGGATGCGCCCGGCAAGCAGGGCGAGGTTGCGCGGGGTGCCCCTATAGATCCTTGCGCTCTTGGCCATGGCCTCCGGCGCGGGCTGACCGGCAAAAAAAAGACCGGAGCCTTTCGGGCTCCGGCCGGGCGTTCCGCGAGCCTTCGCTCACTTCGAGAGCAGCATGTTGCGCGAGTGCTTGATCGTGCGCGTCACGGCGCGCTGGTGCTTCGCGCAAAGCCCCGTGTACTTGCGGGGCAATATCTTGCCCGTGTCGGTGACGAAGCGGACCCAGGCCTGCGGGTCCGTGAAGGGGATCTGCGCGGGCGTTGGGGTCTGCTGCTTCTTTTCGGCGTCGCTCATGTTTCGGGAAAGGGTCGGATCGTGCCCGAGGGCGGGCCCATGTCAATCCCCCATTGGGCGGGACGCGGCCGCTTGCCACCGCCGCGGCCGCCGCCATGCTGGGATCCAGCCATGCGAATCGCGCTCGCCGCGCTCCTGGTCGGCGCAACCCTCCCCGCCCGGGCGGCCGACACGCACGCGGACCCGCTCGCCCACCTTCGCGCGGGCCATCCCCGCCTGCTCTTCACGGACGCCGACCTGGCGGCCGCCCGGGAGGCCGCCGGCACCGATCCGCTGCGCGCCGCGCTCCACGAGCGCATCGTCGCGGCGGCGACGGCGTGCCTTGCCTCGCGGCCGCTCGTCCACGAGCTCATCGGGCCGCGCCTCCTCAAGCAGTCGCGCGCCGCGATCGTGCAGATCGCGACCTGCGCGATGGCCTACCGGCTCACCGGGGACGCCCGCTTCGCGCAGCGGGCCACGAGCGACATGCTGACCGTGGCCGCGTTCCCGGACTGGAACCCGTCGCATTTCCTGGACGTGGCCGAGATGAGCTTCGGCGTAGCGATAGGCTACGACTGGCTCTACCCGGAGCTCTCCCGCCCGCAGAGGGCCGCGATCAGGGGGGCCCTCCTCGCGAAGGCGCTCGCCTTCGCCCCGGCCGCGTACTCGCCGGGCGCGGCGAGGGACAAGCGCCTCTTCTTTGTCACGGCCAGGATGAACTGGAACCAGGTGTGCAACGGCGGGCTGCTCGCGGCGGCCCTGGCCCTGGCCGACGAGGAGCCGGGCCTCGCCCGGCTGGTCGTCGGGGGCGTGCGCAAATCGCTCCCGCTCGCCATGGACGCATACCGGCCGGACGGCGCCTACCCGGAGGGGCCCGGCTACTGGGAATACGGCACGAGCTACAACGTCGTGATCCTGGCCCTCCTCGAGGGCGCCCTGGGCACGGACTTCGGCCTGGGCGACGCGCCCGCATTCGGCCGCACCGCCTTCTACAGGACCGCCATCGTCGGCCCGACCGGCCTGGCGTTCAACTACGCCGACGGCGACGCGCGGATCGAGAACTCCCCGGCGTACGCCTGGCTCGCGCGCCGCTACGGCGACGAGGCCGCCCTGCAGAACAGCCGGGCCCTGCTCCGCTCGGAGGTCCTCGGGCGCCGCCGCGACAGGTTCCTCGCCCTGGACGCGGTCTGGTTCCCGGGCGGGCCGGCGGTCCCCGGGGGCCCCGGCGCCGGGGAGGCGGTCCCCGCGCTCGCGCGGATACCGCTCAGCCTGCACTTCCGGGGCGGCGCGGACATCGCGCTATTCCGGAGCGCGTGGAACGACCCGCGCGCCCTGTTCCTCGGCTTCAAGGCGGGCGACAACTCGACCAACCACGCCCACCTCGACCTCGGCTCGTTCGTGCTCGAGTCCGACGGCGTGCGCTGGGCCGTGGACCTGGGTCCGGACGACTACGACCTGCCCGGGTACTTCGGCGACCGGCGCTGGTCCTATTTCCGGCTCAACAACCGCAGCCACAACACGGTCACGCCCGGGGACGCGCTCCAGGACCCCAAGGCGACGGCCCCGATCGTGGCGTTCTCGGACTCGGGCCCGCGGCCCTTCGCCGTCGCCGACCTGACGGCGGCGTACCCGGGCGCCGCGCGGCGGATCCTGCGCGGAGTGGCCATGCTCGAGAGGGCGCGCGTCCTCGTCCAGGACGAGTTCTCGGGCCTGGCGCCCCGAACGCCGGTGCGCTGGGTGATGATGACCGGGGCGGACGTCGGGCTGTCGACCGACGGGCGGTCCGCCCTCCTCTCGCACGGCGGCCGCCGGCTGCGGGCCGAGGTGCTCGCGCCTGCCGGCGGGCGGTTCCAGGTGGGCTCGGCGAGGCCGCCGACGCCCGGCGAGGAACAGAACGCGGGGGACTCCGAGCTCTGCATTGAGGTAGCGCCGGGAAGCGCGGCGGCCGACCTGCGCCTCGCCGTCGTCCTCACGCCGGTCGGTGAAGGCTGGCCGCAGCTGCCCGCCCCGGAGATCGAGGGGCTCACGGACTGGCGCTGACGCGCGGGGCCGCCCCCCGGTTCCGCCGGGCTCAGATGGTGCTGAAGTCGCCCTGGTCCAGCGGGAACAGGGGCCTTCCCAGCCGCTCCGAGCTCACGCGCTCGATCTCGAGCGCGACCGTGTAGTTGTGCGTGACGAAGCGCAGGAGCTCGATGCGCGGTATGCTCAGGCAGCGCGTGCCCTGGTAGGCGATGACCGTGGCGTTCGGGGAACTGTTCTGCATGAGGCCGATCTCGCCGAAGAACTCGCCGGCCCGGATGACGGACAGCTGGCTGCCCTTCTGCGTGACCCTGGCCGTGCCCTGGAAGATGATGAAGAAGTCCTCGACGGTCTGGCCCTCGCTCAGGATGACGCTTCCCGGCGGGAAGCCGACGATCGTCGACAGGCGGGCGAAGCGGTTTATGGCCTGCAGGTGCCAGTTCTGGCAGAGGGAGATCCGGCTCAGGAAGGGCATCTTCAGGAGCATGTCGGTCAGCGTGGCCTGCGGGACCTTGCGGACCACGAGCTCCTCGGCCGTCGCGCGGTCCATCGTGAGCAGCGTGACCGGGGTCAGCGAGCGCAAGAGGTAGCTGGGGAACTTGGGGTCGGCGAGGTCGTGCAGCCCGATGACGTCGCCCTCGGTGAGCACCTGGACCTGCAGCGACCTGCCGGAGGGCAGCTCGCGCCGCAGGGCGATCTTGCCGCTCACGATCAGGGCGACCTGCGTGGGCAGGCTCTCGTACTCCCAGAGCGTGCTCCAGGCGCCGTGGCGGCGGACCGTCATCGCGCGGGCGAGCTCGAGGCGCTGGGGCGGCTGAAGCGTGCTCAGGAGCGGCGAGGAGGCCATCGCCTTCATCCGGCTCGACTCGTCCAGGATGAGGTCCTTGGCGCCGAACCAGCGCGCGCGCCACAGGCGGACGGTGTTGCGGCGCGCCTGCGCCCGCTCCCGCACCGAGTGGTAGGTCTCCCAGATCAGATAGCCGGCACCCAGGGCCGCCAGCGCCCCGCCGATCGTCAGCAGCATCTGGACGCCGTAGGTCACGACGAACCCCAGCCAGAAGGACGAACTCGACGCGGGCATGCCCATCAGCCGGGAGCCCCAGAAGATGATCGCGATCATCCAGAGCACGCCGTAGCCCATCCTGGCCCAGGTCGTCGGCTGGCGCAGCGCGCGGCTCAGCAGCCAGCCCCGCGTCTCCGGGCGCCGGTTGGGCGGGAATATGTAGGACTGCTCGGCGTCGCTCAGGTTGCGCTTCTCGCCGACGTGGATCAGCTTCGAGAACTCGCCGCCGAAGATGGGGCGCATGCTGACGACCAGGGCCGCCATCGAGAAGAACTCGCAGCCGGGCCGGCGCCAGGCGGCGAATCCCGTGGCGATGGCGAGGACCGCCGGCTCGGCGAGGCCGATCACCGTCTGGGCCTTCGTCGGCAGGATCCCCGCGTCGTGCGTGTCGAGCGAGAAGCGCGGGGGCAGGGACAGCCACGTCCAGCGCGGCCGGTAGATCTCCCCGCCGGCGCCGCGGATCATGCAGCCCGCGAGGAACGCGGCGAAGCTGAGCGCCGCGCTCAGGAGCAGGAGGCCGAGCGCCCAGTCGAGGAAGGTGACCGGCGGCCTCGTGGGCAGGACGACCGCCATGATCATGCCGACGGAGAAGAGGACGGCGAGCGGCATGGCGAGCACCTGGGGGCGCACCGACATGTTCCACTCGTGGGCGCGCACGGGCTCCGGGCCGATCCCGGGCTCGAGGAGGATGTTCGCCCTCAGGGCCTTCAGGATGAGCTCGAAGAACTCGCCGAGGCGCAGGCACTGCCGGTTGCGGATCGCGCTCCCGAGCACGGCGGGGACCGTCCGCGGCACGACGAACTGCTGCAGGATCACCCACTGCTCCGGGCTGACGCGCAGGTACGTCTTGGCGGGCACGTTCTTTAGAACGTAGAGGCCGTTTATGAGACCGCTCCGCTTCAGCTGCGGCGCTAGGCTGAGGGTCTGGGCCGAAAGTATCAGGTTTACATCCATCTCAGCGTCGCTCAGCCGGTGCCGCCGGAAAGGGCCTCGTCGACGGCGGCGAGGAGGTGCGCGTTCTCAAACGGCTTGGCGAGGAAGCGGTGCTCGCGCAGGTCCGTGGGCCACCAGGACACGTCGGAGAGGTGGCCGCTTATGAAGATGACGTTCAGCCCGGGGAAGCGCCCGCACATCCGGCGCACGAGCTCGAGGCCGTCGATGCTGGGCATGAGGACGTCGCAGATCACGAGGGTCGGCGGGGAGCCCATCCTCTTGACCATCTCGAGCGCCGTCTCCGCGCTTCCCGCGACCTGCACGGCCAACGCCTGCTTCTTCAGCACAAGGTCGATCAGGTGGCGCATGGACGGCTCGTCGTCCACGACGAGAATCCAGCGCGGGGAGGGTGCCTTTGAAGATGCCGAGGACGGGGGCGGATTATTCATGGTGGGCGGGCAGAAGCGGAGCGGGCGCACGCAATGTGCCGCCTAATTACATAGAGCCTTGTCCAGAAGGCACGATACGAATATACGCTTAGTCGGGTTTAGCTGTTCCACCCTAGGTCGTTGCGTGAAATTTCGTGGCCTCCGCGGGTTTATTTTTCGCCTTACTGGTTAATCTGGGCGTGTTTCCGGAAGGATGGGGCGGCGCGGCTTTTCGGGTCGCGGGAACGCGCGGATTCCCCAGGATTGGACGGGTCCGGGCGCGCGGTGGCTCGGTCGCGGCGCACGCCGCCCGGGAACGTAGGACATGCGAAAACTTGAGAACTGGAGGCTCCTGGCCCTGGCGGCCGGCTGCTGCACCCCGGCCGCCGTGCAGGGGACCGGCACCTTGGCGCCGGACGGCTTCCGCGTGCAGCTGCCGGCCGAGGCGCGCGCGTTTCCCGAGCCGCTCGCGCCCGGCCGCCCCGGGCCGGGATTCAGGCTGAGGGGCATGAAGGGCTGGGAATGGACGCCGCGCCAGTACCTCGAGGAGATCCCCTACCTGGCGGCATTCAGGATGAACTTCCTGATGAACTGCTACCTTTCGCTGTTCGCCGAGGGGACCGGGACGCGGCCCCCGAACGAGTGGTGGAAGCCCATGTCGGACGAGCGCAAGAGGGAGTATTCGGACGTCATCGGGGCCTGCCGCGACCACGGGATCACCTTCTGCTTCTCCGTCCACCCGCAGCTGGCCTCCGCGCGGCCCCTCGACCCGGACAGCCCGGAGGACATCGGGCGGCTGTTCCAGCACTATGCATGGGCGCAGGGCCGGGGCGTGGGATGGTTCAGCGTCTGCCTGGACGACGTGGGCTGGGGCGCCGGCGGACCCGCCGCGGGAGGAGCCGCCCATGCGCGGCTGGCCAACACTATCCTCGGCAGGCTGCGCGTCGCCGATCCCGGCGCCCAGCTGATACTATGCCCCGCGGCCTACTGGGGCGACGGCACGGGCCCCGGGGACCGCGCCTACCTCGGGGCCCTCGCACGCGCCCTGCATCCCGATGTCTATGTCTTCTGGACGGGCGACCAGGTCTACTGCCGCCGGATCACGCGGAGCGCCGCCCTGAGCTACAGGCGCGCCGTCGGCCACCGCCTGTTCCTGTGGGACAACTATCCGGTAAACGACGGAAGCCCTGCGATGCACCTGGGACCGCTCAGCGGGCGCGACCCGGGCCTGTGCGATGTCGTCGACGGCTACATGAGCAACCCGATGCGCACCCAGAACGAGATCAACCGGATCCCGGCCGCGACGTGCGCGGACTACGCCTACAATCCGTGGGCCTACGACCCGGCGCGCTCGATCGGCCAGGCGATACTTCATCTCGCGGGGAGCGCGGAGGAGCGCCGGGCGCTGGCCGACCTCGTCGAGGCCTATCCCGGCTTCATCGAGACGGGCGGCGACTCGAGGACCAATCCCGTGCGGGCGGGTTTTGCCGCCCTCATGGCCGCGCCCGGGGGCCGGGCCGCGGCCGCCGACCTCGTCCGGCGGACCGGGGAGCTGGACGCGCGCCTGGAGAGGGATTTCCCGGGCCGGTACGCCGCCGCGAAGGGGACGGTCGCGGAGGACGTCGCCTGGATGAGGAGCTGGCTCGACTCAGGGCGGTGAGGCTGGCGGCCCTTCCCAGCGGAAGGCGCCCAGGGCCAGCGTGGGCCTCCCGTCAGGGCCCCAGCAGCTGAGCCGGTAGTGGCTCCACGTCATCTCACCCTCGGGCTCCCAGTAGAAGACGCCAAGCCCCTTGCCGTCCGGGACCGCCCGAACCGCCCGCTGGACCGCGACCAGCATGTCGTAGGTGTCCTGCGGCTTCTTGAAATCCCCCCCGACCTCGCAGACGAGGACCTCCTTCCCGTACCTTGAGGCCATGTCGACCAGGTTGTCGCGCAGGCCGCCGATCGTCTCGGTGTATTCCTTGCGCTCCCACCATGGGTAGTAGGACATTCCAATTACGTCCCACCTGCCGCCCCGCTTCAGGTAATTGTCGAAGAAGGCCCGGTACATGGCCCCGTGGTTCCCGCGGTCCAGGTGTATGACCACCTTGATCGAGCCGTCCACGGCCTTGACCGCGTCGTAGCCCCTGTTGAGGAGGGCCGCGAGCTGGTCCCAGTGCTCCGTGCGCCCGTCGGGCCAGAGCATTCCCGGCGCGATCTCGTTGCCCACCTGCACCCATTCCGGGACGACCCCGCTCGATTTCATGGCGCTCAGCACGGAGAAGGTGTGGCCGTAGACGTCGGCGAGCAGCTGGTCGAAGCTGTGGGAGGCCCAGGCCGCCGGCTTCCTCTGCACGTGGGGGTCGGCCCACGTGTCGCTGTAATGGAAGTCGATCATGATCCGGAACCCCATCCTCCTGGCCCGGACCGCCATCGCCGTCACCTCCGCGGGGCTGCAGTGGCCGCTCAGCCTGTCCGCCGACGGGTTGACGAAGACCCGGAGCCTGACGCTGTTGATCCCGTTGTCCCTGAGGATCCGCAGGCAGTCCTGCGGCTCCCCTTTCGCGTTGTAGAACCTGTAGCCCGTCGCCTCCATCTGCTGGAGCCAGCCCACGTCGGCCCCCTTTGCGAACGGGGCCGGCCCGCGCGGGTGCGACGTGCACGCCCCGATTCCCAGCAGTCCGGCTGCGGAAGCCAGAACGCAGGCCGTTCTTCGGATGTGCGATCGTGTTTGCACCTGGGTTTAGCGCTGGGGAAGCGCGCAGGGGCGCGCGGCGGCGCTAACTATCGGCGCAGCCCGCCGAAAAGTCCATGCCCAGAGCCGCGCCGGCCGCGGAGCGTGGCGCCCGGTCCCGGTGCCGCCGGGGGTGGGGATCAGAACCTGAAGGTCGTCCCGACCGCGAACTCGTCGCCGGAGATCGTGCTGGTCAGGTTCGTGCCCGGGACGGCGCCCGCGGGGTTGTACCAGGCGCTGGACTGGGAGTTGGACAGCCCGTGGGTGTACGACACGTCGACCGTGGCGCCGGGCGCCACGGCGAACGACAGGCCCGCGGAGATGTGCTGCGCGATGTGGAGCGGGGAGCCGACGTTGTAGAACGTCATGTCGTCGGGAATGGGGTCCGAGCAGTAGTTGTAGCCGACGCGCACGGTGACGCCCTTGGTGATGGCGCGCTGCGCGCCCAGCTCGAACGTGGCGGAGTCCCTCCAGCCCAGGCCCGCGATCGACCCGTCAGCCCTGTAGCCGCTGTTCTCGAACCCGGGCGTGGACCCGTAGGCGATGTAGCCCACGTCCATGAGGATCTGGGTCGAGTCCGGGAGCGCGTAGTTGATCCCGACCTGGGCCGTCAGGGGACGGTCCATGCGGAAGGTGACCGTGCGCGTGCCGCCGGCCGGGTTCTGGACTTCCCAGGAATAGGTGCGGAACCAGGTGGGCGAGGAAAGCGATACGCCCACGGACCAGTCCTTGTCGACCTGGTAGCGCAGGCCGCCCTGCGCGCCGAGACCGAGCTGGATGTCCTGCTGCTGAACCGTGGCGTAGACCGGGGCGCCGTCGGCGCCCAAGGCGGGCGGGGCGAAGGCCGCGGGCGTGAAGAGGTTGCGCCCGATCGAGGGCGCCAGCTCAAAGCCCCACGACCACTGGCCCATCGATTGCGCGAGGCCGACCGGAATCCGGATGACATAAAGGCTGGACCTGACGTCGCCGAAGCCCCCGAACAGCCCGCCGTACGGGTTGTTGGCGGCGCCGGCCTGCGGGAAGAAGACCGGGTTCGTCGCCGAGGTGGCGGCGTGGAAGCTCAGGCCCGCCTCGGAGACGAGGCCCGCGAAGTAGGCCGTGTTGGGATCGCCAGCCCTCCACTCCGCCATGAGGTCGAAGTACGGCACGCCGTTGACTGTCGACTTCGAGGTGCCGTTCAGGCCGAGGGCCGCGACCGAGGAGTCGACCTGGGCGTTGGGGATGATGTCGCCGAATACGATCGAGGCCGTCCGGTCCTGGAAGAGGACGGCCGTGGCGGGATTCTTGTAGATGCTGCCCACCAGGTCCTGGTCGTTGCCGGCCGTAGCGGCGCCTCCGAGGGACGAGTTGACGGCCCCGAAGCCCTGGACGAAGTAGCCGTCGGTAGCGAAAAGGGGTGAGACGAGGACGCAGCCGGAGGCCGCGGCGATGGTGACTAACCTCCTCAGGTGGGGGTACTTCGCGATGTTCATCGGTTTTTTTGGGGTTGCTGTCCTGTCGAGGCCCGGTTCCGAGGGCCGCCCTTGGCTTGAATCCAGAGGGTTCGTTGGTGCTGGCGATTCCAAGGGATGCTGAGAGCAGATGGCAGCCAGCGCAATGGCTCATTCCCGGCGGGCGGACTCCAGTAGTGCCAGTCATGCCGGCGGTTAGCGCGGCTGAATATTCATCCAGGGCCCGTGGCTATGGGAACGGGCCGGTCACCGGACCACGCGGCGGTGCCGCGATCCCCCGCAATCGCAGCTGCCAGCACGCATGGTCCCGAGCCTTTTCCGCCGGCTCGTGAGGCGCCCGAGACGGCTATTCACAAACCCACTGGGATCCCGGATGCCCCGAATCGGCCCGGACCCGGGCGCCCGGGTTGCTCACCTGCAAGCCGCCGGAGAATCGCCCCGCCCTTGCCGGTTGAAACCCACTTCAGCCGTTTGGATAGGGTGGAACGCCGCCGGCCGAAATCCCGCGCAGGAGTTGCGTGGAGACAAGGGTGCACCGCTGCCTCGGCCGCCCTGTCCCTGGCAGGCTACGAGAGCTTGCGCCGGGGACAGAAAAACGAGAGACCCATGACCGCCGCTCCCAGCATCGCCGCCGTTGCGCCATTGTCGGGAACGCCGCCCGTCACGACGGGAGCGAATGTGTAGACATCCAGGCCATTTACCGTGAATGGGTTATATATTCCACCATGGAGGGGTGTGAATTCGTCGGGGTCGCCCAGGATGTCTGTGCCGAACGTCCCGCCGTAAGAGTAGTTGAACGTCGACCCGTAATTCAGGGTGTCCGGCAGAATACCGGTGTAATCCCCGAACGTGAGATCGAAATTAAGGCCCCACGTCGGACCTATGCCGGAGTAATCGAAGGTCTGGGGATCGCCGGTGACGTTGTGGTTTTCCCTCTGGATCGTGTCGCTCGTAAGATTGAAAATAAAGGCCGTCTGCGTGGCGGTCGTCGTCGCTTCAATCCAGTCGCCCAGTGTGCCGTTCCAGCTGACCGGATCGTAGCCCCCGATAAGGTACGTGTTCCCGCCTCGATTGACGCTCGCCAGCGTGAAGGTCGCTCCCTTGAAGTCTGCCGCGGCGTTGAAATCCTCCGCGGTCTTGCCGTCGCCGTTGACCGCGCTGAATATCTCGGTGAACTGCTGCGGGCCGACTCCAAGCCAGGCCTCAAGTTGAGATTGGTTGGTCGGCGTAAGGAGGTGAGGGTCTGCGCGAGCAGCAGTGGCGATGACGCTGAAAGCCGCGACAAAAAGCAAGGGCGCGATACGCGTGTGGAGCATGCGTGAATACTGAGCATTTCATGTACCACGAGGTCCGACATCATCCTAAACTATTAACGGGAGGCATCTTAAAAACCCATCGATTCTGCGGCGTCCCGAACAATCCCTGGGATTGTAATGAAACCCGACATGCGGTGTCAGATTTGAATGGGATCGGGACCAGCCGCGCCTATTCGCCGTCACCCATACGGAATTGACAAGAGCGGGTTACACATGCGTCTCTTCCGGCTGATTTGGAGCGATCGTATCAACTTGTTGTTCAATATATTGTCCCTGTAGCTCAACTGGATAGAGCAGCGGTTTCCTAAACCGTCGATCCCGGTTCAAGTCCGGGCGGGGGCACCAATTCCCTGCTGAGCGGCGCTTCCCCGTGTCGTCAGAACCAATTCTGTGACCAAAAGGAGGGGAATTGCTTCCGGAATGTGGCGTCAGGTCGGAGAGCAAGTTATAGGATGGGAATTGATTCCTCGAATTTGACGGTGCCGAGTCGCGCGGAACGGCAAAGCTGTCTTTTGTCCCTTTCAATACCTGCCCAAGAAGCTCAAAATCGACTCGATGAACCGCAGACAATTCCTGCAGACAAGCGCTGCCTCCGCCATTTTCTTCGGCATGGGTGGCAGGAAGATATTTTCCGCCCCCAATGCGGATGCACCTGGGAAATCGGTCCCATGGGTGACACTCAACAACGGGGTGAAGATGCCGCGCATTGGATTGGGCACGATGACGCTGATGGGCGATTTGGGAGTGAGGTGTGTGGCTGACGCCATATCCCTCGGCTATCGCCTCATCGATACCGCCATGATCTACGACAATGAGGCGCCGGTGGGCGAGGGCATCAAGCAAAGCGGGATCAGGCGCGAAGAACTCTTCATTACCTCAAAGCTTTGGAAGAGCGATATGGGCTATGGGAATGCGAAAGGGGGGTTTCAAACGTCGATTGATAAGTTGAAGGTCGATTATCTGGACCTCTACTTGATCCATCGGCCTTCCGGGGGGGATTGGAAAGGCTCCTGGCGGGCGATGGAGGAGCTTTATCATCAGGGGAAGATCAAGGCGATCGGCATGAGCAATGCCGATTTCGCGCAGATGAACGACTTGATCTCGAATTTCGAGGTGAAGCCGGCCGTCCACCAGATTGAAACCCATGCGTTTTTCCAGGAAGGGAGTGCGTACGATTATTTGAAGCAACACGGCGTGCAGATGGAGGCCTGGTCGCCTTTTGCCGAGGGCCGTCACGGGCTTTTTGCAAACGACTCCCTCACCGCGATCGCCAAGAAGCACAACAAGTCTGTGGCGCAGGTGTGCCTCAGGTGGCATTTCCAAAGGGGAATCGTTGCCATCCCCCGTTCCAGCCAGAAGGCGCATATCGCTGAAAACTTGAACATCTTTGACTTCAGCCTCGATGATTCCGATCTGGCGTCGATCTTGCCGTTGGACCTGAACTCGACCCAATTTCCCGAGTGGAGCTGAAATTGCCCCATGGGTGCGGGATGCGAGATTTTCAAAACGGACTGAAATTCATCCCCAATTTCATCCGAAAACGCATAACAAGCTATTAAGGAGATGCTGCGGTCACCGAATTGCTTCTCCTAATCTCAGCGTACGGATGCACTCGCCGCCGATAGGCTGGGTGTGGGAGCCTTTGGTCCTGGATGTAGCGCTTGACGGTGTGGAGGCCGGCCCCGCCGCAGGATGCTTTCCCAGGGCCACGCCGACTTCCGCCGGATGCTCGCCTACAAGTGCGAGCGCTCCGGGGCCCGGCTGCTGGCCGTCGACCCGGCCTAGACCTATCAACTGGTTTGAACCCAGTAGCGTTAGTCGTCTCTAGATCGGTGCGAATTCGGCCGAACCGAGGGGACGGTCGAACGGCTAGGGCTAAGGAATAATTGTTTAGCCGAATTCTTATCGGCTCTGGCGCTCAAAGGGCTGTCCGAAAAAATCTCTTCTCGCGAAGATGGGGTCAACATCCTCAGCGATTATTCGCTTATATTTTCCTGGGCGGCGAAAAGCATTCCCAAAAATCGTTTTCTTCCGATACTCCCTCAATTCACGAAGGTTTAACCGAGCGATCTGAACTCCCTCTTCACCTTCGCTGAAGGGTTGAACAAGTCGCATGCCAGCAGCGTCGTAGGCCACCGAATTACCGTCAAAGGGAAGATTCGCATAGTTTGTCAATGCAACAGCAACCGCATTATCGTATGCACGGATCTTAACCTGGTCGGAATACAGTTCGGGCATTCCAGTCGCAACCGGAATAAGGATCAATTCAGCCCCATTTAACATCAGGATTCGCGCAGACTCAGGGAATTGGAAGTCATAGCAAATCATACATCCAACCTTCACCGAGCCAACTCTCGTGTCCAGGTCACAAACCGGGAACTCGTCCCCTGGGTTAACGGCCGCTTCCGTCGTGAAATCGCATGTGTGTACTTTGGCGTATGTCAGGACAATCTCTCCGGAGCGAGCGATGATAGAAACCGCGTTTCGAGGGGCCGGCTTCCATTTTTGCAGATAGCTCACAGCGATCGCCATGTTCAATTCTCGTGCCAACGAGACGAAGTGCCGAATGTAGGCACTATCGCTGTCGACTGCCAACCCTTGCCAATTCTCCTTAGCGCTCGGTTGCCTTTTATCAAACATGGCATAGCCGATATTCCACATTTCCGGGAAAAGCGCTATGTCCGCACCAAGTGTTGCTGCTTGGCGACAGGATATCTCCGCAATTTGAATATTCTTCTCTTCCCGCTCTTTCACCGAAGCCGCATCCATCACAATCATATTCCACGATGGCGTGGCCTCCGGATGCGTTATGGCTGACGTCATTTGCAGAAGTGCAATTTTCAGCGTATCACTCTCTTCGCTTCGGGGCAACGATGCCCGTGAATCAGAAATGACGTCGCTAGCGGATAATTTCTCGCCAACAATAAGTACCGTCGCGCCTATGGCGGCTTTTGTCAGGAAGCCGCGTCTTGTAATTTCATTCTGTTCCATCTTACGTCCTTTCCATATTGTGTGACCTCGAATTTGCGGCCCTATTTTGAGGGTTCAATGCATTTGATTATGGGGCGTGACGGTTGAAACCGAGATGTCCCTGATTAACTGGAAAGGCCCATTTGTTTATCTCTTTCCTTCAAGCCCGTTATCCATGCAATAATTGTTTGCAGGCTGAGTTCAACATTGCCCACTTGGCAGTGATTTTGCGCCTGTTCTTTTTCGGTGAATAACCGCGCTGTCAGCGAGCGCACATTTTTAAGCGTTTGTATCTGGTCGTAAAACTGGTGCAGGGGAACATAGTGGTCTTTGCCCCCCGCAAAAAGTAAAACATCCTGCTTTACCAGTTGCGACACACTGCGGGTTTCAAATGCGCCGGTCTTCTTAAAGAATTCGTAGGGGCTTTTCGCGCCCAAAGTATGCATTCCTTGTTTAACGCCCCAATCAATTACAAGGCTTGTTTTCATTTTCCAGCCAATGAGGGGGCTGAGTATGGAAGAAGCTCCCAATTTCAGTAAGGTAGAGACTGCGATTCGCGCAGGAGGTGCCAGCATTCGGAAAGGAAACTCCCGGAAATCCGAAACTATATCATCGCAAACTACCCTGCTTATTCTAGCTTCAACCGCGGCAGCCCTAATTGCAAGACATCCGCCCAGCGAATATCCCATAAGTGTTACGTCATCCAGTTTGAAGTAATCTAAGACAGCTTTGCAGGGTTTATGCCATTCATGCGACATAGGCAGACGGCCCTCTTCCAGTGTTGCGCCCTGCCCCGGGCCTTCAAATGTAATTACATCAAGACCATGTTGAAAAAGATACAGTTGATGTGCAAACAACTCCTCAATATAACTGTCGAAACCTCCGAAGAAAACAATTGTTCCTATGGGCGATTCCGGCGTGAACCTGTAAGTACTCATTGTTACATCTCCAAATGGAACGTTGAAATGCTGCGAATCCCGTATTTGGTAATACTCCTTCATCCATTGTATGTAACGAAGGCGGCTTGCATTTTTCCTCCTGTCGTCGGGAAACATAAAGAATTCGGCGGAACGCAGATAACATGCGGCGTGAAGCAAACGGTTTTGCGAGTATGCTTTTTCAGAAAGAGCTAATAATTCACGGGTATAATCGGCGTAGTTTTTGATACGAGGCGTCACTCCTCTCATTTCATTGAGCATCTGCTCCGAACCGTCAGAAAAGCGGTTCATTTGATAATTGAGGCTTACATCCGGATGGATAGAATAGTAACCTACGTTAAACAGGGATTTCCCATTTGAGTTCATGATTTGAGCGGGTTGTGGGCTCGTTCGTGTGAAACATACGGAAAGCTGTTCGGTCTTCGAGCCCGAAGTTACTTTTGCGGCATGCCGGGGGCCCGTCGTGATGTATACTCCGCACAAATGGGCTGCCGGTGGCACGAAATGTCGCCGTAAGGAGACAGTGCTCCCGTGAACTCCAAGACTCGATAGCTGGTTCAGAGAAGTGTTCATCCGGGAGCCGGTATCGGCAGTCTCAACCGGTCGATCGCACATAGGATCGCCTGGAACAACTTCCGGGGCACTGCCACCTCCGCGAGTTGGAAGGTGACCCGCCGGGCGTGGCGAACAACCTTCGCCCCGATCTTGATCAATTTCTCCCGAGTCGTCGTCAAGGTCCAGCGCCGAACTTCCCGCGGCAGGACCAGCTGCCGGAGGAAGTTTCCAAGGTTGTAGGCCAACACGAAGAGATGCAGCCGCACCTGGTTGTCCACGAAATCATGGCACGACAGACGCGTCCACTTTACCGCATTCTTGCCTTCCTTGATCCATTGTTCTGCCGTTCCCCGCTGGTTGTAGAAGCGGACGACGCGTTTGGCCGGACGCGTGAGATTCGTCACGATGAAGCCAACCCGTGGAAACAACTCGCCTTTGTGCCATTCAACCTTGGCGACCACCCGCCTGGAGCGGTTCCAGCTCTGGGCCTGGTAGGAAAAGTCGGCATACCGGACCAGCGGTGCATTTGACGGTCGGCCCACGGGCCGCGTCAAGAGGGGCTCTATCTCCCGCTGCAACACGTCGTTTCCTGGGAGGCGAATGGCATAGGAATATCCTTCGTCCTCCAGAAACCAGTAGAGCTCCGGCTGAGCGAATGCGGCGTCTGCTCGAAAACGACGGGGAAGCCTTCGGCCACGGTAGCGTGCCACGACCGGCTCCAAGACATTCCTCCAATCCTTGGCGCTGTGGACGTTCCCCTCCCTGAGCATGGAGCGTTCGACGTCTCCAAACTGGTTGAAGCAGAAGAGCGGGTGATAGCATGTGCAGCCAAAATGCCCGTTGTAGGCTGTGCCCTCCTGCTCCCCGTAGGTCTCGCTGACGGAGCTGTCCATGTCCAGGACAACCTCCCGCAGTCGCCTGCGATCCCGCAATTGATCGATCCATTCGCCGGAGGCGTTCGCAAGAGCGGCCAGATTGCGGGGCTGTGTCAGCACCTCGGTCTCGAACCGTGCCATCTGGCTTGTCGACGCTGCCGCATGCTCTGTCGCTCGTCCTC
Organism: uncultured Opitutaceae bacterium; assembly: GCA_964496645.1. GTDB lineage: Bacteria > Verrucomicrobiota > Verrucomicrobiia > Opitutales > Opitutaceae > Palsa-1447. The sequence goes on from CAZCAJ010000050.1 coordinate 19,211, forward strand.
CGACCACCTGCCTCATGACCGGATCGACCGCGAGCCGCTCGGCATCGTTGGTGTCTTCGTAGCCTGCAAGCCGACTATATATAGACTGGCGAATCAGGGCCAACATCGAATGCTGCGTGTTCCTTCCGGTCCGCCAGTCGTTCAGCAGACGACCACCCATCGCTGTCAGTCCGAACACGTCGTCCATCTCCCTATAGGCAAGTAGCCCCGCGTCGGAAGAGATGTTGGCGCCGTGAAATTCCAACGTCAGGCGTCGGTCAAAACTCAGCTTCAAACCCTCGGTTTTAGTCGCACCCATTGGATTTCGTGTTCTCAAGGTTTCATGCGCTTCTATACCATTCCACCTCACATGGTTACGCACCAATATCGTTAGCAGTCGTCATGCCAATCTGGGAAATCCGGGATCAAACCTGCTCGCAGTGCGGCCACTGCGCACCGCAAAACCGCAAGAGCCAAGCGGTCTTCCAGTGCGCAGCCTGCGGGTATCAGTCCAACGCCGATCACAATGCGGCGCTCAACATCCTGGCGGCCGGACTTGGCCGTTTCTGGGCAGGGAGGCTCGGGGTCGCCCCGGCCCGCGAACTGCGAACCCATCCGGGGAGCCGGCTGCGAAAGCGGTCCGCTCCGACGGGAATCCCGGCCAAAGCGGCTTCGGCCGCTTAGACCGGGAGGATGTAAACCTTCAGGGGGCTTGCCGCCCGCCTCGGCCTTAAACCGGCCGAGGTCGGAAAGCTCCCCGTCCCGAAACGATCGACCTTAGAATTCAGCCAGCCGCCGCTTCGTCCGGTACGCCACGCCGAGGCCGGCGATCCCAATCAAGGCAAGGAGCCAGGTGTCACCGCCGTCGGGCACACCGCTGACGACTTGTTTGTTGAATTCGAGATCTACCTGGTCTGCTCGATCGTAAAGCACCGTCCATTCCGAGGCGTCCGATCCCGTCACCGACAGGTTCTCCGCCCCGAGGGTGCCGGTGTAGTCGATCAGGGTGAAGATCTGCGAGGTCGCCGGCGTGAAGCCGCCAAGGAGGTCGATGTTGACGGTGCCATCCAGGCTGATGTTCCCGGTGACATCGAGCTGCCCGTTGATCAGGGATGTTATGCTCTCGTCCAGGACGCCGTCCCCGTTCTGGGTGAAGTTTCCAGTCTCGGACAGCGTGCCGGGATGGCCGATGTCGTCGCCCAGTATGACCGTTCCGTCATTCGTCAGGTCTCCGACAATCAATCCTGTGCCCGACAGCGTCCCGCCCGTGTCGATGTGCTCGAGCCCCAGGGGATCCAGCTTGCCGTCAACCTTGATCAAACCGCCGGTCGCTTCGAGGGACCCGACATCGAGCGTGCCTCCCGCGGCGATCACAGTGCTGCCGCCGGTCTGGTTGTAACCGCCGGACACCGTCATGGTCGCGCCGCCTGCGATGCCCACGGTTCCCGAGTTGGTCGTGGAGGCGAACGAGTCGGATAACGTGCTGCCCGCACTGACCTGAATCTTCCCCTCGTTCGTGAGCGCGCCCCCGTTGAGGAAATTGAGGGTTCCGCCCGACACGTTCGCCAGGATCGTGCCGCCGGCCGCATTGTCGACGTTCAGGCTTCCGTTGCCGATCACTCCCTGGCCCTGGATCGTCTGCTCGTTCGTCAGGGTGATTCCGCCGGAAACCGCCTCGATGTACGCCTGTCCGGTCCCGCTGCCGCTGTAAGCCAGGGTGACCGTGCCCGTTCCCTTGAGGGTGGTGTCGGTGGTCGGAACAAATAAGGTGTTGATGCCGCTTCCCCCGGTGATCTGCATGTTGCCGTTGTTCACGATCGTGCCGAGGACGTTGGTCTGCGTACCTGGCCCCGCGCTGAAGGTGGTTCCCGTGCTCAGCGTGAGTTGCCCCAGGGTGCTGCCATCCAGGGTAATCGACGAGCCTGGAACCCCCAGCGATCCGCCATTGGCGCTGGTCAGGGTGCCGCCCTGGATCGTGACCCCGTCCACGAGGTTGAGGACCGAGCTTGCGCCGTCGACCTTGATGGTGCCCCCCTGGTTGTCGATCAACGACTCGCTCAGGGTAAGGATGCCGCCGTTTGTCGCCTCCAGGAGGCCGCCTGTGTTGGTGAAGCCGCC
>CAZCAJ010000050.1:21407-28052 GCA_964496645.1 uncultured Opitutaceae bacterium
TAAGGATGCCGCCGTTTGTCGCCTCCAGGAGGCCGCCTGTGTTGGTGAAGCCGCCCGTGGGATTCACCGTCAGCGTCGCCCCGGTCACGTTCGCGTCAATCGTTCCGCCCGGGGCGTTGATTACCGCGATCCCACCGTTACCGATCACTCCCTGGCCCTGGATCGTCTGCTCGTTCGTCAGGGTGATTCCGCCGGAAACCGCCTCGATGTACGCCTGTCCGGTCCCGCTGCCGCTGTAAGCCAGGGTGACCGTGCCCGTTCCCTTGAGGGTGGTGTCGGTGGTCGGAACAAATAAGGTGTTGATGCCGCTTCCCCCGGTGATCTGCATGTTGCCGTTGTTCACGATCGTGCCGAGGACGTTGGTCTGCGTACCTGGCCCCGCGCTGAAGGTGGTTCCCGTGCTCAGCGTGAGTTGCCCCAGGGTGCTGCCATCCAGGGTAATCGACGAGCCTGGAACCCCCAGCGATCCGCCATTGGCGCTGGTCAGGGTGCCGCCCTGGATCGTGACCCCGTCCACGAGGTTGAGGACCGAGCTTGCGCCGTCGACCTTGATGGTGCCCCCCTGGTTGTCGATCAACGACTCGCTCAGGGTAAGGATGCCGCCGTTTGTCGCCTCCAGGAGGCCGCCTGTGTTGGTGAAGCCGCCGGTGGGGTTCACCGTCAGCGTCGCCCCGGTCACGTTCGCGTCAATCGTCGCACCCACGCCGTTGATCACGGCGATCCCTCCATTGCCGATCACTCCCTGGCCCTGGATCGTCGTTTCATTGGTGAGCGTGACTCCGCCCTCGATCTGTTCAATGTAGACCTGGCCCGCTCCCGATCCGCTGTAGCCAAGGGTCACCGAGCCGGTGCCCTGCAGGGTCGTGTCGCCCGAAAGCTGAACAACCATGTTCGCGCCGCTTCCCCCGACGAGCTGCATGGCGCCGTTGTTCACCAGCGTGCCAGCCGTTGTGATAGTGGTGCCCGGTCCCGCCGAGAGCGGCCCGTTGATCGTCATCGCCCCGTGGGAACTGGCGTCGAGGGTAGTGTTGCCCACGACCTGAAGCGTCCCGCCGCTGTTATTATTGAGCGTTCCTCCCACGATTGTCGCATCCGTGAGATCCACCGTGCTGCCGCTTCCGGCCGTGATGTTTTCCCCGGCGTTCTGGACGGTGATGCTGCTGATGTTGAGGGTGCCGCCGCCGGTGGCCTCCAGCAGGCCCGAGTTTGTGACGCCGCCGGACGCATTGAGCAGGATGGTTCCCCCTGAGACGTTCGAGTTGATCGTCCCGTCGTTTAACAACGTCAGGGCGCCATTTCCGAGCACGCCTTGGCCCTGGATTGTGGTGTTGTTGGTCAGGGTGACTCCGCCCTCGATCTGTTCAATGTAGACCTGGCCCGCTCCCGATCCGCTGTAGCCAAGGGTCACCGAGCCGGTGCCCTGCAGGGTCGTGTCGCCCGAAAGCTGAACAACCATGTTCGCGCCGCTTCCCCCGACGAGCTGCATGGCGCCGTTGTTCACCAGCGTGCCAGCCGTTGTGATAGTGGTGCCCGGTCCCGCCGAGAGCGGCCCGTTGATCGTCATCGCCCCGTGGGAACTGGCGTCGAGGGTAGTGTTGCCCACGACCTGAAGCGTCCCGCCGCTGTTATTATTGAGCGTTCCTCCCACGATTGTCGCATCCGTGAGATCCACCGTGCTGCCGCTTCCGGCCGTGATGTTCTCCCCGGCGTTCTGGACGGTGATCGAGTTTACGTCGAGCGTGCCACCGCCGGTGGCCTCCAGCAGGCCCGAATTCGTGACGCCGCCGGACGCATTGAGCAGGAGCGTTGCCCCTGAGACGTTGGCGTTGATCGTCCCGTCGTTTACCACCGCCAGGGCGCCATTTCCGAGCACGCCTTGGCCCTGGATGGTCGTCTTGTTGGTTAGGGTGAGGCCGCCCAAGCCCTGTTCAATATAAGCCTGGCCCGCCCCCGAGCCACTGTAGCTCATGGTGAGGGGACCAGTGCCCTGCAGGGTGAGGTTGCCGGTTAGAAACAAGACCGAGTTCGCGCCGCCTCCCCCGACCATCTGCACCTCGCCGTTGTCGATGATCGTGCCGGTCACGGTTGCTTGCGTGCCGGGACCCGCCAGCAGGGTCCCGTTTATGGTCAGCGCACCCAGGGTGCTGCCATCGAGGGTGACATTTGATACCGTCTCCAAGGTGCCGGTGCCGGTATTGTTGAGGGTGCCCCCGATGACGCCGGAATTGTCCAGGAGGACCGTACTCCCATTTCCCGCCGTGATGTTGCCGGTCTGATTGCTCACCGTGACAGACTGGAGGTTAAGCGTGCCGCCCGCGGTGGCCTCGAGCAGGCCGGAGTTGGTCACTCCGCCTGACCCGTTGATAAGGAGGGTGGCCCCGGAACTGTTCGCGTTGATCGTCGCGCCTGAGGCGTTGCTGACCGTCAGTCCCCCGTTGCCGATTATGCCCTGGCCCTGGATGGTGTTCTCGTTGGTGAGCGTAACGCCACCCACCGCTTGCTGGAGGTAGGCTTGGCCCGCTCCCGAGCCAGTGTAGCCCATCGTCAACACGCCGCCGCCCGCGAGGGTGGCGCTGGCGTTGAGACTCAAAATCGCATTGGCGCCGGATCCGCCCGTGAAGTTGATCGCGCCGTCATTCTGAATGAGGCCCCCGTACACATTCAGGACGCCCCCGGGGGACGCATTCAGCGTGTCGAACGAACCGATGGTGAGATCCAGCAAGCTCCCGGTTGCAGAGAGATTGACGACGCTCGGGGTTCCCGAGGTTCCGTTTGTGACGACGGCGCTGACCGAGCTCGTCGGCACCCCTGCGCTCCAATTGCCGGCAAGAGTGAAATCTCCGACCGAGGTCTGCCAATTCGTCTGGGCAAGACCCACCGTGGTCGTGCCGGCCAGAAGGAGGAGCGAGATCGACAAGGCCTTGATTCTAATGCAGACACAGGTGGGGGAGGTCATTTTTTGATAGGATGGTTTTTGGGGTGGCACCAATTTGCTCAGAGACGGCAAACCCCATCCAAGGCGCACTTTGGCTGCATTCAGCCTCAGCAATTGCCGAGCCATCAAATGTCCCGTCCACATGAGCGCGCGGAGAATTGATTATAAGGTAATCATCCTTAAATAGTTACAAAATGCTACAATTGCCAAGTATTGGCAATGAATGCTCTGGGGATTCGAGATTCGTAATGATTTCCGACGATTTTGATTTTCGATTTCCTTGGAGTTATTTCTAACTATCTCATGGATCAAGAGGTTATATCTTCGCGGGGCTTTCTGGGGTTTTATAGCCCATCTTTACAGAATTCGGGCACTTCGACGCTCATCCCGGCATCGAAATCGCCGGCTGGCTATTCTACTCAAACGCGAAGGCGGAGCGGTCGGCGTCCGTCGCCTCTAGGGAGAACGAAGGGGCCCTGGGTCAGGCCGCGGGGCCCTTCAGGACGCGCCCGCGCCAGACGCCCCGGCATGCCAGCCGAGCTGCTTCCCTATGCTGCCGCAGGTGAGGTCGCAGAGCTGGTAGGCAGACGGATCGGCTATCGAGTAAGAGACCTGCAGGCCCTCCTTTCGCAGGTCGAGCCGGGTCCAGCTTCCCGCATGGGAAGCACCCGCCTGGGCGCCTGACAGGCAGGACGGCGGGCGTCGTTCACGTGATCCTCCCAGCTCGGGCCGCCTGATCGGTCGCCTAAGCCGGGATTCCCGCCTGGCGGGTGATGGTTGCACCTCGGATAATTCCCCACCGTGTAGGTTCTGTCCGGTCATTGAAAATTGCCTAACTTCCTCCGAGTCCGGGCGGGGATACCAAGGCCCGTATTCGCAACATCGATTCCCTGGACTTGAATGCTTGGTTGTGGGCAACTAGCCGTGAGGTCCGAGGAGAGTTCTGGAATATGATCGGCGCCGAGCTCTCCTAAAGAAGGGGTTCCCGAGAAGTGCGACTTGGGAGTCGGGTGTTCGCACCACGGCGTCTACTCGGTTGCGTCGGATTGCCACAATGGGATTCCGGTGACATTTCGAACATGGGAATTCACCGTCCCTCCACGGTTCGTGTCCGACTCGTTGACAACGCAAGTTGTACGGCTATGAGAAGCGACGCGGAAACCGGACATGCTGTCGTTTCCACTTCCCGCCGCTTCCGCAAGACTCAATCCCGTCAGGCCAGCTTCACACCTGCTGGCGAAAGGCGACCCCCATGATCCGAAACCACGCGACCCCCTTCCGATGGTCGATTGCTGTAGTTGTCGCTGGCTGGATACTTACTGCGAGCGCGCCAGCCCAGCCCGCTCGCACCACCTCCATAAACGGCGTGTACAACGGCAGCTATACCAGCGACCAAGGGCCGACGACGTTCAAGCTGACGCTCACGCAGCAGGACAACGGAACCCTCACTGGCGTGTTCACGTTTAACTTGCCGGAAGGTTCCGGCACGAATGCGTACACCTGCAACCTCTCGGGACGATATATTGCGGCGAATCGAATGTTTCAACTGAGACGCGGCAAATGGGAAACTGTCCCCCCGAGGAATGTGAGCATGATGGGAATGAGTGGCACGTTCGATCCCGACGGCGAACAAGGCGCCGGGAAGATTTTGGGCAACCTGCTCGGTCGACCCGGCCCTCGGTTCGAGGCCATTCGAGATGCGGCTGAATCGGCCAGCATGGCTAGCGTCGTCGCGGCCACAAAGGCTGAGGGACCGTCAGCCCAGCCTGTCGCGCCGCAAGCGAGGCAGCCAACGGCTCCGAACTCCGCCACCTCACCGCCGCCGACTTCACTGGCTCCAGCGCCCGAGGTCGCCTTGCCCACCGACATCAACGGCGTCTATACGGGCACCTACACCTGTCTTGACGGCACCGTGAAGGCCAAACTTTCGTTCAAGTCGACAGACGAAGGGGCCTTGACCGGTTTGTTCACGTTTGATCTACCGGCCTACCTTGGGTCCCGCCCCGCCACCTATAAGCTGACCGGCCGATATGTCGCGGGTAACCAACACCCGTTTCAATTCACTACGGTCGAGCCTTTGGGAACCCCCGCGCCGGATGCCTACGCGATGAAGAGCGTGTATGCTTCCTTCGGCCAGGGTCCCTTCGTCATGGGTCGCGATGGGCAACTTGCGTATAGCATTAATCCCGACCGGATTTCCGGGCCGGTTACCGGCCATACCAGCGTCAGCTTTAATGCCACGCGGGACAAGATCGACTCGGCCAATCTCGATAGCGTCATGGCAGCCCAAGCAAGTGCTGCCAGCGTGGTGAGCACGAATGCGCCCGCCGCCCCGATCGCCCGTCTCCACTCCATCGACGGCGTTTACAACGGCACCTACACGAGCGGGCAGGGGCCGCCAACAAAGTTCAAGCTGACAATAACACAGACGGGCCACGGAAACCTCGCCGGCGTGTTCACAGTTTATCTGCCGACCGACCTTGGCACGAAGGCCTTCACTTACAGTCTAGAGGGCGGCAACGACCCAGGGCACCACCGCTTCCAGTTGATGCCCCGCGAGTGGGACACGGTACCGCCCAATAATTTTGAGACGATGCCGTTCGATGGCTTGTACATGCTCGATGTCGCCAGGAATGCCGCGCGAATTCTCAACTGGCAGATGCCTGGACCCCGCTTCGGGCCAAAGTTTGAAGCCACGTGGGATGCTACTGAATCCGCCGATATCAATGGTGCCATCGCAGCTCAAAAGGCGGCGGGACCGCCGCGCGTACCTCCGCCAACGGCGGAGCAGGTTGCGGCGCAGGCAGCGGCCCATGCCGCTTCTGTGACCGCACACGCCGACGCCTTGAAGAACGCACCACCGGCTCAATTGGCGTCGAAGTATCTCGTCCGCAAAACGAAAGCGTACTGGGACGCCTACCAGACCGACATGATCCGGCAAGTCTTCGACGGCGGTTTTGGCAGCGACATGGACGAAAATCAGCAATTCCAGGAACTTTTCTGCACGTACGTGGAAATGTTCTCGAAGAAGTGCCAGGCCTATTTTCCGGGCAGACACGAGCCAGTGACCATTACCCTATACACCAACAGGAAGTTTGACAAATATAACAACCTCATCAGCCAAGACACCCAGTCCTGGACGGTCGAAGTGGACTCCCGGTTCGCCGCGAAATATCGCCAGTTTGTCGAGTCCCTCGGCTCACCCTCGCAGGGCCTCCGCACCGCCGTCGGTGTCATGACAAGCGGGATCAGCCCAGGCGCCGCGGTGAACGAGATGCTCGCTCCAGCGCACGACATAGAAAGGTTCTTCGCGACCGAAACCGGTCCTAGCGCGGCCATGCGCCAGCTTACAGAAAATTTCCTACGCGGGGCCACAGGCGAGCTTTCGCTGCAGCAGGCCGGCGCGAAGATCGAAGGCGCGGAAGCCGAGACCGACAAGGGCCTTCCTCCGGGGCGCTTTGCGAGGTTTGTGGATGGCGCCAACGCGTTTTATCGCGATCCGGCGAATGCCAAGTACAAATCATCGAATGATACCGCGTTTAATCAGCTTCTGGCTGAGAAGTACGACCGCGTGATGACCCGCGAGGAGGAATACTATTACGCGAACGATTTCGGACGGCGCTTCCGAGATCAGATCATGCAGCCGAAGGAGTATTGTACCGACCCAGAGTGGCCGCGACTTCACCCGGCGGTCGAGGAATGCATTGCGG
>CAZCAJ010000051.1:0-26951 GCA_964496645.1 uncultured Opitutaceae bacterium
CCAGGAACGGCACGAGCGTCACGTGGATGAAGATCACGTCCTTCGGCTTCATCTCTAGGGCGAACTGGCGCATGGCCTCGAGGAACGGCAGGCCCTCGATGTCGCCCGTCGTCCCGCCAATCTCGGTTATCAGCACGTCGACGTCCTTGCCCCCGGCGTAGAACCGCTCCTTGATCTCGTTCGTCACGTGCGGGATCACCTGGACGGTCTTGCCCAGGTACACGCCGCGCCTCTCCTTCTGGATGACGCTCTCGTAGATCTGGCCGGAGCTCAGGCTGTTCAGCCTCGACAGCTTCCCGCTCGTGAACCGCTCGTAGTGGCCCAGGTCGAGGTCCGTCTCCGCGCCGTCCTCGAGCACGTAGACCTCGCCGTGCTGGTAGGGGCTCATCGTCCCAGGGTCGACGTTGAGGTACGGGTCGAACTTCTGTATCCGGACCTTCAGGCCCCTCAGCTCAAGCAGCGCCCCGAGGGCCGCCGCCGTCAGTCCCTTGCCAAGGGAAGAAACCACTCCGCCCGTCACGAAGATGTATTTCATCCGTGAGGAATAAACGTCAGCGCCCAAGCCTCGCAAGACTCTTCAACCGGGCCCGCCCGCGCCGGCCCTCTAGCTGAGCAGAAGCCAGACCGCCGCCGCCCCTCCGACCAGCAGGACGCCGAAAATGAGCATCCAGAGGGCCGCCTTGATGATCTTCATGACGATCCACAGGACGACGGCCGCCGAAAGCGCCGCGCAGGCGACGACAAACCAATGCGGGTACTGCGCCAGCGAATCGAGCATGCCCGACTTTAGCGGCGCCTGCGGCCGGTGCAAAATGATTTGCCCACGATCCGCGCCCGGCTCCAACTCGGCGCAGGTGGACCCGACGAACGTGAACTCCAAGCCCCAGCTCCTCGCCTGGCTCCTGTGCGACGCCGTCCACATCGACCCCGGGTCGGGAAAGCACACCCTCCTCGGCGTCTTCTCCAACATTGTGGCTAAGAGGTTCCCGGTCACCCACCCGCGCATGACCTGGTTCATGGCCCTCACCGACGTCGCGGCCGGCCCCCACGTGATGAGGATTTCGATGGGGCTCGACCCCACCGACCCGAAGCCCTTGATCGAGCGCCCGTTCGAGTCCCAGGGGCCCCTCACCCGGATCAACCTCATCAGCGAGATCCACAACCTGAGCTTCCAGCAGCCGGGGGAGTACTCCATCCTGATCGAGATCGACGACGAGCCGCTCCTTGCGACAAGCCTCACGGTCGCCGGCTGACGCCGCCATGAAAGAGCCCGCGCGCGAGATAGAGCTTGCCGGTGTCGGAAACCCCATCGTCGACCTAGTGGCGCAGGTCCCCGACTCGTTCCTCGCCAACGTTCCGGGCGAGAAGGGAGGCATGGTGCTCGTGGACGACGCCGAGATGGGCCGGATCCTCGCCCTGCTTGGCGCCCCCCCGGCGCTCAACACGGGCGGGTCCGCCGCGAACGCGACCTTCAACGCCGCGCGGCTGGGGCTGAGGACCACCTTCATCGGGAAGGTCGGCAACGACGACCTCGCAAGGACCTACGTCGAGCGCTTCCGCAGGGCGGGCGTCGACGTCAGCCGCTTCAAGCGCGGCTCGGTCGCCAATGCGCGCTGCCTCGCGCTCGTCACGCCCGACGCCCAGCGGACCATGCGCACGAGCCTCGGGGCCGCGAAGACGCTGTCGCCGGCGGAGATCTCGGCTGCGGACTTCGCGGGCGTGCGCCACGCGCACATCGAGGGCTACCTCGTGTTCAACCACGCGCTCTGCGAAAGCGTGCTCAACGCGGCCCGGACCGCCGGCTGCACGATCAGCCTAGACCTGTCCTCGTTCGAGGTCGTGAACGACTCGCGCGACTGGATGCTTGGCCAGTTCGGCAGCGGGATCGACATCGTGTTCGCGAACGAGGACGAGATCCGGGCCCTGTTCCCGGGCCGGGGAGCCGACTACAGGGAGCTCGCCCGCGCGCTCGCCTCCCACGACGTGATCGCGGCGGTGAAGATGGGCCGCGACGGCGCGTGGATCGCGGCTGCGGACGAGGTCCACAGGATCGCGCCGGTGCGCGTTCCCGACGCCGTCGACACGAACGGCGCCGGAGACGCGTGGGCCGCCGGGTTCCTGTTCGGCCACCTGCGCGGCCGGACGCTGGCCCAGTCCGGCGCCATCGCGTCCGTGATGGGCTCCGAGACGGTGCGCCACCTGGGCCCGGTGATCCCCGAGTCCGCCTGGCCGGAGGTGAAGCGCCGGGTCCTCGGGGGATGAATCCTCGCCAGCTTGGCCACGCCGATGCGGGATCCAGTGAATCAAGTCTTCGGATGAACGGCCGGCCCCCGCTCGTCTCGGCGAACGGCGTCGCCAAGCGCTTCGGCCCCGTCAAGGCGCTGGACGGCGTGTCGCTCGACATCGCATCCGGGGAGTTCTTCGGGCTCCTCGGCCCGAACGGGGCCGGCAAGTCGACCTTCATGTCGCTGGTCGCCGGGATTCGAAGGCTCGACTCTGGGACCCTCACGGTCGACGGCGCGGGCGTCGCCGCGGGGTCCGCGTCGGCGCGCCTTGCGCTCGGCCTGGTCCCGCAGCACATCGCCCTTTACCTCGAGCTGAGCGCCGAGCGGAACCTGAGGATCTTTGGCGAGCTCTACGGGCTCCGCGGCGCCAAGCTCAGGGAGCGGATCGGCTTCGCGCTCGAGGCCGTGGGGATCGCCGACCGGCGAAGGGGCCTCGTCAGGACGTTCTCCGGCGGGATGCAGCGGCGCCTGAACCTCGCCGCCGCCCTGCTCCACGAGCCGCGGCTCCTCCTGTGCGACGAGCCGACGGTCGGCATCGATCCGCAGTCGCGCAACGCGATCTTCGAACTCCTCCAGGAACTCAACCGGGGGGGCCTGACGGTGATCTACTCCACGCACTACATGGAGGAGGCGACCCGGCTGTGCTCGCGGGTCGGGATCATCGACCACGGCAGGATCCTCGCGCTGGGCACCATCGACGAGCTCCTCGCCCGGCTGCCGTTCGAGGAGGAGATCCGCTTCCCGTCCTCGCCGCAGACGCGGGCGCTGAGCCGCGAGCTAGAGTCAAGCGGCGACGTGGAGACGGTCGACTCCGTCCACCGCTTCAGGCCCCGGGCGGGATACCGCATGAGCTCATTCTACGGCCTCACCGAACGCCACGGCCTTCCCGCCCGGCTTTTCACGAGCCAGCGCCCCACGCTCGAGGCGCTCTTTCTCCAGCTGACCGGCCGCACCCTGCGCGAGTGACGTGAGCACGATCCTCATCCTCGTGAAGAAGGACTTTTCCATCCTGCTGCAGGACAAGGTGTCGCTGCTGCTCACCTTCATCGTGCCCTTCGTTCTCATCTACATCTTCGGCCTGGTCTTCCACGTGAACTCCTCCGACCCGGGCCCGGCGGGAATCCGCCTTGCTGTCGTCAACCAAAGCGACAATCCCGCGGCGGCGAGGCTTGCGGACGCCCTGCGCGCGGAAAAGGCGTTCAAGGTCGTGTCCCGGTACGTCAACCGCGACAGGTCCACGCGCCCGCTCGAGGAGGCGGACCTACGGCCCCTCATGCGGGCCGACGACTTCAGGTTCGCGGTCGTGATCCCGGCCGACGTCGTCTCGGCCCAGGCGCCCGGGATCCACCTGAAGATCTACTCGAACCCGAGGAACGAAATCGAGGCGCAGATGGTGACGGGGATCCTGCAGAGGACGCTGTTCGCGAGCGTCCCAGAGCTCCTGGGCCAGTCGCTCCAGGCGCGGGCGCGCGCCCGCGTCGGCGGCGAGCGCCTCGACCGCTTCAACGCCGCCGTCGCGGGGGCCGTCGCCCGCACATTCGGCGGCGACGAGGAGGCCCTCCGGGCCAGGATGGCAGACGGCGACCTCGGGCTCGGGCAGCTCGGCGGGGGCGGGACCGGGCGCGGCGGGGACATGCTTTCGAGGGTCGTCAACATCGAGGCCGTTCAGGTGGCGGGCAACGACGTCAAGTCGCCCGCGGCGACACTGCTTGTCGGGGGATGGGCGGTGCAGTTCCTGCTCTTCGCGGTCACGGCGTCGGCCACCGGCCTCTTCTGGGAGAAGCAGGGAGGGATCTTCCAGCGCCTGCTCTCCGGGCCGGTCTCGCGGGGCGACATCCTCTGGAGCAAGTTCCTCTACGGCGTCTGCCTCGGCCTGGTCCAGCTGGTCGTCCTCTTCCTCGCGGGCGAGGCCCTGTACGGGATCGAGATCGGCGGCCACATCGGCCTCCTCGTGGTCGTGTGCGTGTTCGCGGCGGCCGCCTGCACGTCCTTCGGCATGCTGATCGCCTCGGTGTCCCCGACGGCGGAGGCGGCGCGCGGGATCGCCACCTTCCTGATCCTGCTCATGTGCGCCGTCGGCGGGGCCTGGTTCCCGGTGAGCTTCATGCCGCCGTTCATCCAGAACTTCAGCAGGCTGACGCTCGTGTACTGGTCGATGGAGGGCTTCAGCCAGGTGCTGTGGGCGCACGCCACCCTGGTCGAGCTGCTTCCGACCCTGGGATGCCTTGGCCTGATGACGGCCGCCGTGATGGCGGTCGCGGTCTGGCGGTTCCGCACGGGAAGGATTTTCGACTAGGGTCCCCCGGGGAGCGCCCCGAGAATTCCTTTGCGGGCGGCCCTCCCCCGGGCGAAAGTGGGCGCCCTCCCATGCCCGAGGACGTCTCCACGCTGATCACGGCCATGGCCGAGCGAGCCCGCTCGGCGTCGCTGGCGCTCGCCGTGGCCCCGGCCGCGGCGAGAAACACGGCGCTCGCTGACCTGGCCGGCCGGATCGAGCTGTCGCACGACTTCCTGATCGACGCGAACGGGAGGGACCTCGCCGCCGCCCAGGCGAACAAGCTGACCGCGGCCGAGGTCGACCGCCTGACCCTGACGCCGGCCAGGCTCGGGCTGCTTGCGGACTCCGTGCGCCAGGTGGCGTCGCTGCCCGACCCGGTCGGGGAGATCCTGGAGGAGACGATCCGCCCGAACGGCCTCAGGCTGCGCAAGGTGCGCGTGCCGATCGGGGTCATCGCCGTCATCTTCGAGGCCCGGCCGAACGTGACCGTGGACTGCGCTGCCCTGTGCATCAAGAGCGGCAACGCGTCGATCCTGCGGGGGGGCCGCGAGATCTTCGAGACCAACGCGGCACTGGCGGCGCTCATCTCCGAGTCGATCGCCTCCGCCGGGCTCCCGCGCGACTGCGTTCAGCTCATCCCGACGACCGACAGGGCCGCCCTGGAGGTCCTGCTCAGGCTCGATTCGCTCATCCACTGCGTGATCCCGCGCGGGGGCGAGGGCCTGATCCGGTTCGTCGCCGAGAACAGCACGATACCGGTGATCAAGCACTTTGAGGGGGTCTGCTTCGTGTACGTCGACAAGGCGGCGGACCCCGCGATGGCCGAGTCGATCGTCGTCAACGCCAAGACCCAGCGGCCGGGGGTGTGCAACGCGGCCGAGCAGCTCCTCGTCCACGCCGCCGTCGCGGGCTCCCTCCTGCCGCGGATCGGCGCCGCGCTCGCCGCGAGGGGCGTCCGGCTCCGGTGCGACGGCGCCTCGGCCTCCATCCTCTCGCGCGCCGGGATCGGCAACGAGCCGGCCTCCGCGGCCGACTTCACGGCGGAATTCCTCGACCTTGTCGTCGCGGTCCGGGTCGTGGCCTCGCTCGACGAGGCCATCGCGACGATCAACCGGGACGGCTCCGCTCACAGCGACGCGATCGTGACGGCCGACGGGGCCGCGGCGTCGAGGTTCCTCGCGGCGGTCGACAGCGCCGCGGTATTCTGGAACGCGAGCACGCGCTTCAACGACGGCTTTGAGTTCGGATTCGGCGCGGAGATCGGGATCAGCACGGACCGCCTCCACGCGCGGGGGCCGATGGGCCTTCGCGAGCTCTGCAGCTACAAGTGGCTCGTGACCGGGACGGGCCAGATCCGGGAGTGACGCCGGCCCGGGGGCGCGGCGCCGCCGCGCGGGCCGAGTCGGGCGGGCTCCGTCCAAGGATAGGGTTGCGTGGAACCATTACCCGCGCTAGGTTTCTGCATAGAGAGCCATCGTGAACGGCGCCACAAATATACTGCTGGCCGTCATGGCCGCGGCCCCCCCCGTGGCGGCCCCGCCGCCGGCCCCGCCCCCCCCCCCCCCCCCGGCCGAGTCTGAGTCCGCGCCGCCGCCGGCGGCCGACGCCTCGAGCGTCGTGCTAGCCCCAAAGGCCCCCGCCCTGGCGCCGGTCCGGGCCGACGAGGGCCCCAGCCGGGCGGTCTCGCCGGAGATCGCCGCCGACCTCGCGTCGGGCATGCCCAAGTACGCCCCCCCGACGCCCACGCCGGCCACGACCGCCGAGCCCCAGGACCTGCGCGACATCGACAAGCCGAGGAACGAGATCAGGCGCCTGCCCGCGTACGTGGTGCGCGAGACCAGGCCCGCGGTCTTCCGCGAACGCGACCTCTACAACACCAAAGGCCTGGTCGACCTGTCGCTCAAGAGCCATCCCGGGCTCATCGTCGGGAACTTCCTGGGGCTCAACTCGAAGGTCGCCTACGAGATGTACCTGGACGACCAGCGCCTCGAGAACATCCAGGACCTCAGCGATGAGGCCCACGCGATGGCCCTCGGCGGCGACAAGGCCGAGAGCGCCTACATTCTCAAGGAGAGCCAGGAAACCTACATAAGACCCATCGAGGAGACGTGGACCGGACCCGGTGGCGGCGGGGGATTCTCGGGGGGCGGGGGTCGGTGACCGAGACCCTGATCCTGCGGGAACTTCTGGCAGCCGAGCCGGGCTGGGTTTCCGGCGGGGTGCTTGCGTCGAAGCTCGGCGTCAGCCGCGTGTCGATATGGCACCACATGGAGAAGCTGCGCTCCCAGGGCTTCGCCTTCGAGGCGCTGCCCGCTCGGGGCTACCGGCTGTCCAGGCGGCCCAGGGTGCTCCACGCCGGGCTGGTGGAGGCGCAGCTGAGGGTCCGCCGCAAGGGCTTCACGTTCGAGGTCCTGGACGAGGTCGACAGCACGAACGACGAGGCCGCCCGCCTGCTCGCCGCCGGGCGAGCGGCACCCTTCGCCGTGTTCGCGCAAAGGCAGACCCGCGGGCGCGGCCGGTTCGGCCGGGCCTGGCACAGCGAGGCGAACGGCAACCTGTACTCGAGCTTCGCGTTCCGCCCCAGGATCGCGCCCGAGAGGATGCAGACGTTCACGCTCTGGATGGGTGTCACGATCTGCGAGCTCGTCTCCAAGTTCGTCCCGATGGCTCCCGGGATCAAGTGGCCGAACGACATCGTCTTCGACGGGCGCAAGGCCGGCGGGATGCTCACCGAGGCGCGGGTTGACGCCGACCAGATTCGGGACCTCGTGTTCGGCCTCGGGCTCAACGTCAACTGCCCCGCGGACGGGTGGCCGTCCGACCTGGGCAGGCGCGCGGTGTCCCTCTCGGAGCTCGCGGGCGCCCCGATCGACCTCAACCGGCTGACCGCCGCCCTCGTGGGCCGCGTCCTCCTCGCCTACGAGCGCTTCGCCGACGGCGAGCACGTCGACCCGTTCGTCTCGCTCTGGAACCGGTACGATGTCCTGAGGGGCCGCGACGTCACGCTCTCCGTCGGCGGCCGCAGGCGGCGCGGAAGGGTCCTGGGCGTCGACGACGTGGGCTCGCTGCTCCTGCGCAGCGAGCACGGCCACACGCGAGGGTTCCGCGCCGGCGAGGTCACCGTCGAGAAGGGCGGCTAGCGCCGCGGTCCCCCGAAAGAGCCCCCATGTCCGAACCCCCCGCGCAGCCGGCCATCGAGGTGTCCCGCCTCGTGAAGGTCTTCGCGGGCGTGACGGCGGTCAATGACATCAGCTTCAAGGTCCCGCGCGGCGAGATCATCGGGTTCCTCGGCCCCAACGGCGCCGGCAAGTCGACCACGATGCGGATCCTGACGGGCTACCTCCCCGCGACGTCCGGGGACGTGTCGATCTGCGGCTTCCGGGTCGCAGAGGAGCCCGACGCGGTAAAGCGACGGGTGGGCTACATGCCGGAGAACAACCCCCTCCCGGAGGACATGCGCGTCAGCGAGTACCTTTACTTCCGGGGCAGGCTCAAGGAGGTCCCGCGGCGCAAGCTCGGGGCCCGGATAGACGAGGTCCTCGAGCTGTGCGACCTGAAGCGCGTCCGCCACAAGATCATCGGCAAGCTCTCGAAGGGGTTCCGCCAGCGCGTCGGCATCGCCGAGTCCGTGCTCGCGGAGCCGCCCGTCATCATCATGGACGAGCCGACGATCGGCCTCGACCCGCACCAGATCCTGATCGTCCGCGACCTGATAGCGAGCCTGAGGGGCAGGATGACCGTCCTCATATCGAGCCACATCCTCCCCGAGATCGAGATGACGTGCGACCGGGTGCTCATCATCAACCAGGGCAGGATCGTGGCCCAGGGGACGCCCGCCGAGCTCAGGCGCGAGGTCCTGGGCCAGTCGGCCTACGAGATCGAGGCGGCCGGGCCGCTGGGCTCGCTTCAGTTCGTCCTCGGATCGATCGTGCCCGGGCTGTCCGTCGCATCCGAGGGGCCCGAGGACGACCAGGGCTTCCGCAAGATCAAGCTCAAGACCATCGGAGACGAGGACGCGGGCGAGGCGATCCTGCGGGCGTGCCTCTCGGAGGGCCTGCGGGTGCGCGCGCTCAGCCGGGCGCGCCCGACCCTGGAGGACGTCTTCCTGGCGGCGACGCGCAGGAGCTGGGACGCGGTGGCGGACGGCCAGGGCCCGGAGGCGGCGCCATGAGGCATTTCTTCACGATCCTGGCCCACGAGATCCGCATGCTGCTCGTCAGCCCGAGCACCTACGTGGCGGCCGTCTCCTTCCTCGCGGTGATGGGCTTCATCTTCACCAACATCCTCGAGAAGTACAGCACGGCGCCGCAGGACGCGTCGCCCGCGTCGGTGTTCTTCTCCGTCTACTTCCTGCCGGTGATTTTCATGGTGCCGCTCCTCACGATGAAGTGCCTGGCCGAGGAACGGCGCCTCGGCACGATCGAGACGCTCCTCACGACCCCCGTCACGACGACCGAGGTCGTCCTCGGCAAGTACGGCGCGGCCTACCTCCTCTACCTGGCCTTCTGGGCGTCCACGTCGGGGCTGTTCTTCATCCTGAAGCGGTTCGCGGGGGACCCGCGCCTGATCGACCCGGGGCCCATCCTCGGCGGCTACCTCTTTATAGCTGTCTCGGGCCTACTGTTCATCTCGATCGGCGTCTTCACGAGCGCCCTGTCGCGCAATCAGGCCGTCGCGGGGCTCCTGTGCACGACGATCCTCATCATGGTCATCTTCGGCGGGCGCTACCTCGGAAGCGTCACGTGGCTCGACCGCGAGTCGCTGGCCCCGCTCAAGGCCGCGGTCTCCTACGCCCAGGTCTCGCAGCATTTCATGGACTTCACGCGCGGGGTCGTAGACACGCGCGAGCTCCTGTTCTACCTGAGCGGCACGGTCCTCGCCCTGATCTTCAGCATCCTCAGCGTCGAGGCGAAGCTGCTCCACAGCTAGGCCCGCCCCCCACCCCGTGATCGACAGCTCCCGAGCCGCCCGATGGATCAGAACGCTCAACCTGGTCCTCCAGGCCGTGCTCTTCATAACGCTCGTCGGCGGCCTCAACTACCTCGCGAGGAGCCACGCCTGGCGGTTCGACCTCACGCGCTACCGCCGGTACTCCCTTTCGGCGGAGACGCTTTCGTACCTGCGCGACCTCTCCCGCCCCATCCACGTCGTCGTCACCTGGGACGGCCAGACCGACGACCCCGAGGTGGAGGGCCTGCTGCGCGAATACGTCTACGCGACCGAGGCCAACCCCACGGGCCAGGTGACGGTCGAGAAGGTCGACATATACCAGGACCGCCGCAGGACCGAGAAGTACGGGATCGAGCAGCCGGGGATGGTGCTCTTCCAGTGCGGGGACAAGCGGCGCATCCTCACCGTATCCGACCTCTACCGGGCGGAGAACAGGGTCCGCAAGGCCTTCATCGGCGAGCAGGCCGTGACGGACGCGATCCTCGACGTGTCCAACCCCGACCGGAAGAGGATCTATTTCCTCGTGGGCCACGGGGAGCTGCGGCCGGACGACGTCGACCCGGCGCGCGGCCTGTCGCTCGTGCGCGACCAGCTGCGCCTGCGCAACTACGACGTCGACATGCTCGACCTCGCCACGGCGCGCAAGGTGCCGCCCGACGCCGCGCTGCTCGTCAGCGTCGCGCCGCAGGATCCGTACACCCCCTTCGAGCAGGAGGTCCTCCGCAACTACCTGGGCGCCCAGGCCGGAAGGCTGATCCTGTTCATCCAGGCGGGAACGCAGCCCGGCCTGAGGGACCTGCTCATCGACGACTGGGGCGTCCTCGTGGACGACGACCTGGTGATCGACCTTGGCTCCGACAACATGACCGAGGACGGCGACCTCATCATCCTTGCCTTCGCGCAGCACCCGATCACGCAGCCGCTGCTCGACTACAAGGAGCCGCTGCGCATCGGAAACGCGCGCAGCGTCAGGCCGCTGCCCGGCCACCCCGCCGAGGCCGGGCTCACCGTCGTGACGCTCGCGGCGACGTCGACCACGGCATGGGGCGAGATCGACTTCCGCCAGCGCGGGATCCAGCAGTTCACCCCCGGGGTCGACATAAAGGGCCTTCCCCAGATGGAGCCCCCCAACAGGCTGGGGCTCGCCGTCGCCTCGGAGAAGGTCGCCGTGCGGGGCAGCCTGCCCTACAGCGTGCCCGGAGGCCGGATCGTGGTCGTCGGCACGGGCGACATGATATCCAACGCAAGGATCGTCAACACGGGCTCCGAGGCGTTCTTCCTCGGCGCGGTCAACTGGACGGTCGGGCGCGACACCGCGCTCAACGTCCCGTCGCGGCCGATCGACCGCTTCCAGCTTTCGCTGAGCGCCGGCGACCTCGCCCGGCTCCGCTACAGCCTCATGCTGGCGCTTCCCGGCATTGCCGCCCTGCTGGGAATAGCCGTATACTGGTCCCGGAGAAGCTGACCAACGAAACGCCCCACCGAAATGCGCTCCAAAGTAACCCTTGTCCTGCTCTTCCTGAACGTCGCTCTTTTCTTCTTCATCTTCTACTTCGAGCGGGACTGGAGGATAGAGCGGGCCTCCCTCGAGGCGCGGCGCAGGGTCCTCGGACCGGAGGCCTCGGACATCCGCAGCCTCGAGGTCGCCGGGCCGGGCGCGACCTACGGCCTCGAGCGCAGGGGCGACACCTGGTACCTGACGAAGCCCGTCGACTGGCCCGCGAACCCGAACGCGGTCAGCAGCATCATAAACGAGCTCCAGTTCCTGGAGCACGAGACGAGCTTCAGCACGCGGGACCTGGAGAAGAACGGCCAGAGGCTCGCCGACTACGGGCTCGACCAGCCCAAGCTGACCGTGACGTTCACCTCCGGGGAGGCCGGCGGGCCCGGGGCGCCGGCCCCGAAGACGACGGTCCTAAGGATCGGCGACACGACCAAGGTGGGCAACCGACTCTACCTGCTGTCGCCCGACGGCGAGCGCGTCCACGTGGTCGGCCGCTCGCTCGCCGACAGCCTCTCGATCCCGCTCGACCAGCTGCGCTCCGACGTCGTGTTCTCGATCCCGGTGTTCGAGGCCCGCTCGCTCAGCCTCCAGACGGCCGCGCCCTCCGGCGTCAGGGTCCGGCTCCACCGGGACGGCAGCCGGTGGTCGTTCGAGACCCCGGTGATCGCCCGCGCCGGCAAGAACGCGACGGAGCTGGCCATCAACGGGCTCGACTCCCTGCGCGTGAGGTCGTTCCTCCTCCAGGCGAACCAGGCGGCCGCGCCGTCGGCGGCGCCCCTCCTGCGCGTGACGCTCGAGGGCAACAACCGCCACGAGACGCTCTTCGTGGGCGGAACCGCGGACGGGGACCAGAACTACTACGCCCAGCTGGAGGACCGGCACGCCGTCTTCACGGTGACGATCCCGAGGGCGCTAATGGACACGCTGCGCAACGCGTCGGAGGAGCTGCGCGACCGCCACGTCCTCGACTTTGACCCGAACGCGGTCACGTCGATCGCGCTGTCGGCCCCGAACCTCCCCGAGCTCGACCTCCAGCGCCTCGAGTCGGCGGCCGGCGGCCAGATCGCGGGCTGGCAGATCATCAGGCGGGGCGGCGGGGCGCCCGGGCCCCAGACGCTGCCGGCGGACTCCGGCGCCGTCCAGCGGCTCCTCGAGCGGCTCGGGGCCCTGACCGCGCTCAAGTTCCAGAGCGACGCCCCGACCAACGCCGACCTCGAGGACTGGGGGTTCAACCGCCCGGAGCGCGAGATCACCATCACGCTCGCCGGGGCGGCGATCACGCAGCTGACGCTGCAGATCGGGGTCCCCACGAACCGCGAGAACGTCGCCTACGCCAGGATAGCGGGCTCTTCCTCGGTCTACGCCGTGGAGCCCGACATCCTGCGCGAGACCGCAGCGACGCCGCTCGCCTGGCGCGAGCGGCTCCTCAGCGCGATCCCCGCGGCGGCCCGCATCACCTCGATCACCCTGGCCAACACCGCGGACGGCTCGGTCGTCTACGCGCGCAAGCTCGCCGACGGGGAGAGCTGGGACGGGGTGCTCGCCGCGGAGCCGGCGCCCAGGAAGGCGGCGCTCGGTGCGCTCCTCTCGCAGCTGCGCCTCCTGCGCGCCGCGGCGTTCGTGCAGGACGGGTTCCCGGAGAAGGTGTTCGCCGCCGGGGAGGTGCGCCCGTGGCGCTACCGGCTGGATGCGACCGTCTCCCTCCCCGGCGGCCCCGGCCTCGGGCAGGTCAACACGATCACGCTCTGGTTCGCCGAGAGGACCGGCGCGGCGGAGCAGCTCGCGGGCTCGAAGGACATCGGGGCCGTCTTCACGATCGAGCAGCCGCTGCTCGACGCGCTCTGGACCCTGACGCAGCCCTGACAGGATGCTCGAGGGTATCAAAAGGTCCTGCAAGGCGGGCGCCCGCCACTGCGCCTCCGGGCTGCTCACTGCGGGGGTCTGGACCGCGTGGCTCGCCCTGGTCCTGCTCCTGGCGTTCCAGGCATACATCGCCTCGGTGAGGGAGCTCGAGATCCCGCGCTTTCTCCTGCATGCGATCGAGAGGCACCTGGCCGAATCCGGCGTCTCCGTCACGTTCGGAAGGGCGATCTTCGACCCCTCCGGGCGCGTGCTGCTCGAGAGGGCGCGCTTCAAGCTGGCTTCCTTCAGCGAGCCGGTGGTGACGGCGCGCGCGATCTACATTAGGCTGGACCCCCTGTCCCTCGTCGAGGGGCGTTTCGAGCCGAGCGAGATCAGGGCGACGGGCGCCGACCTGTTCATCCCGGCGATGCTCTCCAGGTCCGGCGGCGCCGAGCGGGTCGTCCAGGACCTCGACGCCGCCTTCTCGATCACCTCCAGGGGCGACGAGTTCTCGGTGGACTACCTGAACTGCCGCCTGGGGGGCGTCTGCCTTTCCGCACGCGGGACGATCAACGCGGGAACCGTCGCCAGGCGCGGCGCCGCCGCCACCTCCCTTCCCCTGGCCGAGTTCGTGTCCAAGAACTACGTCGCCCTGAGCAGGGAGTTCTCGCGCGCCGAGGAGCGTATGTCCGCGCTCGAGCGCGCCGAGCTGACGGCCGTCCTCGCCCCGTCCGAGACGCGCGGGGCGATCGTCACCGCCGAGCTGCGCGCGCAGGCCCTGAGGATGGCCGGCCCTATCGCCCTCGAGGCGGAGGGGATCCGGGCCTCGGCCCGGTTCCCCCTGCTCGGCAGCGACCCCACCATGGCGGCTGCAGCCGCGTCGGCCGAGAGCCTTCGCGCCGGCGCCAGGGCGGCGGCGATCGGGGTGCGGATCCAGATCCGCGGAATCCTCAACGTGGAGACGCTCTCGTTCGACCCGAAGGAGCTCAACGCATCGGCAGGGTCCGTGTCCGGGGAGGGGGCCCTGGCGCTCGCGCCCTTCGCGAGGCTGTCCCGCGGGACCGGCGGCCGGTTCAACGCGGAGGCCGGCGCATGGGTGGCCAACTCCCCGCTCTGGGCGCGCGCCGACGTCGACCCGGCGGCGAAGTCGGCCGACGTCGCCTTCGAGGGGTCGGCGGCGCCGGACATCCTGGGCCCGATCTCGGCCCGGATGCGGTTCCCGGTGCGCCGCTTCATCGATTTCTCCGAGCCCGTGGCGCTAGCGGGAAGGATCCGCCTGGGCCCGGGATGGAGGTTCGCGGACGCGAGTGCACGCGTGGACGCCCGGGGCCTCGTGGCCTACGGCGTGCGCATAGACGAGGCGCGCGGGCTCGTGACCTTTGACGGGAAGCGTTTCGCCGCGCGCGAGGCCCTCGTGCGCAGCGGCGAGAACCTGGCGCGGGGCTCCTACGAGCAGAACTTCGAGACCCGCGACTTCAGGTACCTGCTCGAGGGCAGGCTGCGCCCGCTGGACATCTCGCCCTGGTTCCTCGGTTCGTGGTGGCAGAAGCTGTTCGCCAGCTTCGGCTTCCCCTCCAGGCCGCCCGACGCGGACGTCGACGTGCAGGGGCGATACCAGCACGGCCGGGTCTTCTCCGTGTTCGTGTACGCCGACGCGGCGGATCCCGTCCTCAAGGGGGCCGCCTTCGACCGCGTCCGCACCCGGCTCTTCGTGGACCAATCGGCCTGCGAGGGCCTGGAATTCTCCGCCGCGCGGGGATCCGGAGCCGCGCAGGGTGCGTTCAGGCTGACGACGCTGGCGCAGACCGGCGCCTGGAACGGGCTCGACCTCGACATGACGTCGACCCTCGACCCCGCGGCCGTGGCCGGCCTGCTGCCGCCCGCCTCCGCGGAGGCGGTGGCGGCGTTCGCCTTCGAGCGGCCGCCGTCGATCTCCCTGCGCGGGCACTTCGACGGGCCCGCCGCGCCCGGCGGCCCCCACCGGACCCTCAACGTGCAGGTCCGGTCCGACGCGGGCCTGCGGGTCCACGGAGTCGAGTTCAGCAAGGCCCTGTTCAAGGTCGACGTCCGCGACGAAGCCGTCGACATCGACGACGTCGACGCGGTCTTTGCCGGCGGGACAGCGTCCGGCTCGGCGCAATTCAGCGGGACGGGCGAGAACAGGCGCCTCCGGTTCAAGGCATCGCTGACGGGCGCCAGCCTCGGTAGGGCCGCCGCCGCCGCGGCAGGCTACGTCTCGCGCACCCCCGTGCGCTCCGGCGCGCTCGAGACCTTCGCCCGCGAGAAGGCCGACGTCCGGCTCGACCTGAACGCGGCCGCGGACGGCAGGCCGGGTGAGCTCGCGAGCTTCGTCGGCAGCGGAACCGTCCAGATCGACGGGGCGGAGCTGGGGGAGCTGTCGCTTCTCGGCGGGCTCTCGCGGCTCCTGCGGGTGACCGAGCTGCGCTTCACCCAGGGCAGGGCGGAGTACTCTATCGAGAGCGCGTCCCTCGTATTCTCAGACGTGAGCCTCATCGGGGCGAACTCCGCGATCGCGGCGAAGGGCACCTATTTCATCGACAAGCGTCTGCTCGACTTCTCGGCGAGGATATCCCCGTTCCAGGAGAGCAAGTCGATCCTCCAGGTCTTCAACGCCATCTCGGCGCCGATCTCCGCCGTGTTCCGCGTCAAACTGGCCGGAAGCATCGACAAGCCCACGTGGAGCTTTGTTTACAGCCCCCTGACCCTGTTCAGGGCCGGCGACGTGAAGGCCGGATCACAGGAGAGGCCCGCCCCGCCCTCCCCGCTCGTCAATCCCCCTCCCTGACAGGCAGATGAGCATCTCCCGGGGGCCGCCGGACCCACGGGAACTGCGTAAACTACGCAGCCCGAAACACGTTGCACCGGGCGGCCCGATGGCCTTAGCTACGTGCGGGACCAATGGATCAAGTAATCACATTGCCCCGCCGATCATGGACCGAGCGGGCGTCGCTTGCGCTTGCATTGGCCCTTGTCGTGATAGGCGCCTGGAGCCTGGTGGGCTGGGTCTTCCACGCCGATTCGATGCTTGAGCCGTTCGGCCACACGGCGCCGATCAAGGCAAACGAGGGCCTGTGCTTCCTCGCGATCGGCCTGGCGCTGGCGGGCCGCGAGCTCGGCATCGGCAGGGCCTCGTGGGCGGCGGTCGTGCCTGCGCTCGTGGGGGGGCTGACCGCCCTCGAGGGGCTGTTCGGGACAGACCTGAGGATCGACGAGCTGCTCGCCCACGACTCGCTGCTGGTCGACACGGTCCAGCCGGGCCGCGGCTCGGTCATGGCGGCGTGCTGCATCGCGCTGGTCGGGGGCACCCTCCTCCTCAAGCTTTCCGAGCGCCGGGCACGCGAGCGCCTGTTCGCGGAGGCCGTTTCTGGATCCGTCCTGGCATCGGTAGGGTTCTCGGCCCTGCTGGGTTACATGTTCAGGCTCCCCGCGGTGTACGACTGGGGGACGAACACGGCGATGGCGGCCGTGACGGCGGTGGCGCTGCTGGCTACCGGCTCCGCGCTCCTCGTGCTCGCCTGGAGGGAAAGCATGAAGAACGAGGGCGGCCCGCCCGCGTGGCTGCCCATGCCCGCGGTGATCGGCAGCCTCACCCTCACGCTGATCTTCTGGATCGGGCTCAAGGAGAACGAGAACACGCTCCTGAGCTCGAAGGCCCTCACGGCGGCCGACCAGCTGGCGACGACGATCAAGGCGAGCATCGAGCAGCAGATGAACGCGCTGGACCGGCTCGCACGGGACGGGGCCGAGAACCCGGACAACAACCTGGCCGCCTGGCTCACGGACGCGGTGCAACTCTACGACGAGTCCAAGGACGTCGGGTGCGTGAACATCCAGTTCATCGACCCGAGCCTGAAGACCCGCTGGATCTGGCCGACCGTGGGCAACGAGGGCATGATGGGCTTCGACCATGTGTCGATCTCCGAGCGGCGCGACGCGATCTATGCCGCGAAGACCAAGAACGCCCCCCAGGTGGTGATCTCCGCGGACGTGAGCGGGAAGAAGGCGGCGGGGTTCGCCATATACGCGCCGATCATCAGGATCGGGAGCCCGAACAGCTACGCCGCGACGGAGTACCTCTACGCGAGGTTCTTCTCGACTCTCGTCCGCCAGCAGCCCGGGCTCGTGTCCGACTACTCGGTCGTCGTGAGCATAGGACGGGCCGAGGCGTACCGCTCGACGCTCCTGGACGAGAAGGTGGACCAGGCCCTCCAGTCCGAGAAGGTCTACAAGATCTTCGACGAACACATCAAGCTGGCGCTCACCCCGACGTACCTTGCGCTCTCGCGCGACCGGCGGTTCCTGCCGGAGATGGCGCTCGGGGGCGGGCTCGCGATCACCCTCCTGCTCGGGTTCACGCTGCACCTCGCCCGCCGCGCCCGCTCCGGCCAGTACCTCTCCGAGCTCTCGAACAAGAAGCTGGTCGCCGAGAACGAGGAGCGGCGCAGGATCGAGGCGCGGCTCAAGGTCTCCGACGAGCGCCTGCGGCTCGCGCTCGACTCCACTCAGATCGGGATCCTCGAGTGGAACGTGCCCAAGGGCCACGTCTACTACAGCCCCGGCCTCTGGGGGATGCTCGGGTACGAGTACGGCCGGATGCCGTCGACCCTCGAGGCCTGGCAGTCGCTCATCCACCCCGACGACCTTGCGCTCTACAGGAAGCGCACCGAGTCCCAGCTCAACGGGGTCGCCTCCTTCATCGATCCCGAGTACCGGGTCCGCGCCGTCGCGGGCGACTGGCGCTGGGTGTACGTCCGCATGAAGTCCGTGCTCGCGGGGCCCAACGGGCGCCCGACGCGGATCATCGGCACGGTCCAGGACATCACGATCAGGCGCGAGTCGGAGCAGGCGCTGCGCGAGAGCCAGGCCGAGGCGCGCAAGCTCTCGCTCGTCGCGTCGAGGACCGACAACCTCGTCATCATCGGGTCGGCCGACGGGAAGATCGAGTGGGTCAACAGCGCCTTCTGCAGGGTGATGGAGTACACGCTGGAGGAGGTCGTCGGCAAGGACCCCGGCCAGCTCCTGGTCGGCCCGGAGACCGACATGGCCCAGACCGAGCTCATCCGGAGCGAGATCGCCCGGGGCGTCGGCTTGAACACCGAGATCGTCAACTACTCGAAGTCGGGCAGGAAGTACTACCTGCACCTCGAGGTCCAGGTCGTGCGCAACCAGGCCGGCCAGGTGGAGAACTACATCGCGATCGAGAACGACATCACCGCGAGGGTGGAGACCGAAAACCAGCTGCGCCGGGCCAAGGCCGAGGCGGACGCGGCGTCGCGCGCGAAGAGCGAGTTCCTCGCCTCGATGTCGCACGAGATCCGCACGCCCATGAACGGCGTCATCGGGATGACGAGCATCCTCATGGAGACAAAGCTCACGGCCGAGCAGCGGAACTTCGTGAGCACGATCCGCACCTCCGGGGAGGCGCTCCTGACGATCATCAACGACATCCTCGACTTCTCGAAGATCGAGTCCGGCAAGATGGACCTGGAGAAGGCCCCCTTCGAGCTGGCGCTCTGCGTCGAGGAGGCGCTCGACCTGTTCGCGCCCACGGCGGCAGCGAAGCGCCTCGAGATCGGCTACCATGTCGAGCCGGACGTGCCGCCGTGGATCGTGGGCGACGTCACCCGCCTGCGCCAGATCATCGTCAACCTCGTCAACAACGCCATAAAGTTCACGCTCGCCGGCAGCATCTCGATCCACGTGAGGAGGATCCCCATGGACACGAACTTCCGGGCGATCCACCAGGGCCGCATGAGGCTCGAGATCACGGTGCAGGACACCGGCATCGGCATCCCCGAGGAAAGGATCGACCGGCTCTTCAAGGCGTTCAGCCAGGTGGACTCGTCGACGACGCGCAAGTACGGCGGGACGGGCCTCGGGCTGGCGATCTGCCAGCGCCTTTGCCAGCTGATGAACGGCGACATCCGCGTCGAGAGCGTGCTCGGCAAGGGATCGGTGTTCACGATCGCCATAATGACCGAGGCCGCGCAGCGCCCGCAGGAGGCCGCGGCCCCGCCCCTCGCAGGGCTCGACCTTAAGGGGGCCCTCGCGCTCTGCATCGAGGACAACCCGATCACCCGCGCGCGCCTGCGCACCCTGTTTGAGACGCTGGGCGCGACCTGCGCGTTCGCCAACGACCCCGAGTCCGCGGTGCTCGTGACGGCCAAGCTCCCGAAGGCCCCGGCGGTGGTTGTCCTGGACCTTCCCGAGTTCGACAGCCAGAAGGCGTTCGAGCAGACGTGGGCGATCAAGTGCCCGAGGGTGGTCCTGTTCCGCCTCGGCCAGACCCCTCCCCCGGCGCCGTCGGACGGGCAGTCGTACGCCACGGTCTCCAAGCCGGTTAAGACGGCGCAGTTCCTCCAGGCCCTCTCGGGCCTTTGGAGCCGGACCGCAGGCGGGACCGTGACGCAGGCGAGCCAGGAGGACCGCCCGATCGCCGAGGAGATCCCGCTCAACGTGCTGGTCGCCGAGGACAACGCGGTTAACCAGAAGGTCGCCCTTCGGTTCCTCGAGCGGATGGGCTACCACGCGGACGCCGTCGGCAACGGCCTCGAGGCCGTCAACGCCTTCAAGACCCGCAACTACGACCTGGTCCTCATGGACCTCCAGATGCCCGAGATGGACGGTCTCGAGGCAAGCCGGAGGATAAGGAGGGACCTGCCGTCGGAGCGCCAGCCGAAGATCATCGCCCTCACCGCCAATGCGATGCAGGGCGACCGGGAGATCTGCCTCGACGCCGGGATGGACGACTACATCCCGAAGCCGGTGAAGATGCACGAGATCGTGGCCGCGATCAGGCGCCAGTTCTCGAAGAGCAAGGTCGCCACGCCCGTCAGCGGGTGACCGCCCCGGAGGGCCGCCGGATGAGCCGGGCTAGCCCGGCGATCTCGCCGGCGCGGGACGGGTCTCCGGCGAGGTTGCGCAGCTCAAGGTGGTCCTCCCCGAGGTCGAAGAAGAGCCAAGGCTCCCCGGCGCCGTCCAGGACCAGCTTGCGGGCGTCCGTCCGGACAGCCGTCCAGGTCCTGTCGCACTGATCCGGGAGCCTGACGACCGACGGCATCGACATCGCGGAGAAGCCGCCGCCGTCCCGCGGCGCGGACCGGGGCCCGGCCCCGTCCGCAAGGGCCGCGGTCATCGCCGGCAGCTCGAGAAGCGATATCGGGCGGCCGTCCCGGCCCGCGTGGCCCGGGGCGCGCACGATCAGGGGGACGCGGACGCTCTCCTCGTGCGGCCATCCCTTCCGGAAGAGCCCGTGCGACCCGTGCATGTCGCCGTGGACCGAGGTCACCACGACGCGCGTGTCAGGCGGCAGGCTGGACACGAGCGCCCCGATGGCGCGGTCCGTCGCCTCGATGTGCGCGTAATAGCCCGACAGTTCCGCGCGGGCCCTCTCGACGGCCCAGCCGGCCGCGGGAAGGTTGCCTCGGAGCACGAGCGCCGCGGGGTCGGGCGGACGGATCCCGGAGGCAGGCGCGCCGTAGGGGGGATGAGGCGCCTCGAGGCTGACGACGGCAAACCAGGGCCCTTCGTGCCCGCGCAGGGCCTCGGACGCCCGCCCGCACACGACGTCGCTCTGGTATCCGTCGAAGCGGACGGGCGCCTGCAGGCGCGAGCCGTGCAGCCACGGATCGTTGAGCAGGAAGCCGCTCTCGAATCCCTCCCAGAAGCCGAACCCGCCCCGGTACTCCGGCGGGACGACTATCCTCGCGTGGTCCTCACCCGCGAGCGGCGCCCGGCTGTCCCTCCTGTACAGGTGCCACTTGCCGAAGAAGAGAGTCGAGTACGAGCGCTCGCGCATCCCATGGGCGATCGTGCGGGTCGCGGGCGGCAGCGGGTCGAAGTAGTCGCGAATCCCGTTCAGCGGCGAAACGATGCCGGTCAGCATCGCCGCCCGGGCGAAGGGGCCGAAGGGGTGCGGGGTCACGGCCTGCGTGAAGCTGACGCCCTGCGCGGCCAGGGCGTCCAGGCAGGGCGTCCGCGCGTTGGGGTCCCCCGCGTACCCGCAGGCCTGCGCGCGCCACTGCGTGGTCACGATCCACAGGACGTTCGGGGGCATTGGTTCTCGCCGGCCTGACTCCCACGGGCCTCCAGCCTCTATTGAAGCTCGATCGGCATCTGCAGGACCCGGGACGAGAGCGAATCGAGCAGGGCGCTCGTGTGGGAGGACGGCTGCTCGTCGCCGGCGGGGATCGTTGTCATCGCCGTGAAGTCGCTCAGCAGCACGCAGTAGTCGCTGTTTACCATCATCCCGAGCAGCTCGCCGCTCATGCTGAACACGAGGTCGCCCCGCGAGGGCGCGAAATCACCGAATATCCTCTTGAACAGCCTGTTATCAACGCGCACGTAGCCCCGGTGCGAGGCGTCGAGCTTGAACCCGAGCTCTCCGTAGCCCTTGCCGCCGTCGTTCACGAGCAGGGCCTCGGAGAACTTGAACGGGTCGGCGGCGAGCGGGTAGACCTTCACGCCGAGCGCGGAGACCTGCTGGGCGTCGACCGGCACCACCACCACGCGCGGGTCCGCCTCGAGGAACTCGATCTGCGCGCCGTCGGAGCGGTAGTCGGGCGGGCGCTCGAAGCGCACCGCGATCTTCTTCCAGTCGACCCCGACCTCCCGGAACGAGAACGGGGTGTCCTCGACGTCGACCAGGGCATACACCTGCTTGCCGTCGGTGGTGAAGACGGTCCTCGACTCGCCGTCCTTGGTCGTGCTCCCGAAGAGGCCCTTGCGCGTCGCCGTGAAGACGGTGCGCACGCGGTTCGCCAGGAAATCGTTGAACAGGACATTGGCGCTGATGGGGCGGCTGTCCCGGATCTCCTTGGTCAGCTCGCCCGAGTTCTGCGCGAGCGCGCCCACGCCCTGGGCGAGCTGCTGGGTGGACTGCTCCACCTTGAGGCGCTCCGTCCGCTCGCCCTGCACCTGCTTCTGAAGGTCCTCTGCCTCGGAGACCAGCTGCTGGTTCTCGTGCTTCCCGACCGCCACGGCGACCGTGAGGGTCTCGATCTGCTTCTGCGCGTCAGCCTGCTGCCTCTCGAGCGTCGTGAGCGCCTGCCTCTGGCGCTCCGCCTCGGCCTTCTTGTCCTCGAGGTCGCGCTGGAGCTGTGCGAGCTGGCTGCGCGTCTGCGAGGCGTCCTGCAGCTCGGACTGGTACCTGAGGTTGAGGTCGGCCTGCGCCTTCTGGGTGTCGACCAGCTGGGCGGTGAGCTTCAGGCCCTCCGACTGGAGCTGCCCGAGGCTGCGCTCCCGGGCCGAGAGGGTCATGTCGGCGGAGGAGAGCTTCTGCTCCAGCGCCTGGCGAGCGAGCTGCTCGTCGGCCAGCGACTGGCGCATCGCCTCGACCAGGTCCTGGTCCCTTGAGACGGTGTTCGCGGAGATCTCGTTGACCGGGGGCTGGTGGGTGCGGGCGGGCTCCGCCCTCTCCCACCGCGTGAGCGCGATGAGGTTCAGGAAAAGGAAGTCGACGATGAAGAGAAGGAGCGTCTTGTTCATGACGCGGCCGGAGCGGCGGACGCCCTCTGCCCCTCAAGTATCAGCCGGCGCTTGTAGCCGCGCACGTGCCGGATCTTTACGAGGGCGACGCAGATGATGCCGAACAGGTTGGACGAGTACGCCGCCAGGAGGTTCGGCTCTATCACGCCGACGACCTGAAGGACGAGGGCCGCCGCCGTGCCCATCATGCCGACGTACAGCCCGCTGTCGAAGAGGTTCTCCTCGTTTTCCATGAGGCGCAGCTTGAGGAGCGGCGAGGCCTCCTGCCTCTCGATCTCCTGGATCTTGCGGAGGCAGGCCATGTACATGACGACCTGGAGCGCGGCGAATACGCCGATTGATACGAGCGTTGAGGTTTCCATGATTACCGGGTTTGGGTTTGTTGTTGAAGGTGTCCGGGTGGCCGTGTTCGCGAGCATGGGGATGACCAACCGCACGCGGTACTCCGACGCCGGGGCGGCCTTGAGCAGGAAGGGCTCCGTCGCGACCACGAAGAGCGCCGACATCACGACGGCGAGGATGCCCGCGCGCATGCGCTGTTGCGGCCCCGCCGAGGGCCCGCCTGCGGGGGAGACGATCCAGGCGTCGAGGCCGCGCAGGAGCAGGAAGAGGCCCAGGATGTATCCGGCGTACTTGAGCGCCAGCATGAGCCGCGGATGCACGAGCACCAGCGCCGAGGCCGCCCCCATAGCCGGGCCGGGAGACCGGTTGACGGGCACCGCCCTCTGGAGCAGCAGGTCGACGGCCCCCTGCCCGTCCGCGAGTGCCAGGCGCAGGTCCTCCGAGCCGGCCTTGCCGTACCGGATCAGGTAGTTCGCCACCCGGTCGGCCGAGTCCGACAGGAGCGCGGCCGCATAGATGAACGGCAGCTGGTCGGGCGCGACCCGGCTCAAATGGGCGTACTCCCCGACCGTCCTGACGTTCTCGGTCCGCTTGAGCAGCTCCCCCAGCTGCGTCCAGTCAAGGCGGCGCCCGAGCGACAGGAGATCCATGTAGAACCCCTCGAGCTCCCCGAGCTCGTTGCGCGCGGCCGCGTTCTCGGCAAGCCCGCGCACCTCGCGCTGGAGGGTCGGCGAGAGGTGTTCACCCTGGTAAAGGAGGCCCGCGAGGAGGATGAGCGCGTCGAGCGGCTGCCCGCCGGGGCGGGCGGCCGGCACGAACCTGCCGGTCGCCGACACGTCGCGGGTCTTGAGTATCGCCTGAACGCCCAGGGACCCTGAGTTCGACAAGTACGCGCGGACGGAGGCGCGCGCTCTCTCGGGGATGAGGAACGTGAGGACCGGCGTGCTGGACGTGAAGGGCGTCTGCCGGCGCAGGTTGAAGAGCGGATCAAGCGCGGGGTCCCATCCGCCCCACGCGACGAGCGCCGGCTGGCGCGAGGAAAGCGCGTCGAGGGCGCTCCCGAGGGCCGGCGCCTGCGGATCCCCCACGGCCCTCGAGACGTCGAGCATGAACCTGGCGGGCCCGATCTTCTCCGAGTCCACGAGGTCGCGGCCGAAGACCGCCACCGACGGGGTCCCGGCTCCGGCCGATCGCAGGAGGCCCTTGCTGACCGACTTGAGGCTGACAGGCAGGAGCCACGCGACCACCGCGACCAACGCACCCGCGAACACCAGCGCCGGGGCGGCGGGCGGGGTCTTGAGGGCCTCGTGGGATGTGCTCATTCGCTGCTCCAAAGTATTGATTTGCGGGCCCCAACGGGCGCGATCACGCTCGTAAGTCTCACCGACCGATGTCTCTGGAAATTGTTCACTACAACGATCCAGTTTTGCGCCGGAAAGGCGAGAAAATCACCGCGTTCGACCCGAGCCTCGCCGCGCTCGCCGACCAGATGATCGGGGCCATGCACGAGGCGCACGGCATCGGGCTGGCCGCGCAGCAGGTCGGGCGCGCCCTCCTGCTGTTCGTTGTCGACATGCGAAGCGCCGAGCCCGGGTTTGACTGGAAGCTCGACGGCGCGAAGCCGCCGCTCGAGCTGATCATGCCGATGGCGTTCGCGAACCCCAAGGTGACGGCGGCGCCCAGGTCGGCCATGGTCCCCTTCGAGGAGGGCTGCCTGTCATTCCCCGAGATAAGGGGCGAGGTCGTGCGCGCCGAGGCCGCCAAGGCCGTGTTTCGCGACCAGCACGGGGTCGAGCACACCCTCGAGTGCACGGGGCTGTTTGCGCGCTGCCTCCTCCACGAGGCAGACCACGTGAACGGCATCCTCTTCATCGACCGGATGGACAAGGCGGTGCGCGCCTCGGTCGACGAGGCGGTCAAGGCGCTCGCGCGGCGCACCAGGGCCGCCAGGGCGGCGGCGGCGCCGTGAGCATCGCCACCCGAAGGGGCGACAAGGGGACGACGGGGCTCCTCCACGGACAGCGGGTCCCGAAGGACCATCCGCAGATCGAGGCGCTAGGGGCCCTCGACGAGCTCAACGTCGAGGTCGGGGCGGCGTGCCTGGTGCTCAGGGACCGCGCCGGCCGCGAGCTCCTTCGGGCGGTCCAGGGCATGCTTGTCGCCCTCATGGGGGAGGTCGCCTGCGCCCAGGAGGACGCGGGACGCCATGCGCGGTCGCGCTTCGCCCGCCTCGGCGACGGCGACCTGCGCCGGCTCGACGAAAGCCTGGCCGCGCTCGAGTCAAAGGGCCTTAAGACAGACGGATGGGCCACGCCGGGCGCGAACCCGGCGGCCGTCGCGCTCGACCGCGCCCGCGTCGCGGCCAGGCGGGCCGAGCGCCGCCTGGCCGCCCTTCCAGCGCATGGCAGGCGCCTGCGTCCCCTGCTGCCCATGTGGGCCAACCGGCTGTCGGACCTCCTCTGGGTGCTTGCGCGGCGGGCCGAGTCCGGGGCCCGGTAGGCGCCGCCGGGCGCACCGGCCCGCGGGCGGGCTCCTCGAGGGCTTGAATTCCGTCCGTGTCCGCGCCAGTGTCCGGGGGTATGCCACTTGCAATCGTCGCCCTCGTGCTCGCAGCCGGATGGCGGGTGTTCACGCTCTACGTGCCCCCGCTGAGCAATTTCTCGCCCGTGATGGCGCTGGCCTTCTGCGCGGGCGCCTATTACCGCCGGGGCTGGATGTGGCTAGCCCCCTTCGCCGCCGTCATCCTGTCCGACCTGTACATCGACCACCATTACGCGACCGTCTACCACTACGAGTGGACCGGCGCGGCGGCGGGCCTGAGGGCCCTCTGCTTCGCGGGCGCGCTGGGCCTCGGGGCCCTCGTCTCCCGCCGGCGCAGCTGGTTCAACCTCTTCGGCGGGGCGCTCTGCGGTTCGGTCGTCTTCTACCTCGTGACGAACACGGTCTCCTGGGTGGGCGACGCCGGCTACGCGCACGACGCCGCGGGATGGTGGCAGGCGGTGACGGTCGGCCACGCCGAGTTCTACCCCACCCTCTTCTTCTTCCGGAACACGTTCGTGAGCGACCTGCTCTTCACCGGGTGCTTCGCGCTCGCCATGGAGTACGCGTCCCTGCGAAAGGGCGAACCGAGCCTGCTTTCCCTAAAGCAGGTCCGCGGCTAGCTCGGCGAGGCGCGAGCGCTCGCCCTTCGTCAGCTTGACGTGGGCGGCGATCGCCTGGCCCCTCATCCTGTTGTGGCAGTAGACGAGCCCGTTGCTGCGCGAGTCCACGTAGGGGTTGTCGATCTGGGCCGGATCGCCGATCAGGATGATCTTCGAGCCCTCGGATATCCGCGTGATGACCGTCTTGACCTCGTGGGGCGTCAGCTGCTGCGCCTCGTCCAGTATGAAGAACCGCCGCGCGATCGAGCGGCCGCGGATGAAACAGAGCGCCTCGATCTCGACGAGCCCGGTCCTCAGGAGCCGCTCGTACGGCTTGATCAGGGGGACGGCGTGGCCGTTGTGGCCGTTGCCGCCGGGCTGCGCGGAGATCATCGACGCCATGAAGTCTTCCCGCTTCCGGTGCTTCTTCTTGGAGACCTTCTTTGACGCGAACTGGGGCTCCTTGGGCGGCTTCGAGGGGATGAGCACCTCGAGGGCGTCGTAGTACGGCTGAAGCCACGGCTTCATCTTCTCGTCGAGGGTGCCCGGCAGGAACCCGATGTCCCTGCCGAGCGATATGACCGGGCGCGAGATCGAGACCCCGTCGTACCGGGAGTTCTCGTCGTGGGTCTGGTGAAGCGCGCACGCCGTCGAAAGCAGCGTCTTTCCCGTCCCGGCCTTTCCGAAGCAGGTGAGCATGTGGATGCTGTCGTCGAGCAGGGCGTCCATCAGGAACTGCTGCTCGAGGTTGCGCGCGCGGATCGGGATACCGCCCGGGGCCTTGACGAACTCGGGGATCTTGAGCCGGCGCACGGCGCCCTCGCCGAAATACCGGGCGGGCATGGTCTTTCCCTCGTCCGAGCGCAGGAGCACGTACTCGTTCAGGTAGAGGGGCCTCGCCGCCTTCGCGTCGAGCTCGAACTCGCCCTCGGAGCAGAAGCGCTGGAGCTCGTAGATCGAGAGCGCGATCTCACGGTAGCTCGCCTCCTCGGCCTCCTGCGGGACCTTGTCGTTGAGGTAGTCCTCGGACTCGAGCCCCACCGCGCGCGCCTTGAGCTGCACGTTGACGTCCTTTGTCACGAGGATCGTCGGCGGCGGGTACT
>CAZCAJ010000052.1:0-24335 GCA_964496645.1 uncultured Opitutaceae bacterium
GGTTCGAATCCCACCCTCTCCGCCACCTTGTGGATTCAGCATGGGCCTCGTCCGACCACTTGGGCAGGAGTTGGCCAGCTGAGCGGTGGATTCAAATCCCCGCCCATCCGGCATCCAGCTTGGCTAGGCCGGATTTCCCCCGAGGCGGCGCAGGGGACGTGGCGGATCGGTCAACCCTGTCCGCCAAGAGGCAGCGTCTTGATTCATACGGGCCGACGCCTAGGGGGCCGATTCCCCGCAGATTTCCTGGAATGCACCGTTGACGCCGGTGATTTGCGATTTGAAACTCGTTCATTCTATGACCGTTTGCGCATGGTGCGGGGTGGTCTTAAAGGCGAGCGAACCATCGTTCGTCACCCACGGGATGTGCCCGAAGTGCCAGGTCGAGTTTGTCGGGGGACTCGGGCCGGTATCGTTGAAGGAGTTCATCAGGAAGTTCGATTTCCCGATAATATTGGTGAATTCGAAAGTGGAACTGATCGACGCCAACCTGGGCGCCCAGGAGCTTGTCGGGAAGGAGCTCCACGAAATCGAGGGCCGGCTGGGAGGCGAGGTCCTGGAGTGCATCCATTCGACCAAGCCGGGCGGCTGTGGCAGGACCGTGCACTGCAAGGGGTGCGCCATCCGAATCGCCGTCAGGGAGACCTTCGAAACGGGAAGGCCGTTGATCGACGTGGATTCATTCCAGGATGTCATGACCGAGGACGGCCTCGAGAGGATTCACCTGAAGCTCTCCACCGCGAAGAGGTCCGATTCGGTGCTCATGAAGATCGTTGCCGTGTGAGGGGAGGGGATCGAAGCGCAACCCGCGGGGTTTGGCGGACCGTCCCACCCGGGGCCTGCGGCGTTCTTGCTAGCCCGGATCAACGGGTGCATCCATTCCGCCTCAGGCCGCCCTTCGACGCGTCCCTTGGATGCCCGTATGCCTCAATTCCCTGTGCGCCAGCTGATTGCCGCGACTTTACTCCGGCGCCCTCGGGGCAGGGGCCCCGGGGATGGAATTGAAGGGAAAACGCGCCGGACGGTGTTATACTTCGCGAGGTCTGCAACCATGATCAAAGCCCTACGACTGCTGGTTTCGAACGCGGCCATCCTCTTCGGATCGCTGGACGCGTTCGCGCAGTTCGGCCCGCCCGACTACGAGCCGATGAAGGCCGATCAGAGGGACCTGCCGGCGTTCCCCCAGCAGGTGCTTACGCAGGGCCTCAAGAGCGGCCAGGTCCGCGTTGCCGTGCAGATTGACCCCGACGGCCGGCTTGCGGACTACCTGGTGACGGCCTACTCGCATCCTGCGTTTGTGGACGGGGCAGTGGCGTCCGTGAAGAAATGGCGGTTCGAGCCGGCCCGCATCCATGGGAGCCCCCGCTCCGCCACGGCCGAATTCACGTTCAACTACGAGGCCGAGGGCGTGGTCGTCGTGGACATGACCGACCAGACGATAGCGGAGCTGCTCCGCATGACGATCGCCCCAAACTCGCAGGCCTTCATGGCGCGCACGCTCAGCCAGCTGGACCGGACCCCCACGCCGATAAAGATAATCAGGCCGGCCTACCCCAAGGCGCTGGCGCGCAGCAGCAGGGGCGGGCTTGTCACGGTCGAGTTCTACATCGACGAGAAGGGGCGCGTGAGAATGCCGTCCGTCGACCGCCAGACCATCGAGGCGAACGAGGAGCTGGCGGCCGCGGCCGTCACGGCCGTGGAACAATGGCAGTTCGAGCCGCCGCTCCTCAAGGGAAGGCCCGTGCTGACCCTGGCGCAGCAGGATTTCAACTTTAAGCCCCCGGCGCCCTGACTCAGCACGGCGAGGTCTCGCGGATAAAGCCGGCGAGGCTCCGGCGCAGCTGCTGGCGTGCACGGTAAAGGCGGGTCTCGACGCCGCGCTCCGAGCAGCCCGTGATCGCCGCGATCTCGCGGTAGGAGAGGTGCTCGTACTGGTGGAGCAGGACGGTCACCCTCAGCTCGTGAGGGAGCGCCTCCACCGCCGCGCGGACGGCCTCGACGGACTCGTCCCGGGCAAGCGCAGAGTCGGGGCCCGCCTCGGGCGCGGTCAGGCCATCGAACGTGCGCGGCGAGCCGTTGGCGTCGCCCGGCTCGGCGGGCGCATCGAGCGCCACCGTAGGGTGACGGCGCCTCCATCGATGGTGGTTGTGGCAGAGGTTGGTGAGAGTCGTGAAGAGCCAGGCTGCGACGTTCGTGTCGCCGCGCAGGCGCGCGCGCTTCTGGTAGAGCCGGACAAACGACTCGGCGACGAGGTCCTGGGCGTCGGCGGCGTTGCGCACGTAGCGGCAAGCGAATCCGAGGAGCGGGCGCTGCCACCTTTCGATCAGGCGGTTCAGCGCTGCGGCATCGCCGCGCTGCAGGCCGATCAGGCTCGCGCGGTCGATTGCTGGGTCAGAGGGCACGGCGCGGGACTGCGCTCAGTTGGTCAAGGGGCTTGCCGGCTGCTTGTCGAGGGCGACAATCCCAAGGTAGCGCTCCCGCTGGCTGGGCGTCATCTCGCTCGCGGCGGCCAGCACCAGCCGGCGGGTCGAGTCGAGGCACTGCTGGCTGATGGCTCGCCGGGTCTCGACGAACCGCGCGAACTCTATGAAGTCGACGCGGTCCGTCGTGCGCCGGGTGTTCTCGAAGGCCGCGAATTCCGCCTCCATCTGGGCCACCTGGGTCGCGAGGGCGCGCAGGCGCGGGTTGGAGGCCATGTGCAGCTCCTTTATTCGGGCGAACTGCGCGTCGCTCAGCTGCAGCTCCCCCTTCATCCACGAGAGCTGGGCGTCGATCGTGTCGGTGTAGACCGGCTCGTGCACGCGGAAGTAGACGAAATGCGTCCCGACGCCGACCGCGATGCCCAGCAGAAGGACGAGGCCGCCGCGATTCATGGCAGTCTGGCCGCCGGGTCGGCCCTCAGCAGGGGGTCGATGAGCAGCAGGTAGTTGTGCGCGAGCTCGGAGCCGTGCTCGCGCTGCAGCCGGTTCACGCGGACCTCGGCCAGGAACAGCCCGAGGAGCGCGCAGCAGGTGACGAACAGGACCGCGAACGGCGGTCTGGACAGCCAGGCGTCCAGCTCGCTCCAGAATCCGGCGGTCTCGCGGCTGGCGCCCTCGATCAGGTCGATGCGTCGCCAGACCTCCGGGGCGAGATTCGGGGCCGACTCGGTGGATTCGGTCCAGCGGTCAAGCAGCGGGTCGAGCGGATCGGGCGGAGAGGGCATGGGATCCTGGGATGGATTGATGGCTAACAGTATAACACCACCCACAACCGGAGCCCTTCAGGAATCCGCGGCCGGGGGACCTGGGCGGACGGGCCATCAGGCCGGCTTCTTGTCGTAGAAAACCCGCAGGTCGGCGGGTGCGCCCGGAAGAAGCTCCTGGGCGCGCTTGAGCGCGTTGCGGGTGGACACCGTCGGATTCGCCTCGGCGGGGAACAGGTTCTCCCTGCCTATCTGCTGCAGGAGCCCGCTGTTCTCGAGAACGCGCGTCACGTCGGGGCTGCTCCCGCTGATGAGCAGGTGGCGGCCCGTCTGGCTGAGGTAATCGTGCAGGTACTCCAGAGCCATGACGGTCGAGGCGTCCAGGTGGCGGGCGTTCTTCATGCGCAGGATGAAGACCCGAATGTTCTGGTCGTCGGCGAGGCTGCGGACCTGCTCCTGGAAGAGGTCCGCGGCGCCGAAGAACAGCTCGCCCTCCACGTGGATGATCGAGATCTGGGGGTGGGGCCGCCGGGAGGGGTCGCCCAGCGCCACGAGATTGCCGGTCTCGTTGATGGCGTATTCGACGAGCGTGGGGGTGCTTGTGGCCCTGAGGAAGAGGGCGAGCGACACCCCGATGCCGACATAGATCGCGGTGTCGAGCCTCAGGAACAAGCAGGAGCCCAGCGTCACGACGAAGACGACGAGATCCGACGGCGTCGAGCGGCACGAGATCCTTATCTGGTGCCAGTTGATCATCTTGAACCCTATCCGGATCAGGTGCGCGGCCAGCGCCGCGATCGGTATGAAGTTGAAAACCGGGGTGACAAAGGCGAGGACGCCGAGGACCACCAGGCTGCTGAGCATCGACGACATCTGGGTCCTCGCCCCGCTCTGGAAATTGACGGCGGAGCGCGCGAAGGACGATGAGCCGGGCACGGCCCCGAAGAGGGCGCACGCGATGTTGGCGGCGCCCATGCCGATCAGCTCCTGGTTAGGCTCGATCTTTTGGCCGCTCCTGGCGGCGAGCCCCTTTGTGATCGATGCGGCCTCGAGCATGCCCAGGATTGAAATGGCGATGGCGGTCCCGGCGAGCTCCAGGACGAGGTGGAACTTGCCCTGTGCGAAGGGAGAGCCGGCGAAGGCCGGGATGATGGCGGTCAGCGACCCCTCGTCCCGGACCATTTTGAACGGGATCACCTTGAAAAAGACGGTGTACAGCTTCGCGCCTACTCCAAGCAGCGCCAGGCCTATGAGCGCTTCGGGCCACCCGGGGCGCAGCCTGCGGACCACCCAGAAGACGGCGAAGGTGAGCGCGCCGATCGCGATTGCCCAGGGGTGCACCTGGGCGGTGCTGAGGTCGAAGATGGCCTGCAGGACATTGGTCGAGAAGTTCTGGCCCACCTCGACGTCGTAGCCGAGCAGGTTATGCAGCTGGCTGGCAACCAGCAAGATGCCGATCCCGGTGCTGTACGCCACGACGACCGACCTCGAGATGAACTTGGTGATCTCGCCGAAGTTCAGGAGCCCCGAGAAGAGCTGGATCACGCCGATAAGGGCGGCAAGGTAGGTCGCGAGATGGAGGGGCGATAGCCCGATCGCCGAATTCGCGGCGATCGTCGCGGCTACGATGAGGCTGATCGAACTCGTGGGCCCGAATACGTGGTGGCGAGACGAGAAGAATAGGGCGCCGACGAAGCCCCCGATGATCACGGAGATGATGACGGGCTGCGGCGGCAGGTTGAGGATCAGCGAGAACCCGATCGCCTGCGGGATGGAAACCAGCGTGACGGTCGCCCCTGCGATCAGGTCCGACCTGAAGGCCTCCCACGAGTACCGGCGCAGCTCGGCGACAAAGGGCAGCCGCACCTTGAACATGTGCGAGCCCATCGCCGCTACCTCCTCGGTGAGCTCCGTCACACTGTCCATGGGCAAGGATTCCTATTCGTGCGCAGGGCGTGCAAGCGCGATCTTCGGGTATCCCGGTCGGGCCGACAGCCGTTTAACGGGAGTGTCACCCGAGCGTCACACGACCGTAACATGCGGAGCTTACAATGCCCGCGGTCCAGGAATTCGGATAAAGCCAACGTACACGGTCGTTTCCCATGCGCCTTAACAACAAGAAGATGATGGTCCTCCTCGGATGCGCGCTCGCGGCGCTTAGCACGGTGACGGCATCGGCCCAGATGCTCATAAACGGCGCCGGCGCCACGTTTCCGTATCCGATCTATTCGAAGTGGTTCAACGAGTATGCGAAGGTCGATCCCTCCGTGCGCTTCAACTACCAGTCCATCGGCTCGGGCGGCGGGCAGGCGCAGATTCTCGCCGAAACGGTCGATTTCGGGGCCTCGGACGGCCCGATGTCCGACGAGAAGCTGGCGAAGGCGCCGCGGGCCATCTGGCACTTGCCGACCGTGGCCGGAGCCGATGTCATAACCTACAACTTGGAGGGCTTTCCCAAGCTGCAACTCGACGGTGCGGCCATAGCCGGCATATTCCTCGGCAAGATCACGAAGTGGAACGATCCGGCCATCGCCGGCCAGAATCCCGACGCCAAGCTGCCCGATTCGGACATCGTGGTGGTCCATCGGTCCGACGGCAGCGGGACGACCTACATCTTCACCGATTACCTCTGCACGGTTAGTTCG
The DNA here is from genome assembly GCA_964496645.1 of uncultured Opitutaceae bacterium. GTDB lineage: Bacteria > Verrucomicrobiota > Verrucomicrobiia > Opitutales > Opitutaceae > Palsa-1447. The sequence continues at coordinate 5,830 of CAZCAJ010000052.1, forward strand.
ACCTGGAAGGAGAAAGTCGGCAAGGGCACTTCCGTAAGCTGGCCGACCGGGCTTGGAGGCAAGGGCAACGAGGGCGTCTCGGGACAGGTCAAGCAGGTGCCCGGATCGATCGGCTATATCGAGCTCGCCTACGCGAAGCAGAACCACCTGAGCTACGCGGACGTGAAGAACGCCGCCGGCAGCTACATTACGCCCTCGATTGAGTCGGTCACGGAGGCCCTTGCCTCCGCGACGATTCCGGATGATTTCCGGTTCTCGATGGTCAATTCCCCCGGCGCCAAGGCCTACCCGATTGCAGGCGCTACGTGGCTGCTCGTGTACGCCGAGCAGAAGGACCACGCGAAGGGCGAGAAGCTCGTCCAGTTCCTCAAGTGGGCCTACTCGGACGGCGAGAAGCTAGCGCCCAGCCTCGATTATGCCCCGCTGCCCGACTCGGTCGTCTCGCGCGCCCTTGAAAGGGTTCAGCGCATAAAGTACTGAGCGGACACCCAAGAAGGGCGGGCGTGTTGTTTGCCCGCGCCGTCGACGGATGAGCGCCCCCTCCCCAAGATCCATCCTTCCCGCGCCGGGTTCGCAGCTCCCTAACTCGGCGTTCAAGTGGGCGGCCGCGCTTGCCGCGGGGATGATCGTCGTTCTCATCGTCCTTGTCGGCTGGGAGCTCTACGTGGGATCGCGGCAGTCCCTGTTCAAGTTTGCTGCCGGTTTCCTGTGGAGCTCCGAATGGGATCCTGTCGCCGAGAGGTACGGTGCGCTCCCGTTCATCTTCGGGACATTCGTCTCGTCGCTCCTGGCCCTCGTGATTGCCGTTCCGCTGGGCGTTGCCACGGCGCTGTTCCTGACCGAGCTGGCACCCTTGAAGCTCCGCCAGCCGATCATCATTGCGATCGAGATGCTCGCGGCGGTCCCGAGCGTCATTTTCGGACTCTGGGGGATCTTCGTCCTCATCCCCTGGCTGAGGGATCACCTGTTCCCCGTGCTCAAGCATAGCCTCGGATTCCTGCCCTTGTTCCAGGGGCCGATCTACGGATTGAGCATGCTCGCGGCGGGAATCATCATCGCGATCATGATCCTGCCGATCATCACGTCGATCTCGCGCGAGATCCTGCGCTCGGTCCCGGATCTCCAGCGCGAGGCGGCCTACGCGCTCGGCGCGACGAGGTGGGAGGTGCTGAGGATCGCGGTGCTAAGCTACGCGCGACGCGGGCTGTTCGGCGCGGCGATCCTCGGCCTTGGCCGAGCGCTCGGAGAGACGATGGCCGTCACGATGGTGATCGGGAACCGCCCCCAGATAAGCGCTTCGCTCTTTGCGCCGGGCTACACGCTCGCCAGCGTGATCGCCAACGAGTTCACCGAGGCGACGACGGACCTTTACCGCAGCTCCCTTTACGAACTGGGCCTGGTGCTCCTCGCGGTGACCGTGCTGGTCAATGTCGCCGCGCAGGTGATGCTGAAGAGCATGATGGGGAGCGGCTCCAGCAAGGTCGCCTGATCCGATGGCGGCTTCCCCCTACCTTCCGACCCCGCGCTACGCCCGCTGGCGCAAATGGAAGAGCGGCGCCATCACCGGGGTCCTCGTCGCCTGCGCCCTCGCTGTCATCGCCCCGCTCTTCCTAGTCATCTACTTCCTCGTTGCGCGCGGATCGAGCTCGCTCGACTGGAACTTCTTTACCCAGCTTCCAAAGCCCACTGGCGAACTGGGCGGCGGCATGGCAAATGCGATCGTCGGAACGTTAATACTCCTCTCGATGGCGGCGGCCATCGGTGTGCCTTTCGGGGTGTTCGGGGGGATCTACCTCGCCGAGTACGGATCCGACCGCTTTAACTACTGGATTCGGTTCGCCGCCGACGTGCTCAACGGCGTGCCCTCGATCGTCTGGGGAATGGTGATCTACCTGGTCCTTGTCGTCCCGTTCAAGACCTTCTCGGCGTACGCGGGCGGCGTCGCCCTGGGGCTCATGATGGTGCCTCTCGTCATGCGGACGACCGAGGAGGTGCTGGTCCTCGTTCCCCAGAGCTACCGTGAGGCGGCGATGGCCCTTGGGATCACGCGCTGGAAGGTGATCACGGTCATCGTGGTCAGGACTGCCCTCAAGGGCATCGCGACCGGCGTCATCGTGGCCCTGGCTCGAATAGCGGGCGAGACGGCTCCGCTCCTCTTCACGGCCCTCGGCAACAGCTTCTGGAGCCACAACCTAAATGAGCCGATCTCGGCCCTGCCGCTTCAGATATTCGCCTACGGCCTATCGCCATACGACGACTGGCACAGGCAGGCCTGGGCCGGCGCGCTGGTCCTTATGGCTTTGATCCTCGCCCTCAATATTACGGTCCGCATACTTTCGCGCGACCGCAAAAGCGCCGCTTGAACACCATGGCCTCTCCCACAGAAACCGTCCAGGCGCCCGCGGCCACCGAGCCCATCCGGGTCTCCGCGGCGCCCGCCGCCGCGGCGGCGGGCGGCGTTCCCGCCGAGAAGGAGGAGATCGCCTTCGACGTCCGCAATTTCAACATGTGGTACGGCCAGCGGCAGGCGCTGATCGACGTCACGATGCGGATCGCGGCGCGGAAGGTGACGGCCATCATCGGGCCGAGCGGATGCGGCAAGTCGACCTTCATCAGGGCGCTCAACCGCATGCACGACATGACCCCGGGAACGCGCCTCGAGGGGTCGGTGAAGCACTTCGGCGCAGACTTGTACGGCCCCGACGTCGATGCCACGGCCGTGCGCCGGCGGGTGGGGATGGTGTTCCAGAAGTCCAACCCGTTCCCGACTATGTCGATCGCCGACAACGTGCTCGTGGGCCTGCGGCTCAACGGAGTGCGTGACAGGTCAGTCCTGCAGGCGCGCCTCGAGGAGTGCCTGAGGATGGCCGCGCTCTGGGACGAGGTGAAGGACCTCCTCCACCGTCCCGGGACGAGCCTGTCGGGCGGCCAGCAGCAGCGGCTCTGCATAGCCCGCTCGCTGGCGGTCCAGCCTGACACACTCCTCATGGACGAGCCGTGCTCCGCCCTTGACCCGATCGCGACCACCAAGATCGAGGAGCTCATCCAGGCGTTGCGCGAGCAGTACACCGTCGTGATCGTCACCCACAACATGCAGCAGGCGGCGCGGTGCTCCGACAGGACCGCCTTCTTCTACATGGGCCGCCTCATCGAGTTCGACGAAACCCGTAAGATCTTCACCAGCCCGACGAACCCCCAAACAGAGGCCTACGTCTCCGGCAGATTCGGCTGACGCGGCGGCCCAGGAGCCCCTCCTAAATGACCCACTACAACGAAGAGATGACCCGCCTGAAGGAGAGCGTGCTCACCATGGCAAGCCATGCTGAGTCAGCGGTGACGCGCGCCGTGCGGGCCCTCATCGAGCGCGACGACAAGCTCGCCCAGTCGGTGATCGACGACGACAACATCGTCGACCAACTGGAGGTGGATATTGACGACATCGCGATCCACCTCCTCACCAAGGCGCCCGTCGCGACGGATCTGCGCCTGACCACCGTGGCGATGAAGATCTCCCAGAACCTCGAGCGCGTCGGCGATTCCGCCGTCACGATCGCCCGGCGCGCGATCGAGCTCGGCACCGAGCCGCAGCTGAAGCCCTATGTCGACATTCCGCGCATGGCGACGATGTCGACCGAGATGCTCCGGGACTCAATCACGGCGTTCATCAACCGGGAACCCGAGAAGGCGCGGGCCGTGGTGCCCAGGGACCGCGAGGTGGATAACCTGAACCGACAGCTGCACCGCGAGCTTGCTAGCTTTATGGTCGAGCGCCCGGCCACGATTTCGCGGTGCCTGAACCTCATGGTCATTTCCAAGTGTCTCGAGCGCATAGCTGACCACGCGACCAACGTGGCCGAGGAGGTCGTCTACCTGTACGAGGCGATCGACATAAGGCACTCCATCCGGAGAATCCATGAAGACCAAAATCCTGGTAGTTGACGACGAGCAGGATGCGCTTGAGGTCCTCAGCTTCAAGCTGAGGGAGGCGGGTTTCACTCCTGTCCTGGCCAAGGACGGCACGCGGGCCATTGCTATCGCCCGCGAGGAGCACCCGGATCTCATCGTGCTCGACCTCATGCTTCCCGAGGTCGACGGGCTCGAGGTCTGCAAGATCCTGCGGCGCGACCCGTCGACCTCGTCGATCCCCGTCATCATGCTCACCGCGCGGGCCGCGGAGATGGACCGTGTCCTCGGGCTGGAGCTGGGCGCGGACGACTACGTGACGAAGCCGTTCAGCCCGCGCGAGCTGGTGATCCGGATCCGCAAGCAGCTTGCCCGGATTCGCGCGGGGGAGGAGCCGGGGGCACAGCTTCGCGTGGGCGACATCCAGATCGACGTCCCCCGCCACGCGGTTCAGGTGGGGTCCAGGGGGATTACGCTGACGGCGACGGAGTTCAGGCTCCTCGAGATCCTCGCCCGCAGGCGGGGCCGCGTCCAGTCGCGCGACCGGCTGCTACAGGACGTCTGGGGATACGAGAACCCCATCGACAGCCGGACGGTCGACACGCACATGCGCAGGCTGCGCGAGAAGCTCGGCGCCGCGGCGCAGCTCCTCGAGACCGTCAGGGGCGTCGGCTACCGGTTCGCGGCGGAGGGTTGACGCCAGAGCATGGAAGCGGCCCTGATCGTGCTCGGTGCGACCGCCGTGGCGCTGGCCTGGGCCCTGTCGAGGGAGCGCCGCTTGAGGGGCGCGGATGCGGACGGGCACCGGCGCGAGCTGTCCGAGCAGCGCTCCAAGCGCGAGGCCGAGCTCAAGGGTCAGTCCGAGAGGACCGCGGCACTGTTCGACCGAATGGTCGAGGGGCTCATCGTCATCGACGCCGCCGGCCGGATCCGGCTGGCCAACCGCGCCGCGGCCCGCCTCTTCGGGTTCGAGGGGCCCGCGGCCGGCAAGAGCATACTTGAGACGACAAGGAACCACGAGGTGGCGGCCGTTGTTGGCCGCCTCAGCCGCGAGCCCGAGGTGCTCGACCACGAGGTCCGGATCGACTCGATAGACGCGCCAAGGTTCCTCCGGGTAAACGCGCTCGCCCTGCGCGACGGCGCCGGGGCCGCCGACGGGGCGATCCTCGTCTTCCACGACCTGACCCGGCTGCGCCAGCTCGAGGGAGTGCGCCAGGAGTTCGTGGCCAACGTGAGCCACGAGCTGAGGACTCCCCTTTCGCTCATAAAGAGCGCAGCCGAGACGCTTCTCGACGGGGGCAAGGATGATCCTGTGGCCCTCGCCAGGTTCCTGAACATCATAGACAAGCACGCACACCGCCTTGCGCTGCTCATCGACGACCTGCTGCTGCTTTCCACGCTGGACTCAGGGGGGCTAAGGCTGGAAAAGCAGCCCATGGCGCTGAGGGCCACGGTTCAGGACGCGATTGACGACCTCCAGCCGCGCGCGCACGCGCGAAACGTCACGCTCGAGAACTCAATCCCCGGCTCGCTGGTCGCCACGGCCGACCAGGAACGGATCCGGCAGGTGATCTTCAACCTCCTCGACAACGCGATAAAGTACGGCCGCGTTGGGGGAAAGACCGTGATAGGGGGCCGCGTGCTCGCCAACGGCCGGATCGAGATCTCCGTTGTCGACGACGGGCCGGGGATCCCGAAGGAGTCCCACGAGCGCATATTCGAGCGTTTCTACCGGGTGGACAAGGCGCGCTCCCGGGAGCAGGGGGGCACGGGCCTCGGGTTGGCGATCGTCAAGCACGTGGTCCAGGCGCACGGGGGCGAGGTCCGGCTGGAGTGCGAGTCCGGGTCAGGGTCCGCCTTCATCTTCTGGCTCCCGCCGGGCGCGCCGCCGCAGTGAGGGCCGGGGCTTGCGCCCCGATCAGAATAGCCGCGAGAGGAATAGAAAGCCCGCGCCCAGGAGCGCCGTCACCGGGAGGGTCAAAACCCACGCCCAGACGATGCGCTCGACGATTCCCCACTTTACGGCGCTGAAACGCTTGGTCGCGCCAACGCCCATGATTGAGGTAGAGATCACGTGGGTCGTCGAAACGGGAATGCCGAACCTCGAGGCCCCGTAGATCACGAGGGCCGCCGTCGTCTCGGCGGCGAAACCCTGGACCGGCTGCAGCTTGGTCAAGCGCAGTCCCATCGTCCGGATGATGCGCATGCCGCCACCGGCGGTCCCGGCCGCCATCGTCAAGGCGCACGCGACGACGATCCATTTCGGCACCGCGTCGAAGACAGGGATCCGCAGGAACACGGCCCAGCCGGGCAGGTGCGCGAAGAGGCCCCCCCGGGTCGCCGTGAACAGCGTGAGGGCGACGATGCCCATCGTCTTCTGGGCGTCGTTGGAGCCGTGGCTGAAGCCCATGAAGCCCGCGCTCAAGAGCTGGGCCTTGCCGAAGACGCCCGAGACGATCCGCGGGCGCACCCGGCACAGGCACACCATGATGGTGCTCATGAGCAGCATCCCGCCGACGAAGCCAATCATGGGCGAGGCGAACATCGGCAGGACAACCTTGGGCCAGAGGCCGGTCGACCAGCGCAGGACCTCCCAGTTGCCGCCGGATCCGGCCAGCGTCGCGCCGCACATTCCTCCGATCAGCGCATGGGACGAGCTGGACGGCAGCCCGAGCCACCAGGTGAAAAGGCCCCATGCAATCGCAGCCACCAGGGCGCAGAGTACGACGGAGGTATTGACCGCGTTCGTATCGACGAGCCCCTTTCCTATGGTCGAGGCAACCGCGGTGCCAGAGAGGGCCCCCACGAGGTTCCAGGACGAGGCCCAGGCAACCGCGAGGCGCGGCGTCAGCACCTTGGTGGAGATTACGGTGGCGATCGCGTTGGCGGTGTCGTGAAAGCCGTTGATGAACTCAAACACCAGTGCGGCCGCCAGAACGAAGGCGAGAAGCGTCATTGGGCGCTTCGCGTCACGAATGCTTAAGCACCACCTGGACGACGATCATCCCGGCGTTGCGGCACCGGTCGACCGCCTGCTCGACCATCTCGAAGATCTTCTGGAGGATGACCAGCTCCTTAGCCCCGCAGGGCCCGTTGTAGAGCTCCTTCAGCTTCGCCAGCATCACCTTGTCGGCCTCGGCCTCCGCGAACTGCAGGCGGTCGTTGGCCTCGCGGATCGAGTCGACCGAGGAGCCGCGCCGCAGCTGCCTCACCATGAAGACAAGGGCTTCCGCCGCCTGGCTCATGAGTTCGGCCTGCCGGACGAACATCTCGTGGGGAACGGAGCCCGGGTAGATCGACAGCCGCTCGACGATCCTTTCCACCTGCTTCGGAATGCGGTACAGCGCGACCGAGAGCGCCTCGATGTCCTCCCGGTCGATGGGAGTGACAAAGGTCTTGCCCAGCGCCTCCGTCATGAGGTGCCGGATGCGCTTCTCCCTCCTGCGGGCCTGGATGAACTCGTCGAGGCCCGCGGGCTGCTTCCCAGCGTCGATCTGGCGCAGAAGCTGGACGAAGAGGTCGACACTCACCTTTGCCTCCTCTGCGCCCCCCTCGAGCAGGTCGAAAAACACGTCGTGCCTGCCGATCAACCTCGTGAGAAAGTTCATCGAGGGTAACTGCTAGGCGGGCCCCGTGCCGATGGCGACGCAAAACGCGATTCGCGGGCCGTCAGACGCCCCGCAGCCGCATCCAGACGAGGCCGATCCATTCGTGGACGGCGAGCGTGCTGCGCTCCAGCGACTCGGAGTCACAGGCGAGGTCAGTCCATCGCAGCCGAGTCCCAATGCGCGAGACGAAGTCGGCGGGGCAAGGGGCAAAGTCGACCCCCGCCCTGCGGAACAGTGCCGCCGCCCGGGGCATGTGCCAGGCGGACGTGACGAGCGCGACGCGCGCGCCGCCGACCAGCCGGGCGACGGCGAGCGACTCGTCCTCGGTGTCGAGGGCGGTGTCGATGAGCATGATCCGCGCCGGGTCGATCCCGAGCGATTCGGCGGCCCGCGCGAGCACGTCGGCGTGGGTGGGGCGGCCGGGCTCCCCGGGCCCGCTGACAATGAGCCGCGAGCCCGGAAGGGCCCCGAGGAGCCTGGTCGCCTCGACGATCCGGGCCAGCGCCGAGGAGGAGAGCTTTCCCGTGGCCGGGATGCCCGGCATGTCGGCGTGCCCGCCGCCGAGGACGACCACGAACCTGCACCCGGCGATCGGCGCCGGCGCGGGGGAGCCCGCGGCCATCTCCGGGACCGCGGGGTAGCGGCCCTCGAGGGGCCCTAGGAGAAGGCAGCTGACGGCCTTGTTTGAGAAGAGCAAGAGAAGCGCCGCGGCGCAGCACAGGATCGCGCGCCCCATCCTCGAACGGCGGGGCGAGCGGACGAGGAGGAGCCCCGCCGCGAGCAACAGCAGACACAGCGGCAGGGGCATCAGCCAGAACGAGACGGACTTCTTGAGCCAGAACACGGCTCAGCTCTGGGGCTTCAGCTGGGCGATGATCGCCCCGAACTCCGGCACGTTCTTCAGGCCCTGGAGGTCGGGGTCGTGCAGCATCCACTCAAAATCGCGGTATCCTAGCCGCACCGCGTGGCGCAGGGAGCGCAGCGCGTCCGAGTGGCGCTTGCTGAGGGCGAGGCTGCACGCGAGGTTGTAATGCGCCGTTGCGTTCGCCGGCTGGAGGCGCACGAGCCTGCGGTCCATCCTGAGGCCGTCCGCTATCCGGCCCACCTTGGTGTACAGGCCCCCGAGGATCTCGATCACCTCGACGCACTGCGAGTCGTGCCGCAGGACCGTCTCAAAAAAGCCGATCTCGAAGGCGGTGTCGCGCGGGGTCTCGTCGTGCATCGGGAGCGCGGGCCCGCCTCAGGGCCTCTTGGGGCAGTGGCCGGTGTCGCGCAGGAGGTTGCACCGGGCGCTCACCTGCAGGCGCTGGGAGACGGGCGACAGCCCCAGCTTCGAGGACACCGTGCTGCCGTACCACTCCATGAACGGGGCGCTGATCTCGAAGATCCGGTCGCAGTCGAGGCAGACCACCTGGGCGATCTGGGTGTTCTCCTCGGAGGTCGGCATGTAGAACTTCTCGCCGCTGCCGATGTCGATCTCGCGCAGGAGCGCGCTGCGGGTCATGATGGGAAGCGTGCGGTAGACCGTGGCGCGGGACACCGAGTCGTCGATCGACCTGGCGTAGCTGAGCAGCTGCTCGGCGGTGAAGTGCTCCTTCCTTGCGAACGCGGCGTCGAATATGGCCAGCCTCTGGCTGGTCACCCGGAGACCTTTCTGGGCTAGGAATTTCCTGAATCGTTCCCGGGCCGAGGGGATACTCACGGCCCGGATTGTCTCCCGCGGGGCTCGGAGCTGTCAATTCGATCCCTTGGGCCGCGCAAAGGGGGATTGCGCGTGCCCGCGCGCGGGAGCTCAATCTCGTCCATCCCCGCGATGATCGTCGGCGTCCATCCGTTGGCCGGTTTTGACAAGGTCCTGCACTACAAGGTGCCGGAGCCCCTGCGGGCGGCGGCGGCCGTGGGCTCCCTCGTCAGGATCCCGGTCGGCCACGCGATGCGCATCGGGGTGATCGGGGCCATCGGGCCTCCGGACGACTATCCCGTGGACCGCCTCAAGCCTGTCGCCCAGGTCGTGTATCCCTTCCCCGCGCTGACGCCGGACCTGCTCGGCCTCGCCAGGTGGATGTCCGCCTACTATGCGGCGCCCCTCGACTCGGTCATCGAGGGTATGATTCCCGCGGCCGTGCGCCGGGGCGCGCGGGCGCGGGTGGAGAGGCTCCTCTCGGTCGGCAGGCGGGTCGCCGGCGGCGAGCTCGCTGCCCTGGCGCGCAGGGCCCCCGCCCAGGCCCGCCTCTACGCGTTCCTCGAGGCCCAGGTCCGGCCCCAGGAGAGGGGGCTCATCCTTTCCCGCACGGGGACGTCGGCCTCGACCGTGCGCGCGCTCATCGGGCGCGGATTGGTGCGCGAGTCCGCGACGCGGGTCGAGCGCGAGGGATACTCGGACGACCTGGGGCGCGGCGAGCTCGTCGCGGCCCAGCCCCACGCCCTCAACCCCGAGCAGGCCGGCGCCGTCGCGGCGCTCGCGAAGGCCGTCGCGGGCGGAAAGTTCGCCGTGTCGCTCCTGCACGGGGTCACGGGGTCGGGAAAGACGGAGGTTTACCTGCGCGCGATCCAGGCCGCCCTCGAGTCCGGCGGAGGGGTCATCCTCCTCGTGCCCGAGGTCGCCCTCACCCCGCAGACCGTTGCGCGCCTGCGCTCGAGGCTCGAGGCCATCGCCCCGGGGCACCGCTGCGTCGTCTGGCACAGCCACCTGAGCGAGGGCGAGCGCCTCGACGGATGGCTGGCGCTGGCCTCCGGCGAGGTCCGGATCGCTGTCGGCGCGCGCTCCGCGGTCTTCGCCCCCGTGCGCGACCTGCGCCTCGTCGTCGTCGACGAGGAGCACGAGCCCGCCTACAAGCAGGACGAGAGCCCCCGCTACCACGGCCGGGACGTCGCCGTCATGCGGGCGAGGCTATGCGGCGCCCATTGCCTGCTCGGCTCGGCCACCCCCTCGCTCGAGAGCTACGCCAACGCCCTCGCCGGGAGGTACGGGCTCCTCCAGCTCACCAAGCGCGTAGACTCCCGCAGCCTCCCCTCGTTCACCGTCGTCGACATGCGCATCGAGGTGGCGCGCCAGCGCGGGGCGGCGGCGCTGTCGCGCACCCTCGCGGACGCCATGCAGGCTCGGTTCGACCTCGGCGAGCAGATCATCCTCTTCATCAACCGCCGCGGCTATTCGCCGTCGATGCAGTGCCGCAAGTGCGGGTCCGTCGAGGAGTGCCCCCACTGCAGCGTCTCGATGACCTACCACCGATCTGACGAGACGCTGCGCTGCCACCTGTGCGGCGAGCAGCGCCCGGCCCCGGTGCGCTGCCCGAAGTGCGGTGCGCCCGACATCCGCTGGCGCGGCCTCGGAACCCAGCGCGTGGAGGAGGCGGTCAGGCGGGTGCTTCCCCGGGCGCGGGTCGAGCGGATGGACACCGACACGATGACCCGCAAGAACCGCTTCCGCGAGCTGCTGGGCGAGTTCCGCAGCGGGAAGATCGATGTCCTGGTGGGGACCCAGATGATCGGCAAGGGCCTGGACTTCCCCAACGTGACGCTCGTGGGGCTCGTCGACGCCGACCTGTCGATGCACATCCCGGACTTCCGCGCGAACGAGCGCACGTTCCAGCTCCTCGTCCAGGTCGCGGGCCGGGCGGGCAGAGGGGACCGGGCCGGAGAGGTCGTCGTCCAGAGCTTCACGCCTCAGTCCGAGGCGGTCCAGTTCGCGCGGCGCGCGGACTACGCGGGGTTCGCGGACGCCGAGCTCGGCATCCGCCGCGAGTTCGGCTATCCGCCGCACAGGCACCTCATCCGGCACCTCTTCCGGGGGACGAATCCCGACAAGCTAAAGTTCGTCTCGGAGCAGTGGGCAAAGCGCGCCCGCGGCGTCCTCGGCGGCCGCGCGGAGTTGCGCGGCCCCGCGCCGGCGCCCTTCGAGAAAATACGCGACGAGTACCGCTGGCAGCTCTGGTATTTTGTCCACAGCGTGACGAAGGTCATCGGCGACATCTCCCGGCTCAGGGACGGGTTTGAATGGCCGGAGGGCGTTACCCAGATTCTTGATGTGGACCCGGTGAACCTGGTCTGATAGGCAGGCGGCCATGCTAGTCCACGCCGTCTACTTCTGGCTGAAGCCGGAACTCACCGCCGCCGAGCGCTCCCGCTTCCGCGCCGAGGTCAAGAAGCTCGCCGCGATAAAGACGATCGAGAGGATCCACATCGGGGCGCCGGCCTCCGTCCCCGAGCGCAGCGTGACCGACAGGACCTTCGACCTCGCGCTGACCATCATGTTCAGGAGCGCGGCGGCGCACGACGCCTATCAGATCGACCCCATCCATCTCTCGTTCGTGGAGCAAAACGAGGGGTCCTGGGTGCGGGTGCAGGTCTTCGATTCCGAGGACTGAGCGGGCGCGGCTTCCCCCCCGACAATCCATCCCCGTCCGGCTCGGCCGTGGGCTCAGGCGGTCCTTGACGCCTTCTCGGCGGCCTCCGCAGATCTCCGTCAGGATGGGCCTGAAGCTCGTCCCGGCGCATTTCGGCACGCAAATGCCGACGATCGTGGCCGCGATGAAGGCGTTCTCGGCGGCGGGATTTGACTAAGGTCTGCTGACATGCGGCGGATTCTTTGAGCTGCATGCCCAAGCCGTTCTTAGCCGGCGCCTTATGCTGCCTACCTAGGGTCCCTGATGCCGGCGCACCCAGTCCCTGCAGTCGTCGGGCGTGTCGAGGTCCAGGCCCATCTCGGGAAGGTCCTCCGCGGCCACCAGGCCGGGCTGCCCGTTGAGCAGCCTGCGGGCTCCCTCGTCGCCCTCCAGTGCCGCGAGCGCCGCGAAATGCTCGCGGCCAAACACGGCGGGCGCCCCGTTGCGCCCGCTGTACCGGGCGGCGGCGATGAGCCCGGTTGCCCGGTGGAGGGCGGCGAGCCGCCCTATGATTGCCGGGGAGAGGGCCGGCTGGTCGCAGAGGGCCACCAGCACCGCGTCGAGGGCTGGCTCGGCGCCGAGCAGGGCGGAGAGTCCGAGCCTTATCGACGAGGCGATGCCCGACGACCACGCCGGATTGAACACGACGGAGACCGGCTGGCGGGCTATCGCTGCCCGGACCCTCTCGGCATCCGCCCCGACCACGACGACCACCGGGCGCGCCGGTGACCCGAGCACCGCCTCGACGGCCCCGGCGACGAGCGGTCTTCCGCCCAGCTCCAGCAGCTGCTTCGCGGAGCCCATCCGCGACGAGCCCCCGGCGGCGAGGACGACCGCGCCCAACCGCGGCTCGCCCCGGGGCTCAGGCTCCCGCTCAGGCATGGATTGGGAGGGTGCGCTCTCGCAGCGGCCGGCCGTCGCGCCCGGCCAGGACGGCCATCATCTCGGCGATGATGCACAAGGCGACCTCCTCGGGTCCCTCGGCCCCCAGGTCGAGGCCTACCGGAGCGTGCAGGCGCGCCAGCATCTCCGGCGTCGCGGCGAAGCCCTCCTGCGAAAGCTCGGCCAGTATCCTCTCCGACCGGCCCTTTGCCCCGAGCATTCCCAGGTACGCAAGGGGGAGCGGCAGGAGATGGCGCAGCAGCGGCCGGTCGTGCACGTAGTGGTGCGTCATGATGACGGCGAGGGAGCCCGGCGCCGGCTGCGCCCGGGCGACAAGCTCGTCCGCCGGGGCCGTGACCAGGCTGGCCACGCCGGGGAACCTGGCCTCGGTGGCCAGCGCGGGCCGCGGATCCGCGACGCTCACCCTCCATCCAAGTTCGCGCGCAAGCCGGGCGAGGGGCCGGGCACCGTCTCCCGCCCCGAAGATGGAGAGCGAGACCAGGGGCTCGACGGTCTCTAGGAACACGCCCGCCGCCGCGAGGCGCGCCGCGGCCCGCCCCTCCCGCAGGAACGTCCCCCTGGGCCCGGGCCCGCCCCAGACGACCGCAAGGTCCGTCGCGCGGCCCGCCCTGAAATTGTCGGCGACCGCCGCGGCCCAGTCGGGGCTTGCGCGCACGGGTTCCAGAAGGACGCGGATCACGCCGTGGCAGCCGAGCCCGACGCCCCACAGGAGATCGTTGTCGGCCGTCGTGTCGTAGACGGCGAGCTCCGCCAGGCCGGTCGCCGACACGTGTCCTGAGCGCTCTATCAGGTCCTCCTCGAGGCATCCTCCGCTTATCGAGCCTATGCGCAGTCCGTCCTCCGTCACGAGCATCCTCGCGCCCGGCTTGCGGTAGGACGACCCCTCGACCGTGACCAGCGTCGCCAGGACGCCCCCGCGCTTGGCGCCGTTCAGGTGTCCGACGATCGCCTGCAGCTCCTTCATCGCAGGCGCCTCGGGCGGATCTGCAGCCCGCTCAGGACCACGAAAGGTCGGTCCGGGAGATCGGGAACTGCCGGACCCGCTTGCCGGTTGCGGCAAAGATCGCGTTGCAGACCGCGGGCGCGAGCGGCGGGAGGGCCGGCTCTCCGAGGCCGGTCGGCGGATAATCCGTCTTGATGAAGTGGATCTCTATCGCCCTGGGCGCGTCGGGGATGCGCAGCATGGTGTAATCGTCGAAATTGGCCTGCACGACCCGGCCCTGCCGGATGTCCAGCTCCTGCATCCATGCGGCGCTCAATCCGTCGATGATCGAGCCCTGCACCTGATTCTCGGCGCCGCTCAGGTTCACGATCTGCGAGCCGACGTCCACGGCCGCGACGACGCGGTCGACCCTGAGCTCGCCCTTGGGAGACACCGTCACCTCGGCCACCTCCGCGATGTAGCCCTGGTGGCTGAAGAAGTAGCCCAGCCCCATTCCCTTGCCGCGGGCCAGCGGCTTTCCCCAGCCGGACTTCTCGGCGACCTGGCGCAAGACATTGCGCATGCGGGCCGCGTTGTAGGGGCGGCTGCGCTCGCCGGTGCCGGGGACCATGTCCCTGTCGCCGAGCACGGCGATGTTGAACTCCACGGGGTCCCTGCCCGCGGCGTGGGCGAGCTCGTCGAGGAAGGAGCAGATCACCCATGCGTACGTGTTGCTTCCCGGGGCCCGCCAAGGGCCCTGGGGGATCCCGTTGTCGAGGTTGCTGTCCAGCTGGAGGTAATTCGGCACGAAGCGGGCGGGATATTCGTCGGAGCCCATGGTGGAGCCGAAGGCCACGTGGTGGGTGCGCCACGCGCTCAGCCCGCCCTGGGAATCGACGGCGCCCTTCAGGAAATGAAAACCGCCCGGCCGGTAGTGGTCGTGCTGCATGTCGTCCGCGCGGTTCCAAGTCAGCTTGACCGGCGCCCCGACCCGCTGGGAGATCGCCGCAGCCTCGGCCACCGGATCCGAGTCGAGCCTCCGGCCGAAGCCGCCGCCGATGCGCGTGATGGTCACCTCGACCTTCTCGGGCTCGATGCCGAGGACCTGGGCCGCAAGCTTGCGCGCGGAGTCGGGGTTCTGCGTCGGGGCCCAGATCTCCGCCCTGTCGCCGTGGACGTGGGCGAGGCAGTTCTGGGGCTCGAGGTTGACGTGGGAGATGAACGGGTAGGAGTACGCGGCCTCGACCACGTGCGCCGCCGCGGCGAAGGCCTTGTCGATGTCGCCGTCCCTCCTGACCTCCCTTACGTTCTGCGCGCCGGGGGCCGCGGCCGCCAGCTCCCGGGCCTGGCGCGCGAAATCGTCCCAGCTGCTGTTGGGGAACCGGCCGTCCTCCCATTGGACCTTCAGCTGCTTGCGTGCGCTGAAGGCGGCCCACGTGGATTCGGCCACGATCGCCACCCCGGGCACGAGTCCGGTCAGCTGGCCCGCCGGCACCGTGCGGTCTATGATGAACGCGTCGCGGACCCCCGGAAGCGACTTCACCTGCTCGACGTTGGCGCTCAGCGGGCGCGCGCCCCACACGGGGCTCTTCTCGTAGACGGCGTACACCATCCCGGGGCGCGACTGGTCGATCCCGAACAGGGGCTGCCCGGTGACGACCTTGGGGTTGTCGACCCCGCCGATCCTCTTTCCAAGGAGCGTGAAGTCCTTCGGGTCCTTCAGCCTGACGGAATCCTCGGGCGGGACCGGGAGGGTGGACGCCTTCGCCACCAGCTCGCCGAACTTGATCGAGCGCCCGGTGGGCGCGTGCCGGACCGCGCCGTCGGCGGCGACGCATTCGCTCGCGGGCACGCCCCAGGTCTGGGCCGCCGCCTCCACCAGGACGGTGCGCGCTGTGGCGCCCATCTTGCGCATCAGCGTGTATGACATCGGCGTCGACATGCTCCCGCCCGCGAACTGCGGGCCGAAGACCGGGTCGAGCTGGGCCGAGACCACCCTCACGTTTCGCCAGTCGGCCCCGAGCTCCTCGGCGACCACCATCGGCAGAGACGTCTTGATCCCCTGGCCGACCTCCGGGCGCGCCGAGAACACGGTGACGGTCCCGTCCGGGGCTATCCGGATAAAGGCGTTCGGGATGAAAAGGCCGCCCTCCTTCTCGACACCAGCCGCCGCCGGCTCCGCCGCGCCCGCGGGCCTGACGTAGTGCCCGAGGACGAGGCCGCCCCCGGCCATCGCGACGATCCTCAGGAACGAGCGCCGGTCGAGCGGCGTCTGGAGCACCGCGCTCATGCCCGGGCCTCCTTGGCCGCGGCAGCGATCTCGGCCGCCCGGTGAATGCCGGCCCTGATCCGGTGGTAGGTGGCGCACCGGCAGATGTTGCCGGACATCGCGTCGTCAATGTCGCCGTCGGTCGGGTTGGGATTGTTCGCGAGGAGCGCAGCGGCAGACATGATCTGCCCGGGCTGGCAATAGCCGCATTGGGCGACGTCGAGCTCGCACCACGCCTTCTGCAGCGGATGGGACCCGTCCGGCGAAAGGCCCTCGATCGTCGTGATGGGGGCCCCGGCGGCCGCCGACACCGGCATCATGCACGACCTGATGGGCGCACCCGCCAGGTGCACGGTGCACGCGGCGCATTGGCCGATGCCGCATCCGAACTTCGTGCCGACGAGGCCGAGGCTGTCGCGAAGGACCCAGAGGAGGGGCGTGTCGGCGGCGACGTTCACCACGCGCGACTGGCCGTTTACTCTGAGGGTGAACTTGCTCATTTATCCGCCGTTTGGTGCCGCGTCACCCTACTGGGCATCGAATGTCTGTCAACAGCCCGGGGCGGGAACCGCCTTGGAACCCGGGCCCGGCGCGGGCCCGAATGGCGGGCGGCGCGCCGAAGGTCACATCAGGGGATGGACGATCGCGTAGATGCCGAAGCCGGCAAGGACGCAGCCGGAGAGGCGGTTGACGGCCCGCAGCCAGGCGGGCGTCACGCGCGACCGAAGCAGGCCGACGCCGCCGCTCAGGATCAGCCACCAGAGTGCAGAGCCCGCAAAGACGCCAAGGACGAGCCTGGCGGCGCCCGGATAGTCGGCCGAGATGCCAAGCCCGATGGCCGAGAACACGGCCGCGAAGGAGAGGATGGTCGCCGGATTCGCGAGGGTTAGCAGAAGCGTCGACCCGTAGATCGCGAGCATGCTGTCGGCGGCAGCCGGCGCGTCCTGCGCCGGCCTGCTCAGGAAGGTCCGGATGCCGATGCAGCACAGGAAGGCGCCGCCGATCAGGCCGAGCGGGGTCTGGTGCCTCACCAGGAAGCCGGACACCGCCGTGAGGCCGAACCCCGCCACGCAACCGTAGGCGGCGTCCGCCGAGGCGGCACCCAAGCCGGCGGCAAAGCCCTTCCAGGTGCCGTCTGCCAGGGAGCGGCGAATGCACAGGACCCCGATCGGGCCGACGGGAGCGGCGATCGAAAAGCCTATGGCCGCGCCTTTTAGGAAATAACCCAGTTCCATCCGCCCGATCCTTGCGCGGTGCCGGCCGTCACCGCCAAACAAAAATGGGCCGCGGGGCCAGGGCCGGTCCCGCTCCGGCCGGGACGGTGCCGCGCCCGGGCAGGCGATCAGTATTCTCCCCATTTCACGGGCGTTTGACTTTCCCTTTGCCGGTTCGTGATACTGCGCCAAGTGCCTTCCGTGAAACACGTCCCCAGAATCTGCATGATTCTAGGCGCCAGCCTCGCGAGCTGGCTGGCTGCGGTCCCCGCGGAGGCGCAATCCAACAACTCTCAGAAATCCAATGGGTTCCTGCTGGTTGCCAACAAGGGCAACGACACGCTTTCCGTCGTCGAGGTGAACCTGGGGATCCAGGTCGCGGTGATACCCGAGGGCGCCACGACTGGCCACGAGGTGGCTGTCTCGCAGGACGGCAGGCGCGCGTTTGTCCCGATCTACGGCAGCGCTGGGGTCGGCCAGGCGGGCACCGACGGGCGCCTCATACGGGTGATGGACCTTCGGAAGTCCAGGATCGTCGGCACGGTCGACTTGGGCAGGGGGATGCGCCCGCACCGCCCCGTCGTCGGGCCGAAGGACGGCCTCTTGTATGTCACCACGGAGCTCGATGACTCCGTCACGATCATAGACCCGAGGTCCCTGAGGATCGTGGGCTCCGTTCCCACCGGCAGCCCGCAGTCGCACATGCTGGCCATCTCGAGCGACGGCCTCCTCGGCTACACGGCGAACGTCAATCCCGGCTCCGTGTCGGTCCTCGACCTGAAGTCGCGCAGGCTCGTCACGACGATTCCCGTCGCGCCCATCATCCAGCGCATCGCGCTGTCGGCCGACGACCGCATGGCGTTCACGGCGGACCAGACCGCCGCGCGCCTTGTCGTCATCGACACCGGTACGAATTCCGAAAGCGCGTCGATCCCGCTGCCGGGCCTCGGCTTCGGAACCGCCGCTACTCCGGACGGCCGATGGCTGATCGTGGCGCTTCCCGCCATCGACATGGTGGGCGTTGTCGACCTGACAACGATGACCGTGGTGCACACCCTGAACGTGCCCAAGGCCCCGCAGGAGGTGCTCGTGCGGCCGGACGGGGACGTGGCCTACGTCTCCTGCGACGCGAGCGGGCAGGTCGCTGTCATCAACGTGGGGACCTGGAGGCTCGAGCGGCTGATCACCGTCGGGCCCGTGGACGACGGCCTGGCCTGGGTGAAGGCGAACTGAATCGGCCGTGGGGCGGGCCGCCGGCCCCCCCCGCCCCCCGGCCTGGCGCCCCCAACAATTAGAAGAACC
>CAZCAJ010000052.1:24345-25916 GCA_964496645.1 uncultured Opitutaceae bacterium
TTTAACACGGTGGGGCCGGGGGCCCCCGGCGTGGCGGGGTTGATGCCTAACTTACGGGCCGGGGGGGGGGCTTGGGCCCCCCCCCGGGACCCGGTCAGGGCGCGAAGAACCTGGAGAAGACCTCGTCGCACTCGCGCGCCATGGAGAAGTCCCTTCCGGTGAGGCCCCCCTTGTCATGCGTCGTCAAAGCCAGCGTCACCTTGTTCCAGCGGATGTCGATGTCGGGATGGTGGTTGCTCTTTTCCGCCCTCACGGCGACCCGGTTCACGAATCCGACCGCCTCGGGGAAGGCCTCGAATTCGAATCGCCGGCGGATGGTCTTGCCGCGCTTCGACCATTGGGGGAGCGACTTCAGTTGGCGGCTAATCTGTTTGGCGTGCAGGGTCTTCATCTCGGTGAGGGGGTTGGAATGGCGCCCGGGGCTGTCGTTCCCCGGGGGCGGCCGCAACATATCACGTTCCGCCGCCATTGCCAGCGCACCGCCCGCCTCCTGGGACGGCGCTACTGGTTGAGGACGTGGTCGGCCGCGAGGATCAGGAACACGTAGTCCGATGTCGGGTAGCCCAGGCAGTACTCGCCCTGCTGCCAGATGAACGGCCATTCGAGGAGCTCCGGGAAGTCCGGTCGGATGAGGGCCGTCCCGGAGGCGATGCCCCCCGGGATGTAGGACCAGTCGGCTCGATTCATGCCGTAGGCGGGGATCAGCGACCTGGCGCCGACGCCGGAGACGAACGACGCCGTGTTCGAGCCGGGATGGCAGCCGAGGATGAAGTCGATCGCGTGCAGCATGTATGTCGTGGGGAATATGTCCGGCGCCCCGGCGTGGAGGAAGTACTGCTGGACGCCGAAGCGCTGGATCTCCCATCCGGCCCCCCAGATGTCCGGGCTGTAGGGGATGCCGTATGGCGTCTCCTTCTCCAGGGCGTCGATCCGCTCGCGGCAGGGGCCGAACGCGGCCCTCATCTTCGCGGTGAAGGCCGCGTCCTTAAGGAGCGGAATGGCCCGCGCGCCGAGCCAGCCGATGTGGTCGACCCTCGCCGCGATCTGGTCGCCCAGGCCCAGGATGGTGTCGGCGTATTCCTTCTCGCCGGTGGTCTGGTAGAGCTCGATCGCCGGCTCGAGCCGGAAGACCGAAGAGTCCGCCGCCCGCGCGCTCTTCCAGAGCTCCCTGGCTATGCGCAGGCAGTCCTTGGCGAGCGGGTCGTTGAAGCCCGTGAGCGCCCGGGACGCGGCGGCCAGGGCCCCGGCGACGTCCAGCTCGCGCCGCGCGTTCTCCTCGGTGAAGACCCAGCGGTCGTCGGCCGAGCCCTCGGACCCGAGCGGGGGCAGGTGGTCGATCTTGGGCTCGGCCTGCGAGCCGGAGACGGCGGCCTCGGCGAGGATCTTCATCGCCTCGCCGTTGGTGTCGTGGAAGACCTTGTTGTCGGTCATGTCGGCGGCGTCGCCGAGGAACGTGTACTGGTGGAGCGACGCGTCCTGGATGCCGCGGTATAGCCTGCCCATGGAGTTGTAGCCGCCGACGATCGTGAGCACGCCGTGCTCGATCTGCTGGAGGACGTCGGGCTTCCCGT
>CAZCAJ010000053.1:0-25470 GCA_964496645.1 uncultured Opitutaceae bacterium
ATGCGCTGAACAGCAGCGGCGAGGAATGGCCGGTCCAGCCGCGGTTCCTCAGGATCCGCGAATGGCTGCGCGCGCAGGGGTTCCGACAGGTCCAGGCCCTGAAGGCCGAGGTCGGCGGCGACATCTACCTGAGGGTCTCGATGTACCAGGACGAGGCGGCGCTGCTGCGGGTGCAGGTGATGTTCCTTCCGCAGAACAGCGGCGCGATCGACGTGTGCTATTCGCTGATGTCGATCGGCGTGGACGGCTCGAGGTACGTGACCGACAACCTCTACATCCCGTTCGGCGGCTTCTACCCGGAGAACTGGTTTGTCGACCGAAGGCCCTGCTGCCGGTCGCTCCCGCGGCTTCTGTCGCTCCACCGCAGGAGGGTGGCCTCGATGGGCGGCGGGCTCACGCCGTTCGCGGTCGAGCCGCTGGTCGACCTGAACGAGGCGCAGCGCGAGCTCGACCACGTCAACACCGAGCTCGGGTTCCTGAACCCGCAGGGCGCGCGCGAGGAGAACGGCAAGATCACCTACGAGGGCCGCTACCGGGTCTGGAAGGAGATCTGGATGCTCAACTACCTGGGGCGGTCGGCCCGGTACGATTGAGGAGGCTCACGCGGGCGCCGCCAGCTGGCCGCAGCCCGCCCCGATGTCGATGCCGCGGCGCTGGCGCACGGTGCTGGGCAGTCCATAGTCGTCGGCCAGGACGCGCTGGAAGCGCCTGGCGGCCTCGCCCCCCGACGCAGCGCCGGGATACCCGGCCGTCGGGTTGAGGGGAATCAGGTTGACGTGGGCCGGCAGCCCGCGGATCAGGCGGCCCACGGCATGGGCGTGGGCCGCCGTGTCGTTCCTTCCCTCGATCAGCGCCCATTCGAAGAAGATCCGGCGGCCGAGGGCGGAGCAGAAGTGGCGGCAGGCGTCCATCAGCTCGTCCAGCGGCCACCTGCTGGCCGCGGGGACGAGGAGGGCGCGCTCCGCCTGGTCCGCCGAGTGGAGCGAGACCGCCAGGTGGATGGGGCGGGCCTCGTCCGCCATGCGGCGTATGCCCGGGACGACGCCCACGGTGCTGAGGGTGATCCTCCCGGCGCCGAGCGCGAGCCCGCCAGGGTCGCGCAGGATATCCACGGCCCTCATCACGGCGTCGTAGTTGTGCAGCGGCTCACCCATTCCCATGAACACGACGTTGCGGAGGCGCTTGGGCTCCCGGGCCGCGAGGAGGGCGCGCGCCGCGCGGACCACCTGCGAGACGATCTCGCCGGCGGACAGATGGCGGCCGAATCCCATCTGGCCGGTGGCGCAGAAGACGCAGCCCATCGCGCAGCCCGCCTGGCTGCTGACGCACGCGGTCGCCCGGCCCGTGAAGCGCATGAGGACGGTCTCGATCCTCGCGCCGTCGGCGAGCTCCAGGAGGAACTTGCGCGTGAAGCCGTCGCTCGAGGCCGTCTCGAGGCGGACGGGAAGGTCGCCGACGCGGGTCTCGGCCTCGAGCCGCGAGAGCACGCGGGCGGGAACCTCCCGCAGGCCGCCCAGCGAGGCGGCGAGCCCGAGATAGAGGTGTCTCCAAAGGCTCGCCGCGTGGTCGGGGCTGAACCCCCATGATTCCACGAGGGCGTCCAGCTCGGGCCTGGTCAGCCCGTAGAGATCGGCCAATCGGGTTTCCACGAGAGGCAAGAATGAAGGCCGAGGCGCCGCGCGGCGCAAGGTGGATTGCCTTTCCGGGTGCGGGGGGCAGGCTGTGGGACCATGGGTCTTGCCACGAAATTCCTCGACTGCTTCATCCCGCTCTTCGTGACGATCGATCCGATTGGCCTCGCTGCGGTCTACCTTGCGCTCGGCCGGAACGTCCCGGTCGCCATGCGCAGGAGGATCGCCAACCAGGCGACGTGGACCGGGGGAATCGTCGCGCTCCTCTTCCTTTTCCTGGGCCGCGTCATGTTCAACGCCATCGGGATCGGCGAGGGGGACTTCCAGATCGCGGGCGGCGCCGTCCTTTTCGTCATCGCGGTGCGCGAGCTCACGCTGCCCATGTCGCAGGAGAAGATCAGCCTGTCGGACGATTTTGGAATCGTCCCCCTCGGCATGCCGCTGATCGCCGGCCCGGCGACGATCACGACGCTCCTCGTCATCTCGAAGTCCTTGGGCTACGCGATGACGCTGGTCGCGCTGGCGGCCAACCTCGTCCTTGTGGCCCTGGCGTTCGCCGCGAGCGAGAGGCTCGACCGCCTGATCGGCCAGACGGGCCTGCGCGCGGTCTCCAAGATCATATCGCTTCTGCTGGCCGCGATCGCGGTCCACATCGTGCGGCTCGGCTTCGCCGCCCCCTGACCCGGCCTCAGCCGCCGAAGCTCGTCAGGAGATCGGCGTAGATCTTCGCCGCCGAGACGAGGTCCTTAACCCTCGCCCGCTCGTCCACCGCGTGGATGTCGTCGCCGCCGGGGCCGTAGCCGAGCGTCGGGATGCGCAGGTGCTGGGCGAAGTAGTGGATGTCGTTGAATCCGGTCGACACGTTGAAGGCGGTGGGCCGGCCGCGGACCCGCCTGACGCTGGCGGCCATGGCCCTGAAGAACGGATGGCTCGGCCTCGTGAAGCAGGAGAAGTTCTCGGAGACCTTTGAGACCGAGATCCTGCAGCCGGGGATCCGCTTCGCCGCGGACGCGAGGAACGAGCGAAGGCCCCGCTCGGCGGCCGCGTGGTCCTCGACGGCGAGGACCCGCCGGTCGATCGAGAACGAGGCCTGGGCCGGAACCGTGTTGATCTTGGACCCGGGCCCAGGCGCGAAGACCCCGCCGACATTTATGGTCGGGCGCATCACCTTGCCCTCCGGCGTCACGAAGGTCCGCCGGGCGATCTTTCTCTTGTAGACGTCCAGGGCGAGGACCAGGGCCGCCATCTTCTCGAGGGCGTTCACGCCCTCCTGCGGCGTGGAGCCGTGGGCGGCGCGCCCGTGGACGGTGACCTCGAGCCAGAGCGTCCCGTTGTGGCCGCAGCACACCTGGTTGCCCTCCGCGCCCTCCATGACGATCGCGTAGTCGGGACGGACCGGGGCCTCGTCGACGATCCAGCGGGCGCCGAGGAACGAATCCGTCTCTTCGTCGGCCGTGAAGGAGACCTCGACATTCATCCGGGGCCGGATGCGGGTCGCCCGCAGGGCGTCGAGGGCCGTGAGCAGGCTCGCGATCGATCCCTTCATGTCGGCGGTGCCGCGGCCGTAAACCACGCCCCGCTCGACCGCGGCCCCGAAGGGGTCCCCGTGCCGCCACGTGCCGGAGACGGGCACGACGTCGTAATGGGCGTTGAAATGGATCGTCCTGCCGGCGCCCGGGACCCTGAGCCGGCCGAGCACGTTGTAGCGCGGGTAGCCGTGCTGCGACGGGGGCAGGCTGGCGCGCAGGAGCTGGCGGGGTATCGGCAGGCGGCGGGCCTGGAGGCCGACCCTCCCGAGCTCCCGGGTCAGGTAGGCTGTGACGGCCCCGTATTCCTCGCCGGGGGGATTCACCGTCGCAAAGCTGACGAGGCGCCGCAGGCGCTCCAGGAGGACCGGCGCGCTGCGGTCGATGTAAGCGTTGAGCCTGTCCATCGGCGCATCATCGCGAAACGGGGCCGACACGGGAAGCCTGGAATGGCGTGCAAACCGGGCGCGCCTTGTCTATCCCCTTGGCCATGAACGCCGAGGCCCGTCGCCTTGTCTCGAAGCTTTGTCTCGCCCCCCTCCCCCGGGAGGGGGGGTTCTTCACGCCCACGTGGACGAGCCCCCGGAAGGGCGCCGACGGGCGCGCATTTGCATCGGCGATCCTTTTCCTCATGACGCGCGACGACTTCTCGGCCCTGCACCGCCTCGGCATGGACGAGGTCTGGCAGTTCAGTGCGGGCGATCCCGCCGAGCTGGTCCGGATCGACCCCCGCACGGGGTCCTGCCGCGCTTGCCTCCTCGGGCCGGACCCGGGCGGAGGCCACGCCGCCCAGGCCGTCGTCCCGGCGGGCGAATGGCAGGGGGCGCGGATCGTGCCGCCGGGGGCGGGGCGGGCCCGGGGATGGGCCCTGTTCAGCTGCCTGGTCTCGCCGGCCTGGGACGAGGGGGAATTCGAGCTCGGGAGCAGGGACGCGCTCGTGCGCGAGTTCCCGGCGCACGCCGCGATCGTTCGCGCGCTGACGCGCTGAGGCCCCCGCGCCCCGAGGCAGATGCATTTTGACAGGCGAGCGGCCCGGCGACACCGTGCCACGCAATGACCCTGGCCGAACTTAGGAAGGAGTACACGCTCGCCGGGCTGTCCGAGAAGGACCTCGCCCGCGATCCCTTCCGGCAATTCGAGAAGTGGTTCCAGGAGGTCGAGGCCGCGAAGGTCCCTGAGCCGAACGCGGCGGTGCTGGCGACCGCGGCCCGTGACGGCAGGCCCTCCGGGCGCATGGTGCTCCTCAAGGCCGTCGACGGGCGCGGATTCGTGTTCTACACGAGCTACGACAGCCGCAAGGGCCGGGAGCTCGAGGCGAACCCGCGGGCGTCATATGTCTTTCCGTGGATAGCACTCGAGCGGCAGGTCATCATCGAGGGCGCGGTCGTCAAGGTGGCCCGCGAGGAGAGCGAGGCCTACTTCCACAGCCGCCCCCGGGCGAGCCAGCTCGCGGCCTGGGCCTCGCCGCAGAGCTCGATCATAGCCGGGCGCGAGGCGCTCGACGAGGCGATGAAGGCGATGGAGAGGAAGTACGCCGGCCGAGAGGCGCCGATGCCGCCGCACTGGGGCGGATTCAGGATCGTCCCCGAGACCGTGGAGTTCTGGCAGGGGCGCCGGAGCCGGCTTCACGACCGGCTCCGCTACCGCCGCGAGGCGGGCGGCGCCTGGGTGGTGGAACGGCTGGCTCCCTGAACGGGAACGCCGGCCCCGACCGATGATTTACCTCATCCGGCACGCCGACGCGGTCTCGGCCGAGGACGACCCCGAGCGTCCGCTGAGCGCGAAGGGGCGCGAGCAGGTCGGCGCGGTGTGCGCGATCCTCCGGGACGGTGCGCGCTTCAGCCCCGCGCAGTTTTGGCACAGCCCGCTGGCGCGGTCGCGCGAGACGGCCGAGCTCCTGGCACAGGGGCTCGGGCTCTCCTCGCCGCTTGTCCTCACGCCCGGCCTCGAGCCCGAGGACAACCCGGGCGTGATCGCCGCGGTTCTGGACCGGGAGGGCCGGGACATCGCCGTCGTCGGGCACGAACCCCACCTCGGCGCGCTCGCCGCCCTGATGACATCAGGGACCGACGGCGCCGCAATGCCGTTTCCCTTCGCAAAGGCGGGAGTCCTGGCCCTTTCGCGCAGGGGGAGGGGCTGGAGGGCGCAGTGGCTCGTGCGCTCCGCATGATTCTGGACGTCCTGCCGGAGCGGACTGGGGGGGCGGCCGAGAACATGGCCGCCGATTTCCTGCTGCTTCAACGCTATCCCCGGGGCGGCGCGCTGCGTTTCCGCCACTACGGATGGCGGTCGCCTGCGTTCACGTTCGGCTACAGCCAGAAGATCTCCTTCATCCGCAGCCAGCTCCAGGCCGACGCGGGCCTCGACCTGTGCCGGCGGCCGACGGGGGGCGGACTGGTTGACCACCGCGCCGACTGGACGTACGCGCTTGTCATTCCCCGCGGCCACCCGCTCGAGGAGTTGCGCGCGACGCAGAGCTACCGCGCGATCCACGAGGCGCTGGCCGGGGCGCTACGGGGGGCCGGCATCCCGGTTGCGCTCAAGCCGTCCGCCGAGCCGGAGGACGGCCCGCGGCCCGCCGGGCCGGCAGGGGTGTGCTTCGAGCGGGCGGAGGCCTTCGACGTTGTGCACGCCGAGTCTGGCGCCAAGGTCGCCGGCGGCGCGCAGAAGCGCAACAAGCGCGGGCTCCTCTTCCAGGGGTCGATCTGGAAGCCGGCGGCCGGCGGGGACGCGGTGGACTGGGACGCCCTGGGAGAGGAATTCGTCGAGGGGATGGCGGCCCGCCTCGGGGCCGAGGCGTCGGCGGCGCCGTGGCCGGAATTCGCCGAGGGGGAGGAGGAGGGCCTCGCGGAGCGCTACGCGTCCCCGGAATGGATGGAGCTCCGGTGAGGCGCAGGGGGGCGGATATTGCGGTCGCCAGCCACACGGCCGCCATGTTCACTCGCGGGCCGGTGAAGGCCACGGCGAGACTCATCCCCCTGCTCGCGTTCGCGTGCGCGTCGATCGCGGACGCCCGCGCCCAGCTCGGGGGCGACGGGCTTGCGCCGCCGATCGCCCGGAGGATCCCCAGGGACGTCTCGGTCCACGGGGACCGGCGGATCGACGACTACTTCTGGCTCCGCGAGAGGACGAACCCTGCCGTCCTCGAGTACCTTCGCGCCGAGGACCGGTACACCGAGGCGGTGATGGCGCCCGCGAAGCCCCTCGAGGAAAGGCTCTACGCCGAGATGCTCGGCCGGCTGAAGGAAACGGACTCGAGCGCCCCCTACCCCAAAGGCGCCTGGCTCTACTACGCCCGCACCGAGCAGGGCAAGCAGTACGCCATCCACTGCCGCAGGCCGAGGCAGGGCGCCCCGGCGCGGGAGCAGGTGCTCGTCGACCTGAACGAGCTCGGCAAGGGCCTCAAGTTCATCGGCCTCGGCGCCTTCCGGGTCAGCGACGACGGCAACCTGCTCGCCTACTCGATCGACACGACAGGGCACCGCGACTACGGGCTTTTCGTGAAGGACCTGAGGACGGGCGGGCTCGTGACGCAGTCGGTCGGGACGGTCTCGTCGCTCGCCTGGGCTGCGGACAGCGAGACCCTCTTCTACACCAAGGAGGACCCGGTGACCAAAAGGCCGTGCAGGCTCGGGCGCTGCGAGCTGCGGACGGGAAGCAACGAGGTCCTCCTCGAGGAGAGGGACGAGCTCTTCGGCCTTGAGCTGAGCAGGTCGCTCGACCGGAAGTACCTGTTCTGCACGTCCGAGAGCAAGCTGACCTCGGAGGTGCGCGCCCTGCGGGCGGACGATCCCCGCGGCGAATGGAGGGTACTCGACCCGCGCAGGGACGGGCACATGTATTTCGCGAACCACCGCGGCGGGCTCTTCTACTTCGTGACCAACAAGGGCGCGCAGAACTACCGGATCGCCACCGCGCCGGTCGCGACGCCGGATGAGGGCCACTGGAGCGAGTTCCTGGCGGCCGATCCGCGGGTCAGGGTGGAAAGCGTGACGCTTTTCGCCGGCTTTGCGGCGGTCAAGGAGAGGGAGGACGGCATGCCGCAGCTGCGCGTGATCGACCTCGGGACCCGCGAATCCCACCGGATCGCGTTCCCCGAGCCCGCCTACGAGGCCGAGCTGGCCGCGAACGCCGAATACGACACGGCCGAGCTGAGGTTCCGTTACGAGTCGCCGGTCACCGCGCCGTCGGTCTTCGCTTACGACACCGCCAGGCGCACGCGCACACTCGTCAAGCAGGACGCCGTCCTCGGGGGCTACGACCCGAAGGATTACGCCTGCGAGCGGGTGTTCGCCACGGCCTCCGACGGGACCCGGATCCCGATCACGCTGGTGTACCGCAGGGGGCTCCGGGCGGCGGGCCCCCAGCGCCTCCTGCTCTACGGCTACGGAAGCTACGGGGCCAGCATCCCCGACGGCTTTTCGTCCGGGCGCCTGAGCCTGCTCGACCACGGCCTCATATACGCGATCGCGCACATCCGGGGAGGGGGCGAGCTCGGCGAGCCCTGGAGGGAGGCCGGGCGGATGAAGAGCAAGATGACCACCTTCACCGACTTCATCGCGTGCGCGCAGTTCCTCGTGGGGGCCGGCCTCACGACGCCGGCAATGATGGCGGCCTCCGGCCGGAGCGCGGGAGGCATGCTGATGGGCGCGGTCCTTAACCTGCGCCCCGATCTCTTCAGGTGCGCCGTGCTGAACGTCCCGTTTGTCGACGTCCTGAACACCATGCTGGACGCCTCGCTTCCCCTGACCACGGACGAGTACATCGAGTGGGGCAACCCGAACGTGGCCGAGGAATACGGATGGATGCGCGCCTACTCGCCCTACGACAACATCCGGGCGCAGGCCTACCCCGCGATCCTCGTCACGACGGCGCTGAACGACAGCCAGGTGCCCTACTGGGAGGGCTGCAAGTACGTCGCGAAGCTGCGCGCGCTCAAGACCGATGCCAACCCGCTCCTCCTGAGGGTCAACCTCGATCCCGCGGGCCACGGCGGCGCGGCTGGCCGCTACGACGCGCTCCGCGAGGCGGCCTCCGACTACGCGTTCGTCCTTAGCGAGCTGAACTGACGGGGGCGGCCGCCGGCGCTTCGGCGCGCGTTCAGAACGGCCACAGGTGGAACGCCCTCGAGACCGCGAGCCAGGCGATCACGGCGACGGCAAGCGCGATGGCGACCAGGCGCCGCGTGTTGGCGGCCTCGTCCTCGTAGGGGTCGAAGGCGAGCCGGTCCGAATTCGGCGGAAGGACTCCCCGGTCGGTCAGGGCCGCGCCGAGGGGCATGTTGATCTTCACGCGGCCGTTGACGGCCCAGCCCGTGCCCTCGAGAAGGGGCCCCAGGTTGCGCTGGCGCAGCTTGAGCGCCGCGAGCAGCATGGAGGGCCCGGAGATGAGCAGGAGCGCTGCGGCGACGGCGATCGGCCACTCCCAGGGCGCCAGCCTGAGGAGTCCCGAGAACACGCTCGCCAGGGCCCCGCCGATGGCGCCGATCGCCAGCCCGAGGGCCGCGAATATGCCGGCGAACTTGGCGATGTCGAACGACGGGGACGGCGCGGGTGCGCCGGTCGCGGCAGCCACGGCGGCCGTGCTGATCCCGCCCTGCGCCACCTGGTCCTTGGATGCGGCGAACTTGGCGAACTGCTCCTGGACAAACGAGGCGACCTTCTTGTAGGGCGCGAAGAACGCCTGGCGGACGCTGATGGGGCTCTCGGAGATCCTGGCGATCGTGGCGTCCCAGTCGCGGCCGCCCCGGTCGTAGAAGACGCCGTTGCGCCCGACGAAGAGGTAGTCGCTGTCGCCCTGGGTGAAGCCCGCCGCGATCCTCATCGACTCGCCGCCCGGGCGGCGGCACTCGACGTAGGCGACGTACACGCGGCTCATCGCCGCGAAGGCCGAGTGGGCGGCGACGTCGTCGACCCTGATGCACAGCCTGCACGAGCGGCCGTCCATGTAGAGGGTGCCGGCCTGGAACACGGCGGGCCGCGCCTTCGAGTAGAAGTCTGAGAAATTCACGAAGTTCCTGAGGATCGTCCCGAGGTCCCTGTAGAGCAGGGCCAGCCTCTCGACGTCCGCCGCCGCGGCGACCCTCGGCGCCAGCGCCTTGTCCTCGCGGAAGAGGTCCGCCAGGGCCGCCCGTCCCGGGCCCGCGAGGATCTGGTTGATCCGCTCGAGCCCCAGCTTGGCGACGCCCGATGTCGGCCTGCTCCCGACCCAGGCCTCGTACGGCCTCAGGCGCTCGACGAGGGCCGACCAGTCGGCGGGGGTGAGCCGGGCGGTGCTTGCGCCGAGAAGCGGGACGACCGCGGCGGCGTGGAGGCGCGCGAGCGCCGCGGCCCACGCGGGGTTCACGCCCTCGAGGAGCGGCAGGGGCCGGCCGGGCTCTATGCGCGCGAGGGGGAAGGCGGAAAGCGCCGGCGAATCGGCCGACAGCTCGCCGGCGGCGATCGCGCGGTAGTCCTCCTCGTGGCGGTTGAGCCCGGGGATGGACCTGGAATCATACTCGGCCAGCGCCACCCTCGCGAAATAGTCGGCGACCTTCGCCCGGACGGCGGCGACCGCGGCGAAGGCCTCGGCCGCCGCGGCCCCGAGGCCGGCGCTGGAGGATCCGCCGCCCTCGGACCAGGCCCTGAACGCCTCGAGGTCGGCAAAGAACGAAGCGACGGCCTCCTCGGTCGGGCTCCCGACGCTGGCCGCGATCTCCCCGACCAGGGCCCGGGTCGCCTCGTCGCGGGCGGCCTCCGGCCTGAGGACGCCGTCGCCCTTCAGGGGCCCGACGGATATCAGCTTGGCGACCTCGGCGGCCTCGGCCGGGCGGACGGCGTCGGACGTCCTTCCCAGCCTGGCCAGGACCCACTGGGCGGCCTCCGCGACGGCCCTGCCCTCAGGCCCGTCGCCGAGCTCCGCGAGGGGCAGCGCGTCGCCCCCCCGCAGGAGGCAGGACGGGTCCCTCAGCCGCGCGCACGCCCAGCCCACCGCCGCGATGATCTCGGGCGGCCGCACGTGACCGTCCCCGTCCGTGTCCGTGAGGGCCAGCGTGCGCTCGTCGACCTGGAGCCCCTTCACCGGGCAGCTCAGGGCCACCCAGAGCTTCTGGTCGAGCTCGCCCAGCGCCAGGAGGTCGGGCGCCGACTTCAGCGAGACCTGGTCCAGTCCGCCGCTGCGGATGAATTTCCATCGGTTGGGGGGCGTTGGGATGGCGCTCATCGGCGGAACTATCTTGGGCGGCCGCTGCCTTGGCAATACCGGGGCCCCAGCCCCGCGCCGGTCCGCGGGCGCGGCCCCCCTAGCCGAGGGCGAGCGTGATCACGCACTCGAGGTGGCGCGTCTGGGGGAACAGGTCGAAGGGCTGGACTGCGCGGACCGCGTAGCCCGCAGCGAGGAACCCACCGAGGTCGCGCATCTGGGTCGCCGGGTCGCAGCTCACGTAGACGACGGACCGCGGCCGGAAATCGAACATCTGGCTCAGGAACGCGCCGTCACAGCCCTTCCGCGGGGGGTCGATGACAACCGCGGCGTCCCGGCCGGGGAACCCGAGGCCGGCAAAGACCGCGGATGCGTCCCCGGCCGTGAATGTGGCGTTCGCGATCCCGTTCGCCGCCGCATTCTCCCTCGCAAACGCGACGGAGGACTCGCTCACCTCGACGCCAACGGCGCGCTCGAACACGCCGGCCGACGCGAGCGTGAAGAGGCCGCTCCCGCAGTACGCGTCCACCAGGAACCGCGCCCCGCTTAGGCGGGCCTGGTCGCGCACGTAGCGGGCGAACGCGGGCAGGATGAACGGGTTGTTCTGGAAGAAGTCGCCGGCGAGGAAGCCGAGCCTGAGCGCCTCGCCGGGCCCGAGGACCACCTCCTCGACCACCCGGTCGTCGTGCCGCGTGGTGACGGTCCCGCCGGCCTCGCGCAGGAGGAGCGTCGCCCCCCCCTTCAGGGCCCCCTCGCCCGCGCTCCGCCTGACCTCCTCCCGCGCCAGGGCGAGCCTCGCGTTGATGGGCTCTGTCGCTATCTCGCAGCGGGGGACGTCCACGATCTCGGACCGGCTTCCCTGCCTGAGGAAGCCTATCGCCACCTCGCGGCCGGCCCTCGGCGCGTTGAAATGGGGCGTGATCTTCGAACGGTACCCGAACGGCCGGGGCGACCCGATGACGGGCGAGACCGCGAACGAGATCCCGGCCATGTGCCGCAGGAGCTCGGCGACCTGGCGGCGCTTCCACTCGAGCTGCTCCCCGTAGCCCAGGTTCTGGTACTGGCATCCGCCGCAGCGCCCGAAAAGAGGGCACCTCGGGGCTATCCGGTGGGGCGACGGGGAGAGCACCTCGACCAGGTCGGCCTCGGAATAGTTGGGGTGGTTCCTGAAGACGCGGGCCCGGACGCGCTCCCCGGGCAGGGCGAACGCGACCATGACCACCCAGCCGGGCCCGGCCTGGGCCCCCGCCGGGGCGACCCTGCCGAGCCCGACCCCGAGGTTGGTCAGCGCCGTGACCGGGAGCTCGATCTCCTCGTGGTAGGCGAACGGCCTGTCGTTGAATGCTTTCTTTTTGGACACCGGGGGATACAGCAACTCAAATAGGGCGATGCCCGTCGAGAAAATCACCAGCATGCAGAACCCGAGGGTCAAGCGGCTCGTCCGGCTGCGCGACCGGCGCCACCGGGACGAGGACAGGGCGTTCCTCGTCGAGGGCTACCGCGAGGTCCTGCGGGCCCTGGAGGGGAAGGCGGCGATCGAGGAGCTGTACTACTCGCCGGGCTGGTTCCTCGGGGAGAACGAGCCCGCGCTCCTGTCGAGGGCCGAAGCCGCGGGCGCGCGGCTCTTCGAGCTCTCCAAGGAGGCGTTCGGGAAGGTCGCCTACCGGGAGAGGCCGGACGGCATCCTCGCCGTCGCGCCCCAGTGGAGGAGGACGCTCGGCTCCCTGGCGCTGCCCGCCGACCCGCTGATCCTGGTCGTGGAGGCGATCGAGAAACCCGGCAACCTCGGGACGATCCTGCGCGGAGCGGACGCGGCCGGGTGCCACGCCGTTATCGTGTGCGACCCGGTGACCGACCTGTTCAACCCGAACGTCGTGCGCGCCTCGACCGGCGTGCTCTTCTCGGTCCCGTGCCTCGTCGAGGACAACGGCGCCGTGCTCGCCTGGCTGAAGGGGCGCGGGATCCGGGCCGTCGCGACGAGCCCGGCGGCCGGCAGGCTCTACACGGAGTCGGACCTGCGCGGGCCCCTCGCGGTCGTCATGGGGAGCGAGCAGTACGGGCTGAGCGAATTCTGGCTCGCCGGCGCGGACGCGTGCGTGCGCATCCCGATGGCGGGCCGTGCCGACTCGCTCAATGTGGCGATGGCCGCCCTGATCACGCTCTTTGAGGCGGTGCGCCAGAGGGGCGCGGGCCGATGAACCGGCGCCGGAGCGCCGGCTGGAGCCTGCGCTCGAGCAGCCACGCCGTGCCGAAGGCAAGCAGCGTCAGCAGGGCGAACCTGAGGCAGTAGCTCCAAGCGGTTCCCCGCGGCAGCAGCGGCTGCGCGAGCACGCCGTACTGGAGGGCGAGGGACACGGCGTAAAGCCCGAATGAGACGAGGCCGAGAGGCGCAATCCTCGCCAGCGCCGACGGCTCGGGCCTCCATCCCGCCAGGGCCCAGGCAAGCGCGACCGCGGCCGCGTAGGCCACGAAGGGCCCCCTCCCCATGTCCCCGAAGGCTCCCGAGGCGAAGCGCACGACGACCCCGGCCGACGCCACCGAGAGGCTCACGGCCGCCAGCCGTCCCTGCCACCGGCGGGCCCTCCCCGTGACGGCGAGGATGAGCCACACGCACACGGGCAGGATATCCAGCCGCCTCACCGACACCGGTGGAACCGACAGGTCCGCAAAGTGCATGGAGCCCGAGAACGCCCAGAAGGGCGCCAGCGGCCACATGACCGCCGCCACGAGGAGCGCGCTCGGCCAGTTGCCGCGCCCCGCATCCCTCGGCGCAAGCCAGGCGATCGACAGGCCTGCGACCCAGTAGAGGGCGCCGCACGCATAGCACGAGACGAACTCCGGGAAGCCGGGAAGGCCCACCGCGGCCACCGTCAACGCGGCGAGCCCGCACAGGAGCCAGCCCGCGCGCGGGGCCAGCCGCCAGACCGCGAGGAACATCAGGTAGTAGAGCAGCTCGAAGTTGAGCGTCCAGAGGGCGGCGTTGTTGAGCATAACCGGCACCCGCCAGCCGAAGAGGTACGGATTGTAGTTCTCCATGATCCCCAGGTTCCCGAGGACGGTGCCGAAGGCGGTCCTGGGGGCGAGGGCCCAGCTGATGAGGACGGCGGCGGTGTTGACGGGCGCGAGCCGCAGCAGGCGCCTGGCGAGGTACCCGCGCACCGCGGGGGCGGCGAAGGGGGCCCTCACCGTAAGGCCGATGACGTATCCCGACAGCACGAAGAAGACGAGGACGGAGACCGACGCCATGTCGAACCACCAGAGCGGGGCCGGGGGCGAGTAGCCGGGATCGAGACAGGGGATGGGCGCGATCGCATGGCCGTAGAACACGGTCAGCGCGCACAGGCCCCTCAGCCCCTCGAGGGCCAGGTCCCGTCCTTCGGGATCGCGCCCGGGTCCGGGCGGGGCCAGGCGCAGGGAGAGGAATCCGGCCATGGGCAAGGCTAGGCGGGCCGGCCCCGGAGCCCGGCTACAAGCTCGGCCATCCCCTCGGCCATGCCCACTCGCGGGACGTAGCCCAGGTCGCGCCTGGCGGCGGTGATGTCGAACCAGTGGTCCAGCGCGAGCTCGGAGGCGACGAACCGGGTCATGGGCGGATCGCCCCGCAGCCGCAGGACGGCCCAGGCGGCCTCCCAGGCCGCGCCGAGCAGGGACGCGGTTCGCAGCGAGATCCTCCCCTCGGCGCGCGGCTCCCCCAGGGCCGCGAGCAGCCCGTTGATCCAGTCCCAGAACACGACGGGCTCGCCGTTCGTTATGAAGTACGCGCGCCCGCCCGCGGGGGAGCCGGGGGCGCACAGCGCCGCCTCGGCCGCGATGTGCGCGTCCGCGGCGTTCTCGACGTGGACCATGTCGACCCGGTTCCGGCCCTCCCCCACGATCCGCAGCCGGCCCGAGCGCGCGCTCGCGAGGATCCTCGGGACAAGGTGGGGGTCGCCGGTCCCCCAGATCAGGTGGGGGCGCAGCGCCACGGTCCCCAGCCCCGCCGAGTGGGCCGCCAGGACCTCGGCTTCGGCCGCGGCCTTCGTCAGCGGGTACGGGCTCGGGCAGCGGTGCGTGAGCGGAAGCGACTCGTCGGCCCCCGAGAGGTCCCTGCCGTTGTAGACGACGCTGGGCGTGCTCGTGTGGACCAGCCGGCGGACGCCGTGCGCCCGGCATCCCTCGATCACGGCCCGGGTCCCGAGCACGTTGGCCCGGTGGTAGTCCGAGTACCGGCCCCAGACCCCGACCCTTGCGGCGACATGGAACACCGTCTCGGCCCCGGCGCACGCCGCGCTGACCGCCCCGGAATCCTCGAGGGGCGCGCGTATGAGCCTGACGCCGCGGGCCTCGAGGTCGGGCGCGGGCGCGCGGGCGGTGACCGCGACCTCGCGGCCCTGCGCGAGCAGCCGGTCCACGATCCTGCGGCCGAGGAAGCCGGTCCCGCCGGTGACAAGGGCCGGGCCTGCGGGGGGTTGGACTGGGGCTGCGGCATTCACGCCTCTGGGGGCATCGTGCGGCGGGGTCGCGTTCAATCGGTCCGGAAGGCCCGGGCCGAGGCCGCCCACCGCGCGAGGGCGAGCCGGTGGATCTTGGCGTTGTGGCGGACGTCGACCGGAAGGCGCGCCCGGAAGAAGAATGTCCTCACCCCCTCCGTGTGGCGGTGGCCGAGCGCAAGGGCCCTCAGCTCCGCGGCGAGCGCGCGGGCGTCCGAGGCCCCCCTCGTCCTCGTCTCCGCAACGAGGGCCGGCTCGGGGCCGACCCCTATGAGGGCGCAGCGCCGGGCGCGGGGGTGGGCGCGGAAGACCTGCTCGCAGGGCTCGGTGAACATCGTGCCGTCCCTGGACTCGACGCGCTCGGCCTTGCGGCCGAGGAACCAGAGCCGCCCCGAGTCGTCCAGGGCGCCGCAGTCGCCCATCCGGTGCCAGACCCCGCCGCCCCCCGCGGGATCGGGGATCTTCGCCGCCGCGTTGGCGCCGGGATTCGAGAAGTACTCGCGGGTGACGGCGGGGCCGCGCACGACGATCTCCCCCGCCGCCCCGCGAGGAAGGCAGCCATCCGGGGTCAGGGCGGCGACGGGCTGGTCGGATATCGGGATTATCCTCACGTCGACGCCCGGGACGGGGAGCCCGACGCACGCGCCGCGCACCGAGCCGGCCTCGATCTCGTCGGACGACACCGTGCTGACGGGCAGGGCCTCGGTGGCACCGTACGGGCTGTGGAGCCGTCCCGCGGCGAGGAAGGAGCGGGAGGACCTCCACAGCTCGTCGGGGACGGGCGCGCCCGCGCAAAGGACGCGCCTCAGGCTGGGGAGCGCTATGGCCCCTGCGCGGCAGTACTCGGCGACCCTTCCCCAGAGCGTCGGCGACCCGAACGAATTCGTGACGCGCTCCTGGCGTATCGCGCGGACGATCCTCGCCGGGTCGGCCTTCGCCGGCCTGCGCGGGTCCATCTCGGGGATGACGGCCGTCATCCCGAGGGCGGGGTCGAAGAGGGCGAAGATGGGCAGCAGCGGAAGGTCGACCTCCCCCGGCTCGATGCCGTAGGTCCCGCGGATGAGCCCCACCTGGGCGTCAAACATGCCGTGCTCGTAGCATACGCCCTTGGGCGCGCCGGTCGACCCCGAGGTGAACAGGATCGCCGCGAGGTCCCCCGGTTCCGCGTCCGCCGCGCCCGCCGCCGCGCCCCCCGGCCGCGCGATCCGGGCCGTGCGGGACGAGCTCGCGGGCACCCTCACCTCGACGCTCCGGAAGGAGCGGGCGCACACCCGGGAGAGGATCAGGGCGACCGGGACCCCGACGACCGCGCGCGGGCGCGAGCGGGCGACGCAGGAAAGGAGGCTCGCCGGCCCCATGCCCGGGTCGATCACGACCGGGACGGCCCCGAGCTTGAACAGCGCGAACGCCAGGGCGACAAGCGGCAGGCCGGGCCCGACCATCACGAGCGCGCGGTCGCCGCGGCGCAGCCCCCTTTCCGCGAGCCGGGCGCACCAGGCGTCGGTCTCCGCGAGCAGCTCGGAGAAGCTCAGCGAGAGGTAGTCGATGTCGCCCGACGGCGCCCGGCCTCGCGGGACCTTGAGCGCCGTCGCCCCGGGTTGCGCAGCGGCCATCCGGTCGAGATGGCGGGCGATGTTGGCGTTCACGCTTTGAGCGATGGCGCCTCGGCGAGGAGGGAAGCCTGCCAGGGCAGGAGGACGTCGCCCACGCTGCGGGGGGCCCGCGCGATCAGGGCAAGCTGGGAGCGGTTGGCGATCAGCGTGGGGTCGATCGAGATCCTCGCGGCGATCTTGTCGCGGTCCTCCTTGATGCGGTCGAGGAGGGCGATCTCCGACTGGGTGAGGGGCGCGTGACTGTGGTCGCGCCCCGGCCGCCGGGGAAGCGTGCGCGGGTCCCGCCTGAGCCCTTCGCGGACCGCCGCGGCAAGCGAGCCTATCAGGCGCCCGTGGCGCTTGCCCAGGTTCACGCGGCCCAGGATGGACTCCTCGGAGCCGCCCTCGTCGGCGGCCGCGGCCAGCCGCAGGAGCAGCTCGTTCGAGCAGACCTTGAACGGGGGCGTGTCCAGGCGCTGGGCCTGCTGCTGGCGCCAGTGCCACACGGCGTGCAGCACGCCCTGCCCGCGCGCGCGCAGGCGCTCGGACTTGCCTATCCGCCAGTCGTTCTCGTCGGGCGGCGCGAATCCCGTCGTGCCCGCCTCGACCTGGGCCCTGCACTGCTGCTCCATCCACTCGAGCCGGCCCAGCCGCTTGAGCTCGGCCGTCAGGATGTCGCGCAGGGCGGGAAGGTACCACACGTCAAGCGCGGCGTAGTCGAGGAGCTTCGGCGGGATCGGCCGGCGCGACCAGTTGGCCTTCTGGCCCTCCTTGTCGAGCTTGACCCCGAAGTTTTCCTCGATCAGCGACGCGAGACCTATCCTGCTGCGGCCGAGCAACTGCGCGGCCAGCATCGTGTCGAAGAGGCTCTTTGCCCGAAAGCCGCAGAGGTCGTAGAGGAGCCGCAGGTCGAAGTCGCTGCCGTGCATGACGAGGTGCTTCCTCGCGAGGCAAGGCCACAGCGGCCCGAGGTCGATCGGCGCGAGGGCGTCGACGAGGCCGACCTCCCCCCCCACGTAGAACTGAAGCAGGCAGACCCTGACGCGGAAACGGAACATGTTGTCCGCCTCCGTATCCATGACGACCTCGCTCGACTGGTCGATGGCCGCGAGGAGGGGCTCGAGCTGGCCCGGCCGGTCGATCATGCGGTGGCCGGAAAGCCGGGGGTGCTGTGTCTTGACGCCGAGCAGGCGGCGGACCGGGTGCGGCAGGAAACGGGATATCATCTCAGTCGGCTACATCGTGGTTAATGGACCCGCCGAGTGCGAATCCTAATCTAGGCCCGCGTCCGCGGGGCGGGCCCCTACGGCTCCCATGCGGCGAGGAACCCCTCCACGAGCAGGGGAAGGTCCGGGCTGTAGCCGCCCTCGAGGACCGCCGCGGCCGGCAGCCCGGTCTCGTGGAGCCACCGGCCCAGCGCCGCGAAGTCCTCGGCCTCGAGCGCCATCTCCGTAATCGGGTCGCGCGCGTAGGCGTCGAAGCCCGCGGAGACGAGCACGAGGTCCGGCCTGAACGCGACGACCGCGTCGAGCGACGCGCGCAGCGCGTCCAGGTGCTGCTCGCGCGGCGTGTAGGGGCGCAGGGGCCAGTTGCGGCAGTTGCCGGCGTCGGCCAGTCCGGTCCCCGGGTAGCCCGGGGCCTGGTGGACCGAGCAGACCAGGAAGCCCTCCCTGCCCCGCAGGATGGCCTCGGTGCCGTTGCAGTGGTGGGCGTCGAAGTCCCAGACGGCGACCCTCCGGACGGCGGGGTCGCGGCGGGCCGCAAGCGCAGAGACCGCGACCTGGTTGAGGTAGCAGAAGCCCATCGCCGTGTCGGCCGTCGCGTGGTGGCCCGGCGGCCGCATGAGGGCAAAGGCCGCCTCGTGCCTGGCGAGCGCGTGGGCGGTCGCGGCGAGGGCGGCTGCGACGGAGCGGCGGGCATGGGTGGCGATGTCGGCGTAGTACGGCGTGTCCGGGTCGAAGTCGCGCGGCTCCCTGAGCCGGGCGAGGTGCGCCGGCGTGTGAGCGAGCTGGAGCGTCGCGTCGGGCACGCCCTCATCGGGCGTCCGCCAGGCCCACGAAGGGAAGCGTATGCGCAGCTGCGCCGCGGTCCTGGCGACGCGCGCCGGCTGCTCGGGGTGGCCGTACGTGCCGTAGTCGGCGCACCGTGGGTCGTGGAGCAGGAGCATGGCGGGTTCGGGCGGCGGTTTCCCCCGCCGCGTCCAGCGTCGCCGGCCGCGGTGCTTCGTCAAACGCGAAGGATCGCCGGGCCGGGGCCCCGGCCCGCGCCTAGCCGGCCTTGTCCCGGCGGACCGCCTTCGCCCTCAGGTCGCCCGAGGCGCACCCGCAGTCGCCGCCGCATCCGGGCCTCCTGCGCCTGGCGACCGCGCGCGCGACGAGCCAGGCCGCGGCGGCGGCCGCGGCCACGAGCGCGGAGACTGTCTGCAGTTGGTGCCCCATGGGAGGTCAGAAGCCGAGCGCGGTGCCCGACTGGAACACAATGAACGACAAAACCCAGGCGGCGCCAGTCATGTAGAGCGTCTGGAAGATGGGCCACCGCCAGGAGTTGGTCTCGCGGCGCACCACGGCGATCGTGCTCATGCACTGCATGGCGAAGACGTAGAAGATCATCAGGGTGAAGCAGACGAGCGGCGTGAAGAGCGCGCGGCCGTCGGGCCACCTCGCGGCGTTGAGCGCGTGGGTCAGCGGGGCGGAGTTCCCCCCCTCCGCCTCGGCGTTGAAGACGACCCCCATCGTGCTGACGAAGACCTCGCGCGCGGCGAACGAGCTGATGAGCCCGATCCCGATGTGCCAGTCGAACCCGATCGGCTTGATGACGGGTTCGATCGCGTGCCCGGCCCTGCCGGCCCAGCTCTGGGCGAGCTGCTCGGTCGCGGTCGCGCCGGCCGGCGCCTTCGGGTACGCCGCCAGGAACCAGAGCACGATGCTTATCGCCAGGATGACGGTCCCGGCGTTCTTGAGAAAGAGGCCGGCGCGCTCGACCATGTGGAGCAGGACGTCCTTCAGGCGCGGGAGGCGGTAGGGGGGCAGCTCCATGATCATCAGGGGTGGCTTGCCCCTGAGCAGCGTGCGCTTGAAGAGCCACGCGAAGCCGAAGGCCCCGAACGTGCCGAGCGCGTACATGAGCACCATGATGGAGACCTTGGCGGCGAGCGTGACGCGGGAGCCCGGCAGGAGGGCTGCGATCATAAGCAGGTAGACGGGAAGCCTGGCCGAGCAGCTCATCAGCGGCGCCACCATGATCGTGACGAGCCGGTCCTTCGGGTCCTCGATGGTGCGCGTGGCCATGATGCCCGGGATCGCGCAGGCGTAGGAGCTGAGCAGCGGGATGAACGACCTGCCGTTGAGCCCCACCCGGCTCATCAACCTGTCCATGATGAACGCGGCGCGGGCCATGTAGCCTGTGCTCTCGAGCAGGCCGATGAAGAAGAACAGGATGAGGATCTGCGGCAGGAACGTGACGATCGTGCCGACCCCTCCTATCACTCCGTCCGTGAGCAGGTTGCGCAGGTCGCCTTCGGGCATGAGGCGCCGGATGGAGCCGGCGAGCGCGGCGTTTGCGTCGGCGATCCAGTCCATCGGGGCCTGTGCAAACTGGAATATGCTCACGAAGAGAAGCGTCATTACTGCGCCCAGGACCACCCAACCCCACACCGGGTGGGTGACGACGGCGTCAATCCGGTCGCTCGGCGTCGGCGCCGACGCGCGGGTTGACAGGACGACCTCGGCGGCCAGGCGCCCTATCACGTCGTAGCGGGAGTTGACGAGCGTCCCGGCCCAGTCCATGCCCTCGGCCTCCCAGCGCCGCTGCCACGCCCTGAGGATCTCGTCGGTGCGCGGGTCGAGGGGCGTGGAGCCCGCGACCCGCACCGAATCCTGGTCGGTGAGGAGCAGGAGCGCCTCGGCGCGCGCAATCAGCGGGGCCTTTCCGGCGTTGGAGACGAGCGAGGCCTGCAGCTCGGCCACCGCGGACGCGATCGCCGCGGGGATATCCCAGGCGTGGCGCGGCAGGGGCAGGTCGTGCCGGCTCATAGCGAGCTTGAGCTCGATGATGCCCTTCGCGTTCGACGCCTCGCACGGGACGACCGGGATACCCAGGGTCTGCTCCAGCCGCGCGACGCGGATCGAGAGCCCGGCCCGGGCGACAAGGTCCATCATGTTGAGGATCAGGATGACGGGCCTGCCGAGGTCCAGCACCTGGTGCACCAGGTACAGGTTTCGCTCGAGGTTCGTCGCATCCACGATGCAGAGGATCCTGTCGGGCTGGGGCGTGTCGGCCCGGCGGCCGAGAAGGACGTCGCGCGTCACGGCCTCGTCCGGGGAGCGCGCGGCCAGCGAATAGGCCCCGGGCAGGTCTATGACGGTAATCGGCTGGCCGTGCTGCGAATAGAGCGTGCCCATCTTCTTCTCCACCGTGACCCCTGGGTAGTTCCCGACCCTCTGCTTCAGGCCGGTGAGCGCGTTGAAAAGCGTGCTCTTTCCGCAGTTCGGGTTCCCGACGATCGCGTAGACGGGCGACTTGGACGCGCCTGGGGGCTTCGCTGGCGGCGTCATGGCTCGTCCCTTTCGACGATGACGCGCGCCGCCTCGCTCTTCCTGAGGGAAAGGTGGTAGCCCCGGACCTTGATCTCGATGGGGTCGCCGAAGGGCGCGCAGCGCACAAAGGTCACCCGCGTGCCCGCAAGGAGGCCCATCTCCCGGAGCCTTACCATGCCGGACTTCGGCAGTTCCCTGACGATTGCGGACGCGCCGATCGGGAGGTCGGATAGTTTGACCGACTCCGCCATGGGGTGCCCCGGCCTCCTACCGGGAACCGATCCGCTCGACCAGTATCTGCCTTGCCGCCCCGTGGCTCAGGGCGATGCGTATTCCGTTGATCTGGCAGAGAATGGTGTGGCTGCCCGAGACCTTGGTCACGTAGGTGGACTCCCCGAAACCCATCTCCCGGATCCTCTGGCAGAAGTCGGAGTCTCCCGTCAGCTCACGAATTCGGCCGGTCGCCCGGGCCGGCAGCTGGCAGAGCGGGAAAGAGGGGGTCGAGGGCTTTGCGGGCATTGCGTTTGGAATGTAAGGGAACTGAGACTCAGTTTCAAGAATTTCTTGTGCCAGATTCCATCGCGGCTTCCCTGACGCAAGACTCTAATGGCTGAAATGCTCCAAATGGCCCGATTTTGCCAAAAACTGGGGCTATTATGGCAAAAAACGCCCAAAAACAGCCAAATCCGCCATTCCTGCAAAAGCCGTCCTCGTCCTTGCCCAACGTGGCGAAAATAAGCCGGGCACAGCCTACGGCCGCCGGCGCTTGACCCCGAGCTGCGCGACCGAGAAGCGGACCACGGCTTCCAGGCGTTCGACCTCCGCGGGCGCAAGCGCCCCCGAATTTATGGCCGCCTCCGCGCGCTTCATGGCCTCTGCCGCCGCGTTCTCATCGATCTTCTCCGCCTCGATCGCGCTGTCCGCCAGGATGGAGACCTTCTCGCCGCTCACCTGGGCGAATCCGCCGCCGACAACCAGGAGCTCGGTCGCCCCGGCCCTGGTGACCCGAAGCTCGCCCGCGCCCACCTGGGTGACGAGGGGTATGTGGCCGGGGAGGATCCCGACCTCCCCCTCCACGGTCGGGATGACGACGGTGTCGACCGTCTCGGAATAGACCCGGGCCTCGGGCGTGACGATCTCGAGGATCAGCGGCATGGCATTATTTCTTCACCGCGGAGACGACCTCGTCTATGCCGCCCTTCATGTAGAAGTCCCCCTCGGGCACGTCGTCGAGCTGGCCGTCGAGGATCATCTTGAAGCCGCGGATCGTCTCCTTGACAGGGACGTACTTGCCGGGCGTTCCCGTGAAGACCTCGGCCACGGAGAACGGCTGCGAAAGGAAGCGCTGGATCTTCCGGGCGCGATAGACCGTGAGCTTGTCCTCGGGCGAGAGCTCGTCGAGGCCGAGGATGGCGATGATGTCCTGCAGGTCCTTGTAGCGCTGGAGCACCCGCTGGAGCTCGCGGGTCACGTTGTAGTGCTCCTCCCCGACGATCGAGATCTCGAGGGCCTTCGACACCGAGGCCAGCGGATCGACGGCGGGGTAGATCCCGAGCTCGGCGATGGACCGCTCGAGGACGATGGTCGAGTCGAGGTGGGCGAACGTGTTCGCCGGCGCCGGGTCCGTGAGGTCGTCGGCCGGGACGTATATGGCCTGGACCGAGGTGATGGAGCCCTTGTTCGTCGACGTGATCCTCTCCTGGAGGACGCCCATCTCGTTCGCGAGCGTCGGCTGGTAGCCGACGGCCGACGGCGAGCGGCCCAGCAGCGCGGAGACCTCCGAGCCGGCCTGCGAGAACCTGAATATGTTGTCGATGAAGAGCAGCACGTCCTGGTTCTTCTCGTCCCGGAAATACTCCGTCATCGCCAGGGCCGAGAGTCCGACCCGCATGCGGGCCCCGGGGGGCTCGTTCATCTGGCCGTACACGAGGGCGACCTTCGACCTCGGGAGGTCCTTCTGGTTGATGACGCCGGCCTCGGACATCTCGTGGTAGAGGTCGTT
Organism: uncultured Opitutaceae bacterium; assembly: GCA_964496645.1. Taxonomy (GTDB): domain Bacteria; phylum Verrucomicrobiota; class Verrucomicrobiia; order Opitutales; family Opitutaceae; genus Palsa-1447. The sequence continues at coordinate 22,935 of CAZCAJ010000053.1, forward strand.
GCCCTCGCGGGAGCGCTCGCCGACGCCCGCGAACACCGAGAACCCGCCGTGCGCCTTGGCGATGTTGTTGATCAGCTCCAGGATGACCACGGTCTTCCCCACCCCGGCGCCGCCGAAGGCCCCTGCCTTGCCTCCCTTTATGAACGGGCAGATGAGGTCGATGACCTTGATGCCCGTCTCGAGGATCTCGGCCTTTGTCTCCTGGTCGACGAGCGCGGGGGCCGGCCTGTGGATCGGATACCTCTTCTCGAAGCTCACGGGGCCGCGGCCGTCGACCGTGTCGCCCGTCACGTTGAAGATGCGGCCGAGGACGCCGTCCCCCACCGGGACCGTGATCGGGCCGCCCGTGTCCGTGACGGGCATACCGCGTTTGAGGCCCTCGACGGACGACATCGCGATGGCGCGCGCCCGTCCTGCGCCGAGGTGCTGCTGGATCTCGAGCGTGAGGACCTGGCTCTTGCCCGACACCGTGAACTCGATGGTGAGCGCCTGGTAAATCGGCGGGATCGCGTGCTCCGCGAATTGGACGTCGACCACGGGGCCGATCACTTGGACTATGGTGCCTGTGTTCATCGTGTCGTAAGGGGTGTGGATCTTGGGTAGGTGCTCCTAGGCCGCGCTGTACTGGGCCGCGGCTATCTCGAGGATCTCCTGGGTGATTCCCGCCTGGCGGGCCTTGTTGTACTCGAGCGTCAGGTCGCCCATGAGCTCGTTGGCGTTGTCCGTCGCGGTCTTCATCGCGACCATCCTGGCGCTGTGCTCGGATGCCTTCGCCGAGAGGGCGAGCTGGTGGATCTGGTGGTCCACGTAGAACGGGAGCAGGGCGTTGAGCACCGCCGCCGCGTCGGGCTCGAACAGCACCTCGCGCTCGTCGGCCTGCGGGACGCGCACGGTGCCCGTGTCGAGACCCAGCTGGTCGAGGAATTCCCTCAGGCTGCGCAGCGGCAGCACGGGGCGCACGATCGGCGTCTGGACCATCGTGTTCTTGAACCTGGAGTAGACCACCTCGATCGTGTCTATGGCCCCGCTTAGGTATTCCCTGATCATGAACTCCGCCGCCACCTTGACCTGCGCGAACGGGACGCGGTCGTGGACCTGGAAATCGGCGACCATGGCGCGGTTTGTCCTGGCGAGGAACTGGGTGCCCTTGCGGCCGATCGAGTAGAACCTCGCGGGGGTGCGGACCTCCTGGACGAGCTTGAACAGGTTGGCGTTCAGCGGCCCGCACAGGCCCCTGTCCGTCGATATGAGGAGAATCCCGCGGGTCCTCACCTCGCGCTCGACGAGGAAGGGATGGGCTGTCTCGTCGATCCGGTTCGCGAGGGCGGCCAGGACGTCCGAAAGGAGGTTCGCGTAGGGCCTGCCGGAAAGGGCCGCCTGCTGCGCCCTCTTCATCTTCGAGGCGGCGACGAGCTCCATCGCCTTCGTGATCTGGCGGGTGTTCTTCACCGACTTTATGCGTCGGCGGATGTCGCGGGTGCTGGCCATCGGGGGTTTTCTGCGGGGCTGGGTGGCGTCGTCTTATCCGGGGCGTTCAGGCCGAGTACGAGGACTTCCACTCCTCGCATGCCGCCTGCAGCTTGGCCTCGAGGTCCTTGTCGAGCGCCGCCTTGGTGCGGATCTCCGCGAGCAGCGGGTCCTTGCGGGTCGTGAAGAAGCTCTTCAGGGAGACCGACGCGTCGACGACCTTCTTGATGTCGACCGCCTCGAAGAAGCCCTTCTGCATCGCGAAGAGGACCGCGACCTGGAGCTCGATCGGCAGCGGGGAGAACGCCGGCTGCTTGAAGAGCTCGACGATGCGGTTTCCGCGGTCGAGCTGCGCCTTGGTCTTCGCGTCGAGGTCCGAGCCGAACTGCGCGAAGGCCGCCAGCTCGCGGAACTGGGCGAGCTCGCCCTTTAGCTTCCCGCCAACCTGCTTCGTCGCCTTGATCTGGGCGGCCGAGCCGACGCGCGAGACCGAGAGGCCGACCGATATCGCGGGCCTTATGCCCTGGTTGAAGAGGTCGGTCTCGAGGAAGATCTGCCCGTCCGTGATCGAGATCACGTTTGTCGAGATGTAGGCGGACACGTCTCCCGCGAGGGTCTCTATGATGGGAAGGGCCGTAAGCGAGCCCTTGCCCTCTAGGCGCGCGGCGCGCTCGAGGAGGCGGCTGTGGAGGTAGAACACGTCGCCCGGATACGCCTCGCGGCCCGAGGGGCGCTTGAGGATCAGCGAGATCTGGCGGTAGGCGACGGCGTGCTTGGAGAGGTCGTCGTAGACGATCAGGGCGTCCATGTCGTTTTCCATGTACCACTCCCCCATGGCGGCGCCGGAGTAGGGCGCGATGTAGAGGTTGGCCGGGTTGTCGGCGGCGGGGGCCGCGACGATCGTCGTGAACTCGAGCGCGCCGGCGGCCTCGAGCGCCGAGACCGTGCGCGCGATGTTCGAGTTCTTCTGGCCCACGGCGACGTAGATCGAGTAGACCGGCCGGAACTTCGGATCGCCCGAGGCGAGGCCCACCTTGTTGATCTTCGCCTGGTTGATGATCGTGTCGAT
>CAZCAJ010000054.1:0-24938 GCA_964496645.1 uncultured Opitutaceae bacterium
AGCAGCTGCTGCGCGGGGAGCCGATGCGCGCCAAGTTCCGCGACAGCTGGGAGAGGCCCGAGCCGATGACCCCCGGGGCCGTAGTGAGGCTCTCGTTCACGATGCCCGACGTCGACCACACGTTCCGGCGCGGGCACCGGATCATGGTCCAGGTGCAGAGCTCTTGGTTCCCGCTCGTCGACCGCAATCCGCAGACCTTCACGGACATCCCGAACGCGAAGCCGGACGACTTCAGGAAGGCGACGGAGCAGGTCCACCACTCGAAGGACGCGCCGTCGGCGGTCGAGGTGCTCGTCCTGCCGCAGCCCTAGCGCACGCGCACGTCCACGACCGCGGAGAGCCCGGGGCGCAGGCGGTCGCCGGCATCGTCCAGGCTATGCCGGTCGAGCAGGATCTTCACCGGCACCCGCTGCACCACCTTTGTGAAGTTTCCGGTCGCGTTGTCGGGGGGAAGGAGCGCGAACTGCGCGCCGCTCGCCGGCGCGACGCTGTCGACCGTGCCGTGGAGGCCGCGCCCGGGGATGGCGTCGATCGACACCTCGGCCTCAAGGCCCGCGCGCACGCGCGCGAGCTGGGTCTCCTTGAAATTGGCGACGATCCACGGATTCGGCTCGACGAGGGCGAAGAGCACCTGGCCGGCCTGCACCCGGTTGCCCGCCTCGGCGTTGCGGTTGCCGATCCTCCCGTCGGCCGGCGCCTTGATCGTCGCGTATGCGAGCCTGCGCTTCGCGTCGTCGACCGCCGCCTTGAATGCGATCGACGAGGCCGTCGCGGCGAGCGACTGGGCCTTGGCGGACTCGATCGCGGCCCTGGACGACGCCACCGCGGCATCCGCCGACCGGGCGTTCGCCTGCGCCGCCGAGAGGGCCGCCTGGGCCCCGTTGTACGCGCTCTCGGCGTTGTCCAGGTCCGACTGGGTCACGGCTCCGCCGTCGTGGAAGAGCTGGCGGGCGCGGCCGCGGTTGATCTCCGCCAGGTCCAGCTGGACCCTCGCCTGCGTCACCTGCGCCCCGGCCTCTATGGTGCGCGCCTGGGCGCCCGCGAGCTGGGCCTCGGCCCGTATCGCCTCGGCGGCTGCCTGCGCCTCCTCGGCCCGCGCCTGCGCGGCGCCGGCCTGGTTCTTCTCCACCGCGAGCTCGAACTCGAGGGGGTCGAGCCGCGCGAGCACGTCGCCGGCCCTGACGGTCTGGTTGTCGCTGACGAGGACCTCGAGAACCGTGCCGTCGACCTGGGGGCTCACCTGGTGGACGTGCCCTGCGACAAAGGCGTCATCGGTCTCCTCGTAGTGGTACATGTCGTATCCGAAGTGGGCGAGCCACGCGCAGGCGGCGGCGGCCGCGACGGCGAGCGCGAGGCGGGCGGCGGCGCCGCGGCGCCCGCCCGCGGGGGCCGGCTGGGTTGGCTTGTGGGGCGTGGTCATGGCGGTGGGCTCATTCAGGCGTTCGGTGTCATGAATTGTCAGTGCGCTGCGGCCAGGGCGGCACGGTTCGTGCCGCGCCCGAGGAGGAGCAGCAGCGGAAGCGAGGCCACGAAGGCGATGCCAACGTACATGAACACGTCGGAAAACGACAGGAGCATCGCCTGCGCGTCTATGCCCATGTCGAGGATCTTGAGGGCGCGCATGTGGACGCCGACCGGGTCGGAGCTCGCTCGCGAGAGGGCGCCCTGAAGGGCGCCGAGGCGCCCGAGCGTGCCCGGGTTCCCCTGGGTCTCGTGCACGACGAGGACCGCGCGGTGGACCGCCTCGCGGTAGGCGAGCACGGTGGTGATGGTGGCGATCCCTATGCTGCTGCCGAGCTGGCGGGTGAGGTTGTAGAAGCCCGCTCCCGAGGAGACCTTGTCCTTGGGCAGGTCGCCGAGCGTGGCCAGGCTGAGCGGCAGGAACATGCAGACGCTTCCCAGCCCGCGCAGGAAGAGCGGCCAGAAGAGGCTCCCGGCGCTGGTGTCCGGGTTGATCTGCGCCAGCCAGAGCGCCGCCGCGACCGTGATGAGCGCGCCCGCGCCGATGAGCAGGCGCGCGTCCACGCGCCCCGCTATCCTTCCCATCAGCACCATCGCGATCGCCGCCGCCACCGCGCTTGGCAGCTGCAGGATGCCGCTCTGCATCGCCGTGAAGTGCAGGAACTCCTGCACGAACACCGGTATGGCGAAGATGATCCCGTACAGGCCCATGCCGAGGACCAGCGAGTAGATGCTTCCGGCGCTGAGCGAGCGGAACCTAAGGGCCCGGAGGTCGACCGCGGGGTAGCCTATCGAGAGCTCCCGCCAGACGAAGAGGCCGATGCCGACCGCGCTTCCCACGGCCGTCCAGACGATCAGGCGGGAGCTGAACCAGTCGTCCTCCTGCCCCTGCTCGAGCATCGTCTGGAAGCACGCGAGGCCGACGGCGAGGAGCCCTATCCCGGTCCAGTCCACCCGCTCGCGGCTCAGCTCGCTGGGCCTGTCGCGCGGTAGGAACGCGATCGCCATGAGGACCGCCAGGATCCCGACCGGGAGGTTGATGAAGAATATCCACCGCCAGCCCAGCGTGTCGGTCAGGTAGCCGCCCAGAACCGGGCCGAGCGCCGGGCCGGAGATGACGCCGATTCCGAAGATCGCCTGCGCCGCCGGCTGCTCGGCCCGCGAGAAGCTCTCGAAGAGGATCGACTGGGCCTTGGCCAGGAGGCCGCCCCCGGCGAGCCCCTGCAGGACCCGGGCGACGACAAGCATGGGCAGGTTGGCCGCCATCCCGCAGAGGGCCGACGCCGCCGTGAACCCGACCAGGGAGAACAGCAGGTACTTCTTCCGCCCGAAGCGGTCGCTCAGCCAGGCCGTCAGCGGGATGATGACGACGTTGGCGCAGGCGTAGCCGGTCGACACCCAGCCGGCCTCGGTCAGCGTCGAGCCGAGGTTTCCCTGGATGTCGGGCAGGGCGACGTTGACGATGCTCGTGTCGATCACCTCGAGGACGGCCCCGAGGGCCGCCGTCACCGCGATCACCCACTTGAGCCAGCCGCGGTCGAGCAGCTTCGCCGCGTACGGCGACAGGAGGCTCCTGTCGGAGCCGTACAGGCCCGCCTGCGCCGCGCTCATCAGCCGCGGATGCCGCTCAGAAGGACGTCAACGCACGCCGAGCGATAGTGCGCCGCGCTGTAACCGCGCTGCCGGTGGGACTTGGCCCGTCGCAGCACGCTGGCCATGATCGCGCCCGCGAAGATGTCCGCGGCGATCTCGGAGCTGATCCCGGGCCTCGCCTCGCCCGTCTTGCGGGCGAGCTCGAGGCGCTCGACAAGGGCGGCGCGCATCGGCCAGAAGATCCCCTTCAGCGCCTGCTGCTGGCACAGCGCGTGGCGGTGGATCTCGCCGATCATCGTGCGGATGAGGGGCAGGTTGTCGACGAGGAGGGACTCGTAGCGCCGCGCGAACGAGACCAGGTCGGCGCGGAGCCTGAGGCGGCCCTGCGACAGGCCGGACGGGGGCAGTCCCTCGGCCCCGAACTCGCTGCCGACGACGGCCTCGATCAGGTGCTCCTTCGACCCGAAGTGCCTGAAGAGCGTGACCTCGTTGACGCCCGCCTCCCTGGAGATCGCGCGGGTCGTCGCGCCCTCAAGCCCGTCGCGCGCAAAGATACGCGCCGCGGCGGACAGGAGGAGCTGCCGCGCTGGGGGGCGCCGATGCGTGCGCTGGATCGCCTGATGCATGCAAGTAGTTACTTGCAAATGTCCATGATCGGGCGATATTATCAAGTTTCATTTTGAAAGCAGCCTCCCTACCGACAAGCCCGGCGCACCGCGCCCCGGGGACGCCCGCCGAAGGCGGGCCTCAGCCGTGATCTCCCTCATCATACTGGGGGCGATAACGGTGTTTGTCGTCTGGGACACCTCCGACGCGCAGTAGGCTCGGGCCGGCGGCGTTTCCAGGGGCGGGCGGCAATTGGGCCTTGCGGGGGCGCCGCAGCGACAGCAACGTGCCCCTCTTCCTGTGAAAATCGGATTCCTCGGAGGCAGCTTTGACCCCGTGCATTTCGGCCACCTGCTGGCCGCGCAGGACGCGTACGAGCAGCATGGACTCGACCGGATCGTCATCGTCCCGGCGGCCCAGACCCCCCTCAAGCCCGGGCCGGCCCATTCCTCGGCCGCCGACAGGCTGGCCATGGTCCGCGCCGCCACCGAGTGGGACACCCGCTTCGAGGTCTCCGACTTCGAGCTGGCGAGGGGAGGGGTGAGCTACACGATCGACTCGGCCCGCCACTTTCGCGCGAAATACCCCGGCGACCGGCTCTTCTGGGTGATCGGGGGGGACCAGCTGCCGCTGCTCCACCAGTGGAGGGAGGCAGGCGAGCTGGCCAAGCTGGTGGAGTTCATCTTCCTCGAGAGGCCGGGCTACCCGGTCAAGGCGACCCCGCAGATACCCGGCCTGCGGCTGCACCGCTGCGACGGGCACCTGCTCGCGATTAGCTCGACCGAGCTGCGCGACCGGACCCGGCGCGGCCTCTCGCTCGACTATTTCGTGCCGCACAAGGCGATTGTGTACATCCGCAGCCGCGGATTGTATCGCGACCCCGAATGAAGCCGACGCAGGCGCAGTCGCTGGAGCTCGTCAGGCTGTGCTGCCGCGCGCTCGACAACAAGAAGGCGGGCGACATGCGCGTCCTCGACGTGAGGGACCTGTCGTCCATCACCGACTACCTGGTGATCGGCACGGCGACCTCCGAGCCCCACGTGCGCGCGCTTCGGGTGGAGCTCGAGAAGGCGCTCGACTCCGTGAAGACGCACATCGTCGGGTTCGAGACGGCGAGGGAGAGCGGCTGGGCCGTGATGGACGCGTTCGACGTCATGGTCCACATCTTCACGCCGGAGAAGCGCGAGCGTTACCGCCTCGAGAACCTCTGGAGGGACGCCCGGGACGTGCCGCTAAAAGACCTGCTTGCCCCTGCCGAGCGCCCTGGGAGGGCGAAACCGAGGCCGGGAAGAAAGGCGGGGAACGGCCGAAAGAGGCGTTCCAAGTAGTTGTGTGGAATGGATATGTGAGAAACGTTGCCAGGCGCCGCCGCGCCTGAGAATGGCTGGACACCTGCTACATGCGGGAATCTACTTAGCCTCCCCATCATTCGCAGCTTGAATGCATCTGGTGCCGGCGTTAGCGTTCGGACGCCCAAATTTTGGGCAGTATATAATAAAACGATAATAAACATAACGTTAGGGGTTCAAATGAATGCACGAAACAAGGGTTTTACCCTAGTTGAGATCATGATTGTCGTGGTCATCATCGGGCTGCTGGCCTCGATGGCGATCCCGGCATTCCAAAAGGTCAGGACAAACTCGCAGGACAAGGCTGTATTGAACAACGCGAGACAGCTTTCGGCTGCCTCGGACCAGTACTACCTGGAAAACGGCGTCTCGACGGTCACGCTCTTCGACCTGCTCGGGCCGACGTCCTACATCAAGGCCCTGAACTCGGTCGCGAACGAGGTGTATCCTGCGGGATTCTCGCAGGGCACAACGATCACGATCGGCGCGGTTGCCGGCACTCGCACGATAACTTACGCGCCGTAAAGGCCTCGAAACCGGGGTGTTTAAGCCCACGAATTATCGTGGCTGGTAACATGTTATGCGTTTATGCACCTTGGTAGCGAAAATAGGCACTTCTACGTATTAACAGGTCTTTTAACTTGCCGGGCAAAACACCGGGGGGTTCAATGGGCGCGTTAGTCAGTCGGATCGCGGGCAACCGCGATTTGTACGTCATAAAACAAATAACAAATAAGGACCAAATGAAACTCAGTCACAGAACCAAGGGCTTCACCCTTGTCGAAATCATGATAGTTGTCGTCATCATCGGCCTCCTGGCCGCCATGGCGATACCAGCCTTCCAGAAGGTCCGGACAAACTCGCAGGACAAGGCCGTACTGAACAACGCGCGCCAGCTCTCAGCCGGTGCCGACCAGTATTACCTCGAGAACGGTGTCTCGACGGTCACGCTCTTCGACTTGCTCGGACCCACGTCGTACGTGAAGGCGCTCAACTCGGTCGCGAACGAAGTGTATCCCGCGGGCTTCTCGCAGGGCACGACGATCACGATCGGGGCGGTCGCCGGCACACGCACGATCACCTACGCCCCGTAATCGACATTCGGGGAGTTTTCTCCAAAATCAAAAGCCGCCCGCATGACGTGGGCGGCTTTTTTTGGCTCCCGAATAACTCCACACATGAACGGTCCGTCGCTTGCGCCGGCCCTCGCCGACCGGCGGGTCTGGCTGTTTGCCATGGTCGCGGGGCTCAGCGCCATTGCGGGGTTCTACGCGATCCCCGACCGGATGGCCCTGGGGATCGTCACCAACACGGGGTACTGGTGCGTCCTCGCGGCGTTCGTCCTGTTCGCGCGCTCCCTGTGGCGCACGTTCCGAGCGGACTTGGCAAGCATGGCCACGGGATGGCGCCGGCTTGACTGGGTATCGTTCGCGGTGGTCGCCCTCGGGGGCACGGTGCTGATCGTCCACGAGTCCTTCGGGTTCAAGATCGTGATGGACGAGCTGATGCTGGTCGGCACCTCGATGAGCATGCACTTCAGCCGGACGGTCGGCACCCCGTTCCGCGGCGGCGACATCCAGGGGGCGTTCGTGGTCTACGAGAGCATGATGGACAAGAGGCAGCTCTTCTACCCGTTCCTCGTGTCGGTCCTGCACGACCTGACGGGCTACCGGCCCGAGAACGCCTTCGTCCTCAACGGCGCCCTGACCTTCGTCTTCCTCGGCCTCGTTAACGCGACGGGCAGGATGTTCGCGGGCCGGATGGCCGGATGGCTCGGGGTCGCGCTCTTCGCCGGCCTGCCCCTCCTCGCGCAGAACGCTACCGGCGGCGGGTTCGAGCTGCTCAACCTCGTGATGATCCTGTCGACGATGCTCCTCGGGGCCCGGTTCGTCGCGCGCCGCGACGACGCCTCGTTCGCCGCGCTCTGCTACTCGGCCGTCCTGATGGCGCAGGTCCGGTACGAGTCGGCCATCTTCCTGCTGCCGGTGGCGGGGATCATCCTGTGGGTGTGGCGGCGGGAGGCGAGGGCGACCATGCCCTGGGAGGTCGTCGTGGCCCCGCTCCTCATGGTCCACTGCGCCCTCCACAACCGGATATTCGACATCCGGGCCTCGGCGTGGCAGCTCCAGAGCAAGCCCGGGCTCTCGAGGCCGTTCTCGCTTTCCTACGTTCCGGACAACGTGGTGCACGCGATCGGCTTCTTCTTCGGCCGGCCGACGGACCAGCCCAACTCGTACGTCTTCTCGGCCCTGGGCACGGTCGCGCTCTTCTTCCTCGTGCTGCTTCTCGCCAAGCGCCTGAGGGCCCTCTCCGCCGAGGCGCCCGTATCGGTGGCGGCCGTGTTCTTCTCGTTCGGCTTTGCCCTGCAGTTCGGCCTCATGATGTGCTATTTCTGGGGCCAGTTCGACGACCCGATCATACGGCGCCTGAGCCTGCCCACGCACCTGTGGATGGCGGTCGCGGTCCTCGCGGTCCTGCCGCAGTTCCCGCGGCCGCGGGTCGTCAAGACCCTCCTCGCTGTCGCCGTGCTCGGCATCGTCGCGCAGGGCGTCCCGTCGATGGCCGCGCACGCCTACAACCAGGAGTACCTCGCGGGGCTGGAGACCGCGTGGAGGCGCCAGTTCATCGCCGACCAGCCGAGGAAGGACTACCTCGTCATCGACAACGACTCCATCCTGTGGGTCGCCCACGAGGTCACCGCGACGACGGTCGAGGCGGCCGTCAGGCGGCGCGACGACCTCGTGTACTTCATGCGCAACCACACGTTCTCGAACATCTACGTGTTCCAGCGCTACCTGATCGACGAGAAGACGGGGAAGATGACGCTGCGCGACGGCGACGACCTCGGGCCGGGCTTCGTCCTCGAGCCGGTGAGGGCCGAGCGCCTGATGACCCTCACGCAGACCCGGATGAGCAGGCTCGTCGAGATCCGCAAGGGCGACGCCGTGCTCACGAAGCCCGAACCCGACCGCATCCTTCCCAAGGACAAGGCCGAGGTCGAGAAGGCGCGCCAGGCCTACCTGGAGAACTTCTTCAAGCGGCTCCCTTGAGAAGGATCCTCCTGTTCGCCCTGTGCGGGGCCGCGGCCCTCGAGATCGGGTACTTCGCCGTCCCGACGATCCCGGCCGGCCACATGATCATCAACTGGGGCTACTACTACATCCTGGGCGTGTTCTCGCTCTTCGCCTACTACGCCTGGAGGCTCGCGAGCGCGAGGAGGGAGGTGCTCAAGGGGTGGCTCCGCAGGCCCGGGATCGCCGGGGTCGCCATCGGCTCGGGCCTCCTGTTCGCGGTCTGGTCCGACCCCTTCAAGCACAAGATCCTGTTCGACGAGTACGTCATCCAGGGCACCGCCTACGAGATGCACGCGACCAAGCAGGTGAGCACGATCCTGCGGGCGTACAACATCGGCGGCACCTGGCTCTCGATCGACACGTTCCTCGACAAGCGCCCGTACTTCTTCCCGTTCCTCGTGTCCGTGCTGCACGACTTCACGGGCTACCGGATCGCGAACATCTTCGCGCTCAACGTGGCCTGCGCGGCCGCCCTCCTCGGCCTCCTCTACTGGTTCGCCCGCGAGCTCGCGGGCCGGGGGCCGGCGATGCTCGCCGTCGGGCTCATGGCCACGATGCCGCTGTTCGGCCAGAACGCGACCGGCGCGGGGATGGACCTGCACAACCTGACGATGCTCGCGCTGGTCGCGTGCCTCGGGGTCCTTTACCTGCGCGCGCCCTCCGACGAGCGGCTCACGCTCCTTGTCCTCGGCGCCGTGCTTCTCACCCAGAGCCGCTACGAGTCGGTCATCTTCGTCGCCCCGACGGCCCTCGTGGCCGCAATGGGATGGGCGAGGGCCGGGCGGGTCATCCTGCCGTGGCCGGTCGTCGTCGCGCCCCTGCTCCTCGTGCCGTACGCCTGGCACAGCAGGGTCCTTGCGGCGACGCCGCTCTTCTGGCAGCTCCAGCAGGGGCAGACATCGGCGTTCGGCATCTCGAACATAGTCAGCAACTTCAAGGGCGACGTCGACTTCCTCTACAACACCGGCAACGCCCTGGCCAACTCCTGGTACCTGTCGGCCCTCGGGGCCGCCGGCCTGGGATGGCTCGCGTTCTGCGCGTTCCGGTGGCTCGTGCGCCGCCCGCGCGGGGAGCTTCCCGCTGCCGTCGTCGTTGCCGTCGCGTTCGGGGCGGGCGTGGCCGGCCACTTCGTCGTGCTCCTCTTCTACTGGTGGGCGAAGTTCAACGACCTCATGGCCTCGCGCTTCGCGCTGCCGATGTGCCTCGCCTTCTGCGTGCTGGCCGCGGTGCTGGTGCGTGGGCTCGAGGGCCGCCGGTTGCCGGCGCTCAGGCTCGCGGCCGCGGGGCTCGGCGTCTGGGTCCTCACGGGGGCCGTGCCGGCGATCGCGCTGCGCCTCTACACGGACCAGAACCTCGTCATGCAGGAGATCGACTGGGAGCACTCGGTCATCGAGTCGCGGCCGGGCCCGGTGCTGCTGATATCGAACAAGTCGACGATCCCCTTCGTCCTGTGGCACATCGAGACGGTCATCAGCGCGGTCGGGGCCCAGCGCGGAGAGGAGATCCGCTACCACATGGGCGAGGAGACTTTCAGGGAGGTGCTCGTCTCGCAGGCGATCCGCCCGACCACGGCCGACGGGGACATGGGCGTCGATCCCGAGGACATGATGCCGGCCAGCTATCACCTCAGGAGGATCGCCGAGAAGCGCTTCGGGGGCCGGCTCGACCGGCTGAGCGAGATCGTGTCGATAGACCCGGAGCCCGAGGGGGCGAAGAGGCCCGAGCGCCAGCCGTCGCAGCCCTCCGCGCTCCGCTCGGTCGCCGCCGCCGAGTAGGCGGGCCTTCAGCGGCCGGCCCGGGCCGACTCGCTGCGCTCGATGAGCTCCGTCCAGTCGCGCAGCGATCCCCCAGTCGCCGCGGCGACGTCGGCAGCCGTCAGCCGGTAGATGAGGATGGAGTAGCCGATCATGGCGTCGGGCTTGCGCGCGCGCAGGCAGTAGCAGAGCCGGGCGAAGCGCAGGCGCTGGAAGCGGTCCCGGCTCACGGTCCATTTGTCGGGCGCGACCTCCTTCTCGAGGCGCGCGCGGGCGGCCGGGTCGGTCCAGTAGGCCTGGAACATGGGCTCAAAGGCGCGCAGGAACTGGTAGTCGCCCTCGAGCTCGCGGGTCCAAGGGCCCTGGTAGAGGCCGTAGACCTGCTCCAGCATCGTCGCCCCGACGCAGTACAGGCCGGGGCCCAGCGGGATGTAGGGCTCGTCCTCGTGGAATCCGTTGATGAACGCCAGCTGCTTCGCGTCTATCCGGTAGTACCTGGGCTCCCCGGTGCCGAAGTACGCGAGGTAGGCGGCCTCGCCCGGACGCTGGTTCCTGTCGAGCCACGCCTTCAGGCCGGGCAGGTCCTGGCCCCAGTCGAGGCAGCTGTCGACAAGGTGGTTGTGGCCCTGCGCCGGCCCACCGGCCAGCTCGTTGAAGTAGGCTAGGTAGTCCGGGGCGATCCATGCCGACTCGCCGACGTGCCATCCGATGAGGGCCGAGGCGAGGAGCGCGGGCCAGCGCAGGGGCCGGGTGAACCACCGGCCGAGGGCCCCGGCCAGGATGAAGAGCACCGGATAGAGGGGCATCAGGTGGCGCTCGCCGATGTTGAGGTGGCTCGTGAGCGAGGAGGCCGCGTACACCGCGAAGAGCGCGAAGAGCGGGGTGAGCGGCAGGAGTCCCTCCCCCTTGCGCCCCGCCCCGACGCGGGACCTGACGGCGAGCCAGATCGACCAGCCCGAGGCCAGCATGAAGGGTATGGTCGTCTTGAGCGCGAAGGCCCACAGGAAGAAGGTCGGCCATCCCGTGATGCTGTACTGGCCGTTCAGGAACGCGGCCCGCGTCTGCGCCATCTGGACGACATACGCGGCCCCGTAGAGGAAGGCCTCCGGAAGGGCGCGGATGTCGGCGAGGAAGTGGATCAACCGGCCGATCCTGCCGGTTCGCGCGTACATCTCCGGCCATGCCTCGATGAACTGCACGGCGGCGGGCAGGGCGGGGTTGAACGCGCTGTACCTGAACCCGTAGAAGGCCCAGATGACGGCGACGGCTATGGCCACGTGCCCGAGGGCCGACAGGAGAACGGCGCCCGCGCGTCCCGGCCGAGCGGCGATGTGGACCGCGGCGCAGGCCGCCATCATGGGAAGCAGGAGGACCGCCGAGAACTTCGCGAGGCACGCCAGGCTGAAGACGGCGGCGCTCAGCGCGAAGCCGCCGGCGCCGGGCGCGTTGAGGTGGCGCCACCAAGCCCCGACCGAGGCCAGCATGAAGAGGGTGATGCACGCGTCCGAGGTCGCGTAGCCGCCGTGGGCGAGGGACGTTGGGCTGAAGGCGAAGAGGACGAGCGAGACGAGGGCGCCCGCCTGGCCGAAGAGCCGCCCCGACCAGCAGAAGATGAGGATGCCCGTGGCCACGCTGAGAAGCGCCGTCATCGCCCTCGCGGCCATGAGCTTCGGGAAATGGTCCTCGCCCGTCTCGTAGAAGAACTCGTGGCCCATGGCCCACGAGTCGCTGATCCTCCAGTAGAGCTGGTCAAGGTCGGGGAACTTCGAGCCCCTGATCCAGACGGGCAGCGCCACCCAGCGCTGGGCCAGGTTCCCGTTCTCGGGCTGGAGCCGGTAGTCGTCGAACTTCCAGTAGGTGTAGCCCCCGGTGAGGTGCACGAGCTCGTCCGAGGTCGTGCTCTCGTGGAGCTTGCTGCCGACGGCCATCGCGAAGTGCAGGGCGAGGATGAGGGCGGCCGCCCCAGCGGCCCAGGCCTTGCGGGTCCCCGTCATCTGAAAAGGGGCGGCCCGTAGAGGGCCCGGTTCACCTCGTCGTCCGTCAGCCGGTAGATGAGGAACGTGTAGTCCAGCAGCTCGAGGGGCTCGCGCCCCCGCAGGTAGTTGCACAGCCGGGCGAACTGGAATTCCTCGAACGTGTTCCCCTCCTTCTCCGTCAGCTTCCCGCCCGACTTGGCGACCTCCATCACGTGCGCGAGGAGCTCGTGATACCGGGCCTCCAGCTCGGGGGTCCAGGGCCCCCGAGCCTCCGTGTAGACCTGCTGGAACTGGCTCGCCCCGATGACCCAGAGGCCCCCCGTGAGGATGGCCGGCGTCTTCCTGCCGCTCCTCACGTCGAAGTTGACGTCGCCCACGCGCGTGGCCCTGACCCCGTAGTACACGATGTCCCCGGAGCCGAAGTACGAGATGAACACGGGCCCGCCGGTCGGGTGGGCGTCGAGCCAGCGCCTGACCGCCGGCAGGTCCTGGCCCCAGTCGAGGGAGCTGTCGACGACATGCTTCCAGGCGTTGCTCGGACCGACGAACTCGTTGAAATAGGCGAGGTAGTGCGGCCGGATCCACACGGACTCGGCGGCGAACCACGCGGCGAGGGCGAGGACGAGGGCGCCGGGCCAGCGCAGCGGCCTCGCGACCAGGCACGCGGCCCCCCCGGCCATCACGAAGAGGACCGGGTAGACGGGCATGATGTGGCGGTGGCCGATGTTGAGGTGGCTGCCGAGGGCGAACACCCAGTAGACCGCGAAGAGCGACAGGAGCGGGGACCATGCGTACAGGCGCTCCCGCCACTGCCGGGCGCCGCGCCCGAGGCGCGCGGCTGCCGCGATCCCCATCAGGGCGAAGAGGGCGATCGGCGTCTTGACGGCCGTCGTGTAGGGGAAGTACTTGACCCAGCCCGTGCTCCTGTACTCGCCGTTGAGGAAGGCCTTCCGGTAGCGCGAGAACCGGTAGGTGTGGGCGAAGCCGTAGATGTAGGATTCCGGAAGCAGCTCGTGGGCGCGCGCGAACCGGAAGGCGGGCACGAGGGGCCCGCCCTGGTCCTCGAGGACGTCCCAGCCCACGAGCGACCGGACGCGGTTGGGCTCGAAGTGCCGGAACATCGGGTACTTGAACCCGTACGACGCCCAGATGACGCCGACGGCGAGGGCGCAGGCGAGGAGGGTGGCCGCGATCAGCGAGAGGGCTATCCTCGCCCGGCCCGCGATGAGGCGCGGCAGGGGCCGGCCGCACTCGAGCGCGGCCCCGCCATAGACGCGGACGAGGAAGAGGATCGCGCACATGGGCGCTATCAGCGGCGCCGAGAACTTCGCCACGCAGAGCAGCCCCAGCATGAGGCCGAACAGGAGGCACCGGGCGGCCGTCAGGCGGTGCGCCATCGCCCAGAACGCGGTCACCGCCGCCAGGAACATGCAGGTGGCCGTCATGTCGCTCGTGATAAGGGCGCCGTTCGCGAGCATCGTGGGGCAGAACGCGAACAGGCCCACGGCGAGGAGCGCCCCCTTGGCTCCGTGGAGCCGGCGGGCCCAGTAGAACACGAGCGCGCCGGTCGCGACGCCGAAGAGGGCGATCATCCGGCGGCCCGCCCGGAGCATGTCCGCCAGGGGGTTGCCGAGGTCGTAGAACCACCGGAACCCCATCTCCCACACGTCCGAAATCCTCCACGCCGACTGGTCGAGCGTGGGGAACTTGACGTCCATGCGCAGGAGCGGAAGCGCCGCCCAGCGCTGGGGAAGGTTCCCGTTCTCGGGCTGGAGCCGGTAGTCGTCCAGCTTCCAGTAGCTGTAGCCCGCGGTGAGGTGCGCGATCTCGTCGCCGGCCACGCACTCGGTGTCCGAGATGCTGGTCGCCATCCACCAGTACAGGCCGAGGATGGCCGCCGCGGCGAGGAACGGGGCCGCGCGCGTCATGGGCCTGCCCCCCTCGCGAGGCGCCCGGCGCACGCCTGGGCGCAGGCCCCGATCGCGACCGCCTGCATGGCGGCGAGCGGCAGCTGGTGGCGCTCGTTGTGGTTGACGAGCACGAAGGGCAGCAGCATCCCGAGGCCGATCGCCGCCGCCCAAGCGGCCGGCGGCTCGAGCCGCCCCCGGCCGAGGAGCGCGGCGAGGAGGAGCGCGCCCAGGGGGACGCCCGCCGTCAGGAAGCCGGTGGCGATCCCGAGCGCGCCCCGGAAGCGCCCGTCGTAGGCGAGGCGCTTGTCCGCCCAGTCGCCCCAGGCGGCGCCCTCGTCGGCGAGGCCCAGGCTGTGCAGCTTGCGGCTCTCGAGCGCGGGATCCGCGTCGATCCGCGTCCACATCGCCCCGGCTGACTGCCCGAGGACGATGAGCTCCCCGGACGCGACGAGGCGCACGGCGTCGTCCTGGCGGAACCTGAACCGGGTGAACTCGCCCCCCCCCTCCCTCCGGCAGAAGACGGCGGCGTCGGCGCCCCGGCGCAGGACGTTGCCCGCGAAGTGGAGCGGCGCCGCGCGCAGCGCTGCGAGGGCCGGGCGGCGGAACGAGTCGACGTAGGCGGCCTCGCCCATGCCCGCGTACCTCGCGAATTCCCCGATGTCGAAGAAGGGCAGGCGCCTGAGCACGGTCTCCATCCGGGGGAGCCCGTCGGCCGAGTCGACGTTGGCGAGGTGGAGCTCGAACCAGAGGTTCGACTTGAGGGGGACGAAGCGGCCGAGAGCGGCCGCGTTGCGGCCGGTCCAGCCGCCGACGGCCGCCGCGGCGAAGGCGGCCGCCGTGACCGGGATCCTCAGCCTGGCGATGTCCCCCCGGAAGGACCAGGCGAGCGCGACGAGCACGATCCCGGCCGCGAGCGCCAGGCCCGCGTTGTCGAGCGGGGCCGCGAGGCAGACGGCGAAGAGCGCGAGGCGCCCCGGCCCCTGCGGCGCCCGCCGGGTCGAGAGCGCGGCCCAGAGGAGCGCCGCCGAGATCAGCATGTCGAGCCAGGCCTCGCTCAGGACCTCGAGCGGCCCGGCGGGCAGGAGCGAGCAGTACGCGAGGAAGGCGGCCGAGGCCGCGCCCCTCGCCCAGGCGCCGAGGGGCTCGAGCGCGCTGATCAGGAGGGCGTTCGCCGCGCCGAGGCCGAGTACGGCGAGGACGAGGAGGGCCTTCGCGGCGGCGGCCGTCTTCACGCCAAGCAGGAGGAACGCCCCCGCCTCCACCCAGACGGGCAGCGGCGAGACCCAAGCCGTCGCGCCGGTGGCCCCGTCGAAGGGGTCGCTGAAGCCCCGGCCCTGGACGAGCGCCGCGGCGACGTTTCCCGGCTCCGCCCAGTCGAGCATCCCCGGGGAGAGCCCGGGCAGGTTGTGGGCCAGCGCGGCCGCGGCGAGGACCAGGATGCCCGCGAAGGCGAGAGGCCGGGTTTGACCCATGAGCGTCGCTACCGCCGCGGCGGCCGGACCAGGTATATCGGCCGCTGCTTCACCTCGTCGTAGACGCGGCCCAGGTACTCGCCGAGGACGCCGATCCCGATGAGCTGGATCCCGCCGAGGAAGGTCACGAGCGAGACCAGGGTCGTGAATCCGGTCGTCGCGGTCTCGATTCCAAGGAGCCGCTTGGCGATGAAGTAGAGGCCGAGCAGGAACCCGAGCCCGCTGACGGCGATCCCCGTGTACGTCAGGACGCGAAGCGGCAGGTACGAGAAGCTGAAGAACCCGTCCACCGCGTAGCGGACCAGCCGCCTGAAGGTCTGCTTGGGCGTGCCGGCGGCGCGCTCCTGCCTGTCGTAGGCCACCTCGGCCGTCGCGAACCCTATCCACGCCCTCAGGCCCGGGAAGAACCGGTGGCGCTCGGGGAGCCTCGAGAACGCCTCGAGCGCGGGCCGCCCGAGGAGCCCGAAGGTCCCCGCGTTCGACTCGATCGGGATGTCCGTCAGCCTGCCGAAGAGGGCGTGGAAGACGTCGAAGCCGACCCTGCGCACGCCCGTCTCCTGGCGGGAGCGCCGCACGGCCCGCACGACCTCGGCGCCCGCGCGCCAGGCCGCGATGAGGTCCGGGATCACCTCGGGGGGGTCCTGAAGGTCGGCGTCCATCGTGACGACGGCGTCCGCGGCCCCCGCGTGCGCCAGGCCGGCCGCGAGGGCGCTCTGGAACCCGAAGTTTCGCGACAGCTCGACCAGCTCGAACCGCGGGTCGCGCGCGCCCTGCGCCCGGACGAGCTCCGCCGAGCGGTCGCGGCTGCCGTCGTCCACGAAGACCGCGCGCCACGCCCAGTCCGCGGGGACCCCGAAGACGGCCTCGAGGCGGGCGAACAGCTCCGGGAGCACCGGCTCCTCGTTGAAGACGGGGACGACTATCGCGACGGTCGGTCTGGAGTCGGGCATGTTCTATTGGCGGCCCGCCGGGGCCCGGCGTGCGCGCAGGAGGGCCATGCAGAGTAGGGCACCGAGGAGCGCCAGCACGAGCGCTGGAGGAGTCGCCAGAATGTCTGCAAAATATGCGAGATGGGCGATGATTTTCTCAAGGAGGTTCTCCTGGGACACCAGGGTGTAGGTCCTGGACACCTCGATCAGGCTGCGCCCGGGAAGGAGCCACCGGTCGAGCGCAAAGTCCTCGACGGCGAACTGGAGGGCGATGCCGAGGCAGAAGTCGGCGGTCCAGCCGGCAAGGAGCGCGAGCCTCCAGCCGCGGCCGAGCCCGCCCCACCTCGAGGCGAGGAACGCGAGGCCGAGGAGGACGACGGACTGGAGGCAGATGTGGACCGTCCCGTAGTGCTCGCGGTCCCCGTACACCGAGAAGCCGAGGACGACGAATCCGGCGACGGCCAGGGTCCAGAAGAGCCGGTCGCCGGGCAGCGCGGCCCGCGCCGCCCGCAGCGCCTCCCGCAGGACCGCGACGCAGCCGACGGAACCGAGCGCGAGGAGCAGGTTCAGCTGGTAGACGAGGAAGAACTGGTCCCGGAGGATGCCCCACGGGCTCGTCTGCCTGAAGAGCGTTCCCTTGAAGCCCCGGACCTGAGCGGGGATGAGCGTGTCCCTGAGGTTGAGCGCGATCTTGACCAGGTGGTTGCCCTGCCATCGGTCGAGCGACGTGACGCTCGAGTTCGTCAGGAACGTGCCGTGCCAGCCGTACCGGGCCACCGACCAGGCGAACCAGGGGGCGAGGACGCAGGTGCCGGCCGCGACCGCCCACAGCGTCGCGCGGGCGAAACCGGGATCGCCGCGGCGCCGCCACGCCATGGCGGCCCAGGCGACGGCGAGGACGCCGACATAGGGCCCGGCCGAGTAGTGCGTGAGGACCGCCCCGCCGAGCAGGAGCGCGCAGGCGACGGCGGCCCGTCCCGACGACTCGTCGGCGTCGCGCACCCGAAGGAAGAAATAGAGGCCGGAGAGGATGAGGAACACGGCCGGCAGCTTCGTCCACGGGTACGTCGCGTTCTGGAGGAAGAGGGGGTTGACCATGAGGACCGCGGCGGCGACGCGCGCGGCCGGCCTGCCCCCGAAGCGCCCCGCCAGGAGGCCGACCGGAAGGTAGGCGAGGCTGCAGAGGGCCGTCATGATGACCTGGAAATGGGCGTAGTCCGCCCGCGTCATGCGCATGAAGGCGGCCGTCAGCACGTTCGCCATCGGGGGGCGCGCGGGCATCTCGTAGGTCTCGATGAACAGGCGACCCGCCGGCCAGTCGCGCAGGAAGAACCGGGCCCTCTCCCAGTGCTCGACCGCGTCGCCCGTCCAGGCGCCGCCCGAGTGGTTCCTGACGAAGGCGAGCCATGCCACGCACCAGCCGGTCACGATGAGCTGGCCGGCCGCGAGGTCGCGGGCGGCGGGGTCGGCGGCCAGCCTCCTCGCCCCGCTCCAGCCGGCGGCGATGCCGGCGGCGGCGAGCGCCGGCAGCAGCCAGTACCCCCAGAGCGGGAAGCCCGTGGTGAAGACCGCCCAGGCGACCGCCCATGCCGCGACCAGAGATAGCCCGGCGCCCGCGACCAGGGTCTCCGCGGGCGCCAGCCGGAACCGGTCGACGAAGGGCCGGGAGATCCCGAATGCGACGCCGAGGACCAGGGCGATGCAGGCGAGCGCGTCGGCGATCATGGGCTTGGGGTGGGTCAAGGGCACAGCACGCGGGCCCCGAACGCAATAATCTCCTCGCGGGGCATTTGCGCGGCGCGGTATTGTCCGGGCCGCGATGGCCCCCCGACGTCCCCCACCGTGAGGCCGGCGCCGGACATTCCCGTGGCGGCGCTCCGGTGGGGCGCGCTCCTCGCGATCGCCCTCGCGATTGCCGCGGCGTACCGGGGCACCCTGGCCGCCCCGTTCGTCTACGACGACCGCGTGTGGATCGCGGGCAACCCGGCGATCCGGCGCCTGTGGCCCCCCGGGGGGGCGCTGTCGGGCCCCGCGAACCCGCTGGTCCGCGGCCGGCCGGTCCTGAGCCTGTCGCTCGCCCTCAACCACGCCGTAAGCGGCGACCGGCCGTGGAGCTACCACCTGGCAAACCTCGCGATCCACGTCCTTGCTGCGTTCGTCCTTTTCGGCATCGTCAGCCGGACGCTGGCGCTGCTGCCGGGCCGGTTCCCGTCCGTGCGCGACCGCCTGCTTCCCGCGTTCGCGGTCGCGCTCCTGTGGGCGGTGCACCCGCTCCAGACGGAGGCCGTGACCTACGTGAGCCAGCGGTCGGAGGCGCTGATGGGCCTCCTCTACCTGCTGACGCTCTACTGCTTCATCAGGGGCTCGCGGGAGGGGGAGCCCCGCGCTTGGCTCGCCCTGTCGGCCGGCGCCTGCCTGCTCGGGATGGCGACCAAGGAGGTGATGGTGACCGCGCCGCTCATGGTCCTGGCGTACGACCGGACGTTCGTCTCGGGCAGCGCGCGTGAGGCGCTTCGCCTGAGGTGGCGCTACTACCTGGCGCTGGCCTCCACCTGGCTCCTCCTCGCCTACCTCTGCAAGGGCCTGGGCGGGCGCGGGGTGGGCTTCGGGCTGGGGTTCACGTGGTGGGGCTATGGGCTGACGGAGTGCTGGGCCGTCGCCCACTACGTCCTCCTTGCGGTCCTTCCGTACCCGCTTGTCTTCGACTACGGCACGCACCTCGTAGGCAGCGTGGCCGAGGCGGTCCCCTGGGCGCTCGCCCTCGCGGCCGTCGCCGCGGCCGTCTGCGCG
Organism: uncultured Opitutaceae bacterium; assembly: GCA_964496645.1. Lineage (GTDB taxonomy): Bacteria > Verrucomicrobiota > Verrucomicrobiia > Opitutales > Opitutaceae > Palsa-1447. The sequence goes on from CAZCAJ010000054.1 coordinate 18,915, forward strand.
GCGTTCCGGCGCCGCATGCTCGCCGGCTTCGCGGGCGCGTGGTTCCTCGTGATCCTTGCGCCGGCCTCGAGCGTCGTGCCCGTGGCCTTCCAGCCGATGGCGGAGCACAGGATGTACCTTCCCCTGGCCGGCGTGGTCGCGCTCCTGGTCGCGGGGGCCTGGAGGTGGCTCGGACGGCGCAGCCTGCCCCTCGTCCTGGCAGCAGCGCTGGCGCTGGGCTTCCTCACCCACTTGCGGAACGCGGACTACCGGAGCGAGGCTGCGATCTGGGCCGACACCGTGCTGCGGCGCCCGTCCAACCCGAGGGCGAGGCTCGCGTTCGGGGAGGCCCTGGCCGGCGAGGCGCGCTACGCCGAGGCCGCCGGGCAGTTCTCGCAGGCGCTGCGGATCGATCCGGGCGACTTCGCGGCCCGCCTGGATCTGGGCCTCGCGCTCTTCCACCTGGGCCGCGTCGACGAGGCGCTGGCCCAGTACCGCAGCGTCGTGGCGCCGGCGCCGGACTCGGCGCCGCTCCACCGCGACATCGCCATGGCGCTCGAGAAGGAGGGGCGCGCCGCCGAGGCGGCGCAGGAGTACGCGAGGGCCGCGCGGCTCGATCCGGACGACGCCGAGGCCCGCGCCGGGCTGGGCCGCCTTGGGGCGCCCGCGCCGCCCAGGTAATCAGCGCAGGTTGTACTTGAGGATCGCCCAGAGCGCCCGGAATCCGTCGCGCCAGCCGATCTTCTTCCCCTCGGCGTACGTGCGCCCGTAGTAGCTGATGCCCACCTCGTAGATGACAACGTGCAGCCTGGCGACCTTCGCGGTGATCTCCGGCTCGAAGCCGAAGTGGCCCTCCTCGATCTGGATCCTCTGGAGCACGTCCCTGCGGAACACCTTGTAGCAGGTCTCCATGTCGGTGAGGTTGAGGTTCGTCATCATGTTGGAGACAAGCGTGAGGAACTTGTTGCCGACCATGTGCCAGAAGTAGCACACGCGGTGCGGCTCCCCTCCCATGAAGCGCGACCCGAACACGACGTCGGCCTTGCCGTCGGAGATCGGCTTCAGGAGCTTCGGGTACTCGTCGGGGTCGTACTCGAGGTCCGCGTCCTGCACGATGACCGCGTCGCCGGTCGCCGCCGCGAAGCCGGTCCGCAGCGCGGCGCCCTTCCCCTGGTTCGAGTCGTGGTAGATGATCCGGTCGACTAGGGGCTCGATCTGGGTGCGCAGGAGGTCGCGCGTGCCGTCGCGCGAGCAGTCGTCGACGATGATGATCTCCTTCTCCGGGTAGGGCGAGCTGCGCACGCGCTCGACGATGGTGCGGATGGTCTTGGCCTCGTTGTAGCAGGGGATGACGATCGAGAGCTTCATTCGTGGTGAGCCCTCAAGAATGAAAGGCGTTGGCGGCCAACGGAAGCTTTTATCGGGCGGGCGGCCCGGCGCGCCCGATCGACTCCACCCAGACGGTGCCGGCCGCCGGGGAACCGCGGGTGGTGACCCAGGGCTCGAACCGGATCGGGTCGAAGAAGTGCGCCGTGTGCGCCGTGGTGACGGTTCCCCCCACCGCGATGGAGAAGCGGGTCTGGAGGTCGCCCCTCAGGCCGGGGTCGGCGACCGCGTCCCACCACGGGCTCTGCGGAGGCGGATACAGCCAGGGGGCGTCGATACGCGCGCGCAGGAGCCCGCCCTCGACCCGCACCGCGGGGCTCGCGATGACGACCGAGAGGGCGTTCTCCGCCAGGACGAGTCGAGCGTGGTCGGGATCGGTCCGCTCGAGGATGAGCTGGTTCATCATCCCGGGCCGCCCGCTCGAGACGAGCACGGTCGAGCGCAGGCCGGGGCCGGGCGCGACACGGACCGCGACCTCCACGGGACCGAACGCCTCTCCCCGGGAGGCCCAGGCGCTCGGGTAGTCGAGCAGGCGCGCGGCCGCGGCGTAGGCCGCGGGCCTGGTCCTCCTGAAAAGGATCCTGTGCTCGGCCGAGGCCAGGGCCACGTATCCGACGGTCCACGCGGCGGCGCACAGGGCGAGAAGGCGCACCACGTTCCGGGCGCGCCCGCCCGGCCCGCCGCCGAGGATCGCCATCAGCCCGATCGCGGTCGCGACCGTGGAGCCGGCGAAGACCTCGGTGATGTAGCGCGAGGTCGCGCCGGCGAAGCAGAACAGGACGCACGCCGAGAGGGCGGAGGCGAGGGCCGCGGCCCAGATCGTGCGCCGGAGCGCGAGCGCCCCGGCGTCGCCACGGCGGCGCCAGGCCCAGGCGAGCGCGGCGAGCGAGGCAAGGTGCACGGGCATGCCGAACAGGGCGCCGTGCATCTCGTCGATGCCCAGGTAGCCGGGCGGCTCGCCGCCAGGCGGGACGGCGAGCACGAACGGGAAATACGGGCTCAGGTCGGGCAGCGAGAAGAGGTAGAGCCACGCGTTGTACGGCGCGTACAGGGGGCTGAAGTGGCGGACGAGGCGCTCGTCGGTCCCCCAGAGCTGGTAGCTCTGGCCGAACTCGAGGGGGTGCCCGAAGCGCGCGACATTGTAGGCGAGGAGGGCGAGCCCCCCGGCCGCCGCGACGGCCGCAGCCAGGGCCAGGCGCGGACCGGCCGGCCGGCGTGGCTCGAACAGGCAGAGGAGGACCACGGCGCCGGCGAAGACGCACGTCGGGCGCGAGCCGAGAATGAGGGCGACGGCGGCCCCGGCCGCAAGCGCCCACCACGCTCCCTTCTCCGAGTCGAGCGAGCGCCACAGGAAATAAAGCGCCCACCACAGGCAGGCGCACGCCGCCACGAGCGGGAGTTCCCAGACGTCGGGCCGGCGGATCGTGACCGGCAGCCACGAGGCGCACATGGCGGTAACGAGGATCCCGCCCGCCGCAAGCGGCCCAAGCCCTGGGAAGTGCCGGCGCCGCACGCCCGCTATCAGCAGCGCCAGCGCGGCCACGCCGCCCGCGGCGAAAACCGCCACGGCGAGCCTCTGCGGCAGGTGGTGGCCGGTCGCGACCCGCCACGGCAGCATGAGGAGGGCGGGCGTCGGCCCGAAGTAGAGGTAGAACTTCCCGCGGTAGAGGCTGGCGTCCCACAGGCGCCAGGGGCCGTTCTGCGCCGGGTCGTACGGGTCGCGCAGCCTCAGGAGCTCGGGCGCCGGATCGACGGAGATGCTCGCGTGGCCCCTCAGGAAGCCGTCCACAAGGTATTCGTAGTGGTGCCAGGCGTCCGTCCTGTCGCCCTCGAGCACGGCCGCGCCGTTCGCGATCCAGGCGAGGAGGAGGGCGCAGGCCGCGAGCGCGGCCCAGAGGGGCGCGAGGCTCGTTCGGGCGCCGCCGGTCGCCTGGATGCTCATGGGTCGGGCGCGGCCGGGCTCGCCGACTCGACGCAGGGCGACCCGGGCCCCGCCTGCTCCGGGCCCAGCGCCGCCGGCGCAAACCCCACGGGGTCGACGGAGCGGGCCGAGCGGACTCGCACCGCGCCCGAATCCCACGCGATCGAGAAGAGGGTCTGGCGCTCCCGCGCGTCGGCGGGGTCCAGGGCGTCCCAGTAGGGATGCGCCGTCGGCGGATACAGCCAGGGGGCGTCGAGTCGGATGTGCATCCGGCCTCCCTTGACGGCGAGCTCGGGCGTCTCGAGGACGCGGTGCTCGTTCTGGACCAGGGCGAGCCGGACGCGGCCGCCGTCGGCGCCCTCGAGGACGAGCTGGTTCACCCGCTGGGGCCGCCCGCTCGCCACGAGGACGGTCCGCGCGCCGGCCTGCCCCCCGGGGATCCGCAGGACCAGGTCGACTGCCCCGAAGCGGACCCCCTTCGCCCGGGCCCACCACAGGCTGGGGTAGTCCAGCGCGTGGGCCAGCGCATGGTAGGTGCGCGGGTTTGTCTCCTGCATGAAACCCCGGAATTCCGCCGAGGCGAGCCAGGCGCCCGCGACGGTCCAGCACGACGCGCAGACGGCGAGCGCGCGCACGACGCGCCCCGGCCGCAGCGCCCCCTCCGCCCCGAACACGGCCATGAGGCCGACGGACGTGACGACCGTCCAGCCGGCCAGGAGCTCGGCCGTGTAGCGCGAGCACGCCCACGCCCAGCAGAAGAGGAGGAGGCCCGTCAGGACCGTGGCCGCGGCCGCGGCGGCGATGGTGAGCGCAGCGGCGGCGGCCCCACGGGCGGCGCGGCCGGCCCAGGCCCAGCCCAGCGCAAACAGGCCGGCCAGGTGCACGGGCATCATGAAGATGACCCCGTAGATCTCCTCGTAGCCCACGAATCCCGCCGGGCGGCTGTCCGTCCAGAACGGGTGCGCGAACGGGAAGTACGGCCCAAGCTGCGGCACCGAGAACAGGTAGATCCAGGCGTTGAACGGGATGAAGGCCGGGTTGAAGAACCGGATGCCGCGGTAGTCCTCGCCGAAGAGCATGTAGCTCATCCCGAACTCGCTCCAGCTGCCGAACCGGGCGCGGTTGTAGGCGAGGAGGCCGATGCCGCCCAAGGCGGCGATGCCGGCCGCCGCGAGGGCCGCCCCCCGCCTGCGCCCCGCGACGGGGCCCGGCCCCCCGGCCGGCGCGAACAGGAGGAGCGCGACGGCGCCAGCCCCGAGGACGTAGGTCACCCTGGAACCCATGAGAAGCGCCAGGGCGATCCCGGCCGCGACGGCCCAGCGCGCCCGGCCGCCGGAGTCGTGGAATCTCCACAGGAAATAGAGCGCCCACCACAGGCAGGCGACGCCGGATACGACCGGGAGCTCCCACAGGGCCGACCGGCGGAGGACGACCGGCAGCCACGAGGCGTGGAAGGCGACGATGAGGATGGCGCCGAGCGCGGCCGGCGACAGCCCCGGGAAATGGCGGTCGCGCACCCCAAGGATGAGCAGGGCCAGCCCCGCGAGCCCGAGCGACGCGAAGGCCGCGACAGCAAGGCGCTGAGGGAGCACGCGGCCGGTCGCGGCCCGCCAGGGCAGCATGAGGGCGAGCGCCGGCGTGGGGCCGTGGTACAGGTAGTACTTTCCGCGGTACAGGCTCGCGTCCCAGAGGCGGTAGGGCGCGTTCGCCCCCGGGTCGTAGGGGTCACTGAGCCTCAGGAGCTCCGGGGGAGGCTCGACGGACAGGCACGCGTGGCCGTGCAGGAAGCCCTCGGCGAGGTACTCGTACTGGTGCCAGGCGTTGTGCAGGTCCCGGTCCCAGGGCGCGACGCCCTCGGAGGTCCAGAAGGCCGCCGCGACGCAGGCGCCGAGCGAGAGCCAGAGGGCGCCCCGCGCCCGGGTGCCGGCCGGGGTCATGGGGCCGGCGCCTTCCGCCCGAGCTCGGCGCCCGCGGCGTCGCGGATGGCGGCCGCGTCGGGGTGCCACGGCTGCATCCTCAAGGCCTCCGTCGCCTCGCGGAGCGCGGTGGTGTAGTCGCCGACCGTAAGCGCGGCCCGGGCGAGGAGGGCGTGGTCCTGGACGAAGGTCGAGCGGTCCCGGACCCCGCCGAAGTCCGAGAATGCCGCGAACCCGGCCGCGATGACGCAGCACGCGAGCGCCGCGCGGCGGGCGGGGGACCAGCCCCTCCAGAATCCCGGCGAGCCGACGGCGCCCCCGGCGAGGACCGCCAGGATCGCGGCCAGGGGCAGCCGGAAGCGCGCGCTCGCGAAGAAGAGGAGGACCGAGGCGGCGCACGCGGCCGACACCGCCCCGAGCGCCGCCGCCGCGCGCGGGGATTCGGACGCGAGCCGGGCGGCGCCCGCGACGCCGAGCACGAGCAGGCCCCCCCAGCAGACCGGGTTCCACCGCAGCCAGGGCGAGAGCGCCTTGTGGAAGGCGAAGGTCTTGTTGTTGTACTGCTCCCAGTCGTTCAGGAGCGCATAGGCCTTGCGTGCCTCGAGCGCGGCCCAGCGCGCGGGATGGGCCGAGACCTCGCCGAGGAAGCGCCTCCGCCAGTACGCGTTCATCGTGGCGATGTCCTCCGGGCGGCCCCCGGTGTCCCTGACGAACAGGTAGACCGACTCCGCCCGCGCGGGATTGGCCCTGGCGAGGCCGGGCGAGACGCTCACCTGCTGGGTGTAGTAGCGGCCGTTGGCGCCGGGCCGGTTGGCCGCCCAG
>CAZCAJ010000055.1:0-24050 GCA_964496645.1 uncultured Opitutaceae bacterium
AGCGCACGACGTGCACGATCGCGTCCACCTCGCGGATGGTCGCCAGGAACTGGTTGCCGAGGCCCTCTCCCTTGCTGGCGCCCGACACGAGTCCCGCGATGTCCACGAACTCCACGGCCGCCGGGATGACCACGTCGGTCTTGGCGATCCGCCGCAGGACCTCGAGGCGGTCATCCGGCACCGTCACCACGCCGACATTCGGGTTGATCGTGCAGAACGGGTAGTTGGCCGCCTCCGCCTTGCGCGAGCGCGTAAGGGCGTTGAACAGGGTGGACTTGCCCACGTTGGGGAGCCCGACGATGCCGGCCTTGAGCATGGAGGGTCGACGGTCCACCCGGCACGAGCCGCGGTCAATGGCAAAGGCCCCCGGTGCCAGCCCCCGGCGCTGGGCCGGGCGGCTCGGGGGAGGCCTCGTGCACGGTGCTTGACAGGAACTGCGCGCACAGGTGTTATCGGCCTCTTTTCCGAGAAGAACGCAACCGGCAAAACCGCACTCATGGCACTCAAGATCCGCCTTTCCCGCTTCGGCACCACCCATCAGCCGCACTACCGCATCGTGGTGGCCGAGACCCGCTCGCGCCGCGATGGCGACGCCGTCGAGACGCTGGGCACCTACGATCCCCGGACGAAGGGCAAGCAGGTGAACATGAGGCTCGACCGCATCGACTACTGGCTTTCCAAGGGCGCGAAGCCGTCGGACACCCTGCACTCGATGATCAAGCGCGCCCGCCGCGCGGCCTCGGCCGCGCCCGCGGCGCCGCAACCGGCTCCGGAAGCGCCGCCGGCGTCAACGCCGGCGACCGCCAGCTAGGGCGGCCGGCCGCCGGGAAGGTGGGGCCACATGCCCCGCATCGACATCCTGACCCTCTTTCCGCGGATGCTCGACGGCTTCCTTGCCGAGAGCATCCTTGGCAAGGGGCTCGAACGCGACCTGCTCTCTGTCTCGGTGCACGACCTGCGCAGGTGGACGACCGACAAGCACCGCACGGCCGATGACCGGCCCTTCGGGGGGGGCGCGGGCATGGTGCTCAAGCCCGAGCCCGTTTTCGCGGCGGTCGAGGAGTTGCAGACGCCAGGCTGCGTCCGGATCTACCTGACGCCTGACGGCGTCCCCCTTTCGCCGGCCGTCGCGCTCAGGCTATCCAAGGAGCGGCACCTGGTCCTCCTGAGCGGCCACTACGAGGGCGTCGACCAGAGGATCCGCGACGGCGTCATCGACCTCGAGCTGAGCATAGGCGACTACGTCCTCACGAACGGGACCCTGGCCGCGGCCGTTGTCGTCGACGCGCTCAGCCGGTTCATACCCGGCGTCCTTGGCCAGGAAAAGTCGTTGACGCACGAATCTTTCACCGGCAAGTTGCTCGACTTTCCTCAATACACGCGTCCCGCCGAATTTCGGGGCATGTCCGTGCCGGAAGTCCTGCTTTCCGGCAACCATGCCGAGATAGAAAGGTGGCGTGCGGCCCGTGCCTTCGAAAAGACGCGCCAGGTGAGACCGGACTTGCTCAAGTAACTTTAAATCAAACACAAACAAGGCACCAGCCATGAACCCAATCATCAAGGAGATCACCGCGGCCCAGGTGAAGAGCGGCATCCCGCCGTTCAAGGTCGGAGACGGCGTGCGCGTCCACACGAAGGTGCGGGAGGGCGACAAGGAGAGGATCCAGATCTTCTCCGGCATCGTGATCGCGCGTAAGGGCTCGGGCATCCACGAGACGTTCACGGTCCGGCGGATCAGCTACGGCGAGGGCGTCGAGCGCGTGTTCCCGGTCAACTCGCCGAACATCGAGGCGATCGAGGTCGAGCTGGATTCCGCCCCCATGAAGGCGAGGCTGTACTACCTGCGCAGCCGCACCGGCAAGGCCGCGGTCGCCGTCAACGTGAAGACGAGGCGCGCCGACGAGCACGTCGCCGCGCCGGCGCACGGCTAAGGCCCGGGGCGGGGCGCTCTTCGGCCATAATTTCAGCCTGTTCGGTTGACGGGCCGTAGGAGTTGTCGGATTTTCGGCCGATGACCCTCCAGACCGAAATCCTCCAGAAGGCGGCGAACGAGGCCCGCGGGCTCGCGATCGACGCCGTGCACGCCTGCGCCTCCGGGCACCTCGGCCTTCCGCTCGGCTGCGCCGAGATGGGCGCGGTGCTCTTCGGCCACGCCCTCTCGCTCAACCCCGCCAGCCCGCGCTGGGTGAACCGCGACAGGTTCGTCCTGTCGGCCGGCCACGGCAGCATGTTCCTCTACGCGTGGCTGCACCTCGCCGGCTTCGACATCCCGATGGAGCAGATCGCCAGGTTCCGCTCGCTGCACAGCATGACCCCCGGCCACCCCGAGTTCCGCGAGACCCCCGGGATCGAGGCCACGACGGGCCCGCTGGGGCAGGGCGTCGGCAACGCCGTCGGAATGGCGGTCGCCGGGCAGATGGCCGCGGCGCGGTTCAACGAGCCCGGCCAGGCGATCTTCGACCACAAGGTCATCTGCCTCGCGGGCGACGGATGCATGCAGGAGGGGGTCGCGATGGAGGCGGTCGAGTTCGCCGGCCACCAGAGGCTCGACAACCTGATCCTCATCTACGACTCGAACGACGTCACGCTCGACGCCATGGCGTACATGACCCAGAGCGAGAACACCGCCCTCAGGTTCAAGGCGATCGGATGGGACGTCCAGACCGTGGACGGCCACGACATGGCCGCCTTCCTCAAGGCTTTCAACAGGGCGAAGAAGGCGAAGAGCGGAAAGCCTCAGTTCATCCTGGCGCGCACGATAATCGGCAAGGGGATTCCCGAGGTGCAGGGCACACAGAGGGCACACGGGGAGGGCGGCGCCAAGTTCGCCGACTCCGCCCGTGCGGGGCTCGGGCTCCCCGCCGACCAGCATTTCTACGTGAGCGAGGACGTGCGCGCCTATTTTGAGGGGCACAGGCGCAGGCTCACCAGGGCGTACAACCGCTGGAACAAGGCCTACAAGACGTGGAGGGAGGCCAATCCGGCGAAGGCGGCCCTCCTCGACTCCGCGCAGGCCGGGCCGAGCGCCGCCCACCTGCTGACGAAGGTCCCGCTCTTTGCGCCGGACGTGAAGCTCGCCGGCACGCGAGCCGCGGGCCGCGAGGTCCTCCAGCCCCTCGCCGCCGAGCTGCCGCTGCTGATCGGCGGGAGCGCCGACCTCTACGGCTCGACGTACAACTACATCGCGGCCGACAAGGATTTCGACGCGACGAACCGGTCGGGGCGCAATATCCGCTTCGGCATCCGTGAGCACGGGATGGCCTCGATCGCGAACGGGGTCGCCTACGACGGTCTCTTCAGGCCCACGATCGCGACCTTTTTAGTCTTCGCGGACTACTGCAGGGGGGCGATGAGGCTTGCCGCGCTGGCCAGGCTGCCTGTGATCTACCTCTTCACGCACGACTCGGTGGGCGTCGGGGAGGACGGCCCGACCCACCAGCCCATCGAGACCGTTTCCGCGCTCAGGCTGATACCGCGGATGGAGGTCATCCGGCCGGCCGATCCCGAGGAGACGGCCGGCGCCTACGCGGCCGCCCTGGAGCGCACCGACGGTCCGACCCTGATCGCGCTCACCCGCCAGGCGGTGCCCGTCCTGAACGAGATCCCGCCCCACCTGCGCCGCGCCGGCGTCCTCAAGGGCGCCTACGTCGCGGTGCAGGAGGAGGCGCCCTTGGGCATCATCCTGCTCGCGTCAGGCAGCGAACTGCGCATCGCCATGGACGCCGCCAGGGAGCTGGGCGCAGCCGCGCGCGTCGTCTCGGTCCCGTCCTTCGAGATATTCGACCGTCAGTCCGACGAGTACCGCGAGAGCATCCTGCCGGCGTCGTGCCGCCGGCGCGTCGCGATCGAGGCCGGGGTGACGGGCCTCTGGCGCAAGTATGTCGGCCTCGACGGCAAGGTGGTCGGGATCGACCGGTTCGGGCTCAGCGCGCCCGCCCCGGTCGTCTTCAAGGAGCTCGGGATAACCGCCGAGGCCCTGGTCGCGGCCGCGCGCTCGCTCGGGGCCTAGGCAGTCGGGAGCGGCCGCGGGGTGGCCCCGTCCGGCTCGCCATTTGACGCTTGAAATGGCGATGATTAGCCACCTAACTACCCGGCTCGCTCATCGGAATCGAAAGCCGCAGACCTCCACTAGATATGCCGCTGCTAATGCTGAAGGACCTCCCCCGCTACGAGTGCCTGCTCGAGGCCGCGCGGAGCTTTCCGGACCTGGACCCGTCCGCGTGCGAGGCGTTCCTGCATCTGCTGCGCGCCGGTGACGAGGCCTACCGCCAGAGCGAGGACTTCTTCAACGTGCACAGCATCTCCCCGGGGCGGTTCACGGTCCTCATGCTCCTCTCCGAGGACCTCGGGGGCGGATCCCTTCCCCAGACGCCGGCCGAGCTCGCCGAGAAGGCGGGTGTCACGCGGGCGACGATCACGGGGCTGGTCGACACCCTGGAACGGGACGGGCTGGTGACCCGCGAGCACGATTCAGACGACCGGAGGATGATGCGCGTCCACATGACGCAGAAGGGCCACGCGACCCTGAGGGAGGTCCTTCCCTTGCATTTCAAGCGGATGGCCGCGCTCATGGCGCCGCTTTCCGAGCACGAGCGAAAGACGCTTGTGCGCCTCCTCAACAAGATCGCGGGCCGGGCATCCGCCATGGCGGCGGAGGCGCAGGCCCCGGCGTCTGAGACAACCCTCCAGTCCCGCGAAGAGTAACCAATGACGTCCAAGACAAAGAAAATCACCCTCACCGTCGTCGGCCTTGTGGTTGTCCTGGTGCTCATCGCCGGCATCAAAGCCCTCCAGATCGTGGCGCTCGTGACCGCCAAGTCCGAGCCCCCGCTCGAATCGGTTTCGACCGCCGAGGCGAAGCTGGAGACCTGGCAGGAGACGCTCACATCCGTGGGCTCGATGACGGCCGTCCAGGGGGTAACCGTCGCGGCCGAGCTTGACGGCAAGATTGTCCAGATCGCGTTTGAGTCGGGCAGCCCGGTCAAAGCGGGGGACCTGCTCGTGAAGCAGGACACGTCCGTCGAGGAGGCGATGCTGCGCTCGGCGGAGGCGGGCGTCGACCTCGCGCGGGTCAACCTCGAGCGCACGCGCGAGCTGCTCGCCAAGGCCACGGTCTCCCAGTCCCAGTTCGATTCGGACGCGGCGACCTACAAGCAGGCTATCGCGGCCGCCGACAACATTCGGGCGACAATCGCCAAGAAGACGATCAGGGCCCCATTCACCGGCCGCCTCGGCATCCGCCTCGTCAACCTCGGCCAGAGCCTCAAGGCGGGCGACGCAATCGTCTCGCTCCAGGCGCTCAATCCGATCTACGTCGACTTCTACCTGCCCCAGCAGCAGCTGAGGCAAATCGCGACCGGCCTCACCGTGCAGCTCGATGGCGACGCCCTGCCCGGCCGGCCGATGGAGGGCAAGATTACCGCGATCAGCCCCGACGTCGATGCGTCCACGCGCAACGTGCGCGTCCAGGCGACGGTGGACAACGCCGGCGAGCGCCTGCATCCCGGCATGTTTGTCGACGTCGCCATCGAGCTGCCCGTAGCGAACAAGGTTGTGACCATCCCGGCGACGGCGATCTTGTATGCCCCCTTCGGAGACACGGTCTACGTCGTCGACCGCAAGCCGGCCGGGAAGGGCGGCGCGATTCAGAACGTCGTCAGGCAGCAGATCGTCCGGCTCGGCACCCACAGGGGCGACTTCGTGGCCGTGGCCTCCGGCATCAACGCAGGCGACACCATCGTCACGTCGGGTGTCTTCCGCCTCAGGCCGGGGAGCGCCGTCAACGTGAACAATTCCGATGCGCCGAAGGCCGAGCTCGCTCCCAAGCCGAGCGACTCCTGAGCGCGCGCGGCCCGCGCTAGGCAAAGCTCCGTGAAATTCACAGACCTGTTCATACGTCGCCCTGTCCTGGCGATCGCGGTCAACCTCGTGATCCTGATCGCTGGCGTCCAGGCGTACCGCACGCTCAACGTCCGCCAGTGGCCGCAGAGCGAAAACTCCTCGGTCACGGTCACGACCGTGTATGTGGGCGCGAGCGCCGACCTCGTGCGCGGGTTCATCACCACTCCCCTCGAGCGCTCGATCGCCGCGGCTGACGGGATCGACTACCTATCGTCCTCGAGCGAGCAGGGTGTCTCGACGATAACGGCCAGGCTGAAGCTCAACTACGACCCGATAAAGGCGCTCTCGGAGATCAGCTCCAAGGTCGACCAGGTGCGCAACTTCCTCCCCGTGGAGGCGCAGGTTCCCGCGATCAACGTCCAGTCCGCCGATTCCCAGTTCGCATCGGCCTACCTCAGCTTCAGGTCGGAGACCCTCCACCAGAACGAGATCACGGACTACCTCGTACGGGTGGTGCAGCCGCGCCTATCCGCGCTTGCCGGCGTCCAGCGGGCCGACATTCTGGGGGGGCGAACGTTTGCCATGCGCGTGTGGCTCAAGCCCGACCGCCTCGCCGCGTTCAACATCAGCCCGTCCCAGGTCAGCGCGGCCCTGGCGGCGAACAACCACCTAAGCGCTCTCGGCAGCACAAAGGGCAACCTGGTCCAGGTCGCCCTGACGGCCAATACCGACCTGCGCTCGGTCGAGGAGTTCAAGAACCTGGTGCTGCGCCAGCAGAACAATGCGATCGTCCGCCTGCGAGACGTCGCCGACGTCGAGCTCGGCGCGGAGGACTACGAGAGCGACGTCAGGTTTTCGGGGGAGACCGCGGTATTCATGGGAATTTACGTGCTGCCGAATGCCAATTCGCTCGACGTGATCCGCCTTGTCCGCGCCGAGATGGATTCAATCAAGAAGGACCTCCCCGGCGGGATCCAGGCCGGCGTGGCGTACGACGCCACGGCCTACATCGACACCGCGATAAGGGAGGTCTTCCACACCCTCGCGGTCACGCTGCTCATCGTCGTCGTTGTCATCTTCCTCTTCCTGGGCTCGTTCCGGTCGGTCCTGATCCCGATCGTGGCCATCCCGCTGTCGCTGATCGGCGCCATCTTCCTGATGCAGCTCTTCGGGTTCACCATAAACCTGCTGACGCTCCTCGCGGTCGTGCTTTCCGTCGGTCTCGTCGTCGACGACGCAATAGTCGTGGTCGAGAACGTGGAGCGCCACCTCGCCTTGGGCCGGGCGCCCCTCGACGCGGCGCTCGTGGCGGCCCGCGAGCTTGTGGGTCCCATTATCGCCATGACCGTGACCCTCGCCGCCGTTTACGCTCCGATCGGCCTCCAGGGCGGGCTCACGGGTTCCCTCTTCCGCGAGTTCGCATTCACGCTCGCCGGGGCAGTGACGATCTCCGGCTTCGTGGCCCTCACCCTGTCCCCGATGATGTCCGCCAAGATGCTGAAGGCGGGCGACGAGGAGAGGGGATTCGCCGGGGTCGTCACGCATACGTTCGAGCGGGTCCGGCGCGGCTACTCTCGCGTCCTCGAATTCACGCTGGCCAGCCGCGGATGCGTCTACGCGGTGTGGATCGTGATCAGCGCCGCCGGCGTCTTCATGATCCGCCACGCCAAGGGCGAGCTGGCTCCCGCCGAGGATCAGGGAGTCATCTTCGGAATCGGCACGACGGCCGCGAACGCCACGCTCGACCAGAACATATCATACGCAGCTGCCGTCGAGAAGGCCTACGCCTCCGACCCCGACACCAACTTCATCTTCCAGCTTACACTTCCCGACCAGGCGATCGCCGGCCTCGTTGCCAGGCCATGGGGGGAAAGGAAGCGGCCGATCAAGACCATACTCGCCGAGATGCAGCCCAAGGTGGCGGTGATTCCGGGAATCCAGATGCAGCTCGTGCAGCCCCCGGCCCTCCCGGGCGGCGGCACGTTCCCCATCGAGGTCGTTCTCACGTCGACCGCCGACACTGAGGAGATCCTCTCGTTTGCGAAGCAGCTCGCGGCAAAGGCGATGGAGAGCAAGATGTTCTACTTCCAGACGATCGACGTGAAGTACGACGCGCCCCAGTCGGAGGTGGTGCTCGACCGGGACAAGGTGGCTACGCTCGGACTCAACCTGCAGCAGGTCGGGGACGACCTTTCGGCGGCCCTGGGAGGCAACTACATAAACTGGTTCAACATCTCGGGGAGAAGCTACAAGGTGATCCCGCAGATAAAGCGTGTGGACCGGCTGAATCCCGAGCAGCTTGAGAAGATCTACGTCACGGGGCCCAACGGGAGCCTCATCCCACTGAGCACGGTGGCGACCATCCGGAATACGACGATCCCCCGCTCGCTCAGTCGGTTCCAGCAGCTCAATTCCGTCACGATAAGCGGCGCCGCGGGCATTCCGCTCGACGACGCGCTCAAGCTGTACGAGGCCGAGGGGGCCAAGATCCTGCCGAAGGGCTACTCGATCGACTACACCGGCGAGTCTCGCCAGCTGCGCAAGGAGGGCGGGGATGCGAAGTTCTGGACCACCATGAGCCTCGCCGTCACCCTCATCTTCCTCGTGCTCGCGGCGCAGTTCAACAGCTTCCGCGACCCCCTTGTCATCCTCGGAGGCTCGGTCCCGCTGGCCATATTCGGGTCGTCCATCTTCATGTTTCTCAAATTTCCGAATCCCGGCATGCCATTCTGGACTGACGGCTGGACCACGACGTTCAACATCTTCTCGCAAGTGGGCCTGGTGACCCTCGTCGGGCTCATTGCGAAGAACGGGATCCTGATCGTCGAATTCGCCAACAAGCTGCAGCTCGCCGGAAAGTCCAAGATCGAGGCCATCCACGACGCCGCGCTCATCCGGCTGCGCCCGGTCCTCATGACGAGCGTCGCGACGGTGGCCGGGCATTTCCCGCTCACGCTGGTGACCGGCGCCGGGGCCGCTGCGAGGAACTCTATCGGCCTCACCCTCGTCGGCGGCATGTCAATCGGCACCGTCTTCACACTCGTCGTCCTTCCGTGCGTCTACGTGCTGCTGGCGAAGGACCACTCGAAGGCCCGCGAGCGCCAGGGCGCAGTCACCGCGCCGGCGGAGGACCAGAAACCCGTCCCCGCATGAAACGAAACGTCGTTGCCTCCATCGCGATCGCGTTCGCCGCGCTCCCGGCCTTCGGCGGGCCGGACGCCGCGCAGCTGCCGTCGCCGCTCGACCTGAGGGGCGCCATCGGCTACGCCCTCGACCACAACTACGCCATACTCCAGGCGCGCGAGGCGATCCGGCTCCAGGAGGGGGTCATCGTCCAGGTGCGGGGCCGACAGATCCCGAACCTCGGGGCGCAGGGGCAGTGGGAGAGGAACAGCGCGTCGATCTCGGAGCTGTACCCGCCCTCGACCAGCCTATGGAGCGTCGAGCTCCAGGCGACGCAGACCCTCTACGCCGGCGGAGGCGTCGTGTCGGCGGTCAGGAACGCGAAGCTCACCCGGGACGCCGCGGCGTTCGACCTTCAGACGGCCATCGACACCGCGCTTCTCGACGTGCGCACCAAGTTCTACAACCTTCTGCTGGCCCGGGAGAAGATCCGGGTCGCCGAGGAGGACGTGCAGCTCTACGAGCACCAGCTGGCGGACACGAAGAACCAGTTCACGAGCGGCACCGTCTCCAACTTCGAGGTGCTTCGCGCGAAGGTGTTCCTCGCGAACGCCCAGCCCAACCTCATCACGGCCCGCAACGCCTACCGCATCGCGATCGAGCAGCTGCGCCAGTCGCTGGGGATGCCGGGGGCCGGCCCCTTCCCCGAGATCGCGGGGGACCTGAACTTCGAGCCTGCGACCTACGATTCCGACTCGGCGCTCGCCTCGGCCCACGAGCACCGGCCCGAGCTCCGGCGCCTCGGCAAGCTGCAGGACGCCGCCGAGGCGTCGGTGACCACGGCCCGGTCGGGCCTCTATCCCAGCCTCCAGGCGTTCGGCTCGTACCAGTGGATTGGATTCGGCTTCGCCAACCCGGCGTACGGGAACCTGAGCGCCAACGGGTGGGAGTTCGGGCTGCAGTCGACATGGTCGATCTTCGACGGCCGGGCGACCTACGGCAAGGTGCGCCAGGCGAAGTCGCAGCTTGAGCAGTCCCGCATCGCGATCGCGTCCGAGGAGCTGGAGATCGACGTCGAGGTGCGCCAGGCGATCTCGTCCCTCCAGGAGGCGGCGGAACTGGTCACCGCCTCAAAGCAGACCATCGACCAGGCCGATGAGGCCCTCCGGCTGGCCGTGGCAAAGTTCCACGCCGGCTCGGCGACCCAGCTCGACGTGCTCACCTCCCAGGTCTCGCTCACCCAGGCGAAGACCGATCAGCTGACGGCCAACTACAACTACCTCGTCGCCCTCGCCAACGTCAGGAAGGCGATCGGCCTAAGCGACGCCCTCGTGATCCCCTGACGCGGCGCCCGCGGGGGCGCCATCGGCGGGCTCGATAACCCGGCAATCCGGAAATATGAGGGCCAAGCAGATACTGCTCTTCTGCGCCGGCGCCGCCGGCTGCCTTCTCCTGCTGGCCCTGGGCGCGGCGCTGAGCCCGTCGGTCCAGACCTGGGCCGCGCGCACCCTCATCGCCTCGGTGGCGCGCCCGGGCTCCTCGGTGCGGCGGCTGTCGGTCGGTCTGGACCGGATGTCGCTGGAGGGCCTTCGCGTCGAGTTGGACGGGGGCGTCCTCAGCGTGCCGTCGGCCGACGCCGAGCTCGGGGTCGTCTCGGCCGGCCTCGGCAGGGGCGTGCACGTCAGGAGCCTCGTCGCGAAGGGCTGGACCCTGGATCTCGCCCGTTCGAGGCGGCCGGGCCCGCCCGGCGGCGGAGCCCGCGGATCCGGCAGGTCCGCGGCGGCGCGCGCCCTGGCGGGCGTTCTGGCTGCATTCAACGTGCCCGCCAACCTCTCGATCGACGGGGTCGACCTCGAGGGCCGCGTTATTCTTCCCGACCAGGGGGGGCTCCCGATGGGCAGGGCCCTCGTCATGATCGCGGGAGGCGGCTTGGCGGCGGGGCGCGAAGGCAGGTTCCTGTGCGGCGCGACCGCGACACTCGACGACGCCGCGGCGCCCGTGTCCGCCGTTGCGGTCCGGGGCACGCTCTCGGCGTCCATGGACCCGTCGGGGACATTCACGCAGGCGACGATCAAGGTGGGCGCGACGGCCAGGGGACGGCAGTTCCCGAGCGGGATCAGCCTGTCGGCGGAGGCGGTGGTGGCGCGGGACGCCGGCAACATGACGTACTCGCTTTCCCTCAGCAGGGCGGCGGGACGGATCGCCTCGATTGACGCCCGCAGCCTCGGCGGCTCGCGCAGGTTCGCAGGCGCGTGGCGGCTCGACCTAAAGGACACGGACATCGCGCCGTTCGCACTGGGGCGAAGCCTGCCCTCGTTCAGCGTGGCCGGCGACGGCACCTACGATCTCGCGACGGCGGCCCGCGACCTCCGCTCCCAGGGCAAGATAAGGGCCTCGGCCGACCGCCTTGGGGTCGTAGCCGACGGCCTCGCGGCCCTGGGCCGGGTCGACCTTGCCGCGGAATTCGACTTCGCCCTGGAGGGAACCTCGCTGCGCGTGGACAAGCTGGAGGCGAGCCTGTCCGGGGCGACGCCGGCGGCCTCGGTGCGGGCGCTCCAGCCCTTCGAATTCAACACGGCCTCGGGCGAACTCAAGGTGGCGGGCCCGGCCGGCGACCTGGTCGGGATCTCGGTCGAGGGAGTCCCTCTTTCCTGGCTGATGGGGACGGTGCCCGGCCTCGGCCTCGTCGGAAGCGATGCCCAGGGAGAGTTTGTCATCCGGGCCGAGGAGGGGCGCCTCGCGATGCGCACCCGGGCGCCGCTCTCGGCGACGGGCGTCTCGCTCTCGGTGTCGGGGCGGCCGATCGCCGCAGGCCTCGACGTGTCGGCGTTCCTTCTCGCCGACTACGCCCCGCAGGGCTGGCAGATCCAGCTGGCCCCCCTCGAGGTGCGCAGCCAGGGGATCGAGATGGTCTCGCTGGAGGCGCGCCTGGGCAGGCTCGCCGGGGCGACCGCCGCGATGAAGGCGGCGGGATCCTGGAGCGTGCGCCTGCCGGCCCTCCTCGAGCAGCCGTGCGCGGCCGGGCTCACCCGGCTGGCGAGCGGGGATGCGACCGGCAGCTTCGAGGCCAGCTTCGGATCGACGCGCGAGCTGCTTGTCAAGGTGGCGCTCCGGCAGCTCGGCCTTCCCGGGGGCGGGCCGGTCGCCCTGCCGTCGATCACGTCGGACATCCGCGCGGACGTCGAGGCGAACGGGCGCATCGCATTCAGCATCCCGCTTCACCTCGACTACGGGGCGAGGACCGCCGATCTGATGCTCTCGGGCCAGTTCTCCCGCGACCGGGACGTGCCGCTCATCGACGCCGCGCTCTCAGGGGCGGAGCTATCGGCCGACGATCTCGCGGCCGTCTCGGCCCTGTGGGGCTCCGGCGCTCCCGCGGCCGAGGCCGCCCAAGGCGCCCGCGCCGCGGAGGCCGCTGCGTTCTGGCCGGCCGTTCGCGGCCGGCTGTCGGTCAGGTTCAAGGCGCTGGCCTTCCCCCGGGTGAACATGCGCGACGTCCGGGGGGCGGTTGTCATGGAGCCGGCCTCGCTGCGCATCGAGTCCGGCACCGCCAGCATCGGGGACGGCAGCGCGGCGCGCCTCGACGGCGAGATCAGGTTCACGGCCGCGGCCGCCCGCCCATACGCGTTCTGGGCGAGCGTGGCCGTGGACAACGTGGCCTCTGCGCCCCTCTTCCGCGCGATGGACCCGGACAGGCAGCCGGACATAGACGGTCTGTTTGACATCAGCGGCCACCTCGCCGGGGAGGGAGGGGGCCTCGGCGATCTCCTCGACAGGGCCCAGGGCGACTGCAAGCTGTCCAGCAAGGACGGCAGGTTTCGCGCGCTCCGGACGGACGTGACCGAGGCGGTCAAGCAGATCCAGTCAAAGCTCGCCGGCGCGCTCGGCCCCGTGACGTCGCTCTTCGGAAAGAAGCCGGAGAAGATTGTCGAGGCGCTGGTCGAGACCGCAAGCGGGCTGTCGGAGATTCAGTACGACCAGCTGAACGTCTCCGCGGAACGCGGACCAGACTTGGGCATCCGGATTACCGAGCTCGCGCTCACAGCCCCGGAGGAGCGCATAACCGGTTCAGGGAAAATAACCTACGAGGAAGGCGTCCCGATCCGGGACCAGCCCCTGTCCCTGGACCTCGATCTTGCCGTCCGCGGCCGGGTCGCAAAGTTCATGGCCGCCGTGGGCATGCTCAAGGACGGGCAGGACGAGCTGGGCTACACCCAGCTTTACGAGCCCATCCACCTCGGGGGCACGCTCGGGAGGATCGACCAGAGCCAGTGGCGGGAGATGCTCATCCAGGCTCCCTTGCGCAAGGGGGGCGGTTTGATCGACAAATTGCTCGGCAGATGACCCGGGACGCGGCTAAGATGCGCCGAGCAGCGTCTTGAAACCCCTAGGCACCGTGCTAATCAGGTCGAGTCCAGTCGATCCTGCGGCGGCAGCGCCGCCGCATTCGAGCCATGGCCCGGCGCCCGCCGCCATGAGGAGACTATCCACGCTCCCCCTCTGGCTCGACGTCCCCATCGGGCTCCTGGCGCGCCTGCTCTACCGCGTCAAGGCGATCGGCGTGTCCAACGTGCCGGCCTCCGGCGGCGCGATCCTGATTGCCAACCACCTCTCCTACGTCGACGTGGTCGTGCTCCAGCTCGCCTGCCCCCGGCCGCTCCGGTTCGTCGCCTACGGGGGGCCGGGCACGTACAGGCTCCTGGACTGGATCTTCGAAAAGGCCGGGGCGATCGTGTTCACCTCGGAGTCGTCCCCGCAGTGGCTGCGAAGCACGGTCAAGGCGCTCAACGATGGCGAGCTTGTCTGCGTTTTCCCGGAGGGCGGCATATCCCGCACGGGCCAATTGATGGCGATACGCAAGGGCTTCGAGCTCATGGCGCGAACGGCGGGCGTCCCGGTCATTCCCGCCGCCATCGACGGGCTCTGGGGATCCGTCTACTCGTTCGCAGGAAACAAGTACCTCTGGAAGTCACCGCGCCTGCTGCCGACCCCGGTCTGCGTCGTGTTTGGGGAACCGATCCCCCACGAGAAGGTCGACTCGGCGACGGCGCGAAGGGCGCTCATGGACCTCGGGACGGTCGCGTTCCACGAGAGGCCGCTGCTGCGCAGGCACGTGGGCCGCGAGGTGGTGCGCGCGCTTGCGAGGCGCCCGGGCTCGGTCGCCCTCGTCGACCGCACCGCGGAGCGGAGGGTGCTCACGGCGGCCCAGCTGATAGCCGCCGCCGCCGTGCTGGCGCGGCGGCTCCGGGCGACGGTCCCCGAGAAGCGCGTCGGCATCGTCCTTCCGCCGGGCGCCGGCGCGGCGATCGCGAACCTTGCCGTGGTGTGCGCGGGGAAGGTCCCCGTGAACTTCAACTTCACCGTGGGGCGCGCCTCGGCCGCGTCGAGCATCGCCCTCTCGGGCGTCGGCACCATCCTGTCCGCCGACGCGATGCGCGCGCGCCTGACCGACTTCCCGTGGCCCGAGCGCACGCTCGACCTGCGCTCCGAGATCCAGGCGGCGGGCGGGAAGCCCGCGATGCTGCCGTGGCTGGCCGCCGCCTGGCTCCTGCCGAACCAGTGGGTCGCGAGCCTGATGGGCCTGCCGCGCACGGGCGACAGGCAGGAGGCGGCGCTCCTCTTCACGAGCGGCAGCATGGGGAACCCGAAGGGGGTCGTCCTCACGCACCGCAACCTGCTCGCCAACTTCGCGCAGATCTCGTCCATGTCCATCCTTCCCGACACCGTGACGATGCTCGGCTGCCTTCCGGTCTTCCACAGCTTCGGCTTCACGATCACGCTGTGGTATCCCCTGATTCGCGGATGCGGCCTCGTCACGACGCCGAGCCCGCTCGACACGCGGGCCATGGTCGACTCGATCCGCGAGGAGGGCGTGACCGTTCTCATCGGCGCGCCGACGTTCCTGCGCCCGCTCCTCAAGAGGGCGAAGCCCTCCGACCTTCGCTCGCTCGACCTCGTCGTCTCCGGCGCGGAGAAGCTGCCGGAGGACCTGCGCCGGGGATTCCTCGACGCCTTCCACCTCGAGATCCTGCAGGGCTACGGCCTCACCGAGACGTCGCCCGTCTCGAACGTGAACCAGCCGCATCCGCCGGTCACGACGCTGACGGCCGACGAGCAGATCGGGAAGAAGCCCGGCACCGTGGGGCGGCTGCTGCCCGGGATGGCGGCGCGCGCCGTCCACCCCGACACGGGCCGGGAGCTCGCGAGCGGCGAGACGGGGGTCCTGTGGCTCAAGGGTGCGAACGTCTTCTCGCACTACCTGGACGACGGGCCCGCCACGGGCGAGGCCCTTCGCGACGGCTGGTTTGTCACGCGCGACCTCGGCTGCATCGACGAGGACGGCTTCGTGACGGTGGAGGGCCGGCTCGCCCGGTTCTCGAAGATGGGCGGCGAGATGGTCCCCCACGGGACTATCGAGCAGAAGATCGCCGAGGTCTTCGGCATAGACCCGGGCGACGCCCAGCCGTTCGTCGTGGTGGGGATCCCCGACGAGACGAAGGGCGAGAAGCTCGTGATCATAACGACGCTCGAGTTCTCGGTCACCGAGATAAAGGACAGGCTCGCGGCCGCCGGCTTCCCCAACCTCTGGATCCCCCGCACCGTGCGCAAGGTCGACGCGATCCCCTTCCTCGGGACGGGAAAGCTCGACATCGACGGGTGCCGCCGGATCGCGATGGAGGCCGCCGCCTGAGCCCATGGCGCCCGCCGCCGAGACGGGGATCGTAGACGCCCACATCCACCTGTACCCTGCGGAGGTCGCGGCCGACCCGGCCGCGTGGGGCCGGGCGCGCGGCGAGCCCGGGTGGACGCGGTGCGTGGCGCCCTCGGGAGGGAGCTCCATCCAGGGATGGGCCGATCCCGACGCGCTCATCGCCGACATGGACGAGGCGGGCGTTGGCGCGTGCGTGATGCAGGGCTGGTACTGGGAGCGCCAGGAGACGTGCGACCTTCAGAACGGATGGTACGCGCAGTGGACGCGGAGGCACCCCGGCCGGCTGATGGGCTTCGCGGCCGTCCAGCCCGCGGCGGGCGCAAAGGCGATCGAGGCCCTGGAGCGGGCCCTCGACTCGGGACTGTGCGGCGTGGGGGAAATCCTGCCCCAGGCACAGGGATTCGAACTGGAAGGCCCCCTGTGGAGGCGCGTTGTGGAGACCGCCATCCGCCGCGGCGTCCCGATAACCCTCCACGCGACGGATCCCCGGGCGCCCGCGGCTGCCGGTCCGAAGACCCCGCTCGACGCCTACGTCCGCATGGGGCGCGAATACCCCGAGGCGAGGTTCATCCTGGCCCACTGGGGAGGCGGCCTGGCGCTGCGGGATCCGCCGCCGGGCGGGGAGCTCCCGGCCAACGTGTACTTTGACACCGCCGCGTCGCCGCTGCTGTACGATCCGGGGGTGTTCCGCCGGGCCGTGGACCGGGTCGGGGCCGGGAGGATCCTGTACGGCTCGGACTATCCCCTCATCCTCTATCCGAGGCAGCCGGGCCGGCG
Organism: uncultured Opitutaceae bacterium; assembly: GCA_964496645.1. GTDB lineage: Bacteria > Verrucomicrobiota > Verrucomicrobiia > Opitutales > Opitutaceae > Palsa-1447. The sequence continues at coordinate 16,454 of CAZCAJ010000055.1, forward strand.
CGGGTTCAAGCGGTTCCTCGACGAGATCGCGCGGTCCGGGCTGAGCGACGGCGAGCGCGCGGCTATTCTTGGGTCGAACATCCGCCGGCTCCTGGCGCCGGGCATGGGCCGCGGCGCGGATTCCGGTGCCCGTTGACGCAAGGGCGGCCCCGCCACTCCCTACCTTCGCCCCCGACGGGCGCCGTCAGGTCGGCGGCCGCGCGGGCCGGCAGCCGCCTCACGGCGGCGAGGCGACGGGCAGCCCGATGAAGCTGGCCTGCTGCGGCTCGTGGTGGACGCGCTGGTTGGCCGTCCTGTAGTCCTCCGGCTTCTCCCAGAAGACGTTCGGAACGAAGGTCTGCGGGTTGCGGTCGTAGAGCGGAAACCAGCTCGACTGGACCTGAACCATCATCCGCGCGGCCCCATGCGCCCCTAACGCCAGGAGTATCCGAGCCCCACCAGGAAAATGTCGGAGTCCCTGTTGTAGTTGCTGGTAACGCGGTCCCAGATCACCCGCGTGATCCAGTGGTCGGACAGTCGCCTTGCTATTGTGAGGGAGACAAGCGGCGCGACGGCGGCGGGATTCTGCAGCCCCACGTTCAGCGTCTGGCCCGAGCTTATCGGGTGCTTGCGGTCGATGAAGATATACGGGCCCACCCCTATGCCGACCGACGTGCTGTCGTCAAAGAAGGTGTTGACCGGCCACAGCTGAAAGGCGACTCCGCTCCTGCGGACGATCTGCGGGTCGCCCTCATAGGTGAACGATGCCGTCCCGTCGAGATGCGGCAGGATGCCCTGTCGATACTCGACCGCGCCCGCCAGGGCCTTCTGGCTCAAGAGGGTGTTCACGACGCTTTGGCCCCCGAACACGGCGAGCTGCGGCTCGGTGACGTAGCCTGCATCCTGCGTGGCGCCCTTGCTTGGCTCTTCGCCCTTCGGGCGCCTGTGCGGTCCGAACCAGTAGCCCATGCCCACGGCGGCAGTGGTCGTCCTCACGTCGCTCGTGGGACTGATGCGGTTGACCATCACCCGATAGAACCACCGATCGGAGAGGTATCCCGTGAGGGAGAAGCTCACAATGAGCGCCGTTCCGTGGACGTCCAACGAGTTGCCGGCCACCGATCGCTCCGTGTCGTAATAGTAGTAGGCGCCGGCGCCAAGCGAGACCGCGACATGACCATTCAGGAATGGCAGGTTTCCCCATCCCTCCCAGGCCGTTCCGTCGCGGTAGTGGCCGGGCATATGGCCCTCGTTGATGTAGTCGATCGAGGAGGCGAAATTCTCGTAGAAGTCCTGGCGGTAGTCGATCTGCCACGTGTAGGTCGAGTTCTTGACGCCCTCCTCGGACGTTATGCCTCCCAGGAGGGAAAGCTCCTGCCCGTCGAGCTTCAGGCAGGCGAGAACCAGGAAGAGGGCGGACAGCTTCCAAGCATTGATCGAATGGCGCATGGTTTTGGCGGGCTGGGCAGACGGGTCTTGGTGAGGTTGGCTCAAATTGGATCGCTGGCACGAACGCGCGAGCCAGACGGCATCATCCGTTTGGAACGCGGGTACCCTCCCTCATACTAGGGCGCGGCCTGCCGATTTCGATAGGGTGTTTACCCACCCTCTCGGGTTATGCCGGCTCCGCCATGGCTTCCCCGACGGGAGGGTTTCGATTGGGGCGGGAATCGGCCTGGAGACTGCCCGGGATTGCCGGGGCGGCGGTCGGCCGGCGGCACCCCGGGGGGATTGCCCGGCTCCTTCGCCAAGGGAATGGAAAAGGCCGCCCTGCGGCGGCCTTGGTGATCCGAAGTCGTGGTGCTCGACTTCAGGTCTTCATGATTCTGCGGCCGGCCGGGCGATTCTTGACAAGGCCCTTGCCACCGCGCGACTTCGCGGCACGTCGCTTTGCGGCGGTCATTCTGCCGCCCCTGCTCTTTTTAGCCATGATTGATACCTTTGTTGGTTGCTCTTGATCCTGCCTTGACGCGCCATTTTGCGCCGGGCGGCGGCGGCAGTCGATGGGGTGTTACCCGACTGCGGCGCCAGGGCCGCTTCCGGCAGCCCAAGAGGAAGGGAGGGCAGGGCCTTGCCGGCGGAACCCCGAGGCAAGATCCGAGGCTTCCACCGCTGCGATGAACCCTTCAGATCCGACTATTCGGGGGAATTGAACCGCAGCCGTCATGCCCGAGTAAAGAATTCCGCAGAAAGTCATCGAAGAGCTGAACCGCCTGGTGACCGGGAGCTCGCGGCCGCGCACTCGTATCTCGCGCTGCCGGTGTGGCGCGATGCATGCACCGGTTCATCAACGAACACGCTGGAGAAAAGGCATGGTCCGCGGAAATGGTGGAGCGTTCTGGTCGCGACGTGCGCCGGCGGCGCATCCGACCTGGACCGCCACATAGAACGACACCTCGAAATGGAAGCAAGGGAAGTGCCGGGCGACGAATAGGCGCCGGCGCGGGAAGCCGTGGTCCACCACGCTCGCCCGGACGATGGCGTCGCCGGCAGTGGTGGGGCCATCCCCAGGCCCGGCGACCCCGTGACGCGGGTCTTGCGCCCGTGCGCCCGGGCGTGTAGCGCAACTGCAACCGATGGATTTTTCCTCCGCCACAAGGCAACTGAGGAGCGAGCTCGGCCCGCGGGTTGTTCGAACCGACAGGGACACCAGGCGGGCCGCGTCGTTCGACAGCAGCAAGATCGCGTTCGCGCCGCGGGCGGTCGTGTTCCCGCGCGGGCGAGCGGACGTCGCCGCGGTCCTGGCGCTGGCCAACCGGCACCGCGTGCCGGTCACGGTCAGGGGCCGGGGCACGAGCCTCACGGGCTCGGCCGCGCCGCTGCGCGGCGGCTGGGTGCTCGACCTGCACCGGTGGAACGGGATCAGGATCGACGCGCAGGCCGGCCTTGCGCACGTCCAGGCGGGGGCGACCGTCGAGAGGATCCAGGCCGCGGCCGACGAGCGGGGCTGGTTCTACCCGCCCGACCCCGCGTCGAAGCGGTACTGCACGATCGGCGGCAACATCGCCTGCAATGCCGGGGGGATGCACGGGGGCAAGTACGGCGTCACGCGCGACTTCGTCCTCGCGCTCAAGGGCTTCCTCCCCACGGGCGAATGGGTCGAGTGGGGAGCGCCCACCAAGAAATTCTCGGCCGGGTTCAACCTTCGCGACCTCTGGATCGGGAGCGAGGGAATGCTCGGGATCGTCACGGACGCCGTCCTCAAGCTCATCCCGAGGCCCGCGGCGCGCTGGACGCTCCTCGTGGCGTTCCGGACGGAGCCGGACGCCTTCAGGGCCGTGCTGGCCCTCTTCGCGATGCGCGTGCAGCCGGCGATCTGCGAGTTCCTGGACCGGTACTCGGTCGAGTGCGCCGAGCGCGCCACCGGGAGGAGCGTGTTCAAGGGGCAGGCGGGCCGGCCGGTCGTCCTCCTGGAGTTCGCCGGCGGTTTGGCCGAGGTGAGCGAGCAGCGGGCCATGGCACTCCGGTGGGCGCGCCGGCACGGGCTCGCCCACAGGGCGGCCCGGAGCCGCAGGGAGGCCGCGGGCCTCTGGGAGGTGCGGCGCCGGTGCTCGGGCGCCATGTTCGAGCTCGGCGACTCGAAGCTGAACGAGGACGTTGTCGTCCCGATGAGAAGCTACGTGCGTTTCGCCCGCTTCCTCGAGGGCCTGCGCAGGTCGTCCGGCCTGCCGATCCCCACGTTCGGCCACCTGGGCGACGGCAACCTCCACGTCAACATCATGTACCACGCCGCCGACCCGGCGCAGCGCCGCGCGGCCACGCGCGCGGTCCGCCGGCTGATGGAGGAGGTGGTCGCGCTCGGCGGGGCGATCTCGGGCGAGCACGGGATCGGCCTCGCGAAGTCGCCGTTCCTCAGGCTCCAGCATCCCCCGGCGGCGGTGAGGGCGATGAGGGCGGTGAAGCGCGCCCTCGATCCCCGCGGAATCCTCAATCCGGGAAAGATGTTCGAGGTGTTCCGCGTGTGGGAGCACAGCCGGCTCGACGTCCGGCTTCCGTGGGACCACTCGTGAGGCCGCCTTTTGCGTTTGCCCGCGATTGCGCGGCTCTCTCCACTTGGAGGGCTCAATGTATCTAAAGGCTCTAAGGCTTCACGGCTTCAAGTCGTTCGCGGACCCGACAACGCTCATGTTCGAACCCGGCGTGACGGCCATCGTCGGCCCGAACGGGTGCGGCAAGTCCAACATCGCGGACTCGATACGCTGGGTCCTGGGCGAGCAGAGCCCGAAGGCCCTGCGGGGCGGCAAGATGCAGGACGTCATCTTCGAGGGCGCCGACACGCGCAAGCCGTCGCAGCTCTGCGAGGTGTCGATGCTGCTTACGGAGTGCGAGAAGCAGCTCGGCAGCGAGTTCCACGAGGTCGAGATCGCCAGGCGCGTCTACAGGGACGGCCAGGGCGAGTACCTTTTCAACGGCCAGCCCTGCCGCCTGAAGGACATCCACCAGCTCTTCATGGACACGGGCGTCGGCAGGACGAGCTACTCGATCATGGCCCAGAACCAGATCGACCAGATCCTGTCGTCGAAGCCCGAGGAGAGGAGGTCGGTGTTCGAGGAGGCCGCCGGGATCACCAAGTACAAGAGCCAGAGGCGGGAGGCCATGGGCAAGCTCGCCCTGACGGACCAGAACCTGGCCCGCGTGTCGGACGTGGTCGCCGAGATCGCCCGGCAGATCGGGAGCCTCAGAAGGCAGGCCTCCAAGGCCATGCGCTACCGGCGCCTCGGCCACCGCCTGCGCCACCTCAGCCTCGCGCTGAGCGCGTTCCAGCACGGCGCGCTCCTCGAGTCGCTCGGCGCCCTCGAGGGCAAGCTCGCGGGCATGCGCGCGGAGGCGGATCGGCGCCGGACGGCGCTCGACGCCCAGCAGTCCGAGCTCGAGGCGAGGAAGGCGGACCGCAGCAGGCTCAACCAGCGGGTGCAGGACGCCCAGCAGGCCGTCTACGACCTGCGGTCGCAGAGGGAACGCGCGGAGAGCGAGGCGAGCCTCGCGCAGACGAAGCGGGCGGGCCTCGCCGACCGGCTCGCCGGGACCCGCGACACGCTGGGCGAGCTCGAGATGCAGCTGCGCGAGGTCTCGGCCCAGGTGGACACCGGCTCCCAGGACAAGCAGATGCAGCTCGGCCTGCTCGGCAGCAGCGACGCCGTCTACCAGCAGCACAACCGGGAGCTCGGCGTCGCGGAGGGCGAGCTCAAGAGGCTCGAGCAGGAGCTCCAGCAGGCGAAATTCGAGCTCCTGCAGCTCGACAGCGCCGTGGCCAGGCTGCGCACGGACTCGTCCGGCTTCGAGGTCGACCAGAAGACCAGCATCCACCGGCACGACGCGCTTGCGGCGGAACTGCGCCGCGCCTCCGAGGAGGCGCGGGCCGCGGCGTCCGCCGCCGCGGAGGCCGCCTCCCGGTCCCAGGAGACCCTTGCCGCGAAGCTCGGCGCGGACGAGTCGGCCGCGGCGGCGCAGCTGGGCGTCGCCGACGCGACGCGGGATTTCCGCGAGGTCCAGCGGACGCTCCAGGAGACGGACCGGCAGATCGCCCAGCGCGGCGCGCGCCTCAGGCTCCTGCAGCAGCTGCAGGAGCGCTGGGAGGGGTTCGGCGAGGGGGCGAAGGCGGTCCTCCAGGGGAGGCTCGCGGGGGCTCTGGCGGGCGCCGCGGCGACGCCGGTCACCCAGGGGATCGAGGTGAGACCCGAGTTCGGGCCAGCGGTCGAGGCGCTCCTCGGCTCGGCCGCGGAGGCGATCCAGGTGACCGACGTCGCCACGGCCCGCAGGATCCTCGCCCAGCTTGAGCAGGAGCAGATCGGGTCGGTCATCCTTAGGATCGCCGAGTTCGGCGCGGGCGCCGGCCCGGCGCCGGAGCTTCCCCCGGGGGTGGCCCCCGCGACGGCCGCGCTGGACCGGATCGCCGACGCCCATCCGGCCCGGGCGGTGCTCGCCTCGTGCTATGTCGCCGATGACCTGGGCGCCTTCCTGGACTTCTGGCGGGCCCACCCTGAGTTCCCCTTCCTGGCGGTCGCGACGAGGAAGGGGGAGGTGGTCGACCGGCGCGGCCTCGTCTCGGGCGGGCACGCCAACCCTAAGGCGCGCGCAAACAGCATCGTCCAGCGCGACATCGACCTGCGCGAGACCGCCCGCCTGCTTGCCGAGGACCAGCTGCGCCACGACGGGCTGCGCGCCCAGAGCGACGCGCTGAACGCCGGGATCGCGGCGGCCGAGCGGGAGCTCGAGGAGCGCCGGGCGGCCGTCATGAGCTCGACCCAGGCGGTCGCGGCCGCCCAGGCGGAGGAGCGCAACGCGCGGCGCGCGGCCGACGATTCGGCCGGGCGCGTGGCGCGGATGGAGCGCGAGCTCGCGTCCCTGGAGCACGCGCGGGCCGAGGCGCAGGCCCGCTGGGAGAAGGCCCGGGCGGACCTCGCGGGCTCCGAGGCCGCGGCCGCGGCGCACCGGGGCGGAATCGAGCAGCTCGAGGCCCGGCTGGTCTCGGCGCGGGCGGAAAGGGACGTGAAGCGCGAGTCGGTCGCCCAGGCCAGGCTCGAGCTCGCCGAGCGACGCCAGAAGGTGGAGGTCATCGACAGGGGCCTCGGCGAGATGGAGCGGCGCCGCGGGCAGATAGGCGAGCTTCTCCTCCAGCGCCAGCAGGAGATCGAGGCGTGGACCGACCAGGTGGCGGCGCTGGAGAGGGAGGAGGCCGGGCAGCGCTCGAGCGCCGAGCGGATATCCAGCACGCTTTTGGTTGCCCAGGAGCAGGTGGAGAAGATCCGCGCCGGGCTCGTCGAGGTCGAGGGCCAGATCGGCGGCCTCGACGCCTCGCAGGCGGCGCTCCGCCAGGAGTCCGACGCGGCGCACGAGGAGCTGAGCGCACACGAGGTCCGGCTGGCGGAGGGCCGCCAGCGGGCCGCCTTCCTCGCGGAGGAGGTGGCCCGCGAGTTCCAGGCCGACCTCGCCGCAGTCGGATGGAGGGAGACGCTCTGGCGCGCCGACGACGAGCCGGCGGGTCCCAAACCGCGCGACCTCGACGAGGACGAGGACGCCGCCCCGGTCGTGCGCCGCCCGAGGAAGAGGCGCCCGGAGAACCCCTCCGAGGCCGACCTGGCGGCGCTAGACTCGACGGACTGGGAGGCGGTCAAGGCCGAGGTGGAGGCGCTCAGGCAGCGGATGGGAAGCATGGGCGCCGTCAACCTGGTCGCGATCGAGGAGTACTCCGAGCTGAAGCAGCGCCACGACTTCCTCGAGGCCCAGAGCTCGGACCTCACCCGGGCGCGTGTCGAGCTGCTGGCGGCGATCGACGAGATCAACCAGACGTCGCAGAAGCAGTTCGCGGTCACCTTCGAGCAGGTCTGCAGGAACTTCGAGTTCACGTTCCAGACCCTCTTCGGGGGCGGGCGCGCCGCCATCGAGCTCGTCGAGGCCGGCGACATCCTGGAGAGCGGGATCGAGATCGTCGTGCAGCCGCCGGGGACCCGCCTGAAGAACATGCTGCTCCTGTCCGGGGGCCAGCGCACGCTGACCGCGGTCGCGCTCCTGTTCGCCCTCTACCTGGTCAAGCCCTCTCCGTTCTGCCTTCTGGACGAGCTCGACGCCCCGCTCGACGAGTCGAACATCGGCCGGTTCACCGAGCTGCTCAGGAAGT
>CAZCAJ010000056.1:0-23906 GCA_964496645.1 uncultured Opitutaceae bacterium
AAACGCCGATCTCCCACTCGGCCTTCTCGTAGAAGGGCTCCAGGTCGGCGTAGCTTATCGGCCAGTCCTCGAGCGTCGATCCCTCCGGCGCCCCGTAGGTCGAGCGCATCCTGAAGTCCTTCTCCATGTAGCGCCACGCCATCGCGCCGTAGCTGACGGTGCCGGAACCGACGCAGGCCGCGTTGTTGCCGTAGCTGCCCTCGTTCGGCATCACGACGGCCCACCTGCCCGGGGAGGTCTCGACGACGCGCGGACTGCGGTCGTCCGGCCCGTAGGCGTTTCCAAGGGGCGTCGTGCGCTGGTTGATGAGCTCGTCCTGGCCGTGCGTCTCGAAGCTCACCCAGTCGCCGCGCTCGAGGAGCACGACCGACAGGCCGCCCTCGCTCAGCTCCTTCGCCACGACGCCGCCCCCCGCGCCTGCGCCGACCACGACCGCGTTCACGTGCCTGGGATCCATGGTCACGCCTTCGGGTAGCGGTTCTGGCCGACCACCTGCGGGTAATTGAGGCCGAGCATGCGGTAGCTCGCGTAGCCGCGGTTGCCGCCGTGGCGCGGGCTTCCGTAGAAGCTCTGCATGGTGTGCGCGAGGACCATGTTGAAGAAGTCCTTCGGGGACGGCTCGCCCCAGAGCGCGGCGGGGGCCTCGCCCCGCTCGATCGAGCGAAGGGCCTCGATCTTCTTGTCTTTGGGCAGGCCCTGAAACGGCCCCCCGTGCGCCTGGAGGCAGGTCCGGCTGAAGGACTCGAGCCCGCTGTGGTAGGCCTGCCTGTGGCGCCTGTAGGGCCCGCCGAGCTGGCGGTCTATGAAGTCGATGGCGCCGGTGTCCGTGGCCCCGGCGACGTCGTCGCGGGGGATGATCTGCTCGCAGATGTCGACGAGAAGCGAGGCCTCCGGCTCCGAGAGGAAGCGGTACCTGGGCAGGGGCCTGCGCACCATGCGCGCGAAGGCCGCCGTGGAGCCGGCGCCGACCGCTGCGCCGAGGACGCCGACCATCCCGAGCTTGAGCGCCGTGCGCCGAGACATGCCTCCCGCCCCGGCGGGGGCCGTGTCAGGCGCGCCCATCCGGCGAGCCTCCCGGTTCTTGTCGTTGGCCTGCCATGCTTGGGATATTGAGCAATGCTGTTGCCGCGAAATTGGGCGCCGCCCCGGCCTGGCCGGGCGGGATCCATTCGCCCTTCGGCCCGCCAGTATGGCCCCGCGCGCGCCGCCCCTCTCTCTATATCTTGGCCAGAACCGCGCATTATTTGCCCGCCGGGCGGCCGTCCGCGGGCTGGCGCCGGCGGTCCGCGCGCAGCGGCGCCGGCCGCGGCTACTCGAAGGTCACTGCCTTCTGGTCGGCGAGGGGGACGTTGCCGTCGCTCGTCAAGGTCACGCTCTGCTTGTCGCCGACCCCGGAGATCGGCACCCGCCACTCGTAGTGCTCCCAGTTCTGTCCGACCATCCGCTGGGCCTTGGCGAAGATGAAGTAGTCCGAGCCCGCCGGCACCACCATGGAGAACTGCCCGTCGGCACCCGTGACGCCGCTCGCCAGCGGCTTCGGCAGCCTGATCCGGGTGACGGGGGTCGAGAGCAGGCCGAGCGCGTCCATGGGAACCGCGTACACCTTGACGCCTGCCAGCGGGACGTCGCCGTCCGCGCCGGAGACCATGACGGTGCCCTTGACGGTGTTGTCCACGGGCTTCGCCGACAGGTCGGTCTTGTGGTTCTTTATCGCGTCGTCCCTAACGGCCAGGACCGTCGTCCTGTCCGGCTCCGCGATGTAGGAGTAGTAGATCGTGTCGGCGCCCCCCGCGTGCTTGAGGGTCACGGACTCCTTCATCCAGCGCACCACGCTCACGTTGCGCAGGGTGACGCCGTTGGTCAGTTTGATGCTCGCCGGCATGGTCGGCACCGGCGTCGGGGTCGGGGCCGGGGTAGGCGCCGGCGCGTCGTCGGCAAGGAGCGGCAGGCAGAGGCTCACCGCGAGAAGCACCAGGCGGGAAAGCTTCGCTTTCATGCCTGGGGAGCCTGACGCGAAACAGCCAATTGTAAACACCAACGGGAGGCCCCGGCTGGCGGCGCCGGCCCGGCCTCCCAAGGCCCCTTCAGGCGGATGCCTTACGCACCCGGCGCCGGCGGCGGGCGGAGCGGCGGCCGAGCGCCTTTTTCCCCCCTAACCGCCGCGCGGGCCCCCCCGGAAATCCCCCCGCCGCGCCGCGCTCGGGAAATACTTCGTTGACACCCCCTCTCGGCTGCGGGATTTAGATCGGTTTCCGCACGGTTATCCCCCCATCTTTTTACCATCATGGCCCACAGCGAAATCCTGCTCGTCAAGCCCGTCGACAACCTCGGGGGCGAGGGCGACCAAGTCAAGGTGCGCGCCGGCTACGCGCGCAATTTCCTGCTCCCTAGCGGCATGGCCCTCCCCGTCACCAAGGCGAACCGCAAGCAGGTCGAGGCGCTCAAGAAGCGGCGCGCGGAGCGCGAGGCCCAGGAGCTCAGCGGCGCCCAGGAGCTCGCGAAGAAGCTCGAGAAGACGAGCCTGGCCTTCGCGGTCACGACGGGCGAGGGCGGCAAGATGTTCGGAGCGATCACGGCGGGCGACCTCTACGACAAGCTCGTCGCCGCCGGCGTCGCGATCGACCGCAAGCGCATCCAGCTGCACACCCCCGTCAAGACGCTCGGCAAGCACACGGTAAAGGTGAAGCTCCACGCCGACATCACGGTCGAGCTGGCCTTTGACGTCGTGTCAGAGAACCCCATAGAGCCCTCGGCCGAGGAGAAGGCCGCCGAGGAAAAGAAGAACAGGAAGCCGGAGGCCAGGAGGTAGCCCTCCCGGCCTTTCCGCCAACCTTCGCCGAGGGCTGCCCCGAAAGAGGGGTGCCCGGCCTACCCTCCGCATGGCCGACGAGAAGAGCAACCCCCCGCAGCGAACCGGTGCGACGGCGGTGGGGCGCGCGATGCCGCACAGCGTCGAGGCGGAGGAGTACCTGCTGTCGTGCTGCCTCATCGACGGTGCCGAGGTGGTGGCGCGCTGCCTCGAGGCCCGGATCGTCCCGGAATCGTTCTTCGTGCCGGCGCACGGGATCGTCTTCGAGAGGCTCCTGGACCTCTACAACCGCCAGGCCCCGATCGACATCGCGGTCCTGGCCGAGGAGCTCAAGACCGCAAAGCAGCTCGACGCGGTCGGCGGCTATGCGTTCCTGACCCGGGTCAGCGGGAGCATCCCGACGACGGCCCAGGCGGGCTATTTCATCGAAAGGGTTCGCGAGCAGCATCTTCTGCGCGAGATCATCCGCTCGGCGACGTCGGCCGTCGAGGACTGCTTCAACTTCACGGGGGGGATCGACGAGTTCGTCGACCAGGTCGAGCACAAGATCTTCGCGGTGACCCAGAGCCGGGTCAGCGAGGGGGCGAAGCCCATGTCCGAGCCCACGAAGGAGGCGATGACCGTCGTCCACAAGATGATGATGAAGAAGGGCGAGATGACGGGCGCACCGTCCGGCTTCCACGACCTGGACCGCCTCACTTTCGGCTTCCAGCGCCAGGAGATGATCGTGCTCGCCGCCCGCCCGTCCATGGGCAAGACGTCGTTCGCGCTCAACGTCGCCGAGGCGGTGACCCTCCCCAAGAGGGGCGATCCCTTCCCGACGCTCATCTTCTCGCTGGAGATGAGCGGCTCCCAGCTCGCGCTGCGCATGCTCTGCTCGAGGGCGCGGGTCAAGATGCAGGCGCTTCGCGACGGGGTCCTTTCGAAGAACGGCGACGAGCAGCAGCGGCTCGTGGCAGCCGCCGACGAGTTCTCGAAGGCCCCGCTCTACATCGATGACTCAAGCAACCTGTCCATCATGCAGTTGCGCGCCAAGGCCCGCAGGGTCTACTCGCGCAAGAAGCTGGGGCTGATCGTGGTGGACTACCTGCAGCTTCTCAGTCCCGTCGACTCCAAGGCCCCCCGGGAGCAGCAGGTGGCCGAGGCTTCCCGCGGATTAAAGTCGCTGGCGAAGGAACTTGACGTGCCGGTCCTTGTATTAAGTCAACTTAACCGCTCGTCCGAGAAGGAGAATCGCGCACCCAAGCTAGCCGACCTTCGCGAATCCGGATCGATCGAGCAGGATGCTGACGTAGTGCTTATGCTTGCCCGACCCAAGGACGCCGACGAGAAATTCCAGGTGGCCGCCGATTCTGCCGAGTTAATCGTTGCCAAGCAGCGAAACGGGCCGGTAGGAGAATTGCGCCTGACGTTCCTGCGCGACATCACACGATTTGAAAACTATACCCAGTAACCCTGTGATTAGCAGGGTCCTACTAATCCTCGTGGGTGGTTTTGCGCTCTTCTGCGCGGGTGTCCCGGATCTGGGTGCGCAGGCGATCGGCGCGGGCGCCGAGTCGGCAACGGCGGGCTACAGGGTCGGCACGATAACGGTGAAGTTCGTCGGGACGGCCAATGTCAACGAGCAGCTCGTGCGCGCCAACATCCAGGTCCGCGAGGGCGGCGACCTCGACGAGACGATGCTCGATCGGGACATCCGGGCCCTCTACAAGACGGGCCTCTTCGAGTTCATCGAGATCAAGCGCGAGGCCGTCGACGCGCGCACGTTCAACCTCGTGTTCGAGGTGACCCCGAAGTACCGGGTGTTCGCGGTCAAGTACGAGGGCAACAAGCTGGTCAAGACCCGCCGGCTCGAGAAGGAGGTCAAGACCGCGCCCAACACCGCCCTCGACGAGCGCCAGGTCAAGGACGACTCCGAGAAGCTCAAGGAGTTCTACCAGAAGCAGGGTTTCAACCAGGTCTCGATCAGCTACACGATCGCGCGCGACCGGGCGACGGGCCTCGGCACGGTCACCTTCAAGATCCGGGAGGGCAGGAAGGTGAAGATCAAGGAGATCAGGTTCGTCGGCAACGCCCACATCAAGGCGAAGGAGCTCCGGAAGCAGATGGACACCAAGAGGTGGTGGATGTTCTCGTGGATCACGGACACCGGCCGCTTCAAGGACGACGATTTCCAGGACGACCTGGACAAGCTGAGGGACTACTACCGGGAGCACGGCTACCTCGACGTGGAGATCCCTGAGGAGAGGATCGTCTTCTCCTACCCGAAGAAGAACGGCCTCGTCATCACGATCGCGGTTGTCGAGGGGCGCCAGTACAAGATCGGGGACATCACGGTGACGGGGAACAAGCTGCATTCAGCGCTCCTTCTCAAGCGGGTGGCGTCGCTCTACGCGAGGCCCGGAGCCGTGTTCTCGCCGTCGAAGATAGACAAGGCGGTGGAGCGGCTGGAGGACTACTACGGCAAGGACGGCTACCTCGACACGCGCGTCCACGTCACGCGCCGGCCCAACCTGAAGACGAACGACATCGACCTCGAGTTCAAGATCGAGGAGAGCGAGAAGTTCAACGTCGAGTCCATCCAGGTCGAGGGCAACACGAAGACGAAGAGCGTCGTCATCATCCGCGAGCTGGTCCTCGGCCCCGGCGACGTCTTTGACATGGTCAGGATGAAGATCAGCAAGAACAGGCTCGAGAACACCCGCTTCTTCGACGACGTAGAGATCGAGCCGCAGGACACCAACATCCCCGGGCGGCGCGACATGCGCGTCACGGTCAAGGAGGGCCGCACGGGCACGTTCACGTTCGGCGCGGGCTACAGCTCGCTCGAGAGGGCGACCGTCTTCGCGCAGATCCAGCAGTCGAACTTCGACCTGTTCAACGCCCGCTCGGTGTTCCAGGGCGACGGCGAGAAGTTCAGCATCAGGGTATCGATCGGCGAGCTTTCGAACGAGGCGGTCATCAGCTTCGAGGAGCCCTACCTCTTCCAGAAGACCCTGGCGCTCGGCTTCAGCCTCTTCCGCGAGCAGTCCTCGTACGTCAGCACCTACTACCAGGAGCTGCAGGAGGGCGGCTTCGTCAACCTGCGCAAGCCGCTGTTCGGCCTGTTCCAGGGCATCCTGACGTACCAGTACGAGGTCGTTAACATCTACGACGTGAGCGCGTCGGCGTCGCCCATCATCTCGGAGTCCGCGGGGCTGCACGACATCTCCTCGATCGCCTTCGAGATCGTGCGCGACACCCGCGACAAGATCATCAGCCCGACCTCGGGCAACCGCATCGACATAACGACCACGGTCGCCGGCGGCCCGCTCGGCGGGACGGACAGCTTCTACAAGTTCGAATTCCACGGCTCCCAGAACTTCAAGGTGTTCGACCTGCAGGAGCAGGTCCTCGAGCTCGTCCTGTACGGGGGCGTGATAGACAACTACGGCGGCTTCGCGGTGCTGCCCTACTACGACGCGTTCTACCTCGGCGGGCCCCAGACCCTGCGCGGGTTCCAGTACAACGAGGTCAGCCCGCGCGACATCTACGGCGAGCCGATCGGCGGCAAGACCTACGGCATGTTCACGGCCGAGTACTCGGTGGAGATCGTCAACCCGATCCGGGCAGCCGTTTTCTACGACATCGGCTTCGTGAACGCGCCCGCATTCGACTTCAACCCAGGGACATACAACGACGACTTCGGCATCGGCCTGCGGCTCATGGTGGCCGGCTCCCCGCTCAGCCTGGACTACGGCATCCCCATCAAGGGAGACCACTACAACAAGCAGGGAGGCCAGTTCAATTTTTCGTTTGGCACGCGCTTCTAAATCCGATTTGGTTTACCTCTTATATCGCGAAAACAACCCATGAAGAAACCCATCCAGTCCATCCTCGCCATCGCGGCACTGGCCCTGCCCGCGCTGACGACCCACGCCCAGAACGCCCCCAAGATCCTAGTCGTGGATGTCGCCAAGATTTTCGACGGCCACTACAAGACCCAGGAGCAGCAGGCCAAGCTCCAGGCCGACGAGGCGAAGGCCCAGGACCAGATGAGCCAGATCACCAAGGAGCGCAACGCCCTGATCGAGCAGTTCAAGGAGCTCGACGAGCAGACCAAGAACCCGGCGGCCACCGCCGAGGCCAAGGCCAAGGCCCAGGGCGAGGCCCAGAAGAAGTACGAGGAGATCCAGCAGAAGACCACCGAGCAGAACTCGTTCTACCAGAACACCAGCAACACGCTTAGGCAGCGGTTCCAGACCTTCAAGACCCTGATGGTCGAGGAGATCACGAAGATCGCGGTAGAGATCGCCAAGAAGAAGGGCGCGACCTTCCTGCTCGACAAGTCGGGCCCGACCCTGATCGGGGTCTCAAACGTCCTCTATTTCGACCCGTCCCTCGACATCACCGACGAGGTGGTCGCCGAGATCAACAAGGACCGCCCGGCCGTCACGCCGACGCCCACCACCGCCGCCGCGGCCCCGGCGCCGGCGACCGGCGACGTGCCGAAGATCACGGTCCCCGGCATCACGCCGACCAAGTAGGACCGGGCCTGAAGGCCTTTGTTTTCGGATAGAACCCCGCTTGCGCCCAGCAGGCGGGGTTCTTTCTCTATTGAGCATGCAGGTCTCGTTCACACAGGATGAAGTCGCCGCGATCGCCAGGCCCGGGCGGACCCAGGGCGCGACGACGGAGTCGATCCGCGGGATAGCGTCGCTCGAGGCCGCGGAGCCGGGCGACATCTCTTTCCTCGGCAACCCGAAGTACCGTTCGTCCGTCGCCTCCACACGGGCCTCGGTCGTGCTGCTTCCTCCCGACTACTCCGGGGAGCCGGGGGCGAACCAGGTCTTCATGACCGTGGACAACCCCTCGGTGGCCCTGGCGCGCCTGTGCTCGCGCATCGAGCAGGCTCTCTGGCCCGCGCCGAGGCCCGGGATCCACCCGTCCGCCGTGGTCGCCCCGGGCGCCTCCGTCTCCGCGTCGGCGACCGTCGGGCCGCTGTGCGTCATCGAGGCGGGCGCGGTCGTGGGCGAGCGCGCCCACCTGCAGGCGCACGTGTTCGTGGGGAGGGGCGCCCAGGTCGGCGAGGGATCGTGGCTCATGCCGGGAGCGGTCGTGGCGGCGGAGTGCGTGCTCGGCAGGCGGGTGCGCCTGCACGCCGGCGTCGTCGTCGGGTCCGACGGGTTCGGCTACGAGCTCGTCTCCGGCAGGCACGAGAAGGTCCCCCAGATCGGCTCCGTGCTGATCGGCGACGATGTCGAGATCGGGGCAAACTCGACGATCGATCGCGCGCGGTTCGGCCGGACGACGGTGGGCGAGGGCACCAAGATCGACAACCTCGTTCAGGTGGGCCACAACGTCGCCATCGGAAAGCACTGCCTGATCTGCGCCCTAGCCGGCGTTTCGGGCAGCACGACCCTCGGCGACTACGTCGTGCTGGGCGGCCAGGCGGGCCTCGTGGGCCACCTCACGCTCGGCAACGGGGCCAAGGTCGGCGCCCAGGCGGGCGTCAACAACGACATCCCCGCGGGTGTCTCGGTCCGCGGCACCCCCTCGATGCCCTACATGCTTGAGCAGCGCATGACCGTGCTTCGCAACCGACTGCCGGAGCTCTTCAAGCGCGTCGAGAGGCTGGAGGAGCACCTCGGGGTGGAACCCGCCGGGGACGCGGACCCTAGGGCAGCTCGTCGAGCCTGACGCAGGCCGCCTCGCGCGAGGGCCCGGCCGGCACGAGGGGGGGCACCGCCAGCCTGCACCGGTCCACGGCGTACGGGCATCGCGGGTGAAAGGCGCAGCCACGCGGGGGGTTTATGGGAGAGGGCGGTTCGCCGGGGAGCACGATCCGCTGGCGGGCCCGCTCGATGACGGGATCCGGGACGGGGATGGCGCTGACCAGGGCGCGCGTGTAGGGGTGCCTCGGCCGGTCGATCACGTCCTCGGCCGGCCCGAGCTCTACGATCCTGCCCAGGTACATGACGGCGATCCGGTCCGAGATGTGCCGCACGACGGAGAGGTCGTGCGCGATGAAGACCAGGGAGAGGTTCATCCCGCGGCAGAGCTGGGAAAGCAGGTTGAGGATCTGCGCCTGGATGGAGACGTCGAGCGCCGAGACCGGCTCGTCGGCTATGATGATCCTCGGGCGCAGCGCCAGGGCCCTCGCGATCGCTATGCGCTGGCGCTGGCCGCCCGAGAACTCGTGGGGGTATTTCCGCGCGAACCGCGGGGCGAGCCCGACGACCGTCATGAGCTCGTCGACGCGCCCCTGGACGTCGCGCCTGGAGCAGATCCCGTGGGCGAGCAGCGGCTCGGCGAGCGTCGCGTGGACGGTCATCCTGGGGTTGAGCGAGGCGTAGGGATCCTGGAAGATCATCTGCAGGTCGCGCCTGCAGGCGAGCATCTCGGCGCGCGACGCCCGCCCCAGGTCGCGGCCGTGGAGGATGACCGCGCCGCCCGTCATCGGCACCAGGTGCAGGATCGTGCGGGCGAGGGTCGACTTTCCGCAGCCCGACTCGCCCACGAGGCCGAGCACCTCGCCCTGGCGCACGGAGAGCGTCACGCCGTCTACGGCGCGCACCGCCCCGGTCTGGCGCTTCACCATGAAGCCCCGGTGGATCGGGAAGTAGGTCCTGACGTCCCTGAGCTCGAGGATGTTCTCTTCCATGGCCAGCGGCTCCCGATCAGGCATCGGGTCCGATCTCACCGGCCCTCGCCCGGATGCAGGCGTGCGAGTGCCCGGGCGCGGCCTCGGCCAGCTCCGGGACCCCGGAGACGCAGGCCTCGGCCGCGAAGCCGCACCGGGGCGCGAACGCGCAGCCGGCGATTGGCTTCGAGACGTCGGGGGGCGCGCCGGGGATCGTGAAGAGCTCGCCGCCCTTCGCCTGGAGCGAGGGGATCGAGCGCTGGAGCGCGCGCGTGTACGGGTGCAGGGGCCCCCGGAACAGCGTGCCCGCGTCGGCCTCCTCGACGATCCGGCCGGCGTACATCACCTGGACCCTGTCGCACAGGCCCGCAACGACGCCAAGGTCGTGGGTGACGTAGATGACCGCCATCCCGAGCTCGCGCTGGAGCGAGCGGATCAGCTCGAGGATCTGGGCCTGGACGGTCACGTCGAGCGCGGTCGTGGGCTCGTCCGCTATCAGCAGCTCGGGCCGGGTGATGAGCGCCATGGCGATCATCACCCTCTGGCGCATGCCGCCCGAGAACTCGTGGGGGTAGAATCGGATCCGGTGGCTGGCGTCGTTGATCCCCACGGCCTCCAGCATCCCCTGGGCCTGCCTGAGCGCCTCCCTCCGCGGGACGCTCCCATGGATGAGCAGGGGCTCGATGATCTGCTCGTCGATGCGCAGGTACGGGTTGAGCGAGGTCATCGGGTCCTGGAATATCATCGACACGCGCTTTCCCCGGACCGACCGCGCCTCCCTCGGGCTGCAGCGCAGGAGGTCCACGCCGTCGAAGACCGCCGAGCCGCTCTCGATCCTGCCCGGCGGCTGCGGCACGAGCCCCATGATCGAGTAGCAGGTGACCGACTTGCCCGAGCCGGACTCGCCGACCACGCCGAGGGTCTCGCCCCGCTCGACCGTGAAGCTCACCCCGTCCACCGCCCGGTAGACGCCGTTCCTCGTGTGAAAGTGCGTGCGCAGGTCGGTGACTGTCAGGAGCGGCATCGGCGTGGACAGGATGCCCGCGTCAGCATTGCGATGGCAAGTCTCCCACGGCTGCGGCGACGGCCTCGGCGGGAAGGTCCGCGAGCGAGCCGCCTCCGGTCGGGGGGCAGCCCGGGGCCTGGAGGATCCGGTACGGGGCGGCGAACACGGGCCCGGTCCGGATCGGGTTGGTCGGGCCGAAGAGGCAGATGACCGGCACGCCGAGGGCGTTCGCGAGGTGCATGCCGCCGGTGTCGTTCGAGACCAGCAGGCGGCACCCCCGGAGGGCGGCGGCGAACCCGGCGAGGCTCGTCGTGCCGGCCAGGTTCGAGACCCTGGAGGGGTCGAACCCGGCCGCGATCTCGGCCGCGACCGGGGCGTCCCCCTGCGTGCCGAACAGCACGAAGCGCTCGCCGGGAAGCGCCTCGACGAGCGTCCGCCAGCGGGGCGCGGGCCAGCGCTTGGACGGATCGTTCTCCGAGCCGGGGATCATGCCGACGGGGCCCCGGCCGGGGGGGAGCCCGGCTTCGGCGGCCCTGGCGGCGGCGGGCATGGAGAGGGGGGAGCAATCCAGGGGCGCCCTCAGGCCGAAGTGGCGGAGGAAATCATCCCCGACCTCGAGCTGGTGGTGGCGGACCTCGTCGAAGCCATCGGGCAGGCGGTAGGCGTGGGTGAGGAGCGGGCGGCGCCTGCCGGGCCTGGCGATTCCGAAGCGCTGGGGGCAGCCGGCCACGAGGGCCTCGAGGTCCCCGCGCAGCGAGTTCGTGAGAAGGATCCAGACGTCGGGGTACGACGCGCGCAGCCTGGCGAAGCGCGCGAGGTAGCCCGGCCCGCGCGGGGGAAGCGGGATGATCCGGTCGCCGAGGCGGAGGGATTCCAGCAGCGGCACGAACGCCGGCCTCGCCAGGAGGGTGATCTCGGCGTCGGGGCGCGACTCGCGGACTGCGCGCAGCAGCGGCGCCGCCATGACGACGTCGCCCAGCCAGTTCGGCAGGCGCACCCAGACCCGCGTGTTGCGGGGAAGCCGGCCGGCGCCGCGGGCGCGCAGGTCGGCGGCGAGCAGGTCCCTCTTGGCCTCCAGGCGCAGCCTCATGGACGGGATGTCCTGGTTCTTCCACCTGTCGTGCGCCCAGAGCCAGGAGGCGCAGAGGCCCTCGTCGGACATGGCGACCTCGAACCACCGGTTGAGCGACAGGATGGCCCCCGCCGCGGTGCCGTCGCTCGGGACCGGGTCGGATTCAAACTCGACGCGCCAGAACGCCGTCCGCCGCGGGTAGAACGTGCGCAGGTCGGCCCCGAATTTCGCGGCCAGCAGCCCGGGCAGCTCCGTCGTGGAGCACACCCGGCCGAGGAGGAGCGTCAGGCAGCCCTGCTGGCCGGCGTTCTGGTCGAAGAGGACGCCGACGCAGCCCTTCCCGCGAAGGATCTCGAGGGCCTCGGCGAAGCCCTCCTTCCTCGACAGGAGGCGCATGCCGTGGCGCTCGCGCGTCCGCTTTACGAAGGCGTTCAGGGGCGCGCTGGCGAGCGGGCGGAAGATGATGCCGAACTCCGGGAGCGGGACGGGGCTGAGCAGCTTGAACCATGTCTGGCTCTCCCAGAGGGCCAGGTGGAGCGTGGCCAGGACGACCGGCCGGGGACGGGAAGCGATCTCGCGGGCGAACGCCTCGGCAGAGGGAGCCAGGCGGGCTATCCTGCGGATGCGCCTCTCCGGGAGAAAGGGCGCCGCGAGCGAGAGCATCGCCGTCTCGACCAGCCTGCGCGAGCTCTCTCGCGCGATCCGCCTGCGCCAGGCGCGCGGGCGGTCGGGAAACGCGTGGTGCAGGTTCGAGCGCAGGATGCGGCGGCGGCGGGGGGCCAGCCAGAGGACCAGCTCGCCGCCGGCGACCGAGAGCGCCCGCAGGACGGGCTCGGGCGCGAGCGCAAGGAGCCGGCCTAGGATTGTCAGCGCGGTCGTAATCAAGCGATGTTTGCCGCTGCCACGGGATTTGGCGGTTGATATTGCCCAAGAAAGGCATGGAAAGTAACGCTCGCACGTCAATGACCGAACTCCTCATCATCAAGCCGTCGTCCCTGGGCGACATCGTCCAGGGCCTGCAGGTGGCCACGTCCCTTAAGGCGCAGCGGGACGGCCTGCGCATCTCGTGGGTGGTGCGCGAGATGTTCGCCCCGATCGTCCGCGCGTGCGAGGCGGTGGACCGCGTCTACGTCTTCGAGAGGAACGCGGGGGCGAAGGGCTTCCTCAGGCTGATGCGCGAGGTGCGGGCCACCAAGTTCGACTATGTCTTCGACATGCAGGGGCTCCTGAGGACGGGCCTCATGACGTCCCGGGCGAGGGCCAAGCACAAGGTGGGCAGGAGCGACGCCAGGGAGTGGGCCGGGGTGTTCTACGACGCCAAGGTGCCCCTGCCGCCCGAGGGCCGTAGGAGCCACGCCCTCGACATCCTCCTGCAGTTCTGCCCTGTGCTGGGCGCCAAGCCCGAGCTGCGGGGCACCCTCGTGTTCCGCGAGGTGGACAGCCTCAACCTCAAGTTTGCCGAGGGGCGGGGCGGGAGCAGGCCGTACGTGCTGTTTCCCGACAGCAGGCGCCCCGACAAGAAGTGGGGCGGGTTCAAGCAGCTGACCGAGCTGATCCTGAGGGAGGACCGTTCGCGCAAGGTGGTGTGGGCGGGCAGCAACCTGCTGCCGGACAGGGGGGCCTTCCCCTCGGCGCAGTTCCTCAACCTGACTGGCAACACGAGCCTGGTCTCGCTCCCCGCGCTCGTTAAGAGGGCGGAATGGGTGGTGAGCAACGACAGCGGGCCCATGCACCTGGCGGCCGCGCTCGGCGTGCGCGTGTTCGCGATCTTTGGCCCGAGCGACCCGAGGCTCTTCGGCCCGTATCCGGTCGGCGGACCCCTGAACCACGTCATCCAGGCGCCGGTCGGCGACCTCAAGCTCCTGTCGGCGCGAGAGGTCTACGCGCGCTTCCGCAGGAGACGGGGCCGTTGACGCGCCCGGCCGCCGGCCGTAGAGATCCACGTCCATGCTCGACCCCAAGCTCATCCGGGAATCGCCGGAGCTCGTCCGCGCGGCGATCGCGAAGAAGCACCTCAAGGTGGACCTTGACGCGGTGCTCGCCGCCGACGCGGCGTGGCGCGCCCACCTCCAGGAGGTCGAGCGCCTGCGCTCAGTCCAGAAGGCGGCGAACGCCGCGATGGCCGCCCTGGCGAAGGGATCGCCGGAATTCGGCGCCAAGGTGGCGGAGATGAAGGCCGTCTCCTCGAGGCTCAAGGAGAGGGAGGCGGCCCTGAAGGCGGCCGACGAGGCGTGCCGCGAGGCCATGCTCGCGCTCCCCAACCTCCCGCATGCGAGCGTCCCGGAGGGCGCGGCGCCGCAGGACAACCTCGTGCACTCGACCCATGGCGACCCGGGCGCGGCCTCGCCGAACGCCGTCCCTCACTGGGACGTCCCGGGGTTCTCGCGGCTCTTCGACTTCGAGCGAGGCGCGAAGGTGACCGGGGCAGGCTTCCCGTTCTTCATCGGGGACGGGGCGCGCCTCGTGCGCGCCCTCATCAACATGTTCCTGGAGGAGGCCGCGCGGGCCGGATACACGGAGGTCTCGCCGCCTATCTTCGTCAACGCGGCGAGCGCCACGGCGACCGGGCAGCTCCCCGACAAGGAGGGCCAGATGTACGAGACGACGCCGGACCGGCTGTACGCCATCCCCACCGGGGAGGTCCCGGTCACGAACTTCTACAGGGACGAGATCCTCGAGGCGTCCGAGCTTCCCATCCTGCGGTGCGCGTACACGCCCTGCTTCCGCAGGGAGGCGGGCAGCTACGGCAAGGACGTGCGCGGGCTCAACCGCGTCCACCAGTTCGACAAGGTGGAGCTCCTGAAATGGGTCAGCCCTGCGACGAGCTACGACGAGCTCGAGGGGCTCCGGTCGGACGCGGAGGCGCTCCTCCGAAAGCTCGAGATCCCGTACCGGGTCCTGCTCATGTGCGGCGGCGAGCTCGGCTTCGCGCAGTCGAAGAAGTACGACCTCGAGGTCTGGGCCGCGGGCCAGAGGCGCTGGCTCGAGGTCTCGAGCTGCTCGAACTTCGAGGCGTTCCAGGCCCGCCGCGCCCAGATCCGCTTCAGGTCGAGGGAGACGGGAAGGACGGAGCTCGTCCACACGCTCAACGGCTCCGGCCTCGCGGTGCCGAGGGTCCTGGCCGCGATCATCGAGAACAACATCGAGGCCGACGGCCGCGTGAGGATCCCCGGCGCGCTCGCTCCCTACTTCGGCAAGTCGCACCTCTCGTTCGCCTGAGCGGGGGCGCCCACGGCCAACAGCATGAAGGCGCGCCGCTCCGTCGACTGGCCGAGGGCCGCCGCCAGGGCGGCCCAGCTCATCCCGCGGGGCCGGCTGCACCCCGCGGTGACCGAGTGGGCGGGGTCGCGCCCGCCCAGGGAGCGCTGGGCGGTCGCCCTGTCGGGCGGCGCGGACTCGGTGGGGCTCCTGCTCCTGCTGTGGGCTCACTGGCCGGAGCGGCGCGCGCGCATGACGGCGTTCCACTTCGACCACCGCCTGCGCGGGGCCGAGTCCGCGGCGGACGCCCGCTTCTGCGCGCGGCTGTGCGCGGCGCTCGGGGTGGCGCTGGTCACCGAGCGGTGGGCGGCGCAGCGCGCCTCGCGGGACGCGGCGCGGGCGCGCGCGGCCCGGTTCGCCTTCATCGAGCGCGCGATGGCAAGGAGGCGCCTGCGCGTGCTCTGGCTCGGCCACCAGCAGGACGACATCGCGGAGACGATGCTGATGCGCCTGGCCCGCGGGAGCGGGGGGGCCGGCCTGGCGGCGCCGCGGGCGGTCCACGCGTTCGCGGACTGGCGGACGGGGCAGGGCCCGCGGTTTCACGTGCGGCCGCTGCTCAGCGTCAAGAAGAGCGAGATCGTGCACGCCCTGCGCCTGGCCGGCGCGGCGTGGAGGGAGGACTCGAGCAACGCGCAGGGCGTCCACTTCAGGAACAGGCTGCGGCTCGACGTCATCCCGCGCTGGATCCTGGCGGCGCAGCGCGACGCCCTCGCGGGGGCCGCGCTCTCGCGGGAGCTGCTTGAGGAGGATGACCGCGCGCTAGAGGCCTGGGTGGACCTCCTTGGGCCCATCCGGGCGGACAACTCGCTCAGCGTCGCCCGGCTGTCGGGCCGTCCCAGGGCCGTCGTCCGGCGGACCCTGCACCGGTGGCTCCTCCTGCAGCCGCGGGCCAGGGTGCTTTCACGCCAGGGATTCGACTCGCTGCTGCGGGCGGTCGAGATCGGGAGATCCACGAGGCACAGCCTTGGGCCGGAAGGTTTTGCGGTGATCCGCAAGGGGCGCCTGCGGTTCGAGGCCGCCCCCCGCCGCAGGACGCTTCATTGACTTATCCCGCGGAACAACCAAGTTATTTGCAAAGTCATACTTATCTAGATGCCCGACAACGACACAAAGAAACCGCGCCGACAGCTGAAGAACCTCCCGCCGGACCGGTTTCAGCCCAAGGTCCTCGTCTTCTGGGTCATCCTCGCCGTCGCCGTGGTCGCCCTTCTCTATTGGTCGCCGGGGATGGCCGTGGCGCCCAAGCAGATGACCATCTATGAGGTCATCACCCATGCCGAGGCGGGCGACATCAAGTCGGGCCTGATCCAGCCCGATCAGTCGGGCGGCCGCGACTGGGTGCTCATCACGGGCGAACTGAACGAGGCGGTTCCCTCGGCGGACCGGAACGTGAAGACCACGATGTTCAGGGCCGCCGGCCGCCTCACCGACCAGAACATGGAGAGGCTGCAGAAGACCAACAAGTTCATCGAGCGCCCGACGACGACCCTCGCCTACCAGATCGCGGCCCAGGTGATCCCGATCCTGATCATCATGGGAGTCCTCTATTTCCTCTTTGTCCGCCAGCTGCGGCAGGCGGGCCGGGGAGCGCTCAATTTCGGAAAGAGCCGGGCCAAGCTGCTGACCCGCGACCGGGACAAGGTCACGTTCGCCGACGTCGCCGGTTGCGACGAGGCCAAGGAGGAGGTCTCGGAGGTCGTCGAATTCCTCAAGGACCCGAAGAAGTTCACCAAGATGGGGGGAAGGATACCCAAGGGCATCCTCATGGTCGGCGCCCCGGGGACGGGCAAGACGCTCCTCGCCAAGGCCGTCGCGGGGGAGGCGGACGTCCCGTTCTTCAGCATCTCCGGCTCCGACTTCGTCGAGATGTTCGTCGGCGTGGGCGCCTCGCGGGTGCGCGACATGTTCGAGCAGGGCCGCAAGAGCGCCCCGTGCCTCATCTTCATCGACGAGATCGACGCCGTCGGCCGCCAGCGCGGCGCGGGCCTCGGCGGAGGCAACGACGAGCGCGAGCAGACCCTCAACTCGCTCCTGGTCGAGATGGACGGCTTCGACACGACAGAGGGCGTCATCATCATCGCCGCGACCAACCGGCCCGATGTCCTCGACAGCGCGCTCCTGCGCCCGGGCCGCTTCGACCGCCAGATCTTCGTCGACCTTCCCGACATGATCGGCAGGGAGCAGATCCTGCGCGTGCACGCGCGCAAGCTGAGCCTGGGCGAGAACGTCGACCTGGCCATCATCGCGCGCGGGACGCCGGGGCTCTCCGGCGCGGACCTGGCCAACCTCCTCAACGAGGCGGCGCTTCTCGCCGCGCGCAGGAACCGCAAGAAGATCGACGCCTCCGACGTCGAGGAGGCGCGGGAGAAGGTCCAGTTCGGCCGGGAGCGGCGGCGGCTGATGGACGACGAGGAGAAGCGGCTCACCGCCTACCACGAGGCCGGCCACGCGCTCGTTCAGGGGGTCCTGGACGACGGGCACATGCCCGTGCACAAGGTGACGATCATCCCCCGCGGGCGCAGCCTCGGGAGCACGATGTTCATCCCGAAGAAGGACATGCTCACGCAGGCGATGAAGCGGATGCTCAACCAGATCGCGATGGGCCTGGGCGGGCGCATCGCGGAGGAGCTCGTCATCGGCGACATCTCGAACGGCGCCGCGGGCGACATCAAGACGATCACCGTGCTCGCGCGCCACATGGTCTGCGACTGGGGGATGAGCGAGCTCGGCCCGATCGCCTTCGGGGACAACCACGACACGGTGTTCCTGGGCCGCGACATCACCCGCACCGAGAACGTCTCCGAGGAGACCGCCCGCAAGATCGACGTCGAGATCCAGCGGATCATCACCGAGCAGTACGAGCGGGCGAAGAAGATCATCATCGAGCGGCGCCCGGCGCTGGACAAGATCGCCGCGGCGCTCCTCGAGCACGAGACGCTGGAGGGCAGGCACGTCCTGGAGATCCTCGAGTTCGGCGAGATCCGCTCGCCGGTCGCCGCGGCGTTCGTCAGCAAGCTTCCCGAGAAGCCCGACGACAAGAAGCCGGCCGACAAGAAGACGGCCGCCGAGGACCTGCCCGCGGGCGGGCCCGCGACCGCCCCGACGCCGGCGTGATCCGCCCGGGCGGGGCCGCCCGGACGGCTTTTACAGCTTGGATTCGGCGGGGCTAGCGCCAACACTGGCGCCGCACACGTATGAAGATCTGCTGCATTGGAGCCGGTTACGTCGGCGGGCCCACGATGGCGATGATAGCGCTCAAGGCGCCGGACATCGAGGTGAGGGTGGTCGACATGAACGCCTCGCGGATCAGCGCCTGGGCCTCGGGCACGCTTCCCGTCTACGAGCCGGGCCTCGACGAGATCGTCAGGAAGGTCCGCGGCAAGAACCTGCACTTCTCGACGGACGTGAAGTCCGCGATCGAGGCCGCGGACATCGTGTTTGTGGCGGTCAACACCCCGACCAAGAGCTACGGGGTCGGGGCCGGTCGGGCCGCCGACCTGCGCTTCATCGAGTCGGTGGCCAGGACGATCGCGGACTGCGCGAGCGGCCCCAAGATCATCGTCGAGAAGTCGACGATCCCGGTGAAGACGGCCGAGACCATAAAGGACATCCTGGCCGCCAACGGGCGCGGGATCAAGTTCCAGGTGCTCTCGAACCCGGAGTTCCTCGCCGAGGGTACCGCTGTCGCGGACCTGCTGAACCCGGACCGGGTCCTGATCGGCGGCGAGCGGACCCGCGACGGCGCCGCGGCGGTCAAGAAGCTGGCCGATGTGTACGCCCGCTGGGTTCCGCGCGAGCGGATCATCACGACCAACCTCTGGTCGTCCGAGCTCTCGAAGCTCGTCGCCAACGCCTTCCTGGCGCAGAGGATATCCTCCATCAACTCGATCTCTGCGCTGTGCGAGGCGACGGGCGCGGACGTCGACGAGGTGGCCAACGCGATAGGGCGCGACTCCCGGATAGGGCCCAAGTTCCTGAAGGCGTCGGTGGGATTCGGCGGCTCGTGCTTCCAGAAGGACATCCTTAACCTCGTCTACCTGTGCGAGCATTTCGGGCTGCCCGAGGTCGCCGCGTACTGGGAGGGCGTCGTCAGGATGAACGACTGGCAGAAGCACAGGTTCACGACGAGGATCGTGCGCGCTCTCTACAATTCCGTGGCCGACAAGAAGATCGCCGTGCTGGGGTTCGCGTTCAAGAAGGACACGAACGACACCCGCGAGTCGGCCGCGATCTTCGTGTGCCGGGACCTCATCGCGGAGCAGGCCCGCGTCACGGTTTACGACCCCAAGGTGCCGGCGGAGGAGATCCGCAGCGACATCCTCGGGAAGGGCGTGGACAGCCCGCTGCTGACGATCGCGACGAGCGCCTACAAGGCGGCCCAGGGGGCGCACGCCCTCGCGGTCGCGACGGAGTGGGACGAGTTCAAGGCGCTAGACTTCGCCCGGATCTACGAGTCGATGTCCAAGCCCGCGTTCATCTTCGACGGACGCAACATCCTCGACCTGCAGAAGCTCAGGAAGATCGGGTTCCGGGCGTCCGGGATCGGCAAGTAGGCGGGCGGGCCCCGGCGGGGTCGCGCCCCGCCCCGGGGGAGGTCCCCCGGCGGCCCCTCAGGTGCCGAGCACCGTCCTGTAGACGCGGGGCACCCGCTTAGTCACCGAGCAGAGAGTCTCCCAGGGAATCGTGTCCGCCCAGGCGCTGAACTCCCCGACGGAGATCTCGGCGGCCCCCTGGCGGCCGACGATGACGGCCTCGTCGCCGCAGGAGACTCCCCCCACGTCCGTCGTGTCGACGACCGTCTGGTCCATCGTCACCCGGCCGAGCACCGGGCAGCGCACCCCCCGGATGAGGACGCTGGCCCGGTTGCTGACCGAGCGCGGAATCCCGTCCCCGTAGCCTGCGCAGAGGACCGCCACGTCGGACGCGCGCTCAAGCGTGCGGGTCCTCCCGTAGCTGACGGTCGTCCCGGCGGGGAGCCGCTTGACGATGCCGACCCGGGTCCGGAAGCTGAACACGGGCTCCGTCCTCACCTGGGACAGGAACGATCCCGGGTGCGGGAGGATCCCGAACTGCAGGAGCCCGATCCGGACGGCGTTGAACGGGCTCCGGCCGTGCATCGTCTCGAGGCCGGCGCTGTTGTCAGCGTGGACGAGAAGCCCCCCCGCGGGAAGTCCCGGCAGGCCGCACGCGTCCAGCGCGGCGAGGAACCGGCGGCGCTGCTCCTCGGTGAAGTCGGGGTCGGTGTCGGGGCTGGCGAAGTGGGTGAAGACGCCGGCAAGCCTCAGGTGGGCCGAGGCGGAGATCCTCCGCGCCATCCGCGGGGCCTCCTCGTGCCACACGCCAAGCCTTCCCATCCCGGTGTCGATCTTGAGGTGGACCGGGATCGGCCGCCCTGCGGCGCGGCCCGCCGCGTCGAACCGGCGGACCTCGTCCTCGGTCGAGACGGTGACGGCGAGGTCGTATTCGGCGACGTACCGGTCCTCGTCCGGAAGGAGGGGGCTGAGCACGAGGATAGGCCAGCCCGGGCCGAGCTCGCGCACCTGCGCGGCCTCGGTGATGTTGGCCACGGCAAACAGGTCGGCGCCCGCGTGCATCAGCCGCCCCGCGACCTGCTGGAGGCCGTGGCCGTAGGCGTCGGCCTTGACGACCGCGACATAGCGGATGTGCGCGGGGAGCGACGCCCGGATGAGGCGCAGGTTGCGCTCGAGAGCCGCGAGGTCGATCTCCGCCCAGCAGCGCAGGGGGACCGGCTCGCTTCGGGGGGTCACGGCGCCCGGTGGATTTGCGGGGTCCATTTGGCGTAGGAGGGTTCCTGGTGCAGGTAGGCGTCCGGCGCCTCCGTCCTCCTGAAGATGTCCGCCTCGGCGACCGAGGGAAGGGCGAAGAGCGCCGCCAGGTCGTAGGGCACGAGCGACGTGCCCGGCGGGAGGCCGTCCCAGTGGCGGAACCCCTCGGGCGTCACGAGGTCGCCCGAGAGCTCGGAGGCCGGCACGCGCTCGAGGCCACCGCCGTCCGTGAAGCGGTGCCAGAGACCGCGCCGCGCGTCCACGATGACGCCCGTCCGCGGCCTCCCGAGGGCCCGGGCCACGACGGCCAGGCTGAAGTAGCCGAACATGGGCCTCGGCGTCAGCACGTTCCAGGCGCGCAGCGCCATGGCAGACGTGCGGATGCCCAGGATCGAGCCCGGTCCCTCGCAGAAGGCGAAGGCCCGGACCGAGCCTATCTCGGTGCCCAGGTCGTCGAGGCACTCGAAGAGCCCGACGCCCGCCTCCTCGTCCCTCGCGGACCAGCGGGGGGGGGCGCCCTCGCCGAGGACGGCGACTTGGATCCTCGCCGACGCGGCGTCGACTAGGAGCAGGGGCGACTGCCCCCGCAGAATCTGGCTCAGGCTGGGCATGGAGCAATCCCACCAAACCCGCCCGAGGGCCCGCCCGCAAGCAGCATAGAGCCCACTCCGGCATTGACCCTGCCGCTGCGAAACCCACGCTGAACCCTTACCTTATGTGCAGCGCCGCAACCGCATCCGAGCCGTGAACGCCCAACTGAGCACCGTCTCCGACACCCGCAGGAGCCTCGTCATCACCCTCGAGGCGTCCGAGGTCGACGCCGAGCACCAGGCGGTGGTCGGGGAGTACGTCCGCCTGGCCCGGCTGCCCGGGTTCCGCCCCGGGAAGGCCCCCGCGGCCATGGTCGTCAAGCGGTTTGCGAAGGAGATCGCCGACGAGCTCAAGCAGAAGATCGTCACCAAGGCCTACCGCGAGGCCCTGGAAAAGGAGAAGCTGGAGGTCCTCAACGTCGTCAGCGTCGAGGAGGGCACGATCGCCCCCGGGACGCCCGTGTCGATCACGGTCACGGTGGACGTCCGTCCGACCTTCACCCTTCCCGACTACAGCGGGCTGCCCACGGAGGTCGCGCCCGCCGAGCCGACCTTCGGCGAGATAGACAACGTCGTCCAGGCGCTCCGCTCCGAGGCGGCCGACTTCAAGCCGGTGGAGCGCCCGGCGAAGAAGGGCGACTACGTGAAGCTGGCCTACGAGGGGGCCCTGGGCGGAAAGCCGGTCGCGGAGATCGCCGGCGACAAGCAGCTCTACGCCAAGGTGCCCCAGACATGGGAGGAGGTGGAAGGCGCGAACGAGGGGATAATACCCGGGCTCGGCAGGCACCTCGCCGGGGTCGAGAAGGGCTCGAGGAAGGTCGTCGCCGTCACGTTCCCCGCGGACTTCAAGCCGGTGCCGGCGCTCGCCGGCAAGACCGCCGACTACACCGTCGAAGTCCACGAGGTGCGCGAGCGGATCCTCCCGGAGCTGGACGCTGCCTTCTTCAAGGCCCACGGCGCGGACGACCTCGAGGGCCTCAGGAGCCAGGTCCGCTCGAACCTGAAGGTCCAGAGGGAGCGACGGAACCGCGCCGCCCAGCGGAGCCAGGTCACCCAGGCGCTCGCCGACCGGGTCCAGTTCGATCCCCCGCACAGCCTGGTCGAGGCCGAGACCCAGGGCGTGCTGCGCCAGTTCATCGAGGAGCAAATGCGCCGGGGCGTCCCGGCCGAGCAGTTCGAGAAGGACAAGAAGGAGCTCTTCGAGGGCGCGAGGAAGGCGGCGGCCAACCGCGTGAAGATCGAGCTGATCCTGGCCAAGGTGGCCGAGGCGGAGAAGATCGAGGTCACGGACGCCGACCTGGACCTGTACATCCGCAGGGAGGCCGCCCGCACCAAGCAGAGGCCCGACAAGCTGGCGAAGGACCTTTCGAAGGACCGCAACGCGCTGCGTTCCGTGCAGCAATCGATAATTCTCGACAAGTCGGTTGATTTCCTGGTCTCCAAGGCTAGGGTAACCGTGTCCCAATCGTGAGCTACTACGTGCCCATCGTCCTGGAGAACACCGGCCGCGGAGAGCGGTCGATGGACATCTATTCCCGGCTGCTCAAGGACAGGATCATCTTCATCGGGACGCCCATCGACGACATGGTGGCGAACCTCGTCATCGCCCAGCTCCTGTACCTGCAGATGGAGGACGCGAAGAAGGACATCCACCTGTACATCAACTCGCCGGGCGGCGTGGTGACGGGCGGGATGGCGATCTACGACACCATGAATTTCCTGCAGTGCGACGTGCAGACCTTCTGCATCGGCATGGCCGCCAGCATGAGCACGGTCCTGCTCGCCGCCGGGACCAAGGGCAAGCGCTTCGCGCTGCCCAACAGCCGCGTGATGATCCACCAGCCCTCGGGCGGGGCGGGCGGCCAGGCCGCCGACATAGCCATTGCCGCGAAGGAGATCGTGCGCTGGCGCCGGACGCTCAGCGGGGTGATTGCCCGGCACACCGGCAAGCCCGAGGAGCAGGTCGACAGGGACTCCGACCGGGACTACTACATGAGCGCCCAGGAGGCCAAGGACTACGGGATCGTGGACCACGTCGTGGCCTCGACCCGGGAGGCCCAGACTCTCGTGGTGAAGACGGCCGCATGACGGCCCGGGCGGGGGCGGCGTTTCCGCCCTCGACACCCCGCCAATCAAAAGCAGACTAGCCGGCCATGGCAAAATCGTCGCGCATGACCCTCTGCTCCTTCTGCGGCAAATCGCAGGCGGAGGTGAAGAAGATCATCGCCGGCCCGGGGGTCTACATCTGCGACTCGTGCGTCAACGTCTGCAAGACGATCATCGACCGCGAGGTGAAGCAGCCCGCGGTGGAGATGAAGCCCTCGTTCCGCATGGTCAAGCCGTCCGGGATCAAGAAGGTGCTCGACGACTACGTCATCGGCCAGGAGCACGCGAAGAAGGTCCTCTCGGTCGCGGTCTACAACCACTACAAGCGGCTCAACTTCGAGTCGGGCCAGTCGCCCAAGGACCCGGCGGCCGTCTCGGCGGAGTTCAGCGACGTCGAGGTCGAGAAGAGCAACATCCTGCTCGTCGGCCCCACGGGCTCGGGAAAGACGCTCCTGGCCAGGTCGCTTGCGCGCATCCTCGACGTGCCCTTCGCGATCTCCGACGCGACGACCCTGACCGAGGCGGGGTACGTGGGCGAGGACGTCGAGAACGTCGTCCTGCGCCTGCTCCAGAACGCCAGCTACGACGTGAAGCGGGCCGAGTGCGGGATCATCTACATCGACGAGATCGACAAGATCCGCAGGACGACCGAGAACG
>CAZCAJ010000057.1:0-1477 GCA_964496645.1 uncultured Opitutaceae bacterium
ATGACGGCCCCGTGCTCCTCTTCGACGCCGACGGCGACGGCGTCGACGACCTGCTTGTGACGAAGGGCGGAAGCAGCCTGCCCGCAGGCTCGGCTGAATACCAGCCGAGGCTCTTCCTGAACAACGGCCGCGGCGACCTGAGGCCGGCGCCGGCGGACGCGCTTCCCCCTTTTCCGGTGAGCGTCGGCGCCGCGGCGGCTGCCGACTTCGACCGCAGCGGCCGCCTCGGCCTCTTCGTGGGCGGCCGCGTGGTGCCGGGCCAATATCCGCTCTCGCCAAGAAGCGCATTGTGGGCGAACCGCGGGGGCAGGTTCGAGGATGTCACCGAGCTGGTGGCGCCCGCGTTGCGCGAGGTCGGAATGGTGACCGGCGCATTGTGGAGCGACGCGGACGGGGACGGGTGGCCGGACCTCCTGCTGACGCTTGAATGGGGCCAAGTGAGGTATTTCCACAACAACCGCGGAAGGAGCCTCGAGGATTGGAGCGAAAGAGCGGGATTCACCGCGGCCGGAACCGGTTGGTGGAACTCGATCGCTGGCGCCGATTTCAACGGCGACGGCAGGCCCGACTACGTCGTTGGCAACGTGGGGCTCAACACGGTGTACAGCGCGACCCGTGACCACCCCGCGCTGCTTTATTACGGGGACTTCAGGGGCGACGGCGACCGCCAGCCGGTCGAGGCCTATCACGAGGGGGACAAGATCTATCCGTGGCGCACGCGCCGGGACCTCGGGGCCGCGATACCCATGATCCTGAAGCGCTTCCCCAGAAACGACTACTACGCCCGGGCGACCCTGGGGGATATCCTGGGAGAGGAGAGGCTTGCTGCGGCCCAGCGCTTTGCGGCCACCGAGTTCCGCAGCGGGGTTTTCCTGAGCCAGCCCGACGGCAGCCACCGGTTCGAGCCGCTGCCCCGGATCGCGCAGATCTCTCCGATCCAGGGGCTCGTCGCCGGCGATTTCGACGGCGATGGCCATGCCGACATATACGCCGTGCAGAATTCCTATTCGCCGATCCCGTTCGTCGGCCGATTCGACGGCGGCCTGAGCCAGATGCTGCGCGGCGACGGACGCGGTGGATTCACGGCGGTGCCGCCGGGCGAGAGCAGCCTGATCGTGCCGGGGGACGCAAAGGCCCTCGCCGTGGTCGATTTCGACCAGGATGGCTGGCCCGACTTCATCGTGACGCGCAACAACAGCACCTCCCTCGCCTTTAGAAACAACGGCGTGGCCGGCCGCCGTTCGGTTTGCGTCCGACTTCGGGGCCCGAGGGGCAATCCACGCGCCATCGGGGCGCGGGTCGCTGTCGAACACGGCGACGGGTCCATGCAGTCAGGCGAGATCTATGCCGGATCGGGCTACTACTCGCAATCGGCGCCGGCGTGTTTCTTTGGCTGGAGCGGCCTCAATCCCCCGCGGCGCATCCACGTGCGCTGGCCCACCGGCGCAGCAACGGAGCACGACTTCCCTCCGGGCGC
>CAZCAJ010000057.1:1577-4849 GCA_964496645.1 uncultured Opitutaceae bacterium
ACATATAATAACAACCATGTTCACAATATCGGCATAAAGATCGGCATAATGACATTGACTGAGACAGCACTTGAGCCCGCCTTCCCGGAGCAGCACGAGTCCGCCTTGGAGGACCTCGCCTGCTCGGTGATCGGCAAGGCGGCCCGCCTTGAGGGCCGCGTGCGCGGCCCTCTCAGGGAGGACCTGGTCGAGGTCACCAGATGGATGCATTGCTATTACTCCAACTTGATCGAGGGCCAGCATACGCGGGTGCATGACATCGAGGCCGCGCTGCGCCGCGACTTCTCGTCTGAGCCCGAGAAGCGCGATCTGCAGCAGCTGGCGCTCGCCCACCTCGCGTGCCAGCAATGGGCCGCTGGCTTCGACGGATCGCCCTTCGCGCCGGAATTCCTCTGCGAGCTGCACAGGCGATTCTATTCCGAGCTTCCCGAGTCGCTGCGGGTCGCCACGTCGTGGACCGGAGTCACGGTTCCGCTCGAGCCCGGCAAGCTGCGCACAACCAATGTCAAGGTGGGCACCCACGTCGGCCCGCCCCACGAGCTCGTGCCGGCCCTCCTCCGGCATTTTCGCCTGCGCTACGGGTCGCCCGAGCTGTCCCGCGCCGCCAGGATAGTCGTGGTGGCGGCGAGCCACCACCGTCTCGCCTGGATCCACCCCTTTCGCGACGGCAACGGCCGCGTCGTCCGGCTGTTCTCGGACACGCTCATCCGCCGCGCGGCCGTCGACTCCGGCGGCCTCTGGTCGCTCTCCCGAGGACTGGCCATCAGGCGAGAGGAGTACTACGAGCGCCTCGCCGCCGCAGACCGCGAGAGAAACCCATCATCGGCAAGCGACGGGCTCGGCCACCTCAGCCAAGGGGCCCTGGCGGAGTTCTGCGAGTTCGTGCTTCGGGTCATGCTGGACCAGATCGGCTTCATGGAGAAGCTCCTCGAGCTGGACACCCTGGCCGACCGCATCGAGCGATACGCCCGGCAGGAGGCCGGCCTTGGCGACGCCGGTGGGCGGGTTTCGCTCCTCCTGCGCGAGGCGCTCTATCGCGGCGAATTCCCGCGCGGCGAGGCGGGCCGGGTCGTCGGAGCGGGCGAGCGCACCGGCCGCGCGGCCCTGGCCGCGGCAGTCGGGGCCGGACTGCTCAAGTCGAGCACGCCGAAGTCTCCGGTCCGTCTCGCCCTGCCGGCAAAGGTTCTCGGCGCGTATTTTCCCCAGCTTGTTCCCCCGGGCCAGCTGCACGAGTGACCGGCGCGCCTTGCCCGGCCCGTCCGGCTACTGCTTGTCCAGACGGGTCTTGAAGGTCCGGCTGTATCCGGCCGCCGGGATGACGACGGTGTAGGAAGCCCCCGAGGGATCGACCGATAGCTTGATGTAGTTCGCGTCGGGGTGATTGGGGTCGCTCGAGAAATTGGCGATGAATTCGTCCGCGGTGTTGTCCTCGGGGTCCTCCGGCCGCACGTTCTTGTGCACCTGGTACATGGCCTGAAGGCCGGGCGAGGACACCAGGCCGGCCATGGTGGTCGCGGCCGTGCCCTTCTTGGGGCCGTTGTTCATCACGGAGACCGTCGGGGCCAGGCTGTGGATCAGGACCGGGTTGTTGCTGAAGCCTAGACCGTGGTGATCGACCTGATAGACGTCGACCTGCCCCACCCGGTTTACCGGGGTCACCACCTCCCCCTCCACGTTCCACGTGAGGTCGCCGCCATCCCAGAAGCGGAACGGCCCGAAGCCCAGAACCCAGGCGCTGCTCAGGTCGTTGTCCGTCGGGGCCAGATCGTGGTGGGAATTCTCCCCGGCCAGCGGATTGGGCGGTGTCCCTGGCGGCGCGTCGACGATTTTCCCGCCGCTGACGACGCATCGCAGCCACCAGCGCGGCCCGCTGCCGGTCTGGCGCAGAGGCAGGACCAGCCCGGGGCTGACGGTGTTGCGCCCATCCGCCGCGAACTCGCGGTACGGCTTTATCATGGCCAGCCAGAGAGCGTCGCTCGGGTTGTGGTCGGGATCGTGCCTCGGAATGCCCCGGTCGTAGACCTGGCCGATTGGCATCAGCGTCGAGAGCTGGGCGATGCCGCCGAAGTGATCGACGTGGAAATGGGTCGTGATGTAGTAGTCGATCCTGGACAGGCCGGCAACGGCCGTCGCCGTCCGGTGAATACGCCCGGCGTCCCGCGGGCCGGGATTGCCCGAGTCGATCAGGATCGACTCCCCGGCCGGCGTAACAATGAGCGTGGCGCCGCCGCCCTCGACGTCGTTCCAGTAGATGTCCAGCCGGTGGTCCGCCAGGCCGGCGCCCGAGCGCGCCGCCATCAGGCCGCCGAACGCAATGATAAGAATCTTGGGCCACGGCCTCATCGGGGACTGCTGTTGAAGCCGTTGCCGGAATCGCACGCAATGACGAACTCGCGCCTGAGATCCCGGCGGCACGGCGGCCGGAGCGACGGGCGATGGCGTCGTGCCGGCGATTGCCTCTGCCCTTACTTGCCCTCCGCCGGAAGGTCGTACGGCCGTCCGAAGATCTTAGTGCTAAACAACCTGAACTGGACCTTGTCCACGTCCAGGAAGGGGTACCTCCTCCTAACGGCCGCCATCTTGCGCCGGAAGCTGTCCCGGTCTTCCTCATAATAGCGCCACAGGGTCGGCTTGCCGGTGCATTCCAGGAAGAATTCGCCGATGTAGACCGATTCCCCCGCCTTCGCCGTGAAGCTGCCACCCAGGGTCTTGCCGTCGCCGATCAGCTGGCTTCTCCCGTACCTCAAATAGCCGACATCGGACTCGGATCGCCCAACTTTGATGCTGAAGAAGCTCAACGCGTACTCCCCAGGCTCCACGAGAAAGACATAGTCGGTGATGTCAGGCCTGCTGCCGAGGCGCAGAGGCGGTTCCAGCACAAGGTCTCCCATCTCGTCGTCCTTCTGTTTCGAGGTGGGAAGGCGGTCAAAGCTCAGCTCTCGCAGCGAGGCGTTCTGGAAGCCGCCGCAGCCCCACTTGCGTCCCCAGTTCACCGACAGGACGACGAGCCCCTTCGTGCCTCCCGTGTCCGCGTAGCCCCTCTGCGTGGCCTCCACTGCCAGAGCCGAATCTGCGGCCCCGGCCAGACATGGCGACAGGGCGAACGCGAGGAACACGGGTAATCGCAGGATGCGCGAGGTTTTCATTTTTTTCCTAAAGTTGCATCGATCCGCGCCCGGCACGGCAGCCGCCCTGCGGCCGGCGCGACAGGCGCCGGCACCGCATCCGGTGATTGGCCAAGCCCTATCACCGAACCTCCTTTCTGGTCATCG
>CAZCAJ010000057.1:4949-15438 GCA_964496645.1 uncultured Opitutaceae bacterium
ATTCCCAGGGAATACCTGCGCGAGGCGGATAATCCGCCGGAATTCTGGGTGAGTACTGTCGATGGTGTGGCGGGTTTCCTCCGTGAGCGGGTGCATCGGGGCGCCGTCGTGGTGGTCGGCGAGAGCGCGGGAGGCCGGCCGATCCGGGCGGTGGTTTACGGCCGCGCCCGCGAGGGGAAGGGCTCGACGACGTTTTCCGGGGCGGTCGGTGCAGGCAACATGAGCGCGTATTACGGGCCCGACTTCGGCAAGAGGGTGTACCTGGCGATGGCGTCGGTCCACGGGGGGGAATTTGAGGGCATCGTGGGCCTTGTGAACCTGCTCTCCGTCCTCGAGAGCGGAAAGGACCTGCGCGGGCGGCCGTGGCCGGATATCGTCTCGGCGGCGGGACGCGTCGACCGGCTCATCGTGATACCCATCGTGAACATGGACGGGCGGGCGCGGGTGCCGCTGCGGATGGAGGCGTTTCGCGGGACCGACGCCACGATCGAGCAATACCTGAACACGGGAGGCTGGAGCGACGGCAAGCTGATCGGCTATCCCACCTGCAAGCTGTACATTCCGCTGGACTTCTCGCGGACCCAGTTCCCGGGGGGCTATCCGAACGACAACGGGGTGAACCTCATGCACGACGACTTCTTCGGCTCGCGCCAGCCGGAGACCGAGGCGCTGTTCGGCCTCGCGGCCCGCGAGCGCCCTGACCTGATCCTCAACCTGCACACCGGCGTCGGTCCGGACAACTATTATACCCGAATGCTGAGACCGGTCGTGGAGGACGCGCTCGCGCACGCTTTCGACGGACTCTACCGGTCGGTCCATACGGCACTCGCCCAGGCGGGGCTGCAGGCCACCAGCGATCCCGATACCGAGGCGAATCCCGCCCGGGCGCCGAAGAGCGTCTATAACCTCGACACCGCGCTCAACCTCCATTGCGGCGCCCTTTCCGTCGTCGTCGAATCGCCATCGCACGGATACGCCGGCACGAACAAGCGGGGCGATCAGGTCCGGCAGTCGGCCGACCAGCTCCTGGACGCACAGCTGTGTGTCCAGGAGGCGGCGATCAAATACTTGGCCGACACGGGCGGGCGGGCGCGATGGGCGGGTGGAAAGTAGGCCTTTGGGATTCGACGGAATGATGCGCCCGCGATGGGAGCCCGCGAGCCGAGGGTCCTCGTGCCGCGCGGGCATGCCGGGGCGGCGTCCACACCCACCACGGTGCCCGGCGTCGTTCCGAAAAGACCCCCTTCTTGGGAATCGGGGCTCGATGCCTGAATGCGGGCCGCGTTAGCCTTACCGGACTTCCCGGCCTAATTGCCCATTTGCCGACGAAGGTTATCTTCAACACGACATCCATGAGCTTGGACCAGAAGGAAATGGCATCGAGGTTTCGCGCATTGCACGAGATGCGGGACGCGTTCGTGATACCCAATCCGTGGGACGCCGGCTCGGCGCGCATCCTCGCCGGGCTCGGCTTCAAGGCGCTGGCGACCTCGAGCGCTGCGTCGGCAGCGACGCTGGGACGCCGTGACGGGCACGTGAGCCGCCCCGAGGCGTTGGCGATGGCGCGCGCAATCGTCGAGGCGACCGATCTGCCCGTCTCCGCTGACCTGGAAAACGGGTTTGGCGACGAACCCGAATTCGTGGCCGAGACGGTCCGCCTCGCCGCCGGCGAGGGACTCGTCGGTTGCTCGATCGAGGACGCGAAAGGCGGCGGCGGTCCGGTTTACGACCTTAACCACGCGGCCGAGCGCGTGGCCGCGGCGGCAGAGGCTGCGCGCACGCTGCCGTTTCACTTCATGCTGACGGCGCGAGCGGAGAATTTCGTCCGAGACAATCCGGACCTCGACGACACGATCAGGCGCCTGCAGGCCTATGAAAAGGCCGGGGCCGACGTGTTGTTTGCGCCCGGGTTGCCCGACCTAGCGGCGGTGAAGGCGGTGTGCACCGCGGTGACTAAGCCCGTCAGCTTCATGAACGGCATAAGGGGCCACTCGTTCGCCGTAAGGGAACTCGCCATGGCTGGAGTCAGGCGGGTCAGCTTGGCAGCCTCACTCTACCGAATCGCCATGACCGCACTGCGTGACGCGGCGCGCGAGGTGAACGAGGAAGGCACGTTCGGGTTCATCGATCGCGCCATGCTTTCGGCGGAACTGTATCAGTTCCTGCGGGAAGGGCCCTAGGAATACCCGGAACCGCCGCTCACGGCGGCTATCCAATCACGGCGCCGGTACGATAGGGGATGCGTTGGGAACAGTCATGCACGGCTCCGGGAAGAGGAACACATTTGAGCATCCCGCTGGCGGCGCCGGAGGTTTCAGCCAGCCGCCGTCTTGTCCGCCGGACCCGGCCTTTCGTCGCCCGTGACTCGCGGGCCCCTCAGCTCTCGTCCGGCTCTCCCGCGAACAAAAGGCTTCGGGCCCGCCGCGCCACAGCCAACATTATCGTGCCGGCTGCTCCGACCAGTGCCGCATGCAGAAGCCAGAAATGCGTCCCGGAAACGCGGTCCAGGAGGCCCCCAAGCCAGCCGACCAAGTTGTTTCCCAGGAACAGGTGCAGCGAATAGACGCCCATGATCGTTCCCGCGAGCCGCTTTGGGGAAGCGCGCGCATACATGGCGAGCCCTACCGGGAACACGTTGGCAAAGCCGACGCTGTTGAAAACCTCGAAGGCGAGCACCCAGCCCACGCCCGCCTTATGGCCTGTGGACGATATCGTCGCCGCAGCCGCGAGCCACAGCAGGGCGACGGCGCATAAGCCAAGACCGATCGTTATCTTGACGACCTCTCCCGGCTCAGGGAAACGCCTCGACCACGCGCGCCAGAACGCCATCACGGCGACCAGGCTTGAGATGCTCACCACCGAATCGAGGGTGATCAGCCAGGTGGTAGGCATCGTGCGGCCGAAGAACACCAGGTTCACATTGCTCGGCACCCAAAGCAGGTATGCGTTGAATATCTGCTGGTTTCCAACGGCGCCGATGGCGAGCACCGGGAGCAACATGACGAGGACGATGACGGCGTTGCGCTCGTTTCGGCTCAGGCCAGGTCGCGCGGACGATTTGACCCGGGCCTGTTTCGCCTCGGGCGGGAGCCACTTCCGGCCCGAGAGGTAAATGGCGATCGAGATCAGCATGCCGACGCCTGCCGCGCCAAAGCCGTAGCGCCATCCGTAGACCTCTCCGAGCGTCCCCGCGATCAGGGGCGCCACGATAACGGCCCCATTGATGAACAGATAATATATCTGGTATGCGTCGGCCCGCCGCAGGTCGCCGGGCCCGTAAAGGGCGCCCACCTGGCTGGCGAGATTCCCCTTGAAGCAGCCGACGCCGATCAAGAGGCAGAGGAGCGCGACCAGGAAGAATGCCTCGGATGCCATCAGGAACTGGCCGGCGGCCATCAGGAGCGCGCCGATGGTGATCGT
Organism: uncultured Opitutaceae bacterium; assembly: GCA_964496645.1. Lineage (GTDB taxonomy): Bacteria > Verrucomicrobiota > Verrucomicrobiia > Opitutales > Opitutaceae > Palsa-1447. The sequence goes on from CAZCAJ010000057.1 coordinate 8,370, forward strand.
GCGGGTCCTCCCAAGCCACCGGTCGGCGATCAGGCCGCCGCCGATCGGGGTCAGGTACACGAGGCCCGTGTAGAGCCCGAAAATCGCCGAGGACAGCGCGATATTCGAGAGCGCTCCGCCATATCCGCGCTCGATGGCGGCGCGGAACAACGCAAAACCGGCAATGCGCTCGATATGGCCCGGAAGCAGCAGGTGCCGGACCATGTACAGCACGAGGAGCGTCTGCATGCCGTAGTAGGAGAACCTCTCCCACGCCTCCGTGAATGCGATGTAGGCGAGTCCCCTGGGATGGCCCAGAAAGGAATGGTCGGCGTCGCGGCCTGCGCCGACCGCGATGGGAATCGAGCTCAAACCCGCACAATCAACAAACGGGTGTGGCTTGGCAAGAGGCCCGCGGGGCCGGGGCGATGGGCCCTGCCCCGGCCTCACACGACCGCCGGATCGGGATGAACCCAGGGGGCGCGGTAGGATCGGGCGAGCAGGCGGGTCGCCTCCGGGTCGCCGGGAACCGTCCGGGACTTTGGATCGTAGGCGACCGGCCGGCCGAGCTGCTGCGAGAGAATGGCGAGCTCGCAGCATGCGCTGGATATGTGCCCCTCCTCGATGTCCGCGATGGGTCGGGAGCGATTCTCCCGCGCCCGCATGAAGTCCAGCACGTGCCTGTTCTCGGTCTCGGTGTAAGCCTGGCCGTCGCGGCTGAAATCGACGTTCTCGAGGTTGCCCGTCTTCGAGAGCATGTGCACGCCCTCGCGCGGGCCGTCTCCGGCCGGCGTGAAGACGTACTCGAGCATCGTCAGGTTGAGCGTGCCCTTTTCCCCGATGAAGCGCGTGCCCCACTGGTCGCTCCAGTGGCGCTGGGGGATCGGCGAGCCGCCCCAGAGGCGGTGCTGCCAGCTGACATCGAGGTCGGGGTAGTGGAACACGCTGCGCTGGGTGTCGGGAATATTGGAGAAGGATGCCTTCTCGACATAGATCCCTCCGGAGGAGGAGACCCATTCCGGCCAGCCGAGGCCCAGCAGCCAGCGCGCCTGGTCGAGCATGTGCACGCCCAGGTTGCCTATGGGCCCGTTGCCGTATTCCATGAAGGCTCGCCATCCGCGGGACTCCTTTATGGCCTTGAAGGGAAGCAGCGGCGCGGGCCCCGTCCAAAGATCGTAGTTCAGGCCGGCGGGGACCGGCGCGTCGGGCATCGGACCGGCGCTCCAGCCTTCCGAGCCAAGGTAGCTGTAGGTCTCGACGAGCCCGATCTTCCCCAGCCTGCCGCTGCGTATGTACTTGTCGCGGGCCTCCAGGTAGAGGGGGTTGCTGCGGCGCTGCGTATTCACCTGGACGACCCGCCCGTACTTGCGCGAGGCGGCCAGGAGCGCCTCGCCCTCGATCACGTCGACGCTGACGGGCTTCTCGAGATAGACGTCCGCGCCGGCCTTCATGGCCGCGATGGCGGGCAGCGCGTGCCAGTGGTCGGGCGTGGCGACGATGACGATGTCGTGCTCGCCCGAACCGAGCATGTCGCGGTAGTCGGCGAAGGTCCTGGGCACGGCCGTCTGGTACCTGGCGACCATCTGGAGCGTTTCCCGGAGGGACCGCTCGTTGGCATCGCACAGCGAGACGAAGTCGACCCCTACGTTTCGCGCGAGGGCCGTGAGGTTCACGCCGCCATACCAGCCGCAGCCGATGATCCCGACCTTGGCCCGCGGCTTCGAGTCAGCGGCGAAGAGGCGCGAGCCGGTGGCGACCACGGCCCCGGCCGCGGCCATGGAGGTGACGAAGGTGCGTCTGTTCATGCGAGTATCCAGGGCCCCAATGTCCGGCGGAAGGTCGAGGGCTGGTTGGGGCTTTTCACTGAATTGAAACCGATTGCCGTTGCAACACGAGAAGCCGTTTTCACAACATCCGCCCGGGACGGCTTCTCGTCATGATACGAATGCAATTCTCATGGACGGCCGGGGCGGCACGGGGCGCATTGCTTGCCGTACTAGGGGTGGCCGCGGTCCTCGGCTCGGCGCTCGCGGAGGGACCGGCGCCTACCCCGCGGCCGGGGGCAAGCGACGAGATCTTCTACCTGATATTCGTCCGAAGCTTTCGCGACAGCAACGGCGACTCCCTGGGCGACCTGAAGGGCATCGAGCAGGAGCTTGGCTACCTCCAGGGCCTAGGCGTCACAACGGTCCTCCTGACCCCGTTGTACAAGTCGCCCTTCTACCACAGCTATTTTGCGGACGACTTCTCCAGGATCGATCCCGCCTATGGCACGGAGGCCGACTTCCGCCACCTGGTGAGGTCGCTGCACAGGCGCGGGATGAAGATATTCATCGATCAGGAGGTACAATACGTCACCGGGAACCATGTGTGGCTCAGGGACTCACTCGACAACCCAGATTCGAAGTACGGCCACTTCATCTTCCACAACGGACCGGGCGGCACGCAGCCGGTTTCCGCCGAGCTCCCGTCCTTTGACGGAACCAAGACCCTTGTGGCCATGGTGAATATGCACGACCCGGCGGTGCTGGAATACCAGACGAGGCAGTTCGAGCACTGGATGAACCCGGGCCGCCCGGGCGCGCAGGACGGCGTCGACGGCTTCCGGATCGATCACATGATGGACGACCTCGATAACCTGAAGAAGCTGGACAACCTGTTCTCCGGCTTCTGGACGCCGCTCTTCAGGAAGCTGAGGGCCGACAACCCGCGTGTCCGCATCATCGCGGAGCAGGCCGACTGGGGGTCGTACGGCGATGACTGGTTCAATCGCGGCAATGTCGACATGGTGTACGCCTTCCGGGTCCGAGGCGCGATCGTGTCATTCGACAAGAAGCGGATCGACGAGGCGGTCACCCAGACCGCGCTGAGCACCCCGGCCGGCAAGCAACAGCTGATATTCATCGAGAATCATGACACGAACCGCTTTGCCTCCGAGGTGAACGGAGACATCCGCAGGGAGAGGGTCGGCGCGTCGCTGAATCTGCTGCTCAAGGGCATCCCCTTGATCTACTACGGCCAGGAACTCGGCGTGGAGGGGAGGCAGCTGAAGAACACGGGGTCAGACGCCAATGACATCCCCGTGCGGGAAGCCTTTCCCTGGACCGCGGCGACGGGCCCGGGCATGGCGGTCTGGTACAAGGGCACGGGCGTTTGGTGGACGCAGAGCCCGATCGCAAGGGGCGGCTACCCGTCGCTCGAGGCCGAGGTGAAAGAGCCGGATTCCATCCTCTCCTACTACAAGTACCTGATCGCGCTCCGCAGGGCGAACCCGGAGCTGGTCACCGGCGACCAGGCCATCGTCGGGAACGACAGCGCCGATGTGTTCTCGTTCGCGCGCTTCGACGGGACGCGGCGGGCCCTCATCACGGTCAACCTGGCCGAGAGGCCGCTTACCGTGCGCGTGGACGCCGGTGAGGCATCGGCCGGATCTCGGAGCGCGGCCCTGCGCAACGTCGCCACCGGGGAACTGGTGGCCCGGGGGGCCGATGGCAGGTTCGCGATACCCCTGCAGGAATACGGGGTGGGCGTGTTCGAGATCGTCTCGGCTGCGGAATAGGCAGGCCCCGTCCAGCGCTTCCGCCGTGGGTTCGGCCGTGGACGCGCCGGACCCGCATTCTCCTCCGATAATGGCGCACCAAGCATGTTTAGGCCTTGAGCGGACGGGCATCAGACCCGTGTCGAGGCCCGGGGGTGAGGACCGGGCAACAATCCCCCTTGTGCCGTAAGCGGCCACGCCTTAAACGCAGGGTCCGCCATGGACCCCAGGCACCCTTCCCTATCAGTCCTGGCGGCGACGTCGCTTCTGCTCTCCTTGGAGCCCGCGGTCGCCCGCGGCGTCGGCCCTTCAGACCCGGCGCCGCCCGTCGCGGTGTCCGGTCTTTCCGGGGTCACCCTCCTGACCGCTGATCTCGCCCCGCTGCGGCGGTTCTACGGCCAGGGAGCCGGGCTGGCCGAGGTGCCTGCCGGCCCCAGCGGAATACGATTTGTCGTCGGAGCCAACCAGTGGATCGAGTTCCAGAGGGTACCCGACGCCAACTGGGCGCGGCGCTTGCAGCACGTGACGCTTGAGGCGACCGATCTGGACGGGCTCGAGGGCGTGCTTCGCACCCGCGGCGTTTCCGCGACGTGGATAGGTTCGGGCCCGCAAGAACGGGCCCTTCGACTGGCGGACCCTGCCGGAGACGTCATCGAGGTGGCCAAGCCGTGGATTCCTCCCGCAGCCCCGGCCGTGCGGACGACCCCCTTCAGCAGACATTTGCAACACTTCGGGCTCGCAGTGGCCTATCCGCTGGCCGAAGCCACCATGGCATTCTACCGTGAAACACTGGGCTTCCCCGAGGTGTTCCGCGCCAATGCGCCGGATGGGCGCCTCGCCCTGGTCAAGTTCAGGCTCCCGGGGCCGGGCAAGGAGTTGATCGAGCTGATCTTCTTCGACCCGCCCTTGAACAAGTGGGCCGCAGGCGCGTTCGATCACGTCAACTTTGAGGTCAGCAACATCGACGACACCTACCAGGCGCTGCACCGAGGAGGGATTGCAACCCGGGGCAGCCACCTGCCGACAGTCAACGGGGAGCACCTCTGGGCCATTGACATCATCGACCCGGAGCTGACCCGAATGGAGATCCAGGTTCTCGCGCCAACCAGCGCCCCGGTCGGGACGATATCCACGGTTGGAGGCGAGTCCGCCAAGCCCCTGTTCGACGGCAGGACGCTCGCGGGCTGGGAGGGCAACAAGGAGAATTGGCGCGCCGAGGACGGCGCAATCGTTGGGGGCGCGCTCGACCGGCGCCAGCCGCACAACGAGTTCCTGGCGACCACGGCGGATTACGGGGATTTCGAGTTGCGCCTCCAGTACAGGATCGAGGGCACCGGCGGATTCGTGAACGGAGGCGTGCAGTTCTGGTCGCAACGGGTGCCCGGGAGCTTCGAGGTCTCGGGATACCAGGCCGACCTCGGTGCGGGCACGGACGGCAATCTCTATGACGAAAGCAGGCGCAACGCGGACCTGGCGGAGCCTTCGCACGACGTGCGCGACCGCGCGCTGAGGCCGGGCGCCTGGAACGACTACAGGATCCGGGCGGAAAAGGCGCACATCCAGATCTGGCTAAATGGCGTTAAGACCGTCGACTACACCGAGAGCGCCCAGGGGATCCCGCAGCGGGGCAAATTCGCGCTGCAAATCCACGGCGGCGCGAACACGAAGGTCTCCTATCGGAACATTGAGGTAGAAGCCTTTCCCGATCCGGCACAGACAGGGCACTGACTAGCCACAATCGCGCCGCGACCCACCTGACGCGACCCTGTCCCGCGCAAGGGGATTTGTCGCCGCCATCGGCCTGGGCTGGGGCCCTGTCCTCAGCATGGTGCCCAAGGTGGGGATCCTACCCGCACGCCTTTCGGCGACAGATTCTGGGCCACAATGCCAACGGCGAGCTTGGTCACTTGTCCCGGGACCCATTACACAGGCAACTTGCGCGGGTTTCGACCCTGTCGGTTTGGACGTTTGACCTAGGTGGCAGACCTGACAAACTGCCCACGTGCAAGCCGTGAATAATTCCGCCATAGAGGAGGCTGAAAAGGCGGGTTTCGATCTGAGTCTCGTTGATGCTAGCCTGAGGCTTACTCCGGAGGAACGAGCAAGGCAGCATGACCAAGCTCTTTCCCTAGTCCTTGAATTCGACCGGATTCGCCAGGAACGAAGTGAAAAGCTTAAGCCAACTACTTCAGCGGTTAGCTGATTCTCGCGTCGATTTTGTGGTTGTAGGTGGCTTTGCCGGAGTGCTCCACGGTTCTGCCCTTGTCACAAGGGATCTCGACATTTGCGCGGTTCTCACGCCGGAGAACATCGAGCGCCTTAGGGAAGCGCTGAGGGACCTTAATCCGCGTCATCGGATGACGCCCCAGCGCCTCTCCTTCCTCCAGGTCCCAACGTCCGGACAGTCTGCAGACAATCTCTACCTCGAGACGGACTGGGGCGTCGTCGACATTCTTCCCTCGATATCGGGCCTAGGCGACTTCAAGTCCATAAAGGCGAATTCGGAGACATTTGAGGTCGCCGGAAGGACGTGCAGGTTCCTATCGCTTCCGGATTTGGTACGCGCAAAGGAGGCCATGGGGCGAGAGAGGGACCTTCTCGCAGCCAAGGAACTTCGGGCTATGGCAGAGATGCGCGAGAGATCCGGACCAGGCCCCGAGCTTGAGATGGATCAACTTTGGCGGTGGTTTGGCAAACGTCGCGAGGCCTTGTTATTTGGCGCCCCATGCATGTTTTGACTTTGAACTGACGTGAATCAAATCCCAGTCGAGAGCGAAGGTAGAAATCCAGCGTCCTGAGCGTCTCGAATCCCGCCGCTGTCCGCATTTATGCAGCGAGCGTCCTCGATCCAACCGTCTCATTCGCGGCCGCGCAACGCATGGAACTGCTGGACTGAGCGTCGGCGACCCTTGCTTCCGAAAATGTCGTTGGCCGGCTGACGGTGGATGTGCGGGAGGCGCTGCTGGAGATCGAGCGCTGCCGCGCCGCGACCTCACCGCCGTCGCGGTAAGGAGCCAGCGGGCCGGATTGCGCCATGATTCTCTGAGTCTATTTTGACACCTGCCAAACAGGAACGCTCAAAGCGCACTACTCGATGCTCCCGTCATGAATGCGAAGAGCCTCCGCCCCTTAGTTGATGGGTCCTTCTTGTCGCATGGTTTTCCCCGTTAGACCGGGGCAAGAATGCCATGTCCGGCCTCGGCTTGCGGTTTGGCCGGAACTCGCTTCAGATCCGGCGCCCAGCAACTCAACCGATAGGAGCGATACTCAGTGCCCACCGCCATCATACTCCTGAAAATAGACCCCAAGAAGATAACCGGCACGGCTGAGAAACTCTTGGAGTTCCCCTCCGTCACCGACCTGTATTCAATATCTGGGAGATATGACCTGCTTGTGATCATAAAGTGCGAATCGAACGACATGATTGAGTGCGTGATCACGGACCACCTGCTGAAGGTCGATGGCATCACCAAAAGCGAGACGATGTTTGCTTTTCGCAGCTACGACAAGAAGGAGGGGGGAAGGGCGATTGACGTAGATTGAAAGCCCGCC
>CAZCAJ010000057.1:15538-23842 GCA_964496645.1 uncultured Opitutaceae bacterium
TATCTTGCGGATTTCAGCAGGGTTTGATCTCGGAAATTCTGGCACTGGGTCCTTTTGAAAACAGATTTGTATCCACGCGTTTAATTGCTATCCTGTGGCCATGCCCAAGAAATCGAGGTTCAAGCCAAGCAAAGAGAGGCCTAAGACAGCTAAAGCTAAGAAAGGGGCAGCGAGACTTCGCAAAAAGCGCCTTTAAGGCTGTCCAGAAGGCTACCAAGGGACGCTAGTAGTCTGCGGTTGGTCGGGAGTGTCGGGCAATGGCAAGCGCATCTGCGCTGGCGGGACGGCCAATTGGAACGCCCGGGCATGAAGCTCCGTGAATTGTTCTTTGTCGGCAGAAGCGCGCATCAGCGTGGTAATCGTTGAAATCTGCCAATCCAAGTGCGGAATCCCGGTTTCATCGGTCAAGACTTGGAACACCTTCTTTGGCCTTTGACCGCGTTTGAGATTCTCAGTAGGTCGACCAAGACGACTGTATATGCGAAAGCTCATGGAGAAGATGCCTGCACTGATTTCACTAGCCGCTGCATTAGCGGTCTTGGGCCAAGCTACGGCGTGTCAGGCAAGCTCGCCCACTGCGTGGGATGAGGTGGCGCGGATGGGCATGGGAATTAATCTGGGAAACACCTTTGACGCGCCGGACGGCGAAGGGACGTGGAACCCGCAAATGGCACAACCCGGATTCTTTGACGACTTCAAGGCGGCCGGCTTCACACACGTGCGGCTTCCCGTTACATGGGGAAAGCACATGCAGACGACACCTCCCTATGCGGTAGACCGCCGCTTCCTGGATCGCATCGCGGAGGTGGTCAGCTGGGCGAATCAACGCGGGATGGTTGTCGTTCTGAACGCACACCACGAGGAATGGTTCAAGAAGGATCCATCCGCGCAGTTGCCGCGCCTGGAGGCGCTTTGGAGGCAGCTGGCTCTGCGATTCAAGAGTACGCCGGAATCATTGCTCGTTTTTGAGGTCATCAACGAATCCGACCCAAAGTTCATCAATGCGGTTCAGACGACCGAGATGAACAATCGCATTCTGCGGGTGATCCGTGAGTCCAACCCGAACCGTTGCGTGATTCTAGGGGCGGTTGGCGACAACGCCGACCGCCTTCTGAATGAGTTGCAGGTGCCCAAGGACCCGTACGTCATAGCGACCTACCATTGCTATGATCCCTGGTTTTTTGTCTGCGGCGAGCCGCGCAACAAGGATGATGCAACGTGGGGCACGGACGCACAGAAAGTGGATTACCTCCGCACCATGGATCGGATAAAGACATGGTCCGATCGCAACAAGACGCCTGTATATCTTGGAGAGTGGGGCACCAGCGTGAAGTGCGACGCTAAGTCACGGTTGGAGTATTACCGGTTCGTTCCCGCACAAGCCGCCCAACGAGGCTTCAGCAACGCCATCTGGGACGATGGCGGGGACATGCTGATATACGATCGCGCGGCCCGTAGGTGGAACGTTGATGTCTTGAAGGCCGTTTTCGCCAAGCCTGGGAATCACCTTCAAGGGCCCTAGCGATCGACCAGGTCAGTCGTAGAACGGTGCCCAGGGTGCGGATCGAACCCACACGCCTTTCGGCGGCAGGTTTTGAATCGCGTTGCCAACGCCCCTTTGTTACGTGCTCGGAGCGCCGTCGCCTGATAGAAGACCACTCAGAAACCAAGTCCCAAATGACCTTACCCACCAAGCGACCCTCTTTCACCCGCACGTCCCTTGTGGCGACGTTGCTTACCCTAGTTTTCGGGTTGGGCTTTGCGCCGCATATAGGGGCCCAGCCACAGGACGTGACAACCAATCCAAAAGTAACGACCAAGGCCCCTTCCGGCTGGTGGAAGAATGGAAGCAAACCCACCGCATACGTGGTGGGAGTAGACAAGGACACGACGCACAATGGTCTGCCGAGTGCGTATGCAAAGTCGATCGAACCGTCGATCGATGGTTTCGGGGGAATGATGCAAATGTGTGACGCCCATAGCTTCCTCGGAAAGAGGCTGCGGCTCAGCGCATGGATGAAGACAGAGGACGCCAATGACGGGGGTGCCCATCTCTGGTTCCGCATCGATGCCAAAGAGGGCGGCGCACTGCTGGGATTCGACAACATGGATAGCCGGCCTGTGAAAGGCACCACCGATTGGAAGAATTACTCGATTGTTCTAGATGTTGCGGCAAACGCGGGGGCCCTCGCCTTCGGGTTCTTCATTGATGGGACGGGCCGTACTTGGGTGAGTGGTGTCAAGCTTGAGGAGGTTGGGCCGGACGTGCCGACCACCAACGCACCAGAGAAGAAATGGCCCATCGCTCCCGTAAACCTCAACTTCGCCGACTGATCGGCTCTTCGTCAAATAACTGGGCGTAGGGCGTCAGCCCAACCCGGCTCTACCCTGCCAACTACATTTATGGTTGGTGCCCAGGGTGGGAATCGAACCCAGACGCCTTTCGGCGGCAGATTTTGAGTCGCGCTGTCAGGGCCGCTCTTAGTAACGTATCCTGTGGCTCGTTGCAGGGGCGATTAGCATTGTGATTCACTGAGGGCGTTTGGACACGTGCCAAGCGAGAACAGCCAAGACTCGGCCACTGACTGTCCCTTCCGGCCCGGCTCGAAAAACGGCCGCATTCTTACCTTCGAGCCCGCCTTCTTGCTCCGCTCCCTTTCTTACCCTTGGCAATCCTCGCTTTCGCCACCCTTCCCTCCTTTGCCCTCGGTGTGAGGGATACACCGAGGTTGGCGATCGATGGTCCGGGCATGGCCCGTTGCTGGAGTGTCAGAATGGGAATCCCGCGAGGCTGTCACACACTTGTCCCGCTGGTGCGAATCCCTCACGCTGCAATCCGATGCGTCCGATAATGCTCATTGGAATGATCGTGCTTCTTGCGGCATGCTCCTCTCCCCCCGAAACGGAGGACGCCCCTCGGGTCATTGTCGTCGACGTTCGCGGTTCTCCCATCAAAGGGGCCCTGGTCATGCCTGATTCAGAGGACGAGGGCCTGACTGACCCTAGCAAGCTCACCAGTCGAGAGCTGAACAGCAGGACATCGGACGCTCAAGGCCTCATTCATGCAGACTTGAGAGTCTACTTTTGGCCCAGCGACGGTTGTTTTCACTTCATTGCAACAAGGGAGGGATACGAAGATACGGCATTGTCCGTCTCGAAAGATCTCTTCCCCTTGCCGCTAAGGATAAAAATGGAAGCCGCGGGAGATAGGGGAAAACCCAAATCGACCCACAACGCCCCCGCCTCACCGACGAACTAATCCTCTGACGCGACCGGCGTCCGCTCTCCACTGGATTTGGTGCCCAGGGTTGGTATCGAACCCACACGCCCTTCGGCGGCAGATTTTGAGTCACGCTGGAAACGCCATCTCTAGCAACGCACCCTGTAGCTCGTTACAGATGCGAGTTGCGTCGTGACTCACTGAGTTTGTTTGGGCACGTGCCAAACAGGAATGCGTTCGGAGGGACCGCGTCCTCTAGTCATGGAGGGCGAGCTATGACACCGTCATCGGTGTACCCCTGGGATTTGACGAGGCCTAGCGCCTCACTTCTTCGGCTCCTGAACCTCGCCAAGCGCCTTCACCTCACCAATGTTGACGTCTCCTTCCGGAATCGGTTTGCGGACTAGTCCGTGGCTGTCCTGTCCGAAATACTGCGAGGCGTACTGCGCCATCGAAGGGAGGTCCCGGTCAAATTGATGGTTCCGTTCGCGGATGCTGAATCGAGTTTCCCAAAGCAGCTTGTGCTTCTTCTCCTTCCACATGAGTTGGAAGTCATAGGCCATGAGAACAACAAAATAGCGGTTTTGCTCCATCTCATCGATCAAGTCTTGCCGCCGCAGCCCAAGAGCGGTGCCCCTATGATCTCCCTGCGTTGCGTCCCACCAAGAGTCGTAACCCAGCATTAACGCGTTCAATTTGTCGTCTTTTTCAACGATTTTAGCCGCCGAAATTGCAGCGTCGAGCCCGATAGGAGAGATTTGCGTCAATTCAACTAATTGGTCTCCCAAACCGGCATCTTCGGGTGTACGCGTCTTTCCCCAGTAGACCATGATTAGTAACCTCGCGGCGCTAGGGTCCTTGGTCGAAACGTAATTCTCGGAGGCGAGCGGAGCTGCGAGTGTTCGTGCAACGTCCCAGAAACTCAGTTTGTCTATCGAGGCGTCCGCGTTTGCACTCGACCACGCTCCGCCTTTTCCGAAGGCATAGTATTCCGGCTGGAACAAACCATCGGGAAGCTTGGTGCGAACGTAATCTCTGCTCACTTTTGAAGAGACAGCGGCGACATCATTTGGGTCTTGGGAGCCCGTGGCGGCAGATCTGAGAATGAAACCAATGCTACATCCCACTAGGAGCCAGACAGACCTTCGAAGTGTATGAGAAGACATCATTGGGCTTTGATAACCATGTCTCATCAATTGCTCGCCGCAAGCGGACTCTCCTTGTCGCGCTCCTGAGCTCCTTTTTCGTGGTCCTGCCCTCGATAATCGAGAGCAGCTCATCGTCTGAGATTCTCATGGAGATTCCTTTTCAGGATAAATATCCCGGCGTCTTCTTTATTCATTTCGTGAAGACATAATCCATCTGAGCGGATTACTTTCCTCCACGAAATCTTTGTTCAATTCGCTCGGTAGATTGCGATCCTGCAACGATATGTTCTCCATCAGCTCCGAGACAGACGGAGTAACCGACTACCCTTCCGTTTCGACGTTGTGTTGAGATATGACCCACAGGAACTGGACCAGATATCCCTGTTGGGGAGTCAGGAACCGATGTGCCAAACAAAGTGCCAAATCCGTTCAGTTCCCCAATGTAATCCGAGGGGATGACTCCACCCCTCCCCGCTTGCCCATTCCCCTCCAAGAATGGTGCCCAGGGTGGGGATCGAACCCACACGCCTTTCGGCGGCAGATTTTGAGTCTGCTGCGTCTGCCAATTCCGCCACCCGGGCGATGATCGGAGGCGGATCCGACCGCAAGGCGGGCCTCGAGGCAAGTCCCTAGTGGGTTGATGCCGCCGTTGACACGGGGCTTCACTGCAATCTCCTAATTGAGCGATGCCCGACTTTCGCGCGTACTGCCAGCCACCCGTGACGGACCCGAAGGAGATCACCCTCTCGGAGGCGGAGTCCCATCACCTTGTCTCGGTGAACAGGGCGAAGCCCGGCGACACGGTGGTCGCATTCGACGGCAGGGGATCGGAATGGATCTGCGAGCTCGGGGAAGCGGGCAGGAGGGGTGCGCTCCTCAGGGTCCGGTTCGCGCAAAAGGCCAAGCCCCTGCCCTGGCGGATCACGCTCGGCCAGGCGCTCCCGCTCGGCGGGGCCATGGATTCGATCGTAAGGAAGGCGACCGAGATCGGCGTGTCGGCGATTGTCCCCCTCGAGAGCGAGCGCACCCAGATGCACCTCGACGGCGACCGCTCGGACAAGAAGATCGGCAGATGGCAGGCTGCGGCGCTCGAGGCCGCGAAGCAGTGCGGCAACCCATGGCTTCCCGAAATCGGCCCGGTGACGGGCGCCGCTGCGTTCATCGAGTCGGCAAAGGGGTACGACCTCAAGCTCATCGCCAGCCTGCAGCCCGGCGCGCGGTCGCTCAAGGCGGTGCTGGCCCAGTTCCGCGCCTCTCGCGAGCGCGCCCCCGCGGACGTCCTATGGCTCGTCGGGCCGGAGGGGGACTTCACGCCGGCCGAGATGAGCCGCGCGAGGACCAACGGGTTTGAGCCCATCACGCTCGGCCCGCTCGTCCTGCGGTGCGAGACCGCGGCGGTGTACGCCCTGTCCGTGCTCAGCTACGAGCTCGGCGCCTGACCCCGGGGCGTCACCACACGAGCAGGCCGCCCGCGAAGGTGAGGCCCGCGCCGACGCTGCAGAAGATGATCCTGTCGCCCTCGGCGAAGATCCCCTCCTCGGCCGCCCATCCGAGGGCCATCGACACGCTCGCCGCGCTGGTGTTGCCGTACTTGGCGATCGTCATCACGAACTTCTCGAAGGGGACGCCCACCCGCTTGCTGACCGCGTTCAGGATCCGGGCGTTGGCCTGGTGCGGCACGACCCACGCGATGTCCTCGGGGCGGAGGCGCTCCCGCGCGAGCGTCTCCTCGATCTGCGCCACGAAGCCGATCACCGCGTGCTTAAAGACCGCCACGCCGTCCATCTGGATGTAGAAGTTCTGGAGGTCCGCCTGCGCCGCGGGCCAGGGGTTCCGCGCGCCTCCGCCCGTGCGCTGGATCGACGCGAACTGCTCGGCGTCGCCCGAGAGTGCCATCCGGTGGAGCCGGTGGCCCCCCGGGGACTTCGTGAGGATCGCCGCGCCGGCCCCGTCCCCGAAGAGGAACGCGGTCTCGTGGTCCTGCGGATTTGTGATCCGAGAAAGGAGCTCGGCCGTCACGACGATCACATTGCGGGCCGTCCCCCCGAGGATCAGCGTGCGCCCGACCTCGAGGGCGTAGAGCCAGCCCGAGCAGGCCGCGTTCAGGTCGAACGCCGCGGCGCGCGGGATTCCGAGGCGCGCGGCCAGGGCGCTCGCCATGGACGGGACCGGCTGATCGGGGATCATCGTGGCCATGATGATCGTGTCGATGTCGCTCACCTGGGTCGCCGCCTGCCTGAGCGCGTGCTCCACAGCCACGGCGGCAAGCGACGTCGCGTCCTCGTCGTCCGCCGCGTACCGGCGCTCCCTGATGCCGGTCAGGCGGACGATGTCGTCCTCGGTACGGTTCGGGAAGGCCTTCAGGATCTCGCTGTTCGCCCGGATGCCCTTGGGGACGGCAAAGCCGACCCCCGCGATGCGTACGGTCTCCGCAGACGACGTATGCGAGGTCCTCATGCGCGGCGCTTCTCGATGTAGTGGGCGACGTCGTCGCCCGAGACCCGCCCACCCGGGCCGGTCGCCGCGATGTCGGTGATATTCGCGGGGTCGAGCCCCGCCTCCTGGGCCAGCTTGACGGCCCTCGGCGTCCAGACGGCCGCGGATGCAGGGGCCGCGGCCGGGGCGGGCGCGGTCACGAGGCCGGACTTGCTCCTCAGGTGGGCCAGGCTCGCGTCCGAGGTCTCTATCTGCAGGAAGACCGCCCCCGACGGCCTGGCCTCGCCGGGCTGGATGAGGATCGAGCGGACCGTCCCGTCGCACGGGGCCTCGAACTCGAAGATCGACTTGTCGCTCTCAAGCTCGCCTATCTTCTGGCCCTTGGCCACGCGGGCGCCAGCCTGTATCTTGAGGTTGACGACGGTCAGCTCGTTCACGGTCGCGCCCATGGATGGCATGGGGACGTCGATCAGGAAGGTATCCATCGGGGTTCTATTTAGCCCCCGATGGTGGTGGCAGCCGCGAGTGCGGTCAACCCCGCAACCTAAGGGGAAACCCCCGCCTCACAGGCCCCGCCGGTTCCGCACGGTCTTCCAGACCGCGATGCACTCGGCGACGAATCCCGGCAGGTCCCCGAGAGGGATCATGTTCGGCCCGTCGCTTAGCGCATGGTCCGGATCGGGGTGGGTCTCGACGAAGAGCCCGTCCGCGCCCGCCGCGAGCGCCGCCCTGGCGAGCGGCAGCGCAAACTCGCGCTCCCCGCCGCTCTTTCCCCCGGCAGCCCCCGGGAGCTGGACGCTGTGGGTCGCGTCAAACACCGTCGGGCGGCCGTTCCGGCGCATGATCGCGAACGAGCGCATGTCGACCACCAGGTTCTGGTACCCGAAGGTCGTGCCCCGCTCCGTCTGCCAAATCTCCGATGCCCCTCCCCGCCTCAGCTTCCCGGCCACGTGAGCCATCTCGCCCGGCGAAAGGAACTGGCCCTTCTTCACGTTGACGGCTTTCCCGGTGGCCGCGGCCGCGAGCAGCAGGTCCGTCTGGCGGCACAGGAACGCGGGGATCTGCAGGACGTCGCACACCCGGGCGACCGGCCCGGCCTGGCCGCTCTCGTGGACGTCGGTGAGCACCGGCAGCCCGTACTCCCTGCGCACAAGCGCGAGGAGAGCGAGGCCCTCCGTCATGCCCGTGCCCCGCGGGCCCGCTATCGATGTCCGGTTCGCCTTGTCGAAGGAGCCCTTGAACACGATCCTGAGGGCCCGGTGGGCCCTGCCGAGCGCGGCGAGCCGGGCGGCCACGGCGCGGCACACGGCCTCGCTCTCGAGGGAGCACGGCCCCGCGATGAGCAGAAGCCTGCGGGGATCGAAGATCTTCACGGCCTCCGGCCCCTCCCCCCCCGGGCGGCCCCGGCCCGGCGCCCGTGCCGTATCGCCGCAGCGATGAACGCCGCGAACAGGGGATGGGCCCGGTTCGGCTTCGACTGGAACTCGGGGTGGAACTGGA
>CAZCAJ010000058.1:0-23150 GCA_964496645.1 uncultured Opitutaceae bacterium
AGGACCTTGGCTTCAACACGGTGGAGTTCCTGCCGGTCCACGAGACCGACAACGCGGCGGACCCGACAACCGCGCCGTCGACAAGCGGAGGGGGATACTGGGCCTACTACACCTATGGGTACTTCGCCCCGGACCGGCGCTACGCCAGCAACCAGTCCCTGGGCGGCCCCACGGCCGAGTTCAAGGCCATGGTGGCCGCCTTCCACGGCGCCGGGATCGAGGTGTACCTGGACGTGGTCTACAACCACTCGGGCGAAGGGGGCGTCTGGGATGCCTCGACCTCGGCCCAGGCCGAGATCACGTTCTTCCGGGGCCTGGACAACTCGTCCTACTACACGCTGGATCCCGGCGACGCGCAGCACTACTGGGTCAGCACCGGCGTCGGGACCAACGTGAACGGCGGCTCCGCGCCGGTGCGCCAGCTGATCGCGGATTCGCTGACCTACTGGTCCGCCAACATGGGCGTGGACGGCTTCCGCTTCGACGAGGCCGCGGAGCTGGGGCGGGACGGCGCCTCCGACTTCTCGGGCTCATCGCCCCTCCTGCAGTCGATCGCGGCCCTCGCCGACGCCGGCGGATTCAAGATCATCGCCGAGCCGGGGGACGTCACCGACTCGGACTGGCACGAGATCGGCGAATTCCCCGCGGGGTGGGCCTGCTGGAACGGCAACTACCGCGACTCCGTGCGCCTCTACATGACGGGGAACCTGGCCGGGTACGTCGACGGGGCCGGCGGCCTAGGGTACGCCGACGCCTTCTACGGGGACTCCGCGAAGATGGCGGCCGAGGGGGGGCCCCAGAAGTCGGTGAACTACGTCGTGAGCCACGACGGGTTCGACATGACGGACCTCGTGAGCTACGGCACGCCACCGGCCAGCCTCGCGTGGCCCTTCGGCCCCGAGCAGGAGGGCGGCGCCGACAACAGCTCCTCCTGGGGTGGCAGCCAATCGCTTCGCCGCCAGGCCATAAGGGACTTCTGGACGTTCCAGGTCCTGAGCCGCGGCGTCCCGATGATGCTCTGGGGAGACGAGTTCGGCCGCACGGTGGATGGGAACAACAACTCCTACAACATCGATTCGGTGGCCACCTGGAACAACTACAACATGATCGCCAGCAACAGCCCGGACACGGTCCCGACCGGCGACACGACGGGCGGGACCATGGGCTATGACGACAACCTCGGGAGCTTTGCCGGCCCCATCAACGCGAACTTCGCGTTCCTCCAGTACCTGCTCCACCTCCGGGGCGCCCACGCCGCCTTCAGGCAGCAGGACTACGTCTCGGAGGCGATCACCTTCACGAACGCCGACGGGTCGGGGGGCTTCAACGAGGCGGCCACCCCGACGGCGGAGATCTACGTCCACGGGAGCCAGGTGGGCGACGACGACTTCCTGGTCCTGAGCAACATGGCGTCGTCGTCCGTCGCCTGCACGCTGCCCGCGGCCCCGGCGGGCGCCAGCTGGGTGCGAATCATCGACACGGACAGCTCGTCCGAGGCCACAGCCAACTTCTGGACCGCCTCGGCGGGGTCCACGGTGGCGGGGACCTGCGCGGTGGGGGGCCAGTCCATCGTCGTCCTGGAGGCGGTATCCCCCGCGCCGAGGATCCAGGCGCAGCCCGTTGACGCCGCCGTCAGCGCCGGCCAGGACGCCAGTTTCCAGGTCGCGGCGTCCGGCGCGGGGGCCCTGGCCTATCAATGGCAGGAGCTGCAGCTCGGCGGGACGGCCTGGACGAGCCTCGCGGACGGGAGCGGCTTCAGCGGCACGGCCACGCCTACGCTGACCGTCGCCGGCGCCGCGCCGGCGATGTCGGGCGACGAATTCCGCGTGGTGGTGACGGATTCGAGCGGCGCGGCGACGAGCTGGGCGGTCCTCCTCGGGGTGGCGGGCGGCGCCCCGTCGCTGCCGAGCTACCGCCTTGGCAATATCTCGACCCGCGCCGATGTCCTGACAGGGAGCAACATCGCCATCGCCGGGTTCGCCGTGGCCGGCCCCGTCGGGTTTGCCAAGCAGCTGCTCATCCGCGCGGTGGGGCCGGGCCTGGGCGCCTTCGGCGTGCCCGGCACCATCACATCGCCCGAGCTCGTCCTGAACGACAGCTCGGGCTCGCCCATTGTCACCGATATCGGGTGGGGCAGCACCCTGATGCCCGGGACCTCGAGCGCGCCCGTGACCTACCGCGGCGCGACCGCGGCCGACTTCGCGGGCGTGGGGGCCTTCCCGTTGGCGGCCGGCTCTACGGATTCGGCGGTCGTGGTCGATGTCCCCGCCGGAAACTACACCGTCTCGGTGCTCGGGGCCGGCGGCGGCACCGGCATCGGCCTCGCCGAGGTCTACGAGATGAACACCTCCGATCCCTGTGTCCTCACCAACATCTCAACGCGCGCCTACATCGGCGCCCAGCAGGCGCAGGTTGCGATACCGGGCTTCGTGATCTTTGGGAGCCAGCCGGCCACGCTGCTCGTGCGGGCCGCAGGCCCGGCGCTGGCCGGCTTCGGGGTCGCGGACCCGGTGGCCAATCCTGTCCTGGAGGTCGATGACGGCGGCGGCGACCCGATCGCAACCGATACGGGATGGGCAAACCTGCCGGTCCTGGGCGACTCGAAGCTCGTGACCGGGAGCTCGTCCACGGCCGGCGCCCGCCAGGCTACACCCGCGGACTTCAGTTCCGCGGGGGCGTTCCAGCTGGCCGCCGGCTCCGCGGACAGCGCGATGGTCGTCCGGCTTCCACCCGGAGCCTATACGGCAAAGGTCTCCGGGGCGGGCGGCACCACCGGCGCGACCCTCGTCGAGGTCTACCTCATGCCTTGAGCGCCTAGGGGGTGCCTCACCCCTGGCGCCGCGGATAATGCCGGTCCGCAGCCGGCTCGCCTAGCCGACCGAATACGGCTCCTCCGTCCGCACCGTCGTGATGTTGTCCAGGCGCTTGGACAGGTCCAGCGGGTCGCCCACCCCGACCGTCCCCTTCGCCACCTGGTAGGCCCACACCTGGAAGTAGGAAAGCGTCGCCCCACCGTACAGGGTCGAGAACGCGCCGTCGACGGCATCGAGCCCGCACGAGATCTTGATACGGCCGATGCGCGGCACGTGGAAGCGCGCGTCCGACGTGAACCAGTGCCCGCCGATGTAGACCTCGGCGTAGGCATGGAAGTCCATGTGCTCGTCCGGGCAGGGGAACCCGATGTCGGGCAGGTGCCCGGTCACATAGCGCGCCGGCAGGTTGAACGTGCGGTTGAGCGCGACCGCCAGGTGGGCGAAGTCGCGGCAGACGCCGTAGCCGCGCTGCAGCACATCCCACGCGGACAGGTCGGGTCGGCCGGAGAGGTTGCGGTACTCGATGTTCTCGTGCAGCCAGAGGCTGATCGCCGCCACGCGCGGCAGCCCGTGCTCGACGGCGCCGAACTTGTCCCAGGCGAACTTGGCAAGCTTGTCGGAGTCGCAGTAGCGGCTCGGCAGGGTGTAGCGCAGGAGGCCGGGGGGCAGCTCGGAGGGCGCGAGCGGCGACGCGGCCGGGAGGCCGTGGTTGTCGGGCTGCGAGGTCGTCGCGACGATGGCGTCGTGCCGGAAGTAGTTCGCGCCGCGCGCCAGCTTGACCCGCCACACGCGGTTGCCGTGCGCGTCCTCGAAATCCTCCGCCGGCAGGCTGTCGCCCATCGTCAGCGCCTCGAACACCACGGCGTGGTCCCGGCTCGGCCGCGGCTGCACGTGCAGGAGCAGCGAGGCCGTGCCGGTCACCTCATAGGCCAGGCTGCAGCCGACCCGCAGCGTGACGTCAAAGGTCGGTCGCGGCTCCGTGCTGCTCAAGCAAACCTCCACGCATCGTTCGCCTTCCAGTGGGGCGGAAGGCGCTAAACCAAGGCTGCGCCCCCGGAATCCGCGATTTGGACGGGAGGGCGGGATTAAGGGCGGTGTTCATGGGGGTTTGTCCGACAATTCAAATCCTAGCCCAGGAGACGCGAAAACGCGAAGAAATACACGGCGGCGTCCTGCCCCGGAGGCAAGTCGCGCGCGGGCCGTCCCGTTCCGTTGCGGATTGCGCGCCCGAAGCCGGAGGGACGCTGGGGATCCCTGAAGGGACCCGCACCGGAGCCAATCGCCGCAGCCGGGGGCCGGGCAAGCGGGGATGGCCAAGCCGTTAAAACCGTCCCAAGCGGATGGCCGGGCAACGCCTTGCCCGTCCCGCCGGGCCCCGGGGGGAAACCCAGGCGAATTGCATCGCCGTTGGGAAAGCCGGCCTTCAGGATGGCAGACCCGGCAAGAACAACGGACGGCAACCCGACTTCCCACATATGAGAGACGACTATCTGAAGAACGCCCTGAAGGTGATCACCGATCCGAACATTCTCGTGAACGTCGTCTCCCGCCGGGTGAAGCAGCTCAGGCGCGGCAACCGCCCGCTCGTGGAGTCGCTGGAGCACCTCTCCGCGGAGGACACGGCGCTGCGCGAGGTTGCCGAGGGCAAGATCACTTACGAACTGGCGCCGGCGGATGAGCCGGCCCGCGGCAACCCGATCCAGGTCAGGAACATTGCTAGAGCCCCTGTCCTCCAGGCCGTCTGAGGAATCAGCCGCGGGATGGCTCCGATGCCTTCCGCGCCATTGTCGGCGCCCTTGCGGGCCCCAAACCCCGTCTGTGTTTTCCAAGCTTTGGGAACAGCCCCGCATTCAAGGGCAAAGGCGGCAGACATCCCAGGACGGTCAAGGTTTGTGCGACTTTGTGTGCAACGCTTGGCCGGCAGCTCGCATCGCCCCTGTTCGCTGCCAGCGCACGTAAGTCACGCCGTTACCGAACGGGCACGCTGACTCGGGCCGTGGCCTGTAAAGTCACGGGACCAAGCAGCCCGGATTTGATCAGGGTCGCGTCCTTGGACCATACGTTCCATGTGGCGAACGTGAACCGGCCAACCGGGCTTGGCTTGTCCTCGAGCAGCCACGCTGGCCACCGCGCCAGCCGCTTTCCGTAAAGGCTGTCCTTCACCCACTCGCAGTCATCGGGAAGCTGTGCGTCCCCGATCAACCGGTTTGGCCAGAGATTTGTCACATCCACCTCCAGGAGATTGTCACCCGGTCGCGCGACGCCGGTGATCTCGACCCTGAAGGGAGGCTTCCAAAGGATGCCCAGGTCCCTGCCGTTCAACCTCACTGATGCGATGACCTCGACCCCGCCCAGATCCAGGTACGCGCGGCTCCCTTTTGCGACCATGGACGATGGCACCTGGATCGTTCTCCGGTAGCTCGCCTTCCCGGAGAAATACCTGACCCCGGGATCCGGGCATTCGGTCCAGGAAACAAGGCGGTCCAGCCTCATGCCGGGGGGAGCCCCCCATCCCTGCGGGAATTGAAGGTCCCATGGGCCCTCGATATTCACCGGTCCGGGCACTGCAGGGACAATGAGCCGGTGCTCCCTGCCGTCGGCGCGCCCCAGGACGTATGTTCCCTCGCGCTTTACCTCGGCCTCCAGGCCTCCATCCCCCAGGCGCACGATCTCAGGATCGTCGCCGATGCCGGACGGCGCGGCGCCGTCGCGGGTGACAGAGACGATCCTGTCCTCCTCCACGACCTCTCCCGGGGTGAAGACAACGAACACGGAGCCGCTCTCGGGCAGGCGCAGCGGCAGGCTGACGCAGCCGTTGCCCTCATCATACCGGGCGGGCAGCTCCACGCGTCCGGTCTCCGGCCACCAGAATTCAGGGCGCATGCCGCTGACGCGGAAGACGCACACCGCCTCCTGGGCGGTGTCGCGCCTGTTCGCGACGAAATAGATCTCCGTGCCGTCATCCACGTGGCGGTGCGTATAGCGAAATGGGGTCGCCTGGAGCTTTCCGCAGGAAAAGTCGGCCGGCACCCCCGCCTCCGCCAACACCTGCTGAGGGGTTGGCCCCCAGATAACGCGCCCTTTCCCAAGGCGATGCTCCGTCACGGTCTTGCCATCACAATCCCCCCAGAGGCGACCAGCCAGCTGTGCCAGCCTCGTGTCGCACTCGGGATACCCCGACAGGCTCGGGGATTTCAGGGGCCTGGGCCCGACCACCGTGGCTCCGGCCTCCACCAGCTCCAGGATCCGCGACAGCAGCCCAGGCGTCATTGTCCCGGACCAGGGCATCGCGCCAGGCCCGGGAAGCACCATCGCCCGATAGCCCGTCCCGTCGGGCAGGACGAGCCGGCCATCCTTCACCGACATCCGGGTCAGGACCACCTCCGGCGAGCAGCCGTCATAGTTGTAGCCGGGGCGCACCGGCGGCTCCGGGCTCGCGGGGTCCACCCCCGGCGACTGAAAACGCATGGGCGCGCCTTCCGGCTGAAGGTAGCACAGGTCGGCCACGAACCGGCCCTGGCGGAGCAGGTACTGGCACCTCGCCAGGTATTCATGCCACGGCTTCGACTGCTCCCACCAGGTCTGCGTCCGTTCATAGTGCACGCCCCATGGCCCCATCGTCATGCCCGGCTTGCGGTCCTTCCAGGGCTGCATCGCGTAGCGGTGGAAGATGAGGCGGTTGATCCCCTCGCAAAACGCCCAGTCGCCGAGCGACTTCATCGACGCAGGGTGCGCGAGCCAGTCCTCCCCCCCAACGGAGGTGAAGGCCTCGGCGGCCACGACCGGTTTGCCGTAGACGTGGGCCGCCGAGACCGTGCCCCCGCACCATTCCCAGGAGCGATAGACCCCGGGGAAGAAGTCGCGCCCAAGCCAGAATTCGGCCTGGGGTTCGTCCGCCCGGCCGGCATAGGACATGTCGTCGACCGGCGTGGCGTCGTACGCCTCGATGGACAGCCGCAGGCCGTGACGGTTGGCCAGCTCGCGAAGCCGTCCCGCGTAGTTCTCGTTCAGCAGATCGGAGATGGTCCTGCGAAAATCCCAGAGAAACCGTTCCGATGTCTCGAGGTCGCCCACGACCCGCCCCGTGAGCGTGGGCATGAACGGAACAAGATCGTAGCCGTTGCGCTTCTGAAACTCCTCGCCGAACAGGGGTGTCCAGTTCTGCGCCCCCACCTCCCAGCTGTCGATGTGCGCGGATACAAGGGCGTCGCCCGCGAGCGGCCCGGCGTCGGCGATGATCTTCCCCAGGAATCCGGCGAAGTGGACGTCGGCCGCGGCCCTGCTCAGCTTGTCACACTCGAGCCCCCGGCCGCCTTCGGGCGCCGGATGGTTGTCAACGCCGGTCGAGGTGTGGCCGAATCGAAGTATGGTCCAGTTGCCGTCCGGGACATCCCAGGAAAGCCGGCCATCCTTCATCCTCGCCGTGAGATTGAGGATTCGGCTGCGATCAACCTCCCTGTCCTTCGGCAGCTCGGGGAATGTTATCGGCAGCCTCGGAATCCCCAGATCGGTGCCATAGGGGGACGTCTTCGATATGAAGGTCGCCTTCAGGTCGATGTCGGCGATCCGGTAGGAATCGTCCGGCGGAGTGGGAAATCCGAGGAGCACAATGTCCCGGTAATAGCCCGCCACCCGCGCGGGCTCCGCCAGCGCCTCCTCAAAGTGGCGGGGGCCCCGGACCTTCGTCTCGGTCCACACGACCCTCTGCATCGAGAGCTCGGGGGTGATCCACGGGCCCGCGCTTCCCGTCCAGCCCGCGTCATTGCTCAGGTTCACCTCCAATCCGAGCCGCTTCGCCTCTCCGCAGGCGAACCGGAACAGCTCGCGCCACTGGGCGCTGCCAAATGCCACCGGCCCGGCGGGAAGCCCCGGGTCCACCTCCATGATCAGGACGCCGCCGATGCCAACCCGCTGCATCGCCTCCAAGTCCGCAGTGATCGCGCCCGTGCTGATGTTGCCATTGATCCAGAACCAGTAGACCCACGGCCTCGCATAGCCGGGCGGCCGCGCGAATCCCCCTCTCAAGGCAGGGTCGCCCGCGTCCGCAGCGGCGGCGCCCAGGAACAGGGCAGCCGCGACCAGAAGGAACCGAGTCTTGGGTGTTTTCACTTCGAGGACCGAGATTCAGGCAAGGCACGCCTCACGCCGCAGACTAGCAGAATTCCGGCCCAAGAAAACGCATACAGCTCAAACCTGCCGGAGGATCCCCGGGCCTCCCGCGGCCGCCGTGCAGCCCCCCGCCATGGGCCAGGCCGCGCCTCTCACCTGGATCGGCACGATTAATGTTGGCTATTAGCCGACTTAATGTAGGCAGGCACCCGCGATTCACCCCGAAGACCGCTCCCGCCGAGCTCAGCTCGACAACAACCTGCCGGACTTGGGTCATCGTAACCCCCAAAAAAAAGACCGATGAAAATGTCCCTGAAACATGCCGCGGCGCTGTTGCCGCTCTTTGCCGCCTGCTGTGCGACCGCAGCCAACGATGCCGGATCCAGTTCCGCCCCGCAGATGCCGGTCGCCTCCGTCCAGGTCGTCACCACGGAGGACTCGTCCGGATACGCAACCTGGGTCGCGATGGCCAACGAGAAATTCAAGGCGGCGGGCGGGCCAGACCACTTCACGCATGTCTACCAGGGTGTATTCGCGGGCGAGGAAACGGGCGCGGTGTTCGCCGTGCGGTTCGCGGACTCCGCCGTGGCCCTTGCGAAGGATTCCGAGGCGATCATGAAGCTCCCAGAGCGGCATGAGCTCATGGAGCACCTTGGCGCGATCCGTAAGCTCGGGCCCTCGATTCTCCTGCAGGCGGTGCATTTCGAGGGCACCTACGACGGGGAATGGGTGCTGGTCACCGACGCCATGGTGAAGGACGAGGCGGCCTACATCAAGGCGCTGGGAGAGCTCCGCGCGCTGTTCGACAGCCACGGCCTCAAGGACATCAAGATCAACGCCTATCGCGTGGTGGCCGGCCGGTCCAACCACTCGCACGAGGTGGTCATCTGCGCCCCTTCCGAGGAGCGCAGCGCGGCCATGATCGATTCCGAGTCGTCGCCGTGGATGACTGACTGGCTGGCCGGGGTGGCCGGTGTCCGCACCGTGGTCCACAACGGCATCTACCGCGAGATCAGCAAGTGACCGGCTGATCCCGCCTGTCGGCTGGCGGCGGGAGCATCCGTCGCCAGCTTCCGGCCAGGCGGACCGGCCCCTGGCCGGCGCCCCGTGACCGGAGCCCGGGCGGGCTAGGTCGTCGACTCCGCGAGGACCTGGCCTGCGACCACCGGATTGGGCTGCCCGTCGGAGGTCGCTATCAACTCCTTCGGGATCAGCAGCAGCACGGGGACGATCAGGGCATAGACGATCGTGGTCGCGATGGTGCAGTTCAGGAAGCCGTGGGAGGGGCTGGCCCTGTAGATCCAGGCCCCGACGATGTCGCCGCCCCGGTAGGAAAGCTGGTAGGCCCCGTCCACCATCATCATGAGCGTGCCCTGGAGGCCGGGCGGGCATGCCCTCATGGCAAGGTCGTAGTAGGCCGCCGTGGCGATCCCGCCCATGAGCCCGATCGGAACCGCCATGATCAGGGCCAGGTTGGCTGAGTGGATGAGCGCAAGCGGAAGCATCTGGGGGATTGTGATGAACGTCCCCCACCAGAGCAGTTTGCTCAGGCTCATCCTCTTGCACAGGTATCCATAGACGAAGAACATGGGGATGAACGAGGCGGCAAAGATGGCGTAGTAGTAGCCGTAGACCGCGTCCGTGCCATGGAGCTCGTTGCTGAGGTAGAACTGCAGCGGAGTGTTCGATCCCGGGGAGAAGCTGAACAGGAACATGGCGAGCACCGCGGGATACGTGGCCCGGTGCCTGAGGAGGCGCTTGATGTCGCCCACAAGGTTGCTCCCGCGCGCCAGGGGCTGGTCGTAGGCGCCGCTGAAGACCGCGCGAGGCTTCCACAGCCCGAAGAGCCCGAGGGCGATCGTGAGCGCACCCATGATGAGGAAGGTCTCGCCGGGGCGCAGGTGCACCGCGAGGTAGCCGGCCCAGAGGGCCGCGGCGACAGACGGGAGTATGGAGACGATGTTCCAGAGGGCGCTCAGGCGCCCCGACATCAGGTCCTCCTGGCCGACCAGGGCCAGCAGGCCTTGGTAGGCGGCCGCGACGAAGCGGAACGCGAACATCGCCAGGAGCACGCCCGTGAAGACGGACGCATACGAGACCGCCGAGAACGCGAGCCAGAAGTACACGGCCGCGGTCACCGAGGAGAACAGCAGGAAAAAGCCGCGGTCCCGCAGCCCGAATGGGTTCCACGCGTCGCGCGCGAGCCCAAACACGAACGAGAAGTACAGGGGAATGCCCGTGAGCAGCCGGAATGTCGCGATCTGGGTCGCCGACGCGTGCAGCTGGTTCTTGAGCAGGTAGGACGAGCCGATGTCCAGGAGATAGCCGCTCGGCGTCGCGAGGTAGATCAGGAAGGTGAGCGGCGTGAAGTAGGCGAAGACCCGGCCCGCCTTGTCCGTGGAGCTATCGGGTCCGGGGGAGGCAGGTGCCATGGGGGCGACAGTTTCCGAAAACTGCCGGGACCGCCACATGTGTTTTTGCGCAGGGGAACGCCGCCCCCAGGCGCAGGAATCCGGCGGTAAGGGATTGAAAGGGGGCTGCCGCGGGGCTTAGGTGGCATCGGCGCGGGCCGCCGCGCGAACGAGATGCCGCAAAAACCCCTCCATGAAGTCGCGCGCGAGCGCCGCCTCGTCGGCGACGGGGCGATGGGCACCGAGCTCATGCGCGCCGGCCTCGAGGAGGGCGCGTGCGGCGAGGCCTGGAACCTCGAGCATCCGGAGCGCGTGCTCGCGATACAGAGGCGGTACGTCGACGCGGGCGCGGACTGCCTGATCACGAACACCTTTGGGGCGAACCGCATCAGCCTCACGCGGCGGGGCTACGAGTCCGAGCTCTCGGAGATCAACCGGACCGGGGCCTGGATCGCCCGCCAGGCCTTTGAAGGCCGGCCGGGCTTCGTGCTCGGCGACATCGGGCCGCTGGGCGCGATCCTCGAGCCCTACGGCGAGCTCCCCGCCGCCGAGGCCCAGACGGCGCTCGAGGAGCAGGCGGCCGTCCTCGTGGGCGCCGGCGTCGACGCGGTCATCATCGAGACCCAGACGGCGCTCGAGGAGCTCGGCATGGCGATCGACGCGGCCCTGAAGGCCGGCGCGCCGTGCATCATCGCGTCGCTGGCCTACGACCTCCTGCGCGACGGGGTGTCCTACCGGACGATGATGGGCGTCTCCCCGGGCCAGGCCGCCGAGTTCGCCGAAGGGAGGGGCGCGCACGTCGTGGCGCTCAACTGCGGGACGGGCATGGACATGGCCGGGGCCGCCAAGGTGGCGCGCCTCTACCGCCGGCAATGCGAGCTGCCCATCATGGTGCAGCCGAACGCGGGCTCGCCCACCCTCGAGAACTTCAAGGCGTTCTACAGGGAAAGCCCCGCCGACATGGCCCGGGCGGTTCCCGAGGTCCTGGAGGCCGGCGTCGCGATCATCGGCTCGTGCTGCGGTACCACGCCCGAGCACACCAGGGAGATCCGGCGCGTGGTGGACCTGTTCCAGCAGCACGCCCCGGGCCCGGCCACGGGCTGACCTTCGTCCCAAGCGCCTTTTGGAGCCGCGACAGCCGGTCGGGGTGGGCGGGAATTCGGGCTAGCCCGGCCGAAGCCATACCGCCGCCCCGTCCCGGCGCACCTCCCGCACCCGGTGGAAGGGGATCCGCCGGCGCAGGCCCTCGGGGTCGACGATCTCGAAGACATGGCGCCGGTCTTCCGGGAAATGAAGGTCCCGGAAGGGGACGCGGACGATCCGCTTCTCGGCGCGGTCGAGGTAGCCAACCTCGATCAGCCCGCCCGCGAACGAGCGGTCCCACCGGATGCGGCTGAGCAGCTCGTGGATGGGGGCCATGGCGGATGCCCCGCCTCATTCCTCCAGCCGAGCGAAACGGCGCTCGCACCAGACCTGGGCCAGGAACAAGGCCGCCAGGGCCAAGATCCAGAAGCCGGACTGGAACGCCGCGTAGCGGAAGAAGAGGTGTTGGTCCCATGGGACCGATCCGCCGCGGGAATACGTGCTCAGCATGGGCGAAAGGCTCACCAGGAGGATGAAGGCCCAGAAGTAGTATCTACGGTACCTGAACGGGTATATGGCGTATACGAACACCTGGACAATGATGGCCAGGGCGAGGAACTCCCAGGCGCGCCATGCCGCTATGAGGACGTTCCCGTTCGGGATTGAGACGACGTCCGAGCGCCCGCCCCTTCCGATGACCAGGGCGCTTCCGGGGACGTGGCTCAGGCAGTCCAGCCGGGCCAATCTCTCATAGATCATGACATGCAGGTCCGGGCGCCTCAGCGAATAGAGCACCACGGCCATCGGGGCGATGAGCGCCACGAGGTAGAAGAAGGCCGCCTTGGACCTGGCCAGGACGCTCTTGTCCACCGCCCTGGTGCGTATGAATTCCGCTCCCAGCCCGCCCGTCTGGCTCCCCGACGCCGTGGTGAATATCTCCGGCGCCAGGATCAGGGCGCCCAGGAGGAGGACGAGGAAGAGGTTCTGGGTAAGCATGAGCATGTTCAGCGAGGGCTCCGTCTGCGACATGAACAGGAGGGGCGTGCAGAAGGCGAGCGGGAGCACCCAGACGAACGGGCTGACGACCGCCTGGAACCTGAGAAGCGCCCAGAACTGCTTTGAGGTATTCATAGGTGTCCTTCAGTTGCGGGAAAGCTCCACGAAGATGTCCTCGAGGTTCAGGACGCGGGCCTCGTGCTCGCACGACCATCGCTCGGCCAGGGCCTCGGGTGACGGGCCTGAGTCGATCCGCATCGTGACGGTGATGTCGTCCCCCGAGCGGATTGTCCGGTAGCTTCCCGGGATGTCGCCGGACGGCGCGCCGCCCCTGAATCCGAAGAAGCGCACCTGCCGGATCGAGTCCTTCAGCGAATCCAGCGGCTCGCTTACCCGCAGCTTCCCGTTCGCGAGGATGCCGATCTCGTCGGCCACGCGCTCGACGTCGCTAAGGATATGGGTCGAGAACAGCACGGTGCAGCCGCATTCGCGGATGAGCTCGAGGATGTCGTCCAGGACCTCGCGCCTGGCGACCACGTCGAGGTTGGCCGCCGGCTCGTCCAGCAGCAGCACGCTGGGCCGCGGCGCGATGGCCAGGATGAAGCTGAAGATGCGCTGGCTTCCCTGCGAGAGCAAGGTGAGGCGCTTCCATGGCGAGATGCCGTACTTGGCTATGAGTGCGTCGGCCAGCGCCGGGTTCCAGTTGGGATACAGCCTGCGGCACAGGTTCAGGACGGTCCTGACCCTCGCAAAGGGCATGGTCATCGCCTTCTCTGACATGTAGCCCAGCCGCTGGCGTTCCTCGGCGCCCATGAGAAAGGGATCGCTCCCAGAAACCCGGACCGTCCCCTGGTCGGGCCTGGTCAACCCCGCGAGCATCCGGATCGTGGTCGTCTTGCCCGCGCCGTTGCGGCCGAGAAAGCCGTAGATGCTTCCTGTCTTGATGGAGACGCTGAGGTCCTTGATGACCGCAACGCCGTTAAACGACCGGCTGACGTCTTGTATGTGTATGGGTGCCTCGCTCATGGGACTTGGGGCTTTCGGTTCAACCTGCGGAACTTATCGGAAATGAGGGCCTGCACTTCGCCTTCCGCGACGCCCAGGTGCACGGCCCCGGCGACAAGCTGGTCCACGGCGGGAGCCAGCTGCTGGCGGCGAGCGTCCATCCTGAGGACGGGCGGCTGCGGGGAGACGTAGGTGCCTATCCCGCGCCTTGTCTCGACGAAACCCTCCCGCTCGAGGATCTGGTAGACCTTTGCGGCCGTCAGCGGATTGATGTGAAGCTCCTCGGAAAGGTCGCGGACCGAGGGGAGCTGCGCCCCGTGCTGAAGCTGCCCCGACAGGATGCGCTGGCGCAGCTGCTGCTGAAGCTGCACGTAGAGGGGAATCCCGCTGTTGGCGTCCAGGAAGAACACGGTGTATTACTGTAGTAACACAGCATAGATGCGGGCGTCAAACAAAAAAACGCAGCCAAAATCACAAGCCGGAGCGGGAGAAGGAACGAAGTGGACCGGTCCCCCCGGCGGGCTGGCCGGTTGCCGCCGGCCCAAGCAACCACTTTGCGGCGGGGATTTATTCCTGCGAGGGAGCGCCCGTTTCCAGGAAGAAGGCCAGCGGGACCTCCACGCGCGCACGCCACGATCTCTCCGAATGGTCCGCGCCGGGAAACTTTCTGGTTATCCAGTCGCCGCCCGGCGTATAGCCGCCGGCCCGGAGCACGGCGTCCATGCGTTGCTGGTATGGCCCGTACTGCGAATCGAGCGTGGCGGTGCCGTAATCGAAGTAGAACTTGTGGAGGCCGGGCTTCGGCAGGTGCTTCGCGAGGTAGTCGATCACGACGCCGTCGCCGGCCGGCCAATGGGTGGACATGCAGCCGGCCCCCCCGAAGACGTCGGGATACTCGGCCATCGCATAGGCCGATATCAGCCCCCCCATGCTCGAGCCCATCACGAACGTGTGCTGCCGCCCGGTCTCCGTTCGGTACGTCAGGTCGATGAACGGCTTCAGCTCAGTCACGAGGAACTTCAGGTAGGCGTCCGAGGAGACGGGGTGCGATTCGTGGGTGAAAAGACCCGCAATGTCCTTGGCATCATTCACCGGCGTGGCCTTCTGCGGCATGTATTCAGCGGCGCGATTGGCCTCCGTGTTCCAGACGCCGACGATGATAGCTCCGCGGCTTCGCCCGGAGGTAATCAGGTGCAGCATGGCCTTATCGACCGACCAAGACTCGCCCGCGTAGCTCGTTGCCGCGACGAAGAGGTTCTGGCCGTCCTGCATGTATACAACCGGATACCGCTCACGGGCGTCGGCATCGTACCCCGGGGGCAGCCACACGTCGACCTCCCGGGCGATGACAAACCGCGAGGGGAACCCCTTGTGCCTCTCGATGCGCCCGTCCTCGGCGGCGGCCCGGGTCGCGCCCGCAGGGGCGGTTGCGGGCGCCGGGTCGGCCCTCGCAACAATCCCAGGGGCCGCAATGCAGCACAGCGCAAGCGCTCCGAGGCAGAGGTCGGGCATTCTCATGGGCGTTTTGGGACCTGTGGATTTCACCGGGCGGCGCCTCAGAGGAGCCAGAGGAAGTGACGAGCCGCTCGTGTTCCCTGCTGCCCGCGCCGCTGTCTAAAGCGAGCGACGAATGCACTCAACCTTGCCTAACCAGGCGATCACCTCGCGCGCGCTCCCATCTGGTGGGAAGACCGGATAAAAGACGTGCCGGACCGTTCCATCGTCGATCACGAGCACAAGGCGCTTCAACAAGGTCATCCCGCCCGTCTCGAAGGTCGGTAGGCGCATGGCCCGCGTCAGTCTGAGGGATTCATCCGAGATGATCGCGAAGGGCAAGTGCAGGCGTACTGCGGCCTCGCGCTGGTAGGCGGTGTCCTGGGTCGAGAGGCCAAACAGGCGATCGACTCCCAGGGCCCTCAGCTCTGCGAAATGGTCGCGGAAGGAACACGATTGCGGCGTGCAACCCCGCGCTCCGGGGATCAGGTCCCACCCGTCAGGATTCTCGATCCCGGGTTTTCCCGTCCGGGGATACGCGTAGACCACGACCCGGCCGGCAAGCGAGGCCAGGTCGACTGTCGCCCCATCGGTGGCGGGGAGCGAAACGGAAGCCATCCGCGCGCCGGTCAGGTGCCGCGCCGCCCCGTCATCGGACGGCGCCGGGATTGTCGACCAGTCGGGGGTTTCAATGCTGCTTTTCATCTTCTTGCGCTGGGGGAAAAGACATCAAATTCTCGCCCTTCATAGAAGCCGAATCGGCGGCATTCCGCGGGCGATAGGCGTAGGGCAATCACAGGTCTCGCGGAACTGACTGCCAGGGAATTCCCATCTGGCCCAGGAGGTGCCTTTCGCCATATGGTATGAGTCGGCCGCCGTTTGAATCCGAGCGCCAGACACACCAACCGACGCCTCCATGAAATTCGAAAGATGTCTCATTCTTTGTCTCCTCGCGCTGCCAATGGCGGCGGTCCCTGGGCGATGCGCGACGGCAGAGCCCGGATTGCCCGCGGATTCCCCCGCCGAAGCCGTCCGCGGCGCGACGGAGGCACAGATCGACGCGATATTCAAGGAATGGGACTCGACGACGGCCCCGGGTGCGGCTGTGGCCGTGATCCGGCACGGGAACATGGTCTTCGAGAAGGGATATGGCGTCGCGAACCTGGAGTACGGCATTCCCATCAGGCCCGAGACCATCTTCCATGTCGCCTCGGTCTCCAAGCAGTTCACCGCGATGGCGGTGGTCGTCCTTGAATCGGACGGCAAACTGTCAGTCGACGACGACGTCCGCAAGTACCTGCCCGAGCTGCCCGACTATGGGCAGAAGATCACGATCCGGAACCTGCTGCAGCATTCGAGCGGGATCCGGGACCAATGGCAGACCCTGGCGCTCGCCGGGTGGAGCCTTGAGGATGTCATCACCCAGGACCAGATCCTCCGGCTGCTGTTTCGCCAGAAGGAACTGAATTTCCCTCCGGGGACAGCCCATCTGTATTCGAACGGCGGGTTCACGCTTCTCGCCGAGATCGTCACCCGCGTCTCGGGCAAACCCTTCCCCCAATTCTGCGCGGAGCGCATTTTCAATCCACTGGGGATGTCCCGCACCCACTTCCATCAGGACCTGACTCAGCTGGTGCCGGGTCGAGCCTATTCGTACCAGGATGAGGGGAAATCCTATGTCGCCGCGCCGCTCAACTACGCCAACGTAGGGGCTACAAGTCTCTTTGCGACCGCGGGCGACCTCGTGCGGTGGCTGGACAATTTCAGGACCTCCAAGGTCGGTGGCGCAGCGGCTGTTTCCCGTCTGCAGGAGCCCTGCGTGTTGGCCGACGGGTCGAGGTTCGACTACGGCCTTGGTCTCGGGCTTGGAAGCTATCGGGGCTTGCCGATACTATGGCATAACGGCGGAGACGCCGGCTACCGCAGCGATGTGATTTGGTTTCCCAAGCAGGAGTTGGGCGTCGCGGTCCTTGGCAATGCGGCAAACCTTTATGCCGAGGGCAAAGCCCAGAAGGTCGCCGCAGTCTTCATTGGCGACGAGATGAAGGCGGCCGAGGCGAAGCAGGAGAAGGCGGAACGTAAGTTTGTCGCGGCGGATCCGAAGCAATTGGAGCAGTATGTCGGGACCTATCCGCTTCCGTTCGTCCCGCAGGTATTCCGGGTGTTCATGGAAAATGGGAAGCTCTGGGGCCCCGACAGGAAGGGGACGCATTTTGAGCTCCGACCGGTCGCCCCAGGGAAGTTCTACATGGGCGAGATCAAAGGCGACATCGAGTTTGTACAGAAGCCCGGCGACGGAATGAAGATAAGGATCCTGCAGCCGGGATCCATCGTTGAGGGCTGGCGCGTGGCGGCCGACCCGGCCGAGACGGATCTTCTTCCGTACACTGGGGCGTATTGGAGCGACGAGCTTGAGACCCAATACACGTTTTTCGTGCGGGACGGGACGCTGTTCGGGCTTCATGTCCGCCATGGGGAGTTCGCGCTTGTTCCTGTGTTCAGGGACTACTTCACGAGCGGCGAATGGTTCACGCCGACCCTGAGGTTTCTACGCGACGATACGGGGCATGTCACCGGTGTGCGGATGGGGGGTGGCCGCGTCGTTGGCGTGCTGTTCACTAGAAAGCCGGGCGGCGTCCTTCAGCAGGCGTCCCTCGTGTCGGTACCCGCGTCCAGCGCGGCAGTGGCCGCAATAGTGGGCCGTTACGATTACAACGGCCCCATCATGACCGTGACGGAGGAGGACGGCCGCGTGTTTGCCCAGCTGGGCTTCCAGCCGAAATTCGAGATTTTTGCGAAGTCCGACACGGAGTATTTCTGGAAGGTCGTGGACGCGCATGTCACGTTCGTAAGGGACCCGGCGGGGAAGGTCGTAAGCGCGACCCACGACCAGAACGGGCACACGTTCAGCGCGCCCAGGATACAGGATGTTGTTGAAATGAAGCTGAGCGATTCCCAGGCGGACGCTCTGGTGGGTGACTACGATCTTGGGGAGTCGAACAGAATGACAATAAGCCGCGACGCAGGCCGGCTGTACACCCAGATTGCGGGGCAGCCGAGGTTCGAACTGGGCGCGCAGTCCGACACCGAATTTTTCCTGCGGCAGTGGGACGCGCAACTAACCTTCATCAAGGACAAGAATAGCAAGGTGACGGGCGTGGTTTCCCACCAGAACGGCAAAGATCACGAGTGGCCAAAACTGGTTAACCCGTAGGCCTTGTAGATTCGAGCAGGGGAGGATCGGACGCGAAGACCACCTCGATACCGGACGCAGCTGAGTTAACGGCGGGCGAACGGTGGTCTCGAGTGCTTCGGGAGTGCATTCGCAACGGCAGGTCGATGTCGGCGGGCCGACCCTCGTCGAATTGTTGGACGGCTCCACGGAAGGGGACGCCGTAGAAATCATTCAGCCCTGAGCGTTTCCGCGGGGTCGACCCGGGCCGCCCGCCGGGCTGGGATCCAGCTCGCGAGAAGCGCCACGCTAACAAGCAATATCGAACTTGCGGCGACGACGAGCGGATCCTGGCCCAGGATGCCGGGCATAAAGGAGGCGAGCAGGCGGGCGAGTGCGAAGGCTCCGGCAATCCCGAGAACCAGCCCTATTGCGGCGAGGCGAACGCCCTGCCCGAGAATAAGCAGTGTGATGTCCCGCAATTGGGCGCCAAGCGCAGCGCGAATGCCGATCTCCGCGGTGCGCTCGACCACCAGCTGGGAAATCACCCCGTAGAGTCCCAGCGTGGACACGAGAAGCCCCGAGATCGCCATGGCCAGAATCCCGTTGGTCAGGAGGCTGTTCCAGCGGCTGATCGACTCGAGAGAGTGGTCGACCGAGGCCACCTGGTAGACGGCCAGGTCGGGATCGACCCGGCCCACCGCCTTGTGCAGGGCGTCGGCGACGGAATCCGGGGGCACGGACGTGCGAAGCACGACGGAGAAATAACTTCCCCCGGTCTGGGCCATCGGCCGGTAGATCTGCAAGTGCGCCGACGTGTTGTTGTCGAACGGGAAACTCACGTCATTGACCACCCCCACCACCTCCATCCAGTCGCGTTTTTCCGGATCCGCGCCGCCTATCCGCTTCCCCAGCGGATTGCCATTGGGCCAGAATTTCTGGGCAAGCGTCTGGTTGATGATGGCGACGGCCGGAGCACCGGAGCGATCCAATGCCGTGAAATCCCGCCCTTGCTGTATCTTTATGCCGAGCACGTCGAAATAGCCCGGCGTTGTCGTGTTGGAGTCGGCGACTGGCGCCTGTCCCGATGCGCCGGAGGCCCCCTCCGCGACCACCGGGCGCGAATTGTAGAAGCCGCCCAGCGGGAGGATGTCGCAGGTGACGGAGCGTTCGACCCCAGGCACCGAATCCAGCTCCTCGTTCAGCCTGCCGTAGAAGGCGCTGCACTTTTCGACGCCGCCATACTTGTTGCCCGGCAGCGCGAAGCGGCCGCTCAGCAGGTGATCCGTTCGCCATCCGAAGTCCCGATGCATCGCCCTGCTAAAGCCGTGCATGAAATAGCCGGACCCGGCGAGGAGCACGAGGGTCAGGGAGAGTTCGACGACGACGAGCACCTGGCGAAGCCGATGCCGCGACCGGTCTCCCGTCATGCCCCTGCCGGACTGCTTCAGGCCGGCGTTTGGGTCCACCCGGGACGCGAACCAGGCCGGGGCGATGCCGAAGAAAGCGCCGGCCGCCAACGCGGCAAACAGGGTGAAGCCGAGCACGCGCACATCGATCGAGAGGCGCGGGGGCACCTCATTCTCCCACAACAGGGCGATCTGCCTGCCCAGAATCCGGTTGGTGCCCACGGCGACCAAAACCCCGACCGCGCCGCTGACCAGGGCCAGCGCCAGGCTCTCGGTGAGCACCTGGCGCAATAGCCGGAACCGCGATGCCCCTAGCGCGATGCGAATCGCGTATTCCCGGGCACGGCCCGAGTTTCGCGCAAGCTGAAGATTTGCCAGGTTGGCGCACGCAATCAGCAAGACGGCAGCCGCCAGCCCAATGATCATCCAGGTGAAGCCTTCGACGCTAACTTCCCCGATGGGGGTCAGGCGAAATCCGCTCTGCGCGTCAGTCAGTGGATGTTCACGGCCCAACCGGGCTGCGATGGCATTCAGATTCGCCTGTGCATTGGCGATCGTCGTTCCGGGCTTGAGCTGCGCCACGGCCTGCAGCCAGCGCCCGTCGCGGCTCTTGACGACATCCGGGCTCAGCACCAGGGGCCTCCAGATGTCCTGAGTACCCCAGACCATGGACGTGTCGAACTGCTCCGGCATGACGCCGACAACCTGAACCTCCTCGCCATCAAGCCTCAAGGGCCGTCCGACGATCGCCGGATCGCCGGCGAACCGCTGACGCCAGAATCGATAGCTCAGGACCACCACCTGGTTGCGGCCGGGCTGGGCCTCCGCAGCGCCAAAGACACGCCCCAGCAGCGGCTGCACGCCCATCATCGAGAAGAAGCCACCGTCGACCGCGAAGGCGCGCACCCGCTCTGCCGGCTGGCCGGGCGACGAGATGCTGTAGTCTGGGAAATCGATGATCGAGAACCGTGCGAAAACGTCGTTCTGCGCCTTGACGTCCAAGATATCGCCAGGGGAATGGGGGCCCATTCCGCCTCCCTCGAGGGACGTGTGGTATATGAGAACGACGCCCTTGGGCCTCGCGAACGGCAGCGGCCGGAGGGCGATCGCATTGACAAAGCTGAAATTCGTCGTGTTCACACCGATTCCCAGCGCTAGCGTCAGGACCGCGGTCGTGGCGAACCCCGGGCTCTTGCACAGGGACCGGGCAGCGTAACTCAGGTCCTGGATGAACTGCTCGATCAACGGGAACCCGCGCACGTCTCGGTAGGACTCCTGAACCTGGGCGACCCCGCCGAACTGCCGCAGCGCCGCCGCGCGGGCCTCCTCGGGCGGCATCCCCGCCGCAATGTTGGCCTCCGTCGCCAACTCCAGGTGGGTCCGGATCTCCTCGGACAGCTCAGCCTCGATTCTCCCCTTGTGGAAGAGCGGCTGCAGGCGGAAGGCGAACTGCCGAAGCCAGTTCATGAGGGTGAGCCGGTTAGATCGTCTTGAGCATCAGGTTGATGGCGCTCGAAAGCTTCTCCCACTTCGCCGTCTCCTCCATCAGCTGCCTCCTGCCTCCGGAGGTCAGCGAATAGAACCGAGCCTTGCGGTTGGCGGCCGAGACGCTCCATTCGCCCTTGATCCATCCCCTTGCCTCCAGCCGGCACAGGGCGGGATAAAGCGAGCCCATTTCCACCTGGAATACCTCACGGGACATCTCGCGGATTCGCTGGGACAGTCCGAACCCGTGCATGGCGTCGCGCTGAAGTGCCTTAAGGATCAGCATGTCTAGGGTGCCTTGCAGTAGTTCTGATTTCTCGTTTGCCATTGGAGCTTCCTTTAGGATGTCTATATGAAAGAATGGGCACGGCTCCTTTAGAACGTCAATAGGGAAAAATATTGAAGCCCCGGTGCTTGTTCGGGGCCCTCTCCGCGGTCATTGAACACGAGCTCGACCGCAACCATGGTGAACAGGGCGTGGGGTCTTGTTCCAAGAAGCGCCCTTTGAAGCACCTTGGGCGCGTAGGCTATCCGAATGGCGGAGGAGCTTTTTTCGCGGCTAGCCGCTCAAGAAGACATACAGCCTCGGTCTGGTCGGGAAGGGCTGCGATCTCGTCCCTAATGCGCCCTGCGCACCGTCGGTTTGCGTGGTCGTCAAACACCGCGGCTAACCGAAGAGGTGCCCGGAAAAGGACCGCTTTTGAAGCGGTCCCTTATCGAATGCGCCTTCAGAATGGCATTACAGCTCCTGTCAGTTGCTTCAGCTCATTGTCTGTTCCGGCGCGCACTCAATCCGCTCGAAGGGCGACAATCGGGTCGACCCTAGCCGCGCGCCACGCCGGCAGCCAGCAGGCCAAAGTGGCGGCTGTCCCGATCGCGGCCGCCCCGACCAGCAGCGATAGCGCGCTGAGCGGGTCAACACCCCAGATCAGCGAGCGAAGCATGGAGGCCAGGGCGAGCGAGCCCGCGATTCCAGCGGCGAGCCCGACGAGCACCCAGCCGAAGCCCTGCTTGAAGACCAGCTTCAGGATGCTGGGGCGCTCCGCCCCAACGGCCAGGCGTATACCTATCTCGCGGGTCCGCTGAAGAACGTGGTACGAAAGGGTGCCATAAAGGCCGACGGCCACCAGCCCGAGCGCCGCGGCCATGAAGAAGTCGACCACTCCGGCAACGAGGCGCTCTGTCTGTGTGGCCTCATGGACCACGTCCCTCAGGGTGCGGACGTGGGCCAGCGGAAGGTCCGGGTCCATCGTCGCAAGCTCGCGGCGCAGCAGCGGCGCGAGCTGCGCAGCCGGGTGGGTCGACCGCACCAATAGGAAGATCCTCCCGCCCCACGCCCGGTCGGGCGTCCAGTACATCTCGGGTATCGGATCCATCTTCGCGCCCCACTGCCTCACGCTTTCGGCGACCCCGACTACGCGGGCGTGGAACCACGCCTTCGGTCCGTCCGGTCGGATGATCTTGCCGATAGGGTCCTGTCCCGGCCAGCACTTCTCGGCGAGGGCGCGGTTCACCACGACGCCGATGGCGTCCTCGCCGGTGTCCTCGATTCCGAGCGTGCGCCCGCTGAGCATCCTGATTCCGACGGCGTCGAAATACCCCGGGGTGACGCTGGAAATCTCCGCCAGCGTGCGCTGGACCGAGGAATCGAACGCCTCGTTGTTGACGAGGATGTTCATGTTGCTGGCGCCTTCGAGCGGGAGGTTTGTCGTGGTGCCGGCGGCGGCGACGCCGGGCAGCGCCGCCGCACGCTCCGTCAGTTGGATCGTGAAGCGCGTGCGCACTTCGGCCTTCTCGTACTTGTTTCCCTGCAGATTCACCTCGGCCGAGAGCACGTGTTCGGTTGCGAGACCCTCGTTTGCCGTGAGCAGCTTCATGTAGCTTTCGGAGAAGAGCGCAGCGGCATTGGCGAGGGTGAATGCAATGGCTACTTGCGCGATGATAAGGCCGCGGAGCAGGTTGTGGCGGGTTCTGGAGCCAGCGATGCTCCGGCCGTCGCCGCGTATCAGGTCCGCGACGGAGAGCCTAAGGGACGCGAGGGCGGGAGGAAGGCCTGCAAGAAGCGCGGTCAGGACCGTGGCGGCGACAACAAAGCCGAGCACACGGACGTCGAGAACAATGGCTGCCCTGCGCGTATCGGTGATCGGGGCGACGGCCGCCAGTATGCGGATGC
>CAZCAJ010000059.1:0-22962 GCA_964496645.1 uncultured Opitutaceae bacterium
TCTCCGACAAGAAGCTCGAGCACATCATCAGCCGCCTGCGCGAGATCAGGCACGTGGAATTCATCCGGATCGGCTCCAGGATCCCCGTGTTCCTCCCCCAGCGGATAACGCCCGAGCTCTGCGAGGTGTTCAGGAAGTACGGCCCGATCTGGATGAGCATACACGTGAACCATCCGCGGGAGTGCACGGCCGAGCTGAAGGCCGCGTGCGAGCGGCTGTCCTTCGCCGGCGTCCCTCTCGGCAACCAGAGCGTGCTGCTGAAGGGCGTCAACGACGATGCGGACGTGATGAAGGCCCTCGTGCACCGGCTCCTGCGCATGCGCGTGCGCCCCTACTACCTCTACCAGATGGACCTCATCACCGGAGGGAGCCATTTCAAGGTCGATGTCCGCAAGGGGATCGAGATCATCCGCGCGCTCCGGGGCAACACGACGGGCTACGCCGTCCCCCAGTTCGCGATCGACGCTCCCGGCGGCGGAGGCAAGGTGCCGGTCAATCCCGAGTACGTGGAAAGCGTCACGGACGAAGAGGTCGTCTTCCGCAATTACGAGGGCAAGCGGTACCGCTACCCGCTGAAGAGCACGCCGCTGGCGCCGGCAGAGGCCCCCGCGCCCGCCACCGAGAGCCCGATAATCGTCTATTAAGTATTGATTGCCAGGCCGTTGCGTATTCCAGTAAAAACTTCGGTATTTCCGCGGAAATATTGAATGTTTTTGCGGCGGGAGCGTCTTACTTTGCGTAGTCAACACCGTTCATGGGAACGGTGCATGTTTGTAGCTCTTACGGTTTGCTTGGTGTTAGGTCACACGGGCCGCTTCGAAAGGAGCGGCTCTTGTGTTTACGGACTGTAAGAATCCGCCGCGCGTCGCCCCGGGTCCCGCCGCGGGCTTGCGCCGCGCCCGCGCGCGCCGGAGGATGGCAGGAATCGCATGGGGTGTCTCCCCGCGCCTCGCGGCCGGGGCGGCCCCGGCATGAGGTGATGAAGAAACTTGCCGCCCTGATCGCCATCGCAGTCCTCGCCCTGTTCCTGTCCAGGGCGAGGGAGAGGGCGGTGCATTCGGTCAGCCTCGCCCACAAGGAGGAGGCCGTCGAGAGGGCGAAGGGCATCAGCGCGCTGGACGAGGTGCGCCAGCTGGACATGCTGGCGAACCCGACGCCGCGGGCGGGCCAGGCGGAGACGGACGCCGTCGACCGGAGCCCGTTCCACCTCCTCGCCGTGTCGCCCGCCGGCAAGTACCAGCGGATAGCAGGGCCGCTCACGTTCCGGGCCAGGGATACCGTCCGGCTCGTCCTCGAGATACACCCGTCCCTTGTCGCGGACGACATGCCGGATCCGACGGTGGGACCCGGCCAGCCGAACCGCCCCGACCTGCGGGTCGCGAACACCTCCTTCGAGGTCGTCGCCGACGAGGGCGGCGCGGCGAGGCCCGTCCCGTACCGCGCTTACTGCAGCCCTGCGCCGGAGCCCTCCGATATCACCGTGAGCCTCGAGCTTGGGGGAGGCCACGATGCGCTGGACGCCGCGGCCAAGAAGATCCACGTGCAGGAGCTTTCCGGCGCGATCAGCTCGGGGGACGCCCGGAGCCGGCTTGCGGCCCTGCGCGAAGGCTACGTGCCCAACACGAGGGGCTCGTACCGGGTCCGCGCGATTTACCGCAACGGCAAGCTCGCAACGGCGCCGGTCACCGTCATCATCACCGACTAGGCGCCGTTCCACCGGCGCCAGGACCAAGTCGCATGAGAACTGCGGGAGCCACCATTGCCGCCGGCGGGGCCGCGCCACCCCCGGGGGGCGAGGGTTCATGACCGCGCCGAAGCCGCAGGCGGTCGCCTGCGCCATCATCGCGCACGCCCTGTTCGCCTACCTGGGGGCGAAGTGGGTCGACATCAACATCGTGCTCGTGCTTGTGGCCATATGCACGTGGCCGCTCTGGTGGGCCGTGCTTGGCTTCGGCGAGATGCGCACCAGGGTCGTCTGGTGGAGCCTCGCCGTCGGCTCCATTATCTACCTGCCGTCCGTCAGCGTGATCCTGCTCATGGCTTCGCCGGGCAGGGGATGACCGCCGGCTGCGCGGGCCGGCCGCGTCGTGAATCGGCTTCCCTACGCAGCGCGGACATGCTGTATTC
Organism: uncultured Opitutaceae bacterium; assembly: GCA_964496645.1. Taxonomy (GTDB): domain Bacteria; phylum Verrucomicrobiota; class Verrucomicrobiia; order Opitutales; family Opitutaceae; genus Palsa-1447. Next base: position 2,128 of record CAZCAJ010000059.1, read on the forward strand.
TCCGCCCCGCCACAATGACCCATCCCCCAGTCAGGCTCCTATGCGCGTTCGCTTTCCTGCCCGGCTGCGCCCTGGCGCAGGCGCCCATGCCGCCGGGCGAGCTCGGCGTGTTCTCCGGCCAGTCCGACGTCGGCAAGGTGAGCCGGCCGGGAACCACCTTCTTTGACGCCGCCCACGGCACCTACACGGTCGGCTCGAGCGGCGCGAACATGTGGTTCGCCGAGGATGCGATGCACTTCGTCTGGAAGAAGGTCTCCGGCGACGGGTCGATCGCGGGCGACATCGGCTTCGTCGGCGCGAGCACTCAGCCGCACCGGAAGGCCTGCCTCGTCATCCGCCAGAACCTGGACCCCGGCTCCGCCTACGTCGACGTGGCCGTCCACGGGGACGGGCTCACCTCGCTGCAGTTTCGCGACGCCGAGGGCGCGGCGACCAAGGAGATCCAGTCCAACGTTGCTTCGCCGAGGCGCGTGCGCCTGGACAAGATAGGGGACACGGTCTACCTGTCGGTGGCCAAGGCCGGCGAGGAGCCGCATCCGTCGGGATGCCTGTTCCAGCTGCACCTGAACAGCCCGTTCTACGTCGGGCTCGCCGTGTCGGCCCACGACAACACCGCCTTCGAGACCGCCGTCTTCTCCAACGTGGAGGTCGGAAGGGCGTCGGCGGCCGCGGCGGCGCCGCAGCCGGCCCTGACGATCATCACGCTTCCCTCCGGCGACCGGAGGGTCTCGGAGCGCTGATCCCGCCCGGATCCCCGGGGGACGCGGGGGCGCCCGGCGCGGGCGTTCCGGTGCGTGTTTCCTTTTGCGCGGCGGGGCTCCGAGCGTTCAACTCCAACCGATGATCTCGCTAAGAGAGGGCAGGGGCCAGGGAGCCGGGAGGGCCGCGGCGCGCCTCCTTTGCCTCCGCCTGGTCGTCGCCGGCACGCAGCCGCGGGTCTGGAGGCGGCTTCTGGTCCTCGAGACGATGTGGCTCTCGCGCCTCCACGACTCAATCCAGATCGCATTCGACTGGTTCGACTACCAGACGCACGTGTTCGCGCTCGACGACCTCAAGTTTGGCAACCCGGTCAAGCGCGACGACCTCCTGGTGGAGGACGACCGCGACGTGACGCTCGGGGACCTCAACCTGGCGCACCGCGACCGGATGACCTACGACTACCAGTTCGGCGAGGGATGGCGCGTCGACATCCGGGTCGAGAAGGCCGCCGCCGCCGCCAAGGGCGTCCGTTACCCGGCGTGCGTTGCCGGGGAGCGCGCGGGCCCGCCCGAGGACTGCGGCGGGCTCGAGGCCTACCACGACATGCTCGCGTGCCTCAAGGAGCCGGCCTCCGACCTCGGCCGGGAGTGGCTCGGGTGGCTGGGCCCGGAGTACGACCCCGGGGTCTGCGACCTCGACAAGGTGAACCAGGCGTTGCGCAAGCTCGGCAAGTGACCGGGCCGGCTCGGCGGGCTGCCCGCCTCAGGTGGCGGCCTCTTCCAGCTTCTCGCGCAGGTGGGTCACGCGCAGCTTCGACTCCCGGTTGCGCACGGCCATCGCGTAGGCGGCCGGCTCGCCCACGATGAACACCTTCCTGCGGCCGCGCGTCACGGCCGTGTAGAGTAGGTTGCGCTGCAGCATCATGAAGTGGGCCTTGAGGAGCGGCACGACAACGATCGGGTACTCGCTCCCCTGCGACTTGTGGATGCTGATCGCGTACGCAAGGGCGAGGTCTCCGATCTCGGCGCGGTCGAAGGCGTGCGCCTCGCCGTCAAAGCTCGCCTCGATCCGCCCCACGCCGGCCGAGATCACGACGCCGATGTCCCCGTTGAAGAGGTTCTTGTCGTAGTTGTTCCTGAGCTGGATCACCTTGTCGCCGGGCCGGAACTCGCCTGCCAGGGTCCGCACGCCCGGGGCGCTCCCGTTCAGCGCTCCCTGCAGCTCCAGGTTGAGGTTGGCGACCCCAGCCACGCCCTTGTGCATCGGGGCCATCACCTGGACGTCCGCGATCGGGTCTATACCGCGGTAGTTCCTCGGGATGAAGGAGGTGCAGAGCTGGACCACCTTGTCCATGCAGTCCTCCGCCGAGTTCGCGACGACGAAGGTGATGTCGCTCGATGCCTGGACGGCGGCGACATCCCGGGCAACCAGGGGCAGCGAGGCATCGCCCGAGTTTATCGCGTGGGCGGCGGTGACGATGCCGCTCTGGCCCTCCTGGCGGAAGATGACGGTGAGGCGCGTGACCGGGGCGCGCGACGCCGTGATCAGGTCCTGGAGCACGTTGCCTGCGCCGACGCTCGGGAGCTGGTCGGTGTCGCCGACCAGGAGGAGGTGGGCACGGGCGGGCACCGCCTGGAAGAGCGCCGACGCGAGCCGCGTGTCGAGCATCGAGACCTCGTCGACGATTAGGAAGTCCGTGGAGAGCGGGTGGGCCTCGTTAGCCGTGAAGCCCCCCGCCGGATCGTACTTGAGCAGCCTGTGGATCGTGGAGGCGTGGCCGCCGGTCGTCTCCGCGAGGCGCTGGGCCGCCCGCCCCGTGGGCGCGGCGAGGTGGACCTTGACCCCCTTCGCCCTCAGGATCTCGACTAGCGCGCGCAGGATCGACGTCTTCCCTGTGCCGGGGCCCCCGGTCAGTATGGACAGCTTGTTGCCGAGCGCGTTGCGGAGCGCGGTCCGCTGCAGGGCGTGGTACTCGAAGCCCGCCCGCTCCTGCGCCCACTGGATCGCGGCGTCGACCTTCAGCGCGGGCAGCCCGCTCTGGGCTCGCGACAGCCTTGCAACCACGTCGGCGATCTTGCGCTCGGCCCGGTCGTCGGCGGGGAGCTGGACGAGCCCGGCACCGGCCGGCGCGCCCGGCCCCGGCGCATGGCGCACGAGCCGCGCCGAGGAGACGAGCGCCGCGATCCGGGAGGCAACGAGCTCCGAGGAGGAGTCGAGCATCCGAGCCGAGTACTCCGCCAGCGCGGCCTCGGCGCAGGCCGTGTGCCCCTCCTCCTGGAGCGTCTCCATGGCGAAGATGATCCCGGCGTCGAGCCTTGGGGGGGCGTCGTTCGCGAAGCCCAGGTTGATCGCGATCCGGTCGGCGGTCTTGAAGCCGATCCCCTCGATCTCGCGCGCCACTCGGTAGGGCTCGGAGGTGAGGACCGCCTTGGCCTGCGCCCCGTACTGGGTGACCAGCTTGACGCACTGGCCGGGGCTGACGCCGTACGTCTGCAGGAAGATGTAGAGCTCCCGCTCCGTGCGCTTGCCGTCCCAGGCCTGCTTGATCGCGGCCGCGCGCTTGCGCCCGATCCCCGGGACGTCGCGCAGCCGCCCCGACTCCTCGCTGAGGACGCGGAACGTGTCCGTTCCGAAGGCGTCGACGATCTTGTTCGCGTACACCCGGCCTATCCCCGGGACCAGCCCGCTGCCCAGGTACTTGCGGATGCCGTAGACGCTCGCGGGCAGCTCGCTCTTGAACCCGGCCACCTTGAACTGGGCGCCGTGCTTGGAGTGCCGGGTCCATTCGCCCGAGAGGTGAAGGGTCTCACCGCACTCGACGCCCGGAAGCGCGCCCACGATCGTGACCGGCTCGGGCTTCGGGGCCCCCTCGGCCGCGTCGGGGCGGAACTCGGCGATGGTGTAGTGGTTCTCCTCGTTCAGGAAGATGATGCGCTCGACGACTCCTGTGAGCGCGGAGGGTGCGGGGGATGCGGGCACGTGCAGCGGTGTGTCTTCCGAGCGATGGCCGAGAAACCGCGCAGAATCAATGGCGCATCTTCTGCGGCGTTGATCCCGAGGGGGAACGGGCCAAACCTTTGGGCCATGGTCCGCGCCGCCATGGTCCTCCTTGCCTGCCTCGCGCTTGCCGCGGCCCGAGCCGGGGCCGCGGAGCCCCCCGGGTCGGATGAATCGGCCGTCCGGCGGCTCAACGACGACTACGTGCGCGCGTTCCTCGCCTGCGACGTGGACCGGTTCCGGGGGATGCTGGCGCAGGACTTCGTCGGGGTGCTGGCCGACGGCCGCGTCATCGACAAGGCGGGGTTCCTGGCCGAGGCGGCGAAGCCGCCCGACGCCCGGGACCTCCGGCTGCACGACGTCGTAATCCGCGTGTACGGGGACGCGGCGCTGATCGGCGCCGCCGCGTCGTACCGCAGGGCCGACGGATCGGGGGTCCGGACCCGGTACACGGCGGTCTGCGTGCGCCGGGACGGCCGGTGGGAGATCGCATGGGTGCAGTGGACCCGGGTGACCGCGCCGTAGATTGATCTGGCGCGAGGGGGTCCGCTTGCAGAGACTTCAGGCGATGCGCGAGAGCCAAGAGCAATCACGCGCCCGCGCCTCGGCCCGCACGGTGGGCGCGGCGCTCGAGGTCGCCCTCGAGGGGGCGTGGAGGCTGCAGGGGGCGACGCCCCGCTGGGGCTCGGTGATTCTCAAGGCGCGGCCGCCGCAGGTGCGCCTGCTCGCCGAGGGGCTCTCCTATTGGGACACCTCCCTCGTGGCCTTTGTCGGCGAGGCGAAGCGCTGGTGCGCAGACGCGGGCGTCGCCTGCGACATGGAGTCCCTACCCGAGAAGCTCCGGCTCCTGGGCGGGCAGTTCGCGGACTCGCTGAGCAAGGGCGCGCGCAGCGACCATTCGCGCAGCCTCTTCGAGGAGGCGGGCCTCTCCACGATCGAGGCGATGACCCAGGGGCGCGACTTCCTCCAGTTCGTCGGCGAGTGCTGGATCGCCGCCAAGAGGCTGGTGACGGGCCAGGCGGGGCTTCGCTTGTTCGACTGCCTCGGAGAGATGCAGAAGTGCGGTGCCATGGCCCTGCCGATCGTGAGCCTGATCAGCTTCCTGGTGGGCATAACCCTCGCCTACTCCGGGGCCATCGTGCTTATCCGCTTCGGCGGGGACATCTGGGTCGCCGACCTGATCGGCGTCGCCATGACCCGGGAGATGGGCGCGATGATGGCGGGCGTCGTGCTCGCGGGGCGAACCGGGGCCGCCTACGCGGCGGAGATCGGCAGCATGAAGGCCAACGAGGAGATCGACGCCCTCACGATCCTTGGAATTTCGCCGATCAGGTTCCTCGTGCTGCCGAGGGTCATCGCGCTCGGCCTGATGATGCCGCTTCTCGCCCTCTACGCCAACTGCCTCGGCATCCTCGGCGGCATGGCCGTCGCGTACTCGGTCCTGGACATCCCGCCGGCCGCCTACTGGGTCGAGATGCTGACGATCGTGGACCTGCCCGACGTCACGGTCGGCGTTGTCAAGTCCGTCGTGTACGGGCTGATCGTCGGCCTTTCAGGCTGCCTGCGCGGCCTGCAGGCCGAAAACAACGCCGCCGGCGTGGGCAAGGCGGCCACCTCCGCCGTCGTGACGGCGATCCTGTTCATCATCGTGGCGGACGCCGTCTTCGCCGTCGTCTTCCACGCGATAGGCCTGTGACCATGGAAGCGGCCCCAGCCATAGAGGTGACGGATCTCGCCTGCGCCTACGAGGACCGGAGGGTCCTGGAGAAGGTGTCCTTCAAGGTGCGCACGGCCGAGATATTCTTCGTGATCGGGGCCACGGGCGCCGGCAAGACGACGCTCCTGCGCAACATGGTCGGCCTCGCCACGCCGGTGCAGGGCGAGGTCCGGTTCAACGGCCGCCCCTTCACGGGCGCGGACCCGGCCGAGCGCCGCGAGATGCTGAAGACCTTCGGGCTGTCGTTCCAGGGCGGCGCCCTCTGGACCTCGCTTACGCTGAGCGAGAACATCGCCCTTCCGCTGGAGGAGTACACCCGCCTTCCCAAGGACGAGATCGGGCGGATCGCCGCCTTCAGGCTCTCGCAAGTGGGCCTCTCGGGGTTCGAGGGCTACTATCCGTCCGAGATCAGCGGGGGGATGAAGAAGAGGGCGGGGCTCGCCCGGGCGCTGGCACTCGACCCGCAGATCGTCTTCTTTGACGAGCCGTCGGCGGGCCTGGATCCGGTCACGGCCCGCAACCTGGACCGCCTCATCCTCCAGATCAGGGACACATTCGGCACGACGATCGTCATCGTGTCCCACGACGTCGACTCGATCCTCGGGATCGCCGACCGGCTGATCATGCTCGACGTCGACGCCCGGGGGATTGTCGCCGAGGGGCCGCCCGCCGCGCTGGTCGCCCCGCCCGCGGACCCGAAGGTCGTAGACTTTTTGACACGCAGGACCGTCCGGTCATGATGACGGCGGAGCCGAGTAGCACCACGATATGAAAACAAAGATCAGCCCCGCCGTCGTAGGAGCCTTTGTCCTAGGCGCGTTCGCGATCGGGATCATCACGCTGCTCGCCCTGGGCAGCCTGAGCCTCTTCACGAAGCCGGAGCGGTTCATTGTGTACTTCGACGAGTCGATAAGCGGCCTCGACCAGGGCTCCCCGGTGAAGCTGCGCGGCGTGCGCGTGGGGCATGTCGTTGACATCTCGATCCGCTACGACCGCGCGACCGGCAGGTCGCTGGCCGCGGTGCTGTGCGAGCTCAACCGCGGGTCGATAACCGACGAGCACGGCGCAAGCTTCGACGTCTCCGACCGCGCGGCGCTCCAGGCGCTCGTCGACCGCGGCCTCAGGGCGCAGCTCGAGCTCGGCGGCCTCGCCACAGGGCTGCTCTTCGTGGAGCTCGATTTCCTCGATCCGCACAAGTATCCCGACCTGAGCAAGGCGGCCGACGAGAAGTACGTGGTCATCCCCCCGGCGCCCTCGGAGATATCCGAGCTGCGCCACAGCGCGGCCACCATGCTGGCGAACGCCACCACGGTCCTCGCCAAGATGCAGCAAGTCGACTTTCAGGCGCTCTCGGTCGAGATCACCCGGCTATCGGTCGAGGCCAGGCTCAGGCTCGATGGCGTTGATTTCAAGGGCCTGACCGAGCAGTGGAAGAGGACCGGGGCGTCGGTCGACGCACTGGCCCGCTCGCCGGACGCCGTACGCGCGCTGGAAAACCTGAACAGGACCCTCGACGCCATGCGCGCGGCTATAGCCCACGTGGACACGCAGGCCGGCGCCAGCGGAAAGGAGCTCGAGGCGACGCTCATCCAGGCCAGGGCCGCCCTCGAGTCGTTCAACCAAGCCTCCCAGTCGGCGCGCTCGTTCATCAACGCCCAGCAGACCTTCGGGGCGGACACGAGCCGCGCGCTCGCGAAGGTCGCCGACGCCGCGGAGTCAATCCAGAGGCTCGCCGATTTCCTGGAACGGAACCCCAGCGCCATCGTGGCCGGACGAAAGGAGCCCCAGTGAGGCAGCGCCCATGAAACAACCAAGATCATCCCATCCGCGGCCGTTCGCCCGGTGCGCCGCCGTCGGCCTCCTCGCGGCGCTGGCCGGATGCAACGTCATACCGCCTCCCCAGGAGGACACGACCCGGTACTACATCCTGTCGGAGTCCGCTGGCGCCAGGGCCGGCCAGGCGCCCTCGGCGCCGGGGGGACTGAGGATTGGCCTGCGCCCGGTGGAGGTAGGGAGCTACCTGGACCACCGCACGATGGTCGTCCGGACGGGCGCGAACGAGATCCGGTTCGAGGACTACAAGAGGTGGGCGGAGCCGCTGGGCGCCGGGGTGGCGCGCGTCGTCAGGTCGGCGCTCCTCGCGTCGCCGGACGTGGGGCAGGTGTTCGTGGAGCCTTTTCCAATCGACCAGGACCGCGACTTCGACGTCACGATAAGGGTCGTCAGGTGCGAGGGGACCGCGACCTCGGACGGCAGGCATGGCGCAAGCCTTGAGGCGACGATCGAGATAGCCGCGCAGGGCGCCGGCGCGCACGCGGTCTACCGGAGGGTCTTCGCGGCCCCCGACGAGGCCTGGGACGGCAGCGACTTCGGCCGCCTGGCCGCGCTGCTGAGCAAGGACGTCGACGCCCTGGGGCGGGCGGTCCTTTCAGGAATACCCCCGAGAAGCTGAGCCTACCCCAGCGCCGCGGCGATCCGCGCGAGCGCCTCCTCGACGTTCTCGCGGCTGTTGAACGCGCTGATCCTAACGTGGCCCTCGCCGCACCGCCCGAAGCCGGCCCCGGGCGTGCACACGACCTGGGCCCTCTCGAGGAGCAGGTCGAAGAACTCCCACGAGCCGCGGCCGACATTGACCCACACGTACGGGGCGTCCTCGCCCCCCGCGCAGGCGAGGCCGAGCCGGGCCATGGCGGCGCGGATCAGGCGGGCGTTTCCGAGGTAGAAGTCTGTGAGGCCCCGGACCTGCTTCCTTCCCGCTTCCGTGTAGATCGCCGCGGCGGCCCTCTGGACGGGGTAGGAGACCCCGTTTGTCTTTGTCGTCTGGCGGCGGTGCCACAGGGAGTGGAGCGCCTGGGGCCGGCCGGCCCCGTCCAGGGCCGTTAGCGACTTTGGCACGACGGCGTAGGCGCAGCGCATGCCCGTGAAGCCCGCCGTCTTCGAGAAGCTCCTGAACTCGATCGCCACGTCGCGGGCGCCCTCAACCTCGTAGATCGAGTGCGGGACCCCCGGGTCGCGGATGTACGCCTCGTATGCCGAGTCGTAGAGTATGACCGCCCCGTTGCGCTTCGCATAGGCCACCCATTGCGCGAGCCGCGCCTTCGTGGCAACGGCGCCGGTCGGGTTGTTCGGGAAGCAGAGGTACACCAGGTCGGCGGGCGCGTCCGGCACGCCGGGCACGTACCCGTTGGACTCCGTGGCTTCGAGGTAGAGGATGCCCTCGTACCTGCCGTCCAGGGCCTGCCCGGTCCTGCCGGCCATGACGTTGGTGTCGACATAGACGGGATACACCGGGTCGGGGATCGCGAGCCGCGCGTCCGCGGCGAAGATCTCCTGGATGTTGGCGCAGTCGCACTTTGCCCCGTCGGAGACGAATATCTCGTCCGGCTCGACGTTGCAGCCCCTCTCCCCGTAGTCGTGCCGGGAAATGAGCTCGCGGAGGAAGGGGTACCCCTGCTCGGGCCCGTAGCCCTTGAAGGTGGCCCGCTCCGACATCTCGGCGGCGGCGGCGTGGAGCGCCTCGACGCACGCGGGGGGCAGGGGCTCCGTCACGTCGCCGATCCCCATTCGGATCACGGCCCTGCCCGGATGCGCCGCGGCGTACGCGCCGACGCGGCGCGCGATGTCGGCGAACAGGTACGAGGCCTTCAGCTTGGCGTAATTCTCGTTGATCCGGATCATTGGTGGTTCGTAAATGCGCCGTTAAGTGGGCCGCTTCCGGCCGAAAACCTTGAACAAACCCCCGCGCGCCGCAATGTTCAAGCCCTTCTTGACCCCATGGAAAAAGTAGAGTCTGTGCAGAACATGAGAGCGCTTGCCGCGCGCCTGAGGGGCAAGCGGGGCGCACTGGCGCTCGTTCCCACGATGGGTGCGCTCCACGCCGGGCACGAGGCGCTGATCGGCGCGGCGATGGCTGCGGGGGGGCCCGTCGTGGCGTCGATCTTCGTAAACCCCCTCTCCTTCGGGCTGAACGAGAACTTCGGGGGCTACCCGAGGAGCCTGGACGCGGACCTGGCGCTGTGCTCCCGGCTGGGGGTCAGCGCCGCGTTTGTCCCCTCGATCGAGGAGGTGTACCCGCGCGGCTTCTCGACCTACGTGACCGAGGAGCACGTGAGCAAGCCGCTGTGCGGCATCTCGCGCCCGACCCATTTCCGGGGAGTCGCCACCCTCGCCGCCAAGCTGCTCAACATCGTCGGGCCCGACCGCCTCTACCTCGGCCAGAAGGATGCCCAGCACGTGGCCGTCCTGCGCAAGATGATCGCCGACCTGAATTACCACGTCGAGGTCGTGGTCGTGCCCACGGTCCGCGAGCCCGACGGCCTGGCCGCGGCGGTGCGCAACAGCGAGCTGACGCAGGGCCAGAGGCAGGATGCCCCGGCGATCGACAAGGCGCTCAAGCGCGTGAAGGCGATGGTCGACTCCGGCGTGCTCAGCAGCGACCGCCTGATCGCCGAGGCCACCCACATCATGGGCCAGCACCGCAGGGTGCGGGTGATCTACGTCTCGGTCGTCGACCCGAACACCATGGAGCCCGTCCGCGAGGTCGTGCCCGGTAGGACCCTCATCTGCATCGCTGCGTGGCTGGACGAGGTCAGGCTCACTGACAACGCCGTGCTGTAGGGCGGCGCGTCGGAATGGACGCATTCTTCCCCAGGATCGGCATCGTGGGCTCGGGCGCGGTCGGCGGCTATTTCGGAGCACGCCTGGCCCTCGGGGGCGCCGACGTCCGCTTCCTGATGCGCGGGGACCTCGCCGCGGTCCGGGCGCGGGGCTCGATGGTGATCCGCGACGAGTCCGGAGCGACCGAGGTCAGGCCCGTCGCGGCGTTCGGCTCGGCGGCCGAGATCGGGGCGGTCGACCTGGCCATCGTCGCCCTGAAGACGACGTCGGGCGGCGATCTCCCCGGGCTCCTGGGGCCGCTCCTCGGGCCGGCGACGGCCGTCCTCACCCTGCAGAACGGCCTGGGGGCGGACGAGCTGCTGGCGGGCCTCTTCGGCGCGGAGCGCATCATCGGGGGCCTCGTCTTCATGGCGCTCAACCGCACGGGGCCGGGCGAGCTTCGGTGCTTCCATCCGGGCTCGGTCTCGATCGGCGAGTTCGGCCGGCCCCCCATGGCGCGGACGCGCAACCTCGCCGCGCAGATCGAGGCGGCTGGCATGAGGACCCACGTCGTCGAGGACCTGCTCGAGGCGCGGTGGAGGAAGCTTGTCTGGAACATCCCGTTCAACGGGCTCTCGATCGCCGAGGGAGGCGTCGCGACCGACCGGATCTGCGCCGAACCCGGCCTCGCCGCCGAGGCCCGCGAGCTCATGCGCGAGGTCCAGCGCGCGGCCGCGGCCTTCGGGTACCGGATCTCCGACGACTACCTCAAGCGCCAGTTCGACGTGACGCCGCCGATGGGATCGTACCGGCCATCTAGTCTCGTCGACTTCCTTGCCGGCCGCGACGTCGAGGTGGAGACGATCTGGGGCGAGCCGCTGCGGCGGGCGCGGGCCGCCGGGGTCGAGATGCCCCGGCTCGGGGTGCTCTACTCGCGCCTTAACGCCCTTTGCTCTAGGCCGCGCGCGCCGGACGCCTGAGGGGTGGGCCGCGGCGGCGGCCCGCGATCATCGCGCTTGCGGTGCACCGCTCCCCGGCGATCATCCCAAGCCATGGCGTCCCCCTGTGTCTACAAGAGGCCGAGCGGCCTCGCGGCGATGCACGGATCCGGCCGCGAGCCTGTCGCCGGAAGGCGCGTCCTGCTGATGGCGACGTGCCTTTGCGACGCCTTCCACGACGACGTGGCCGCTGCGACGGTAGAGGTGCTGGAACACCTGGGCTGCGAGGTAGCCTTCCCGGAGGGACAGACCTGCTGCGGCCAGCCCGCGTTCAACGGCGGAGACTGGGCCGCGTCGCGCAGGGTGGTCCGGCACACGGTGCGCACCTTCCGGGGGGACGATCCGGTCGTGGTCCCCTCGGGGTCCTGCGCGGCGATGCTTTTCCACGGCGCCCTGCTTGAATTCGAGCGCGAGCAAGACCTCGGCGAGGTCGAGAGCCTCGGCCGGCGCACGTGGGAGCTGGGAGACTTCATCGTGAACGGCCTCGGCGTCAGGTCCTGGCCGGGCCGGTTCAACTCCGCCGTGGCGCTGCACCGCTCGTGCCATACGCGCGGGACCGCGAGCGGCGACGCGGTGGCGCTGTTGCTCGGCTCGATCGAGGGAGTGCGCATGGTCGAGTTCGGGGAGGCCGAGCAGTGCTGCGGGTTCGGCGGCACGTTCTCCGTGGCGTTCCCGCACATATCGGCCGCCATCGGGGACCTGAAGCTCGACAACGTCCGCGCCGCGAAGCCGGACGTCCTCGTCTCGGGCGACACGAGCTGCCTCATGCACCTCGCCGGGCTGGCCGCCCGGGAGGGGATCGCGCTCAGGACAAGGCACTTCGCGCAGGTCCTGCGCGACGCGCTCGCGAGGCGCCCATGAACGCGCAGCCCATCGACCAGGCCGCCGCCGCGCTCCCCCCAGAGACGAAGGCCTCCATCTACGAGGGGTCGAAGGCCGGGCACGAGAAGCGCACCAAGGTCCTCTTCGACCACTACGGCGACCCGGACCGCCTGAGGGCCCTCGCGGGCGAGATCAAGCAGCACGTGGTCGAGAACCTCGACACGTACCTGCCCGCCGTCGAGGCGAAGCTCGCCGCGAACGGCGCCCAGGTCCACTGGGCCTCGACGGCCGAGGAGGCGTGCGAGGCCGTCCACGCGATCCTCAGGGCGCGGGGGGCAAAGAGGATCGTCAAGTCGAAGACGATGGTGAGCGAGGAGATCGAGCTCGGCGAATACCTGGAGAGGCACGGCATCGAGGCCCTGGAGACAGACCTGGGCGAGTTCATCGTCCAGCTGGGCCACGACCGCCCGTCGCACATCATTAAGCCGATCATCCACAAGAACCGCCGGCAGATCGCGGAGCTCTTCGAGAAGGCCGGCCTCGGCCCGTACGACGAGGAGCCCGGGATGATCACGCAGCGCGCCCGCCAGTTCATGCGCCACAAGTACCTCGAGGCGGACGCGGGCCTGACCGGCGCGAACTTCGTCGTGGCCGAGAGCGGCCGGATCGTGGTGGTGACGAACGAGGGCAACGCGCGTTTCTGTCTCGCCGCCACCCGGTGCCATATCGTGCTCGTCGGCATCGAGAAGATAATCCCGCGCGACCGCGACCTCGCGCTCTTCCTGAACCTCATCGCCCGCTCTGGCACCGCTCAGCAGCTCTCGGTCTACAACGAGTTCATCGCGGGCCCGCGCGCCCCCGGCCAGCCGGACGGGCCCGACGAGATGCACGTGGTCTTCGTGGACAACGGGCGCACCGACGTCCTCGCCACCGAGTGCCGAGACATCCTGCGCTGCATCCGCTGCGGCGCCTGCCTGAACGTCTGCCCCGTGTACCGCCAGGCGGGCGGCCACGCCTACCGGAGCGTCTATCCGGGGCCGGTGGGGGCGGTCCTCTCGCCGCTGCTCCTGGGCCGACGTTTCCCCGAGAAGGCCGACCTGCCCAAGGCGTCGAGCCTCTGCGGGGCGTGCAACGAGGTCTGCCCGGTCAACATCCCGATCCCCGACCTTCTGCTCAGGCTGCGCGGACGCGCCTTCGACGAGGGCATACCGTCCCCGGGCACGCCGCCGATGGGCCTCTGGTCGCTCCTTGCGACGCAGCCGGCCGCATGGAAGGCCGCGCTCGTGGGGGGACGCATCCTCGACCACCTGCCGGCGAGGCTCATCCCGGTCCCCGCGCTCAGGGCGTGGGAGGCGAAGCGGGAGCTGCCGCCGTGGCGGGGCGGGGAGTTCAGGAAGTGGCTCAAGATGCGTCGCAGGCGCCAGGCCAGGGAGCCGGGCCGCACGCAATAGGCATATCCGACCATGGCTTCGCCGAGAGCGCCCAGGCCCAAGCTCGAGCCCTTCATCCTCCCCGAGACGGTGATGCGCGAATTCACGGTGCGCGCCCTGGTCGTGGGAACGCTGCTCGGCGTCATGTTCGGGGCGTCGTCGCTCTACCTCGTGCTCAAGGTGGGCCTGACGGTCAGCGCCTCCATCCCGGTCGCGGTCCTCTCGCTCGCGCTGTTCCGCGTGCTCTCAAAGGCGGGGTTCCGGGACGCCACGGTCCTCGAGAACAACGTGAGCCAGACGGCCGGCTCCGCCGGGGAGTCCCTGGCCTTCGGCGTGGGCGTCACGATGCCGGCGATAATGATCCTCGGCTTCGACCTCGAGCTCACGCGGGTGCTCCTCGTGGCGATCCTCGGCGGGTTCCTGGGAATCCTGATGATGATCCCGCTGCGACGGGCGCTCATCGTCAAGGAGCACGGCACGCTCAAGTACCCGGAGGGAACGGCGTGCGCGGCGGTCCTGACGGCCGGCGCCTCGGCGGAGGACCGCGCCCAGGCCTCCCCCGGGGCGGTCGCCGAGATGCGCGCGGCGGAGGCCGCAGGCCTCGGCAAGGCCCCCGGGGCCAAGGCCATCTTCTGCGGCCTCGGGATCGGGATCGCCTACAACATTCTCAACCGCGTGACGCGGCTCTGGAAGGACATCCCCGAGAAGATCTTCGACGCCCCGTTCAAGGGGGCGTCCGTGAGCGCGGAGATCTCCCCGGAGCTCCTCGGGATCGGCTACATCATCGGCCCGAGGATCGCGGCCCTCATGTGCGGGGGCGGCGTCCTCTCCTACCTGGTCCTGATCCCGATGATCAAGTTCTTCGGCGAGCACCTCCAGGGCCCCCTGCCGCCCGGCCGGATTCCCATCGCGGACATGGACCCGGACGGCGTCAGGGAGGCCTACGTCCTCTACATAGGCTCGGGGGCCGTCGCCGCCGGCGGCATAATCAGCCTGTTCCGCTCGCTCCCCACCATCTGGCACGGCCTGAAGGAGGGGCTGCGCGACGTCGGCTTCCTCAAGCTTGGCTCCTCCGCTGGGGGGGAGGGCGCCGCGGCGGTTCCCCGGACCGAGAGGGACCTCTCAATGAAATTCGTCGGGATCGGGATAATCGTCCTCATAGCGGCGATCATGGCGGTCCCCATGCTCCTCGACGCGGGGGTGGTGACCAAGTTCGTGGGCGCGGTCCTCATCATCGTCTTCGGCTTCCTCTTCGTGACCGTGTCGTCGCGCCTGACGGGCGAGATCGGCTCCTCGTCCAACCCCATCTCGGGAATGACGATCGCGACGCTCCTGCTGACGTGCCTCATCTTCCTGCTCGTGGGCTGGACGGGCAGCGCCTACTACGTGACGGCGCTCTCGGTGGGCGCCATCGTCTGCATCGCCGCGTCAAACGGCGGGAGCACGTCGCAGGACCTGAAGACGGGCTTCATACTCGGGGCCACGCCGAAATACCTCCAGATCGCCATCCTCTTCGGCTCGTTCGCCTCCGCGCTTGCGCTCGGCCCGATGCTGCTCGCGCTAAACAACGCCGCGGTCGTGTACGTGCCGATCTCCGAGGTTGCCCCCGCGGGGCTCCACGTTGACGCCCGGAGCCTCAGGTCGTCGGAGAGGCTGGTGGGCCCCCAGTCCCTCAGCGACCCGAGGACCTACCTCGTTTGGCATCGGAGCGACCCCTCCGGCGGGGCGGACGAGAAGTACCTGGTCGACGGCGCGGGCAATGCGGTCTGGTTCGTGGATCCCGGCATCAACGGGACCCACTCCCACCGGCCGGACGGCTCGAAGGTGGAGCACTGGAACGCCCCCAAGGCCGTGCTCATCTCCTACATCATCAAGGGCATCCTGGGGCACAAGCTGCCCTGGGCCCTCGTCCTGCTCGGGGTCATGATCGCGGTGACCCTCGAGATGACGGGCGTGCCTTCGCTCGCGTTCGCGGTTGGCGTCTACCTGCCGCTGTCGTCCTCGAGCCCCATCTGGGCCGGCGGGATCGTCCGCTGGCTCGTGGACGCCTACCACCGCAGGAAGCACCACGGCAAGAATCTGAGCGAGGACCAGCTGACGGCCGAGGGCGACAAGAGCCCCGGCGTCCTCCTGGCCTCCGGGTACATCGCGGGCGGGACCCTCGCCGGGATCGTGATAGCCCTCATGCAGGGCACGCCGCGGCTCTCGCCCTACGACCACAGGCTGCTCGACTGGGCGACGGCCAACAATCCCCTGTACAGCGGGCCGCACGCCGACGCCCTCTCGATGGTCCTCTTCGCCCTGCTGTGCGCTTTCCTGCTCCTCGTCGGCCGGGAGAGGCTCCTTGCGCCGAGGAGGCGGCCGTCCGACCGATCCCGCGATGGCTGACGACCGCGAGTCGATCATGGCGAAGGTGCGCGACGCGCTCGCGCCGCTCAGGGTCCGCGCGAGGCTTCCCGACTACGACGCCGGGATCGAGCTGGCTCGCAGCCGGGCGGGCGCCGGCGACCGAATGGCGGAGTTCGCCGAGCGCCTCGGGGCCGTCAACGGCGAGGTGGCGGACGGCCCGGCTGCCCTGGCGGCCGGGTTCCGGAGCCGGGGCTGGATGCGCGGATACTGCGACCCGGATCTGTGGCCGCGCTTCGCCCCCCATTTCGGCGCGGATTTCACGGTCGAGACCCGGTTCGAGCGCTCGCGCGTGGACGACTACCAGTTCGGGATAACGCGGGGCGCGGGCGCGATCGCGGAGACGGGCACCATCATCCTGAACGACGCGACGACCTCGTCCCGCCTCGGGGCCCTCGCGCCCTGGGTCCACGTCGCCGTCATCGCCCGCGCCAGCCTGTACTCCGACCTGCCGGAGGCCGTGGCGGCGCTCGGCCGGGACCCGAACGTGGTGTGGTGCACCGGTCCGTCCAAGACGGCAGACGTCGAGGGCATCCTGATCGAGGGCGTGCACGGCCCGGGCGTCCAGATTGCCCTATTTGTCGACTGACCGGGCGCCGGGGTCAGGCCGGCTCGTCGACAACCGGGTTGGTCAGCGTGCCGATGCCCTCTATCTCGACGGCGACCGTGTCGCCGGCCTTCAGGTAGACGGGGGGCTTCCTGGCGAATCCGACGCCGTGCGGAGTCCCGGTGAGTATTACGGTCCCGGGCAGGAGCGTCTTGCTGGCGCTCAGGAAGCGGATGAGCTCCGGCACGTCGAAGACCATGTCCCCAGTCGTCCAGTCCTGCATCGTCTGGCCGTTCAGGACGGTGCGGATCCGCAGGGCGTTGGGGTTGGGTATCTCGTCCCGCGTGACCAGGGCGGGGCCCAGGGGGCAGAACGTGTCAAAGCTCTTTCCCTGGCAGAACTGGCCCCCGTTCAGCCTGATCTGCCAGTCCCGGGCCGACACGTCGTTCGCGGCGGTGTATCCGAGCACGTGGTCGAGGGCGTTGCCGCGGGTCGCGTTCTTGCAGCGCCTTCCGATCACGACCGCGAGCTCGCACTCGTAGTCGACCTCGTTGCTCGGAAGCTTCCTCGGGATCTCGATGGGATCGCCCGGGTTCTGCACGGAGTTCGTGCTCTTTATGAAGAGCATCGGCCGCTCGGGGACGCCCTTGCCGCCCTCCTCCGCGTGCCTGCGGTAGTTGAGGCCGATCGCGAGGATGTTCACCGGCGAGACGGGCGCCAGGAGCTTGCCCGGCCGCACGGGCCTTCCCGCCGCCTCGAACGCGCCGAACAGGTCGCCGGATATCTCGCGGGCGGATCCGTCCGGCTCGAGCGCCGCGTAGGCCGGGCCGGCAGGGGTAAGGTGCCTGATGATCCTCATCGCGGTTGCCTGGTCACGGCCGCGCCCCGGCGTACGCCTCCATCCCGGCGCAGGAGCACACGAGGTTCCGGTCGCCGTACACGTTGTCGATGCGCCCGACTGCGGGCCAGAACTTCGAGGCGCGGGTCCACGGCGCGGGGAACGCCGCGAGCTCGCGCGAGTAGGGATGCTCCCAATCGTCGGCGCACACCGCCTTCGCCGTGTGTGGCGCGTTCTTGAGCGGGTTGTTCACCCTGTCCGACTCGCCGTTCGCGACGGCCTGCATCTCGCCGTGGATGGCGATCATTGCGTCGCAGAACCGGTCGAGCTCCGCCTTGGTCTCGCTCTCCGTCGGCTCAACCATGAACGTGCCCGGCACCGGGAACGAGACCGTCGGGGCGTGGAAGCCATAGTCCATGAGGCGCTTGGCGGCGTCCTCGGCCTCGACGCCGTGCTTCTTCCAGCCCCGCAGGTCGATGATGCACTCGTGGGCGACAAGCCCCGACACGCCGCGGAAGAGGACCGGGAAGAACCTCTCCAGGCGCTTGGCGACGTAGTTGGCGTTCAGGATGGCCGCCTTGGTCGCGGCGGTTAGCCCGTCCGGGCCCATCATGCGGATGTACATCCACGGGATGACGAGGATGCCTGCGCTTCCCCAAGGGGCCGAGCTCACCGCGCCCAGGTGGGAACCGCCGCGGTCGCTTCCGAACGGCGACACGACCGCGTGGCCCGGCAGGAAGGGGGCGAGGTGGGCCGCGACCCCGATCGGCCCCATGCCGGGACCGCCGCCTCCATGGGGGATGCAGAAGGTCTTGTGGAGGTTCAGGTGGCAGACGTCGGCGCCGATGTGCCCGGGCGACGTGAGCCCCACCTGGGCGTTCATGTTGGCGCCGTCCATGTACACCTGGCCGCCGCTGGCGTGCACGATGGCGCAGACGTCCTTGATCGCGCTCTCGAAGACCCCGTGGGTCGACGGGTAGGTCACCATCAGGGCCCCGAGGTCGCGCGAATGGGCGCCCGCCTTCGCCTTCAGGTCCGCCACGTCGATATTGCCCTGCGCGTCGCACTCGACGGCGACGACCCGGTAGCCGCACATCACGGCGCTCGCCGGGTTGGTCCCGTGGGCGCTCGTGGGGATCAGGCACACGTCGCGGCGGCCCTCGCCGCGCGACTCGTTGTACGCGCGCACGACAAGCAGGCCTGCGTATTCCCCCTGGGAGCCCGCGTTGGGCTGCAGCGAGACCGCCGCGAACCCGGTGATCTCGGCAAGCCAGGTCTCGAGGTCCGCGAACAGGCGCCTGTAGCCCCGCGCCTGGTCCTGCGGCGCAAACGGGTGCAGCCTCGAGAACTCGGGCCAGGACACCGGGATCATTTCGCTCGCGGCGTTCAGCTTCATGGTGCACGAGCCGAGCGAGATCATCGACTGGCAGAGCGTGAGGTCCCTCGCCTCGAGACGCTTGATGTAGCGGAGCATCTCGTGCTCGGTGTGATAACTCTGGAAGACCGACGCGGTGAGGTATGGCGTCGTCCTGGCATGGGGCGGCCCGAATTCCGGGCTCGCCAATGCCGCCTCGGGAAGCGGCCCGCCGCCGAAGATCCCCAGCAGGGCCCTCACTTCCCTGGTGGTCGCGGCCTCGTCGAGCGACACCCCGACGCGGCCGCCGTCGATGCGGCGCAGGTTGAAGCCCAGCGACCGCGCGGCCTCGTGGATCCGGTCGGGTTCGGACGTGGCGACGGTGAGCGTGTCAAAGTACGGCCCGTCCCCGAGACTTGCGCCGGCCGCGCGCAGGCCAGCGGCGAGCATTTCCGTGAGCAGCTTCGTCCTGCGCGCGATCCGGCGCAGCCCCTCGGGGCCGTGGTAGACGGCGTACATCGACGCCATGACGGCGAGGAGGACCTGGGAGGTGCAGATGTTCGAGGTGGCCTTGTCCCTGCGGATGTGCTGTTCCCTGGTTCCAAGCGCGAGCCTCACCGCCGGGTCGCCTTGCGCATCCCTCGAGACACCGACCAGGCGCCCGGGCATCTGCCGCTTGAACGCGTCGCGGGTCGCGAGGAACCCGGCGTGCGGGCCGCCGTAGCCGAGCGGCACCCCGAAGCGCTGCGCCGAACCCACGGCCACATCGGCCCCGAATGCCCCCGGCGGGCGCAGGAGGGCGAGCGCAAGGAGGTCCGTGGCGACGACGCAGAGGGCGCCTGCGCCGTGGGTCTCCTCGAAAAACGCGGCGAAGTCGCGGACCGTCCCCCAGGTGTCGGGGTACTGGACGAGGACGCCGAAGCAGTCCGGTCCCGGCCTGAAGGCGCGGTGGTCGCCCAAGGCGACCTCGATGCCGAGCGGCCTGGCCCGGGTCCGGATGATGTCGATCGTCTGGGGATGGCATGCGTCGGAGACGAAGAAGAGGCGGCGCCCGGAGCCGCCGCCGGGGATGAGCCGCCGGCACATCATCATCGCCTCCGCTGCGGCCGTGCCCTCGTCGAGCATCGACGCGTTGGCGACCTCGAGGCCGGTCAAGTCGCCGACGACCGTCTGGAAGTTTAGCAGCGCCTCGAGCCGGCCCTGCGAGATCTCGGCCTGGTAGGGCGTGTAGGCCGTGTACCAGGCGGGATTCTCGAGGATCGTCCTCTGGATGACCCCCGGGACCAGGGTGTCGCTATAGCCCGTCCCAATGAAACTGCGGAGCACCCGGTTCTCCGAGGCCATGGCGCGCAGTTCGGCGAGCGCCGCGGCCTCGCCCGCGGCGGGCGGCAGATTGAGCGGGCCGCGCCGGATTTGCGCCGGTACCGCTGCATCGGCCAGCGCGTCCACGCTTGGATAGCCGAGCTCCGCCAGCATGGCGGCGGTGCTGGCCGCATCGTCGCCCAGATGGCGCCGGGGAAATGTGTCGGTTGGCCTCGTCAGGTCGCTGTGCTCAGGCATGGGGGTTAAGGGTAGGCGCCCGGCATGGCCGCGCAACCGCGTTTTGGACGGGGGAGTGCCGCCCCGGTTTGATTCGCGGGGGGATTTGGGCTAGACGAGGATCCGGATGAAGCCGAAGCCGTTCGCGACGAAGCAGGCCCGCGCCGCCTACGTGGACCGGGCGCTCGAGGCGTTGTACCCGCACACTCCGATCCCGCTGGCGCACCGGGACGCGTTCACGCTGCTCGTTTCGGTCGTCCTCTCCGCACAGTGCACAGATAAGCGGGTGAACGAGGTGACCCCCGCGCTCTTCTCGATGGCTGACACCCCGGGGAAGATGGCGCGGCTCGCCGTCGCGGACATTCAGCGGGTCATCCGCCCGTGCGGGCTCTCGCCGCAGAAGGCGAGGGCCATCTCCGGCCTGTCGAGGATCATCGCAGAGCGCCACCGGGGCGAGGTGCCGCGCACGTTCGCGGAGCTGGAGGAGCTGCCGGGGGTGGGGCACAAGACGGCCAGCGTCGTCATGGCGCAGGCCTTTGGGGTCCCGGCTTTTCCCGTAGACACCCACATCCACCGGCTCGCCAAGCGCTGGCGGCTGAGCCGGGGTCGCAACGTGGTCGAGACGGAGCGCGACCTGAAGGGGCTTTTTCCAGAGGCGCGCTGGAACAAGCTGCATCTGAGGATGATATATTTCGGCCGCGAGCACTGCACGGCGCGCGGCTGCGACGGGCACTCCTGTATGATTTGCTCTTGCTTCAACCCGGCACGCGGGTCTAGCTGACCATTCTCTTGTTCGGGCCGTAGCGTAGCCTGGTAGCGCGCTTGCATGGGGTGCAAGAGGTCGAGAGTTCGAATCTCTCCGGCCCGACCATTTTGACCGATACGCCAAGGG
>CAZCAJ010000060.1:0-21872 GCA_964496645.1 uncultured Opitutaceae bacterium
CCGCGCCCGCCGTCGCCGGCGGCAACCTTGATCACGCATTCATCGACAAACATGGAGCAGAGGCTACCCGGATCGCCCCGGGGATCAAATCGCGATCTTTACGCCCTTCCTCAGGTAGGTCGGCACGTCGAGGTCCTGCCCGTCGAAAAGATTGCGGTCGGTGCGCTCGAACTGCCCGCGGCTCTCGATCTCGCCGAATCCAAACTCCTCCTGGGTCGGCTTGGGGGCCGCGGCATCGGCGGCGACGGGTGCCGCGGGCGCCCTCTGAGCGGGCGCCGGCTCCTCGGGCCGGAGGCCGGCCGGCCGGGGCCGCACCGCGACGGGCCGGCGCTGCATCGAGCCCCGCGCGCCCATGTCGCTCGCGCCCAGCACCGTGATCTCGACCCTGCCCTGCATCCCCTCGTCGATCACCGCCCCCATGATGATGTGGGAGTCGCGGCCGAACTGCTCCGCGATGGCGTTCATGATCTCGTTCACCCTGGGCAGCGTCAGGTCCGTCCCCCCCGTGATGTTGACGAGCAGCCGGTCCGCCTTGCGGGAGAACTCCGGGGTGTGGAGCAGCGGGCACAGCTTCAGGCTCGCGATGGCCTCGGCGGCCGCGTTCTCTCCAGCGCCCTCCCCGAGCCCGAACAGCGTCTTTGCCCCGCGCTGCTGGAAGGCCTGCCTCACGGTCGCGAAGTCCACGTTGATCAGCCCCGTCTTTGAGAGCATCGACCAGATGGACTTCACGCCCCTGCCGATCCACTCGTCGGCGCGCGAGAAGGAGTCGAGCACGCTCTCGTTGTCGGCGGCCTCCTGGAGGAGGATGTCGTTTGGCAGGGGTATGACCGCGTCGCAGACGCGCCGGAGCGCGGCGAGCCCCTCCTCGGCCTGCTTGAGGCGGCGCCCGCCCTCGAAGCTGAACGGGAGCGTGACAAACGCGATGACGAGCGCACCCTGCTCCGCCGCTATCTCCGCCACGATGGGCGAGGCCCCCCCGCCCGTGCCGCCGCCCATGCCGGCGATGATGAAGACTAGGTCGCAGTCCCTGACGACCTCGGCAATCTTCTCGCGGTCGGCCTCGGCCGCCTCCCTCCCGAGCTCGGGGTCCCCTCCCGCTCCCAGGCCGCGCGTCGTTCCCATCCCGATGAGGACCTTGTCCTGGACGGGCGAGCTCGACAGGGCCTGGTGATCGGTGTTGATCACCGCGAGCCGGAGCCGTTCGAGGCACTCCATCTTGAGGCGGTCCACGGCGTTCGCACCGGCGCCGCCCACGCCCACCAGCTTGATGGCCACGCTCCGGTCGCCGGGGACCTGGTGCTCGAGGGGCAGCTCGTTGGGGTGGTTCACGTCGATGCGAAGAGGCGCGTGACGCTCTGCAGGAAGCCCCCCCTGCCGCGGCCCGCGGCGCCCCGGTCGCCCTGGACGCTCACGCCGTAGTAGAGGGTGCCGAGGGCCGTGTGGTAGCCGGGGTCGCGCAGGTTCTCGTTGACCCACGACGGGGCCTCGCCGAGGCGGGCCGCGGTGCCGAAGACCTTCGCCGCGCACATGGCGAGCGCCGGCAGCTTGGCGGCCCCTCCGGTCAGCACGACACCCCCCGCGCACGTCTCGGGCGCGAAGGCGTGGCCGAGGCGCCTCTTGACGACCTCGAGGAGCTCCCAGGCGCGCGCCGCCGTGATCTGCTCGATCGCCTGGCGCGGGAACTGCCGGTCGCCGATCGAGAAGTTGCCGTCGAGCCACACCTTCTCCGCCTTGTCGCGCGCCTGGACGACCGCGCGGCCGAACCGGAGCTTGAGCTTCTCGGCCTGCTCCCACGTGAGCCGGAGGCCGATGCTGACGTCGTTGGTGAGGTGGCCTCCGCCGACGGCCACCACGCCCGTCGTGTGGGGCACGCCGTTGCGGTAGAGGACGTAGTCGGTAGTGCCCGCTCCGATGTCGATCGCCAGGACGCCGTTCTGCCTCTCCTCGAGGCTCGTGACCATGTGGCCGGAGGCGAGGCTGGAGAGCACGAGCTCGCTCACCTCCAGGTTGAACCCGCGGATGACGTGGATGTTGTCTGCGAGGCGCTGCTCCTGGCCGTGGACCGTCCAGTAGCCGACCTCGAGCTTTTGGCCGACAAGGTTCTCAGGCGAGGTGGGAACCAGGCGCCCGTCTACGCGGAACGGCCTGCGGATGTGGTGGACCACCATCCGGCCGAGGGGAAGGTCCTTCGCCTTCGCGAGCTCGCACACCGTGCGGATGTCGTCCTTCTCGATCATGTTGTCGGCCGCCTTAACGTTGAGGGAGGCCTCGTTGTAGAACCCCTCCAGGTGGGCCCCGGTCTGGGACAGGTAAACGTGGTCGATCTTCTCGTTCGCGTCGCGCTCGGCGAGCTCGAGCGCGCTCTGGGTGCATTCGGTCGCCGCGCGGTAGTCGACGACGGCGCCCTTGATGACGCCCCTCGACGCGCATTCCCCGCACCCGATGATGACGATCTCGCGGCCGGTGTACTCGCCGACGAGCGCGACGATCTTCGACGTCCCTATCTCGACGGCCCCGATGAATGTCGTCTTAAAGCTCACGGTTCGCGTCGGCGTGCAGATCGGAGAAGGCGGGGAGCGAGATCGAGGGACGGACGGGCGCCGCGCCCCCGGGGGCCGGCGCCGGGTCGCCCAGGGTTGGCGCCGCCGTCCCGTAGGCCACGGGGACCTGGGAGCCCAGCGCGAGGTTGACCTCCCTCAGGGGCCGGGTCGGGTCCGAGGAGTCGTCGATCAGCAGGTCGAGCCGGGCGATCTGCCTCAGGTAGTCCTCGTTCGTCCCGAACACGACCCTCATCCCGCCGCGGGTATGGACCTCGATCTCGCCGTCCGAGGCCAGCCGCGCGAGCGAGACGACCTGCCACGTGCGGTAGAGGCCCTCCGCCTCAAGCTTCGCCGAGGCGAGGAGGCCCGCGACGGCCGCCATCCCGTCGATGGGGGTGATCGCCGCGCCGCGGCGCACGAGCTTGACGCCGTCCAGCCAAGGCAGCGACCCGACCATGGCGGGGTCGAATCCCGCGCCCTCGAACACCACCCCGTCCCGCGAGACGAGAAGCATCCGGGGCTGTTCGCCGCTCGACTGGGCCATAAGCCGCGCCACCGGCGACCGCTCAGAGATGCGGACGGTGAGCGTGTCCGGGAAGTTCCGGACGATGGTCGCGGAACTCACCTGTGCGTCGGCAAGCACCCTCGATCGCAGCTTGATCATGTCGAGGCCCATGAGGGTGGCGTTGCTCGGGATGGCCAGCGTTCTGGCGAGCCAGTTCTTGTCGAGGACGCCGTCCGTGACGAGGACAAGGCTCTTCACGCGGTCCGACTTTGCCGAATCGGGAAGCGAGGAGGGATTCTCCCGGAGGACCGCCGAGATCTCCCATGCCCCCCACGCGGCCGCGCCCAGCACGGCCGCGCCCACCGCGCCCCGGATGGCGGCCAGGGTCACGCGGCGGCGCCCCTCGCGAGACATGGCGCGGGGCCTCACCTGCTGGGGGATGTCCCTCCAGGTGCGGGTCTCGGGCATGGCTTCTATGTCCTTGCTCATGGTCGTCTTGAGGCCGTGCTCGAGCGGAAGCGCTCCACCGCGGGCGAAACCATCTCCCTGACCAGAGCAGTGAAATCCAGGCCCGCGCAGCGCGCGCTCATCGGCAGCAAGCTCGTCTCCTTCATGCCGGGCAGCGTGTTGATTTCGAGCAAAAAAGGATCGCCGCTGGCGTCGAGGATGAAGTCGACACGCGCGTAGTCGCGGCACCCGCATGCCGAAAACGCCGTCTCCGCCGCGCCCCTTACCGCCTCGCAGGTCGCGCCGTCGAGGGGCGCCGGCGCGAGGTACTCGGTCATGCCCTTCGTGTACTTGCTCGCGTAGTCGTACACGCCCGAGGCCGGCCTGATCTCGACGATCCCCATGGCCGAGCCCCCCAGGACGCCGACCGACAGCTCCCTCCCGTCGAGCCGCCGCTCGACGATCCAGCGCCCGCTCGCGGCCGCGCCCAGCGCCGACTCGAGCCCCCTCATGTCCCCTACGATGCTCAGGCCCACGCTGCTGCCCTGGTTGTTGGGCTTGACCACCACGCGGACTCCCAGGCGCCGCGCGACCTCCTGCGCGCTTGGCCGCGCCTCGGCGTCGAAGCAGATCCCGTCGGAGACCCTGACGCCCCGCGCCGAGACGGTCTCCTTGGTGAGGGTCTTGTCCATCGTGAGCGCGCTCGATGCGGCGTCGCTGCCGGCGTACGCCCCGCCGGCGCCGTCCAGCAGGCTCTGCATGCCCCCGTCCTCGCCGAAGGTGCCGTGCAGAGTGGAGAAGACGACGTGCCTCGCCGGGTCATAGCCCTCGGGGAGCGCGTCCGCCGCGATGCTGAAGAGGCGCGTCGTGAAGGAACGCGCCAGGGCCAGGGCGCAGGCGCGCCCCGATCCCACCGAGACCTCCCGCTCGGCGGATGTCCCGCCGGCGAACACGGCGACCACCGGGGCGCTCACAGGACGTCCCTCCATTCCTTGCCGTACAGGAGCGCCTCGGGCTCGAGGTCCACGCCCTTCTCCTTGCGCACCGCGGCCCTCACCCGGCGCACAAGCTCGAGGACGTCCGCGCTCGTGGCGCCTCCGCGGTTCACGACGAAGTTTGCGTGGACGCGGGAGACCTCGGCCCCGCCCACCCGCGCGCCCTTCAGCCCGCTCTCCTCGATCAGCCGGCCGGCGCTCGCGCCGGGCGGGTTCTTGAAGATGCACCCGGCGCTCGGCTCGCGCGGCTGCGACTCGTGGCGCCTGCGGCGGTACTCGTCGATCCTCCTCCCGACGGCCCCGGCGTCGCTCCTGGAGACGGGCCGCAGGACGGCGCTGAGCGCGATCGCCTCCTGGAGCTCGGCGCAGTGGCGGTAATCCACGTTCAGGGAGGAGCGCGGGAGCGTGGCGACCACGCCGTCCGCGGACATGAGGCGCACCTCGTCGACCACGTCGAAGATCCAGCCGCCCATCGCGCCCGCGTTCATCCTGAGGGCCCCCCCGACACAGCCCGGGATCCCCTCCAGGAACTCGAACCCGGAGAGCCCGGCCGCCGCCGCGAGACCGCAGAGGTTCTTCAGCCTGAGGCCGGCCCCTGCCCTGATCCGGCCGTCCTCGAGGGTCTCGAAGCCGGACCACGACTCCCGGGAAAGCGCGACGACCAGCGCGTCCACCCCCTCGTCTGGCACGATCAGGTTGGAGCCCCGCCCAAGCAGGAGGACGGGAATCCCGCCCCTCCTCGCCTCGGCGAGCAGGACGCGCAGGTCGTCCTCGGTAGAGGGCTCGGCGTACAGCCTTGCCGCGCCGCCGACCCGCAGGGTCGTCTTCTCCGCGAGGGGTTCCTCCCTGGAAAGAACCGAGGCCCTTGAAAGGAGGGGACGCACGGCCTCCGCAAACCGGTCCCACCTCTGGGCGCGCGAAATCTGCCCCCTTGCGGCCTCGACCCAGGCCCGGGCGCTCCGGTCGATGTCGCCGGCGCCCACGAACACCACGAGGTCCCCCTTCCTGACCTCGCGCAGCAGCGCCGGAAGGGAGCGCGAGCCCTCGCCGGGCAGGTAGCTCACCGCGAGCTGGGGCGCCCCCCGCTTGATCTCCGCGTAGACGTCGGCAGTCGTCCCGCCCGAGGCCGGCTGCTCCCCGGCCGAGTAGACGTCCAGCAGGTGGACGCTGTCGGCCAGCGCCAGCGACGCCGCGAACTCCGCCTTGAACTGCGCCGTGCGGCTGTGGCGGTGGGGCTGGAAAACCGCGATCAACCTCCCGGGCGGGGCTACGCGCCGGCGGAGGCTCGAGAGGAGCGCGCGAATCTCGGCGGGATGGTGGGCGTAGTCCTCGAGCACGGTCACGCCCGCCTCCTGCATGAGCACCGCCTGGCGCCTGCGCACGCCCGGGTAGTCCGCCAGCGACTCCCGCGCCGGCTCGACCCCCATGAGCTGGGCGGCCGCGAGCGCCGCGGTCGCGTTCGCCGCGTTGAAGTCGCCCAGCGCCCTGACAAGGACCTCGGCCGGCCTGAATCGGCCGCCGAGCGAGAGGGTCATGCGGCCCCCGGCCTCTCCCGTGGGTATGCCGGAGAAGCTTCCGCTGCGCCCGAACGTCGCGGCGTTCGGGACGAGCTTCAGGGAGAGGGCGCACGCGTCGCTCACCAGGACGGCGCCGCGCGTGCGGGCGCAGAGGGCCGAGAAGGCGGCCTCGATGTCGGCCGGGCTCCCGTATCGGTCCGGATGGTCCCAGTCGAGATTCACGATCACCGCGATCTCCGGCGCGAACCGGGCGATCGTGCCGTCGCTCTCGTCGACCTCGGCCACGACCCATTCGTTGGAGCCCACGCCCGCGGGGGGCGTCGAGTCGTTGAAGAGGCCCCCGGCGACGAAGCCGGCCGGGAAGCCGGCGCGGCGCAGCGCCGTCACCAGCATGGCCGTGGTGGTCGTCTTCCCGTGCGACCCGCAGACCGCGACAAGCCTCCTGTCCCGCAGCACCTCCGCGAGCAGCTCGCCCCGAAGGACGCATGGGAGGCCTCGCGCCGCCGCGCCCGCGAACGAGGGGTGCGAGTCGGGTATCGCCGAGGACCGCGCCACCAGGTCACACGCCGCGGGAAGGGGGCCGACCTCGACCGAGGCCGCGGCTAGGAGCGCCGACACCTCCGGGGAGAGCGCGTCGTCCTCGCCCGACACCCGCCACCCCGACCGCGCGAGGTAGATCGCCAGGGGCGAGACGCCCATCCCCCCCACGCCCAGGCAGTGGATCCGGCGCACCTCGCGGCCAAAGAGCGTCGGCAGCGGCGAGGCTCTCATGCGGCGGCCTCCGCCGTCGGGGCGGGATGCGCTTCGGCTCCCTGGCGGGCGATCTCCTCGAGGTCGGCCAGCATCAGCTCGAGCGCGTTGGCCCGGTCCATCCGCCTGAGGTTGCCGCGGAACTGGCCCAGCAGCCAGTCGTTGAAGATCACGTCGAGCACCTCTGAATCGAGGCTTCCCAGGGCGGCCTCCTCGACCACAAGGCCGCCGCCCTGGCGCTCGAAGAAGGCCGCGTTGGCGCGCTGGTGGTCCGACGCGGCGCGCGGAAACGGCACCAGTATCGCAGGGACCTCGCAGCGGATCAACTCGGCCAGGGTGCCGGCCCCGGCGCGCGAAACCGCGACGTCGGCCGCCGAGAGCAGCTCCGCGATCCTGTCGCAGAACGGCATGAAGACGGACCTGACCTCCTCTCCGGTCTGCAGCCGCGTCGCGACAGTCTCGGGCATGCCCTTGCTCAGCCCGGTGATGCAGACCACCTGGATACCCTCGGACGCGAGCTTCCCGAGCCGGCCGCGGGCCCACTCGTTCAGCGCGGAGGAGCCCTGGCTTCCGCCCAGGACCGCGAGGACCTTCTGCTCCGGGTCCAGGCCGAGCGCCTGGCGCGCCGCGGCAGCGGGCATGCGCACGATCTCGCGGCGGACCGGCAGCCCGGCGTAGCGGGTCGCCGCCGCCCTCACGCCGCCTATCCGTACACCGAGAGGCAGGTAGACTCGCGCGGCAAGGGGCCCGAACGCGCGCATCGCCAGGCCCGGCACGCGGTTCGCCTCGTGGAGCGCCACCGGGATGCCTAACAGCCGCCCCGCCATCGCGGCCGGCGCCGACGTGAACCCGCCGAATCCGACGACCGCGTCGGGGCGGGCCGCCCGCATGAGCCTCAGGCAGTGCCGGAGCGCCGCCGCCTGGGAGGCTGCGAAGCGCACCATCCTGGCCGGGTGCCACGAGAATCCCGTCCCCGGCATCCGCTCGAACCTCAGGTGGGGGTACTTCTCAACCAGGCGCGAGTCCACCCGCTTCGTGCTGATGAGGAGCGTGACGTCGTGGCTTCGCTCGACGAGGCCCTCGGCGAGCGAGATTCCGGGCGAAACGTGCCCGCCGGTGCCGCCGCAGGATATGAGGAACCGGCTCATGCCAGGACCTCGCGCATCGACCCGGCGCCGGGCCCGAGCGCGGCGCGGCCCCAGTTCCGCTGCGTGTTGATGAGGATGCCAACGAGCAGGCCCATCAGCAGGAGGTTGGAGAGGCCCGCGCTGATGAACGGCAGGGATATTCCCTTCGTCGGGAGGACGCCCGTCACGACGCCCAGGTTTATGACCGACTGCAGGCACATGAGGAGGAGGCAGCCGGCGGCCAGAAGGAAATAAAAGAGGTTGGGCGCCCTGCGCAGGTGCGCGAGCCCGGCCATGAAGATGATGGCGAACACCGCTACGACGCCGAGGGTGAACCACATCCCCAGCTCCTCCCCGACGACGGCGAAGATGAAGTCCGTGTGGGCCTCCGGCAGGAAGTTGATCTGCTGGCGCCCCTGCCCCAGCCCCGCTCCGCCGAGCCCTCCGGCGGCGAATGCCTCCAGCGACTGGTAGAGCTGGTAGGTGCCGCCCTGCTTGTTGGCCTCCACGTCCAGGAATGCGGTGAACCGTCTCAGCCGGTTCGGATTGTGGGCGACCAGCAGCGCGAACGTCGTCGCGGACAGGCCGATTGTCGGGAGGATGTAGCGCCACTTGGCCCCCGCCAGGAACAGCAGGATGAGCCCGACGGAAAGCGCGAGGGCGGCCGTCCCGAAGTCGGGCTCGAGCAGGATGAGCCCGGTGAACGCCCCGACTATCCCAAGGGGGTACAGGAAGCCCCTCTTGAAGTCCCCGATCCGCGTCTGGTTCAGGGCAAGGTAATGGGCCATGCAGAACACCATCGCCAGCTTCGCGAACTCGGACACCTGCATCCGCGCCGCCCCGAATCCCAGCCAGCGGCGGCTGCCCTTGACCGACACCCCGAGGTGGGGCACGAGGACAAGGAGGAGCAGGATGAGCGCCCCGGCCCCTATCCACGCCGACGCCCGGCGCGCATAGTCGAGGTTGATCCTGCTCACCAGGAAGCAGAGGAGCCCGGCGCCAGCCACGCCCAGCACCTGCTTGTCGAGGTAGAAGTAGGGATCCTGCTTAAGCGAGACGCTGGCGCTGAAGAGGATCGTCAGGCCGAGGAAGGTCAGGCCGATGGCGCAGACCAGTATGACGGCCACGGGATTGGCGATCGACCTTGCGCGGGACGACTCGGCGGACGCTACGCTAGCCATGGTGCGCCCGCGTCAGGGATTCTTCGGCTTAGCGGCGGCCTGGGTGTCCTCTATCTTGACCACCGGGACGTCGGAGGCGCTCGGCGGCTTGAGGCCCGCGTCTAGGTCCTGGTCCGAGGCGGGCGCAGGGCCGGCCGCCTTGCTCTGCGCCGGCGCCGGCTGCCCGCCCGCGGCGTCGGCCGCCTTTGCGGCCCTCGGTAGCTTGGCGCCCGACGCGGCCGACCTCGCGGGGATCACCAGCTCCTGGCCGGGCTGGATCCTCCTCGGGTCCGTGATGTTGTTCGCAACGGCGATGTCGCCCTGGCGGACGCCGTACTTGCGCGCAATCGAGCCGAGGGTCTCGCCCGTCTTCACTACGTGCCGCTCGAGCTCCCCGGAGGGCTTCTGGGCCGGGGCGGGCCCGGGTGCGGCGGCGGGCGCGCCCGCGGGCGCGGCGGCGGGGGCGGCAGCCGGGGCCGCGCTCTGCAGCGGCTTTGAAGGCAGGATCAGCTTCTGGCCGACATGCAGAACGGAGCTCGCGCCGATTCCGTTGGCGGCGGCCAGGTCGGTCCTCGAGATCTGGTTGGCCTTCGCGATGCTCCAGAGGCTGTCTCCCCTGGCCACGGTGTACGTCGTGGCCGGGGTCACGCCGGAGACCGGCTGGGTCTCGAGGGCGGACGCCACGGCCGTGCCGGGGCGCGTGGGGCTGAACCGGACCGTCGGCGTCTCGGCCGGCGCCGCGGCGTCACCCAGGGGCGCCGGCGTTATCGGCGACGTGTCGGGTCCGGCAGCCTTGGTGTAGCTGCAGCCCGGGTTCGAGAAGATGAGTATCAGGGCGAGCGCGTGAAGGCCCGCCGCTATCGCCAGGATCTTGATTATTTTCATGGAAGGGATGTCGGGTTGGAGTGGGGATTCAGTCTGTCTTTCCGGGGCTATTTCATACTCGGGCCGCGTGAAGCTCGAAGACGGCCCTTTCAAAACGGTCGCCCCGGTCCTCGTAGTTGCTGAACATGTCAAAGCTGGAGAAGCCCGGGCAGAGCAAAACGTTTCCCCCCGGATGCGCGGCGGCGGCCGCTCCGCGGACCGCGTCCTCGAGCGTCTCGCAGACCGCGTGCGCGACGCCGCAGGCATCGAATGCGGCCGCGAGCGCCGGGCCGGTCTCGCCGATGAGCAGGGCGTGCGCGACGCGCGGGGCGATCCTGCGGACGAATCCGGCCAGGTCGCCCCCCTTCGAGCGGCCCCCGGCGATGAGGACGGCGGGTTCGCGCAGGCCGGCAAGGGCGGCCTCCACGGCGTGGAAGTTCGTGGCCTTGGAGTCGTTCCAGTAGGTCACCCCGTCTATCTCCGCCACGCGGGAGAGCCGGTGGCGGCCGACGTGGAAGGTCCGCGCGGCGTCGTAGAGCCCGGCCTCGTCAAGCCCCTCGCTCCGCCACCAGGCGGCCGCCAGGATGAAGTTCTCCCTCTGGGGATAGAAGGCGAACGGCGTCCCGTCGAGCCGGGCGTCCGCGCTCTGGCCCTCGGACGCGACAGGCGCGCGCGGCGGGAGCGGGCGCCCGAACCGGGCGGCGTAGCGCTGCACGGAGCTTCCAGCGAACATCCGGTCGGCCGGGGTGCGGACCACCAGCTCCCATTTGGCCGCGAAGTAGGCCTCCATCGTCGCGTGCCGCTCAAGGTGGTCCTCGGCGAAGTTTGTCCAGAGCGTCGCGTCCGCGCGGAAATGCCCCAGCTGCTCGGCCTGGAACGAGCTCACCTCGCACACGGCGATGGCCTGCGGGGCGCCTCCGTCCTCCTCGGCGACGAGCTGCGAGAAGGCCAGCCCTATGTTGCCCCCCGCCCGCGCGCGCCTTCCGGCCCTGCATAGGGCGTGGGCCAGGAA
This sequence comes from uncultured Opitutaceae bacterium, assembly GCA_964496645.1. Lineage (GTDB taxonomy): Bacteria > Verrucomicrobiota > Verrucomicrobiia > Opitutales > Opitutaceae > Palsa-1447. Next base: position 10,918 of record CAZCAJ010000060.1, read on the forward strand.
CTCGGTCAGGGTCGTCTTGCCGTTCGTCCCGGTCACCGCGACGATCCGGCCGAGCCAGAACACGGAGGCGAAGTCGATCTCGGCCATGCAAATGCAGCCCGCCTTGCGCGCGCACTCGAGCCAGGGATGAAGGAGCGGGAATCCGGGCGAGAACACGACGAGGCCGTGCTCGTGGGCCCTCTCCGGCGTGAACTCCACCCCGCGCCGGTCGTAGACGACGACCGTCGCGCCGAGCCGGGAAAGGAGGCGCATCGCCCCCTCGCCGCTCACGCCGGCCCCCATCACGGCCACCGGCCTGCCGAGCCTGGAGCTAAGGAATTCTGGGGCTTGCAGCGGCATGGGTCAGCGGATCTTGAGGGTTCCCAGCCCCGCGAGGGCGAAGATGAGCGACAGGATCCAGAAGCGCACGACCACCTTCGACTCGGGCCACCCCAGCTTCTGGAAGTGATGGTGGATGGGCGCCATGAGGAACACCCTCCTGCCCTCGCCCTGCCGGCTGCGCGTGTACTTGAAGACGCCGACCTGGACGATGACCGATGCGGCCTCCCACACGAAGACGCCGCCGACAACGACGAGCGTCAACGGCTGTTGTACCATGAAGGCGATCATGCCGAGCACGCCGCCGAGCGCAAGCGACCCGGTGTCGCCCATGAACACCTCGGCTGGATGGGCGTTGTACCAGAGGAACGCCAGGCCGGCGCCCACGAGCGCCCCGCACACGACCGCGAGCTCCCCGGTGCCGGGCACGAAGCTGATGAGGAGATAGTCGGCGATCTTGGTGTTGCCGGCCGCGTAGGCCATTATGCCGTACGTCAGGGCGACCGTGATCGTGCAGCCGACGGCGAGGCCGTCGAGGCCGTCGGTCAGGTTGATCGCGTTCGAGAAGCCGACGATCCAGAGGTAGATGAGCACGGCGAGCGCCGCGATCGGCATGCTGGAAACGATGGGGTGCTTGACGAAGGGCACCCACAGCTCGCGGATCTTCTCCGAGCTCGCCGGGTGCAGGAGGAGGGCCGTGAGCGCGAGGGCGGTCGTCACCGTCTGCCAGAAGATCTTCGCCCCGGAGGAGATGCCGTTCCGGTTCTTGCGCACCACCTTCAGGTAGTCGTCCCTGAACCCCACGGCCGTCAGGGCCGTGTAGACGAAGAGCGCGACGACAACCCATATGTTGGGCGCCGCCCAGAGGAAGGAGCTCGCGAAGACGCACGCAAAGATGAGGAGGCCCCCCATGGTCGGGGTGTTCTTCTTGTCGAAGCGGCTCGCGAGGTCCCCGGTCCGGTCGTCGTCATAGTGCTGCCCGAACTTGAGCCGGCGCAGGTGCCCAATGAGCCAGGGTCCGATAAGGAAGCCGATGAGGGACGCCGTGCCGGCCGCGAGGAGCGCGCGGACCGTGATGTAGCGCAGGACCCTCAGCGGGCCGAACACGTTGTCGAGGGCGGACAGGTAGCTAAGCATGGTACGCCTCCGCGCACTCGGCGCCCACGAAGGCCCTCTCCAGCTCGTGGCGCCGGCTGCCCTTTACAAAGACGGAGCCCCTGAATGAAGCCAGCTGGGCCGAGAACGGCTCGATCGAGTCGGCGACCTCCACCTGGGCGGGGTCGGCGCCCCCCTCGAGGGCGCCCGCGCGGACTGAACCGGCGTGGCTGCCGACGGCGACCAGGCGGTCTCCCCTGCGCAGCGCGAGGGACCTGCCGAGCTCGACGTGGTAGCGCTGCGAATCGGGGCCGAGCTCCTCCATGCAGCCGATGACGTAGAGGCGCGGCTCGTCGGGGGGCGCGACCGCGCCGAACGCCGCCAGGGCGTCCGCCATCGACGCCGGATTGGCGTTGTAGCAGTCGAGGTATACCCTTCGGCCATCCGAGACCCTCCACTCCCCCCGCAGCGGCGACGGGCGCCAGGAAACAAGCCTGCGACCGACATCATCCCTGGCCACCCCGGCCCTCAACGCGGCGCAGATCGCCAGCGCCGCGTTCTGGGCCATGCCGTCGGTCGTGCGGCAAAGCCTCGCCACGACGGGCGGAGGGGGGCCGAACGCGACGCTCACCGTCGTCAGCTCCCCGGAATGGGACGCCGTGAAGCAGGCCCGGCCCTCCCGCGGCCTGCGGCCGGCAAGGCTCCCGGCGGGTTCGACCACCAGGCAGTCCTGCTCGGGGAGCGACCGGAACGCGGCATACGCCTCGCAGGACGCCGGGAGCACGCAGGTCCCGCCCTTGCGCACGGACCGCGCCAGCACGGCCTTTTCGCGGGCCACCGACTCGAGGCTCCCCAGTCCCGAAAGGTGGGCCGGGCCGACGAGCGTGACCAGGGCGATGTCGGGATCGATCATCCGCGCGAGAGGGCCCATCTCCCCCGGGGCGCTGATCCCCGCCTCGACGACGGCGAAGCGGTGGCTCTCGGGGTCGAGCCGGCACAGGGTGAGCGCGACGCCTATCTGGTTGTTGAGGTTCGCCTCGGTCGCGAGCACGCCGGCCTGCTCCCCCCCGAGGAGGAGCCAGACGAGCTCCTTCGTGGAGGTCTTGCCGGCGCTGCCCGTGATGCCGACCACGGTGCCCCCGAACCTCCTTCGGTGTTCGCCGGCCACCGCCTGCAGAGCCTCCAGGGGATCGCCGACGACGAGCTGGGGCAGCGCAACCCTGCTGTCGGCGCGCGCGACGATCGCGGCCGACGCCCCGGCCTTCAGCGCGGCGCCCAGGAACTCGTGCCCGTCGCGCCGCTCGGTCTTCAGGGCCACGAATGCCTGCCCCGGCTCCAGCCGGCGCGAGTCGACCGTGAAGCCGGCCGGCGCGCGCCCGGGCCGCCCGGTCCACCGGCCCCCCGTCCAAGCCGCCAGGCAATCTGGGTCGAATGCGTGCATCAGCTTCGAAGCGCCTTCACGGCGATGAGCTCCCGGGCGACCTGCCGGTCGTCGAATGGAATCACGGTGTCGGCGAACTCCTGGTAGCCCTCGTGGCCCTTGCCGGCGATCAGCACGCTGTCGCCCTCCCTGGCGGCGTCGAGGGCGAGGCTGATGGCGCGCCGGCGCTCGTCTATCCACGCGACCTTCGAGGCGTCGGTCACGCCCGCCCTCATGTCGGAGAAGATGGCCACCACCTGCTCACCTCGGGGATTGTCGGCGGTGGCGAACGCGAAGTCGGCGAACTCCTGCACGGCGCGCATCATCCGGGGGCGCTTGGTCCGGTCTCGGTTGCCGCCGCAGCCGAAGACGACAATCAGGCGCCCCGGCGTGATCGCGCGAAGCATCCCGAGCGCGTTGCGCAGGGCGTCGTCCGTGTGCGCGTAGTCGACAAGGACGTTGAAGGGCTGGCCCTCCTCGATGCGCTCCATGCGCCCAGGGACGCCCCTGAACGCCTTGACCTTCCGGCTGAAGGCCCCGGGGTCGCGCCCGAGCGCCCACGCCGCTGCGGCGGCCGCGAGCACATTGGACACGTTGTAGCGCCCGATAAGCGGCGACCCGACGGAGGTTTCCCCTCCCGGCCAGACGAGCGTGAACGCCGTGTCCCGGAAGTTGAGGACGACGTCCCGAGCGCGGACGTCGGCGCGCGGGTTCTCCCCGAACGTCACCAGGCGGGTCGACGGCACCTCGGAGGCGATCCTCGCCGCAAGCCTCTCGCCATAGGGGTCGTCGAGGTTGACCACGGCCACGCGGGGCACGGGGCCGAGGCCCCCCATGAAGAGGCGCGTCTTCACGTCGAAGTAGGCCTCGAGGGTCTTGTGGAAGTCGAGGTGGTCCTGAGTGAGGTTCGTGAAAACCGCGGCATCGAACTGGAGGCCGAGCAGGCGCTGCTGCGCGATCCCGTGCGAGCTCACCTCCATGACCGCGCGCCGGCACCCCGCGTCGCGCATCTGGGCGAGCATCCCGAAGATGTCCACCGACTCGGGCGTCGTCCGGAAGGACGGCACGGCCCGGGCGCCGAGGTCGTAGCTGATCGTCCCGAGCAGGCCGATGCGCTCGCTCTCGTTGAGCAGGTGCCTGATCAGGTAGCTGACGGTCGTCTTGCCGTTCGTGCCGGTGACGCCGACCACCGAGACGTCGCGGTCGGGAAACTTGTAGTAGCGCTGCGCGACGCGGGCGAGCATCGCGCGCGAATCGGCCACCTGGACAAACGTGACCCTGGCCGGCGGGTGCACGGGGATCCTCTGGGCGATTATGGCCGAGGCCCCCCGGCTGACGGCCTCGTCGACGAACGAGGCCCCGTCCGAGCGCAGTCCCGGCAGGGCGAAAAACAGGTTCCCGGGCACGACCCTGCGGCTGTCCATCACCAGGCCCGAGATGGGGCAGTCCAGCCTTCCCTTTGCGGCGAGGATCTCGCCTTCGCTGATGTAGTCGGAGAGGATGGGTGCCATTTTTATCGCGCGGTTGAATTCAAGGTATTCGCGGGAGCGCAGGCGCAAGGGCCGGTTGCGGAAGGCGCGCACCAGCGCGTGGTCCTGGACGAGGTATCCTATCACGGGGCCCCTCCCATCGCGAGCGCCCGCGGCGCCTCGTTGTCTATCTTGGGCCGGATGTCGAGATAGGGTATCAGCCGCTCCGCAAGGCGCTTGAAGACGGGGGCCGCGACCTTCGCCCCGTAGGCGATCCCGCCCGGGCAGCGCGCGTCAGCGTCGTCGATGATCACCGCGATCGCCACCTGACGGTCGCCCCTTTGGCGGACGGTCGCCGGGAAATACCCGATGAACGACGCGACGTGGTGCCGGTCGGAATAGCGCGGCACCATGACGCCGGAGGCCAATTCGAAGGGGATGAGCTTGTTGGCCGTGCCGGTCTTCCCCGCCACCTCGAATCCGGGGACCGCGGCCTCTGGGGCGTTGCCCTCCGGCGAAACCACCCCCGTCAGGAGCCGGGCCATCGTCCGGGCCGTCTGCTCGGAGATCACCCGGCGCACCTCGACGCGGCCGAACGTGTAGACCAGCTCGCCCTGGGCGTCGCGGACCTGGCTTATGATCTGCGGCTTGAGCAGCAACCCGCCGCTAGCGATCACCCCCATCGCCTGCTGCATCTGGAGGGCCGACGCGGTCACAGACTGGCCCATCGGCATCCGCGTTATTGTGAGGCTGTCCCATTTCTCGGGGGGCTTGAGCTTTCCGGTGACCTCGCCGCCCACGGGAAACCCGGTCTTCTGGCCGAACCCGAACGCGCGCGCGTAGGCGTAGAACCGGCGGTCGCCGAGCGCCATCGCGAGCTGCGCGGCCCCCTTGTTTGACGACTTCGCGAGGATCTCCCGGACGGTGAGCGGGTGGTCAAAGTGATCCCACTCCGCCTCCCGGGGCAGGCTCCGCGTGATGCCCTCGTAGTCGATCTTCTCGAGCGTGCAGTCGAACTCCGTCTCGGTCGTGACGAGGCCCTCGTTGAGGGCGCCCGCCACGGCGACGATCTTGAACACCGAGCCGGGCTCGTACTCGTCGGCGACGGCGATGTTGCGCATCCTCGCCTGGTCCGCGCGCGGCAGGTTGTTGAAGCGGTTGAGGTCGAAGGACGGGTAGTTCGCGAGCGCGAAGATGAATCCCGTCTGCGGGTCGCTCACGATGATGGTCGCCTTCTCGGGCTCGTACTGCGCGGCCACCGCCGCAAGCTCGTCCTCGGCCATGCGCTGGATGGTGGCGTCGATCGAGAGCGAAACGTTGAAGCCGTCGCTCGCGGGCACCTCGCGGCTGCGGAACTGGGCTAGCTCGTGGCTCCTCCCGTCCCTTTCCGACTCGAGCCACCCGTTCTCGCCCCTGAGGTAGAAGTCGGCGTAGTGCTCTATCCCCGCCACGGGCTTCTCGTCGCGGTCGACGTATCCGATGATGTGGGCGGCCATCTCGTTGTGCGGGTAGTCGCGCCGAAACACCCGGCTGCCATAGACGCCGCGGACAGCGAGTTTCTCCACCTGGGCGTAGACGGACTCCTGCAGCTGGTCGCTCAGTTTGGCCCAGCGGATGGGCCGGTTGCCCTCCTTGTCGGGCTCGTCGAGCTCCGTGTCGTCCTTCTTGGCGTCGTCCGTCCCGCGGCCGGCATCGGCTACAGCCGGCGGGCCGAGGTTGATCACGGGCCCGTCGGCCGGCGACGCCGCCGGCGCGCCTGCCCCGGCGGGCGCGGGGCGCGTCTTCGTCGTGCACGTCCTCACCAGGTCGGCGAGCGGCATGCCGAGCAGGGAGGCCAGCCGGGGCAGCTTGGACCTGTCCTCGCTGCGAAAGGATTGCGGGTCGACCCCCAGCACGATGACCGACCGGCTTGTCGCGAGCAGCGCCCCGTGCGCGTCCAGGATGTCGCCGCGGCGCGCGCTGTCGACGATCAGCTGGCGGCGCGCCTCGCCGACCGACCTAAGGAACTCGTCCCGGTCGACGACATGGAGCCACACCAGCCGGGCCTCGATCCCGGCGAACATCGCAAGGACAAGGCCCGCGAGAAGGGCGATTCGGTAGCTGGTGGTGAAGCCCTTCGACATGGGGTGCCAGCGGGTGTCAGTGCGCGAGGGCGACTCGTATGCTCACCGTCGCCGGCCCCTCCCCGAAGAGCGTGCGGTTGTGGATCGCGGCAAGCCGCGTGACGGGATCCTCGGAAATGCGCCGCACCTGCGTCTCGCCGGGCGGCACCAATCCCAGCCTCCAGTCGGCGTTGCGCCGGATGAGAACCGCCGGGTCCTGCTCGGCGGCGATCGCCGCGTCCGTTTCCTCGATCCGCCGCTCAAGGTCGGCGATGGAGGCCTCGAGGACCTTGTTCGCATTCGCCGCGATTGAGATCTGGTGGCGCATCCAGACGGTGCCAAGTCCTATCGATCCGGTTCCACAGATCGCCACCAGCGCGTAGACCATGAGCTGGTTCACAAACGCGTCGGCCCTGGTCCTGTTCCCAGTGTTCATCACAATCTCCTGATTGCGCGCAATTTAGCCGACCTGCTGCGGGGATTCGCCGCGACCTCGGCTTCCGACGGAAGGACCGGCCGGCGGGTAAGCGCCTCAGCCAGGCGCACCCTAAGGTCCTGCGGAGTCGCGTCGTCCGCGCTCTCCGGCTGGCCGCTCATCCTCCTGAAGAACTGCTTCACCAGGCGGTCCTCGAGCGAGTGAAAGCTGATGGCGCAGAGGACTCCGCCCTGGCGCAGCTTGGCGAACGCCGCAGGCAGGGCGCGCTCGATCGCCCCGAGCTCGTCATTGACCGCGATCCGGATCCCCTGAAACGACCGCGTGGCCGGGTGGATCCGCGAGGCGCGCCGATCGCGCGCCGGTATCGCCCCTGAAATGACGCCGGCCAGCGAGGCGGTTCTGCCGAGCGAGCCCGTGCCCCTCGCCTCCAGGAGGGCGCGGGTGACGCGGCGCCAGTGGGGCTCCTCGCCGAAGTCGCGTATGGCCCGAACCAGCATTTCCTCCGTCGCCGTCTCGAGCCAGCGCCCGGCGGCGACGCCGGCCCGGGGGTCGAGCCTCATGTCGGCGATGCCGTCCGTTCGGAAGGAGAAGCCGCGGTCCGGATTGTCGAGCTGGAACGAGGAGAGCCCGAAGTCAAAGAGCACGCCGTCGAATCCCGATTCGGCAATGCCGCTCAGCCTGCCGAAGTCCCTGTCAACCAGGGTAAAACGCCCTTCGAACTCCGCCAACAGCGCCTGCGCGCGCGGGGCCGCCTCGGGGTCCCGGTCAAGCGCGACGACCGTGGTGCCGGCTGCGGCCTCGAGGATGGCGCGAGAATGGCCCCCTCCGCCGAAGGTGCAGTCGAGGTACCTCCCGCCGACAGCCGGCGCCAGCAGCCCGAGCACCTCGCGAAGGAGGACGGGCTCGTGACCGGGGATCATGCAGGCGGCTTCGGATTCAGGTCGCGCCGGTCGCATGGATGAGGCCCCTGTCGCGCTCCTGGCGCCTGCCGGCGACCAGCCGAAGCACGAGGTTGTCGCGTATTCGCGGCGTCACTACCGATGAACTGGTCCCGTACCCGGCGGCGCCGATCCAGACGGCAAGGCCGCGCGGGGCGGCCATGGGAGCGCTCTTCCCGAAGAGCGACTGCGTGGCGGAGGCTCTCTCGTTGTTTCGCATGTTCAGATTCCGAGGCGGCGCATGATGTCGCCGAAATTCTCGCCCGATGTGCGCGCCTCGACCTTTTGCCACCGGGTCGGCGAATACAGGTTGAACTTGGTGAGGGATCCCACGAGGACCGCGTCCCTCGCGATCCCGGCGTGCTCGAGCAGGTCGGCCGTCAGGCCCACGCGCCCCTGCTTGTCGAACGAGAACGACTGGGTCTGCGCGAAGAACCGCGACGCGAAATCCTGGCCGGCCCCGTCGCTGAGCGCCATCTGGGCGATCTTGGCGTGAAGTTTCTCGACCTCGGCCGGGGGCAGCACGGCTACGTAGCCGTCGGGGTGCGGCGTCGCGAGGAAGACATCCCCGTCCTGGTGCGCCGAACGCCATGCCGAGGGGATCGTGACGCGACCCTTTTCGTCGAGGGTGTGCCTAAAGAGGCCCGTGTAGAAAGCTTTGCCGGGATTCGCCATGGGGTAAGCGAGCTGTTAACTCGCCCCATAATGCCCCAATTCGACCCATTTTAACCCACTTTGGTCAAGCAAAGACTGCCATTAATATGCACTTTTACAGCACCTTTTCGGGGGTCGCCGGCTCCCGGCGTAGGCGCCTAGGCAAGCCTGGTTGCAAGTTTCGACGATCTACGCCGCAAATTGAGATCACTGGCGCGGCGCAGCGGGGCCACACCGACCGCGGTCGAAATCCCTCGCGGGACACTGAATGGCGGCATCGCTGTCAGCGCCGCGACAGTGGATTCCGCCGGGGCGATGTCCTCAGCCTCCTAGGGCGAGCCGCACAGCGCCGGCGCCCGCGCTCCTGATCACGACCATTTCCGCAAGCCCGATGAACAGGCGCCGCTTCCACCAGGGCGCCGGCGAGCCTGGCGCCAAGGGGCGCCCCCGAATCAGTAGGCGCGAGTGATCTGGACTCAATCGTCCGCAATAAGGTGCCCGTGGAATCGCGGACGCCGGTCTCGGAGAGCATGCCCGGCCCAGAGGTCAGCGCTGCGGGCAGGCGGGCAACGGGCGCGGCCGCCAGGGCGCCGGCAAGTATCCTCGCCAGGGCCCCCGTGAAGTCACAGGGGCGATTCGCTGTCTTCTTCACTCGGGAATCCGAAAGCGTCGGCCTTAGGGCCGCCTGCGGCAAGGATTTCCAACCTGAGGCGGCTCACCGATCCACGGCAAGCTCAACGTCCATCGGCTGCTCGAGAAGGAAATAGCGGTTGAGGATCTCGCTCTCCGCCTGAAGCCAATGGATCAGGTCCCGGCCTCTGCAATAGCCCGCGCTCTTCCAGAGCATGTCCGCGCGCTTGGCGATCATGAGCTCCAGCCTCGTCAGGTCGCCAACCCGGAGCAGCGTCCGTCCTCTCACCTTTTTCCTGCCGGGTTTCATCGCTGCGCGCACAATACGGTTTATGACGTGGCGGCCGGGAAACAGTTCCGCAGATTCTCCAGCGGCCGCCTTGGATTCCTCACGCTGAACCCGATTGCAAGGGAATCAATCCCGCCAGGTGACAATAGGGCAAAATCACTCGCAGCCCCCCGATCGGGCGCCCAACCGGCGTGCGACATGCACGAATTCACGGCAGCCCCGAAAAAAGCGCGGGCCGCGGGCAGGGAGCGAGCCCCCTCACCAGAAGAAATACTTCTCGGTGGGGGCAAGGAACTCGGTCGTCGCCGGGCGGATGAGGACGCGCCACACGCAGGCGTAATCGGACCAGGGCCCGGGGATCTCCGTGTCGCAGATGATCTCCGAGCGGAATCGCGGCCCGGTCGTCCTTCGCCGGATACGCTCCTGGAACATCGCGTGGCCCTCCGACGAGGAGAAGAATAGGCAGCGCCGCTCGAACAGATCGGAGGGGGCCTTCTCCGCCGCGATGCCCTGGGAGACGCGCCGGAGGTCGAGCACGTACTCGTTGCGCGCGAGCTCCATAACCGCCCGCTCCGACGCGCCAAAGAAGTCCTTCGCCGCGCCGTGGCCGTAGGCGAAGCAGCCCGGCCTCACTTCCCGGAACGCGATCACCGTCACTCCGTAGAGAATCGGGCTCGGCAGCACGAGGGCGCTGATGCCCGGCCAGTCGGTGCTCCGGACCTCGCCGTCGAGGGCGCCCTCCCACCACGCGATGACGCTCGACCTTTCGACGGCCTCGAGCAGCGCCCGTTTCCGGGACTCCGTGTTAAAGAGCCCCGGGAATGCCGCCATCCCGTTGGAGGACTCGTCGATGTCGAAGCCGTACAGTTCCCGGTCCGCGCTCCTTACTTTGACCCGGAAGGCCCACCGCTCCATCGCCTCCGAGATCGCCATGTAACGCGCGACCATCGGTACGTTCGAGGCGCCCGTGCCGTCGGCATCGCTGTAGAGCGCGAAGTTCCTCTGGTGCGAGACGATGCTGTCCGACAGCCAGGCGTTCGCCTGGTACATGGGGCGGCCGTACACCGGGAATTCCCTGAGGGCAATCCGGGCGACCGGACCCCCCTCGGACTCCAGCACGTTTCGATAGCGATACCCTGCGACGCTTAACATGGGACAGGCGCCGTGCGGCTAATCACCCGTGACTCGATCCAAGAATTACTTGGTATCGTACAGACAAGGCGTCGTGCACATACAGGAGCACGAACACGCCGCCGGGTCATTGGCGCCATCTTCCGGGTTTGAATTCCCGATCGAATGAGTCAAGGGGTCGACTCGCTGGGCGACGGTCGCGAAGCCCGCTGAAAGCAGCAAGCTTGATGCAACTCCCAAGGCCATGCGATTGATAGTCTTCATATCGTACGCAAAAGTACTTACGCCGAACCTCAAACACCGAACCTAAAAACCGCCTTATTTCACGCCTGAGATTACGTTTTTTTCTGTAGTGACTCGCCGCTTCAGCTTGCAAATGAAGGGTTAGGGACGGCTATCCTAGGGCTAACTCCCAATCGTAAATAAAGTGCGAAATTTTTGTCCCCTAGTTATTTGCGTTTTTTGTGTGGCGT
>CAZCAJ010000061.1:0-7763 GCA_964496645.1 uncultured Opitutaceae bacterium
ACCCGCGGCCAAAGGCTTATGAGTCCTCTGCTCTACCACTGAGCTACCCTGGCTTGTCCTGAATGGGCCAGAATGTTCAGTAGCCGATGACACCGGCAAGCTAAATTCCGGCAGGTCCGGGGCCGGATGTTCCAGATTCATTGATGGGGATTCCCAGTCGACGCCGGGCGGGAGCCCCCGCAACCCGCTCAAGCGAGGAGAAGGGCCACGATTGGCGCGCCGCCTCCCTCCAGGCCGGTCGCCTCGGACGTAGTTCCTTCGTCCATGCTCGGGGCGGCGGCGGGTTCTGCAGGCGCCGCGGGAAAGGGGCCGCGGTGTTCCCGGGTGCGAACGGTTCAATCGGGACCCATTGCTCCACCCGCGTCCACCTTTACGAGGCCGCTGTCGCCATCAACCGTGACCTGTTGCCCGCTGCGGATGCGCCGAGTGGCGTCGCCGGTTCCCAGCACCGCGGGGATGCCGTATTCGCGCGCCACGATCGAGCTGTGACTAAGCGGGCCGCCCACGTCCGTGACGACGCCCGACGCCAGCGCAAAAAGCGGTGTCCAGGCCGGCGTCGTGATCTTGGCCACGAGGATGTCGCCCGGCCTCATTTGCTCGAACTCCCCGGGGCCGTGGATCACGCGCGCCGGGCCCGTCACGCGGCCCGGGCTGGCGCCTGTTCCCTTGATGGCGTCGCGTGCCGTCTGGCCGCTTCGCGCCGGCATCAGGCGCCGGACGTCGATCCCCAGCAGCCGGCCGCCGCCCTTGACGGGCAGCACGACGGGCGGGGGGACGCCCTGCTCGAGCTTCCAGGTCTCGCGCCGCTCCGCGACCGCGCGCCGGTGGTCGCCCGCGGGCTGGCCGGCGTCGAGCGCCCGCGCCGCGGCCTGCGCCTCGTCCCATGTCAGGAAGAATACATCGTCGCGCTCGGCGAGCGCGCCCGCGGCGGCCAGGCGGCGCCCGGCCTCGCGCAACATGCGCCGAACCACCGGCCATCCCAGGCCGACGTCGGCGAGCGCGTCCTCGCGCAGCGGCGCGCAATGCTGCGCCCAGCGGAGGGACCACCTGAACAGCCGCAGGCGCAGTCCCCCCAGGCGCGCCGCCACGGCCCCGGCGGCCAGCTCCCGCGCCGCGGCGGCCGACGCCTGCCTCTCGTGCGGGTTGCGCCCCCGGCCCGAGGCAAAGTACTTGAGCGTCTCGATCAGCGAGCCAGGTTCCTCGGAGGGGACTCCCTTCGCGAAGTCCAGGTCGTACACGCAGTGTCCGTAGCGCCTCAGATGCCCGGTGAGGCGGCCGGCGAACTCGCGCCAGCCTGCGGCGTCGCCTATGGGCGCCGATGGCGACCCGAGCGCCGCCGCGATGTCCCTGCCTCCCGTCCGAGCGAGGTACGCGGCGAGTTCCGCCTGCGGGCGCGCCCACATCGCCAGGTCGTAGAGCGACTTCTCGGCGCCTATCGGGGCGCTCTCGAATCCGAGCAGGAAGGCCGACGCCGGCGGATCGGAGCCCCGCCTGATTAGGCGGTTGTACGCGTTCGTGAAGACGGCCTCGCTCCCGTTCACGGCCCCCAGCACAAGCTGGATGCTCACGTAGTAGCCCGCCGCTGCCCCGACGATCTCCCGGCTTGCGGCGAGCAGCTCCAGGGCGGGCGTCGAGTCCAGGTCGCGCCCGGAGCAGTCGCCGGCCGCCTTTGCGTAGCGCGGCCGCGCCTCGTTGGCCCACACGGACTCGGCGGAGCGCAGGGCGCGGATCATCCGCGGTATTAGCACGGGCGATGCGGCAAGCAGCCGCATGGTCCCCCACGCGGTGAACGCAAAGCTGTAGTAAGCGTAACCGTGGATCGTCACCAGACCCACGCCCCTGTCTATCAGGAGCCGCATGCGCGTCGATTCCGCCATCGCCTGGAGCGCCTCGTTCCAGAGAGGCAAGGCGAGAGTGGCAAACAGCGGCGAGAGCGGATCGGGCAGGAGCTCGGCCGCGCTGCTCCGCCAGTATTTGCGCCCCTCGAGCGGCAGCCTCCAGTCGAATTCCGCGCGGCTGCGCGCCAGCACGGTCACGGGCCGCGCCTGCACGATGAAGATACGCCCGCCGCAGGCGGCCCACTCGATGTCCATCGCCTGCCCGTAGAGCACCTCTATCCTTGCGCAGAGCCTGGCCAGTTCCGCGGCTTGGGACGGCTCCAGCGCGGCCCTCGTGCGCTTGTCGTCCGGAACGGCCTCCTCGCGCGTGCCGTCGGCGGTCCGCACCGTCATCGCCTCCTTGGCGGCGATCTGCTGCGACGTGATGGCCCCCGTCCGCTTGTCGATTGTGATCGCGTCCGGCGTGACCTGGCCGCTCACGATTGCCTCGCCCAGGCCCCAAGCCGCGTTGATGACCAGCTCGTCGCGCGCGCCCGTCACGGGGTTCGCGGTGAATGCGACGCCGGCCGCCTCGGCCAGGACGAGCTGCTGCACGACGACGGCGATGCCCACGTCCCCGGGCCGGATCCCCTGCCTCCCGCGGTAGCCGATCGCGCGCCCGGTCCACAGCGACGCCCAGCACCGCCTGACCGCGTCGATCACCGCGTCGCCCCCGCGAACGTTGAGGTAGCTCTCCATCTGGCCCGCGAACGACATGGAGGGCAGGTCCTCCGCCGTCGCCGACGAGCGCACCGCCACGGGGAGATCGGCGCCCAGCCCGCCGTACGAACGCCGGATCGCCTCCGCGATGTCGCCGGGCATCGCGCCGTCCCCGATGAGCGACCGGATCTGCGCCGACGCCCGGTCGAGGGAGGCGGGGTCGCTGGGCTGCGCCTGCGCCGCGGCCGCCAGAATCGGGCCCCCTAGGCGGTTCTCGTCCACAAAGCGGCGGTAGGCCCGGGTCGTGACGTGGAAACCCGGGGGCACGGGCAGGCCGGCAGCCGACAGGCGGGCAAGCGATGCTCCCTTGCCACCGACGCTCTCGACGGTCGCCTCGGGGCTATCCAGCCCGAGGATCAAGGCCCCGGATAGAGGGGTTTTCATCGGTGGTTTCGAGTCTCCCTAGCCCGTCTCCCAATGGAGGCCGGAGGTAGGGCGGCCGGTCCCAGTGCCGGCCTACCGGCTGAATACGCGGGTCGCCGCGGGGGGTCAAGAAGACCCAGGCGGGCCTCGCGCATTCCGGGCCCGGCTTTGAGAACCCGCCCGTCCCCTTGGGGAGGTCGGTTTATCCCCGGCGGATTTAGCCGTCCACCCAGGCCCTCAGAGCTGGCCCAGGTTCAGCGGAGCAGTGCCGTCCACGGGAGTGCCGTTCGACAGCGCGGGCTTGAAACGGATGCCGCGCACCACCGACTCGAGGTACGGGTCCTCGATCCTCTTCGAGCACGCCGCGTCGGCGTAGGCCTCGTCGGCCAGGCCGTCCTTGGAGACCCTGACGTAGAACGTGCTGGGGTACGCGCCCTTGGCGATCTTGTCGGCCAGGTCGGCCGGAAGCTTCCCGGCCAGCACGGGCACCGCGGCCAGCGTGTCGCCCTTGTGGGCCTTGAAATACGCCGCCTTGACGTAGTCGAAAGCCTGCTCGGTCGTCAGCTGCGTCCGCCCAGGGGCAACGTTGGTCGCCACCTCCTCGCCATGGTTGTACAGATGGAACTCGAATCCCTTGAGCTCAAAGCCCGGCGGAAATCCCGTCTGCTCGAAGTGCACGCTCGTCGGCGTGTTGACGATCGGTTCCAGCGCCCTGGCATAGACAAGGTTCCGGAACGAGCCCTCGTCGGATCCCCTCTCGTGGAATTTCGTGATCACGACGACGAAGGGCTCCCTCAGCATCTTTGCCGACGAGACGTCGAACGAGAAGTCCAGCGCGTCGAATCCGTTCGCGTTGTCCTTCGACCCCGCGAAGAATTCCACGTCGCCCGCAGCCGCGGCGTTGTTACTGCTGGAGGCCTGGCTTTGGCTCGAAGACGACCCCGTGCTCGTGGCGCTGCCGTAGGTCGAGTCCACGCCGGCGATGGCGGCGAAGGGAAGCGCCTCTGACTGGGCGGCAGCGGCGAAGGTGCCCGCGGTCAGGTCGGCCGCTTGGTTGAGCGCGCGGGCCATCTTCATGGTGGGATCGTTCTTCGGGGTGTACGCGCCCTCGCACTTGAGGTGGGCGATGTCCGCGGATATCTCCGTGAGCTTCACGGACGAGGTTACCTTCATGCTGATCGGTCCGTTCTTCGCCGAGACGAGGACCGGCTGCCCGTTGACGGCGATCACCCACGAGCCGCCGGAGACGTCGCGCACGGGATGCAGCTCGCCCCCCTGGCCGATCAGCACGTCCGCGCCCATAAAGCGCGTGTACGCCTTGGCGGCGTCCGACGGCTCGGTGGCCGCCGGCAGCATGGCGCCGCAAAGGAGAGCGGCGGGGAATAGGACTCTCGCCGCCAATATGATGGCGGCTGGATGGGCTCTGGGGCGTGTATTCATTGATAATGCCGACGCTGGAAGGCGTCCATCACAGTATAACACCTTTTCCGGCCCGCTGCCCCTTGTTTTCGCATATATTTTCTTCGCCCCGGGAACCTTACGGCGCCAGGCGGGTCGCGGGCGCTTCCGGTCGTCCGCGGTCACTGAGGCGCCGAACTGGCCGCGGCGCGCTGCGCGTGGTAGATCGCGCGGACCGCGTTGCCGGTGAACTCGAGCCAAACCCCATCGCTGTAGGCGTTGAAGCCGTGGACCTCCGGCCCCTGGAAGATTCGTGGGTTCGCCCCGGGCAGGCCCCTCAGGGACACGACGAGGCCCTCCTCCCGCACGGTCCCCAGGGGTATCGCGAGGTGGTCGAGGCCGTTCTTCCTGCTGCAGAAGGAGGAGCCCGCCAGGGTCCTGCCCTGCACGCTGACGACCAGATTCGAAAGGCCGCGGCCGTCGATGTACAGGTATCCCTCCGCGCTCGCGCCCTCGCCGCGAGCGCCGACGCCGCCGAGCGTGAACCGGTAGGTCCATGTCTGGCCCTCCCCGATCCGGGCGACCCACATGTTCTCCGCCCCCGGTATGTCCCGCGGCGCCGGATAGAGGACGCCCAGATCGTCGACGTTGGCCTGGACGACCGCAAGGTAGGCGCAGGCCCCGAGGCCCAGCAGGAGCGTCCACCACCGCCTCAGAACCACGGACAGAACGACGGACGCCGACAGCAGCATGCTTAGGTACAGCAGGTTCCGGTTGATTCCGAGGAGGTATGCCCCGCCCAGCACCGCCAGGGCGATCCCCACCGGGGGCCAAGGCCCGTGCAGGCGCCCGGCCGGGCCGGGCCGCCGGTCAGTAGTCGACGTGTCCGATCTCATTGCCGTAGTGAACCTCCACCCTGCCCCGGTAGTAGTCGGGCCCCTCGCCGTAGTATATCCCCGCCTGCTTCTTGACGTCCGTGAAGCTCCAGCAGGCGCAGGCCAGGACGGCCAGCGCCGCGAGCCGCGGCAGGACCTGCGCCCTCGCGGCTAGGTTTCCCAGCACTCCCGCCGTGGCGAAGATCAGCATCATCGCGGCCGGGAACGACAGGTACCCGTAATAGAAGAGCCAGCCGGTAATTATGTTCCCGCTGTGGCCCACGAAGAGCATGGGAACGGCGATGAACGTGAACATCCTAGAGCGCGGCTCGAGGAACAGCCCGGCGACAGCGGCGACAAGGAGCGGGGTATGGATGGAAAGGAAGCCCCGGCAGATCATGGGCCAGTAGTCGCTGAAGAAGGTGGCGCCCGGAAAATTGAGGAAGCTGTGCCCGCCCGAGCCCGAGCCCGCCGCCCACGAGGTCAGCCATGCACCGCTTTCCGCCAGGGTCCTGGAGAAGCTGAACCTCAGGGCATGCGTCACCGACGGCAGGTGATAGATTCTCCCCAGCCAAGCCAGCCAGAGCCCGGCTAGGCCGGCGGCCGCCCCGAGGCAGAGGATGGTTTCCCATTTTTCACGGCCTGGCATCCACCAGGCGCGCAGGAAGATGAACGCGGCGAGGAAGACCCAGGCGCCGTCGGCAAACTGGCCGAGGAACAAGGCGGCCGCGAGGGCGGCGGTCCTGAACGCGATTCCGGCCCTCAGCAGGCCGCCCTCGAACAGGTAGATGCCAAGCAGAAGGAAGGTCGTGCCGAGCGTCTGCTGCTTGATCGCGTTGAAGGTCAGCGTCAGCGCCGGGTACAGGGCGACCAGAATGGCGGCAAACCAGGGGGCGCAGGTATCCGGGAAGAAGAGGGCCGCCACCCGGTGGGCCAGGACGATGCTCAGAAGCCAGAGCAGGACGTTGGCCTGCCAGAAGGCCCTCCAGGCGTCCTGCGCCTCGCCCGGCAGGTGCAGGAGCGCATAGACGAGGAAGGGCGTGGCGAGGCGCTCGGTGCCCGGGAATCCCTGGACGGGATGGCGGGCGGCCCCGGCGGGCGCCCTCTCCCGGAGGGCGAGCATGTTCGAGTAGTTGCACAGCCCCTCCGAAATCGGCGTCCTGTAGCCGCTCGGCGTCGCGAAAAACTGCGCCGCATAGCCGCCGTAGTACCAGGTCCGCGCGGACCAGTAGTGCTTCGTCTGGAGGATCTCCCAGTCGACGGGGGATCGCGCGCACGTGAGGAAGACCCCGGCGATGGCTCCAAATAAGCCGATCGCCAGAACTGTCCGGATCGGGCGCCTCAGGGGAACGCGCCCCGGAGAACCTGTTCGATTGCTGGGAATCCCACGACACTCCGCCTTGATCGGGCGCGCGCAATAAAATTACTCGGCAGCGCGGACGCGGCGGCGGCCGCGCTCGCGCCGCTACTTGGTCGCCGCCGGCGGCCGCACCGGCAGCACGCCCGCCTGGGGGGTCACCTGGTCGATGTTGGGCGTCACGTCCGCGTCGACGCGCCCGAGCGCCCAGTTCATCCCGCCCAGGACGATCGACTGGAACATGGGGCTCCTCCACACGTCGTCGCGGTGGCCGAGGTTGGTGTAGAAGACGCGGCCCCGGCCGTACATGCGGGCCCAGGTGGAGGGGTAGTTGGGCCGCTGGTAGTCGATCCCCATCATCCCCGTCGTGTCCTGGACGAGCAGGACGTGCAGGTTGCTCGCGAAGTCCTTCATCGTGTACCATTCCTCCAGCGTGATGTTGTCGGCCGGAACGGCCGCGATTCCCGGGAACTTCGGGTCGGCGACGATCAGGTGCGAGGGCTGCTGCTGGCCGTGGATGATGAACTCGCCGCCGATCATCTTGATGTACGGGTCGGCGTTGTCGCCGTCCTGCTTGAACCTGTCCCCCTTGATGTCGCGGCCCCCCGGCGAATGGAAGGTGTCGGTCGCGCTGTGGGTGCCGATGAAACCCTTGCCCGCGCGGATGGCGTCGAGGAAGGCGGCCTTTCCCTCCGCGGTCATGGGCGGGTTGCCGTCGGTGCCCGCCTCCGTCAGGTCGCCCGTGGTGTAGAAGAAGAACGCGTCGAACTGCGCGAGATAGGCCGGCTTGAAGAGGCTGCCGTCCTTCGAGAAGACGAACTCGATGTTGTTCTTGGCTCCCAGCTCCCTGAGCACCTGGAAGGCCAGGCCCGGCACAACGCTTCCCCCCGGCCTCGGCGTGAAGGGCTTGGACGGATCCGCGATGACCGAGTGCTCGTACCCAGACGACTTCGTGAAGACCAGCACCACCTTCCTCGGCATGACCGCCGAATCGTCGCCGCTAGCGGGGGAGGAGCGCAGGGCGGCGGGAACCAACATGGCGAGGGAGATGAGCACGAGCGGGGTTTTCATGGCGAGGTCCGATTCTCGGGAACGCCGGCCAAAGGTCAACAGCAGCCGCCCGTCGCCGTTGCGGGACCGGACGCGCCGAGATCCGCGGCCGCGCTCGGGCCG
>CAZCAJ010000061.1:7863-21234 GCA_964496645.1 uncultured Opitutaceae bacterium
GCCGCCCGAGGCGCCTACTTCGCCATCTCCGGCAGCGACCAGAGAAGGTCGACCTGCAGCGTCCCGGTGAACTGGGGGTCGCTGACGCTCGTGTAGCGGGCGCCGGAGTACTTCGGCGCGGAGGCGATGCCGGCCGGATTGTAGTTGGCCCGGATGTGGCAGCTCATGCAGTTGCAGTTGACGCCGACGTCGTTGTCCGCGGGCCGGCCGTCCGGCCCCAGGCCGGGCAGCGAGTCCGGCAGGTTGGCGGGGCCGAAGCGCGCCTCGAGGTAGGGATTGTACGCGTAGATTGCGGACCCGGCGTTCTGGCCGCCGGCGTTCGGCTGGCCCGGCGTCATCATGTCGTATCCGATCGCCATCGCGTAGTTGCGCGCGGCGCCCGTGAGCTGATCCGGTCGCAGGGCGGCCACGGCCGCCGAGCTCGGGGGCTGCGGATTGTCCGGCGTCGGCGTCCACCAGAATGTCTGCCACGTCCAGCGCGCGATCTCGCGGCCGGCCACGTGCATCGCCACCAGCACCGCGTAGTCCCCGGCGCTGGCGCCTGCGCCGGGCAGCTCAACGTTGAACTGGGCCGCCTCGAGCGCCGACAGCCGGTGGTTGATCATGGCCGAGACGGGATAGGTCGTCGCGTCCGTGCGCGTGCTCCCGTCCGCCGCGGCCTGCATGTCGATCTGGCCGCTGCCGCTGCCGCCGCCCTTGATGTCGATCCATACCACGCCCGGCCACATGGCCGGGCCCCACGCCTGCGGCCTTGCGGGCGGGCCCGACCACGCGTTGAGGCGGTAGTATCGCCCGTTGACCAGCGTTTGGGCCGTGATGACCTGGAAGGCGGACTTCAGCGAGAGGGCCGTCG
The DNA here is from genome assembly GCA_964496645.1 of uncultured Opitutaceae bacterium. Lineage (GTDB taxonomy): Bacteria > Verrucomicrobiota > Verrucomicrobiia > Opitutales > Opitutaceae > Palsa-1447. The sequence continues at coordinate 8,717 of CAZCAJ010000061.1, forward strand.
AAGGGAACGGGGGTATCTGCTGGGCGCCGCCCTGCATCAGCTGGTTGAGGGCGCCGATGCTCAACAGGTTCTCGCTCACGATGTGGTCCGTCGCGGTCGGATCGAACTTCACGTAGCCAAACACGGTCTCGGAACCCTCGGTCGCAAAGGAACCCGAACCCTCCCGGACGCCGCTCCCGTGCTGGAACTGGTTGAAGTGCGCCAGGGGCGAGCGCACCCTCGGGAGGCCCCGGAGCGCGGCGGGAAGGGGCGTGTTCTGCACGCCGGACAGCTCCTGCGGCGTGAACCAGGTCTCGAAGACGCGCAGATTCTGGCCGTTGTCGGTCTGGGCAGTCTCCATGGTGAGCGCCGTCCAGATTCCCCAGCCGTGGACGTGGATGTTCTCGAACGCGGTCGCCGCGTCCGCCTGGGGGCCGTTTCCCATCTCGTAGACCCAGTTGACGATGGTCGACTCGCTCTCCGGGAAGTGGAATCCGGGAACCTGCGGGTCCGGAAGGGGAACCGCCGTGAACGCGGCCGCGCAGGGCGCGGCCGCGAGCAGCCCCAGGGCCCAGGCGGGAGGCATCCTACGGGACCTCATAGACCTCGACGAGCGCAACCCCGGTGTCGCCGCTCGCGCCCGACACCTGGGCCGTGTACGCGCCCGGGGGCAGCGTGACCAGGATGGCCGAGTCGTTGCTTGTCGGTGAGCTCCATCCGAAGGCGCCCACCGCGGCGGCGCTCTGCGAGATCTCCGAGTTCCCGGCCCAGCCGCTGTTGCTCTCGATCACGGTCGAGCCGGAGTAGAGCTGCAGCTGCGGGTCCGGGAGCGTCCCGGAGACCCCGAACGGGACGAGCGCGGGCCCCGACGCGCGGACCAGGACCGTCCGCGACGTGGTGCCGCCTATCGCGAACCCGGCGATAAGGATGTTGCCCCCCGTGCCCACCTGGACGCGCGCCGAGATGTTGACGATGCGCGGGGTCGTCGCCGTGTACGAGCCCGCCGGCGTCGCGTCGTAGACCTCGGCCAGGGCGACGCCCGTGTCGCCGCTCTCGCCGGAAATCTGGGCCGTGTAGGCGCCGGCGGACAGCTGCTCCAGGAGCGCCGCGTCGTGGCTCGTTGGCGAGCTCCACGCGAACGCCCCCACGGCGGCCGCCGTGCTCGAGATCTCGGCGCCTCCGCCCCAGGCGTCGTTGGTTCCGAGAAGCGTCGTCCCCGAGTAGAGCTGCAGCTGGGGGTCGGGCAGCGTCCCCGAGACGCCGAACGGCACGAGCGCCGGACCCGATCCGCGCAGCAGGAGCGACTCGGCGCCCGTCGTCCCCGCCCCGCCAACGACGAAGCCGGCGATCAGGATGTTGCCCCCGGTCCCGACCGTCGCCCGGCAGGAGATGTTCACCAATCGGCCAATGTTGCCCGTGTTGACGATGCCGACGGTGGCCGCGCTGCTGGTCGCCGATCCCATCGCGTTGGTCGCGACGCACGTGTAGCTGCCGACGGCGGACGCGGCGTTGCTCAGCAGCAGGATCGGGCCCGTCGCGCCGGCGACGGGGGTGGTCCCGTTGAGCATCCACTGGTACGTGGGCGAGTTGGACGCGACGGCCTCCAGGGCCACCGTGCCGCCCGGCACCGTGGCGGATATCGGCTGGACCGTGAACGCCGGGGCCGCGGTGACCGCCGCGTTCACCACGATCGTGAACGGGAAGACCGACGAAACGCCCGTCCCCACGAAGCCCGCCATGCCGGAGCCGCCCTGCTCGCCCGGCTCCGCGAAGCCCTGCAGGTTCATCGTGTAGGTGCCGGGCGTCGTCGGCGTTCCGACAAGCTCGGGGATGGTCGTGTTGTTGCCCTGAGTGCCCCCGCCCCAGGGGGTGCTCGACGTGCCCGGCGTCGTCGCGTCCAGGTTGCCGGGCCCCGACAGCACGACGTTGGGATACATGTAGGCCTGAAGCGTCAGGCCCGGCGGGAACTGCCCGGTCACCTTCCAGGAGGCGACGTTCATCGTGTTGGTTATCTGGAAGAACAGCGGCGCTATGGGCTGCCCTACCGGGACGGTGAACGTCGGCAGCGGGCCGGCCGGCGAGGGATCCAGGTTGGTCGCGAGGATGGTGGCCCCCGCGATGGAATCGACGGCACCGAGCGCGGCCACCGCCGCGGCGGCGTACTTCATCACCGTGGCGATCGGCGAGGCCGAGAAGAACTCGTCGGCCATAGCGGCGACCCTCAGGGCCGGCGAGCGCTGCAGGAGCGCGATTAGCGTGACTGTCGACAGGTTCAACCAGGCGTGGCGGCGCCTGAGGAATGCGATGATCTTCATGTTGGTTTCGTCCTTCTGCGTGTTTCGTGGATTAATAGCTGAAAGGCTTCGGATTGGTTCGCTCTCGGGGGCCGTCCCGGGTCAGTTGCAGCCGCAGCCGCTCCCTCCCACCCCCTTGCCGCCCGAGGCGGCCTCGCGCGAGAAGTACACGTGCTCGATCATCGTCGAGCCCAGCGGGTCGCGGTCGGGATTCATCGTGGCGTCCGCGAGCGCCGCGCGCTGCCAGGGGCGCACCCGCACCGCCTCTGGCGTCGAGCAGCCGCACAGGAGCGCCGCGGCCGCCCCCAGGGCGGCGAGAAGCGCGAGGCGAAGGCGCGGGCTGCTCATGGGGCCGGTGCCTTTTCGCCCAGGAGGGCCTCGATCTCGCCGCGGAGCTCGCGCTCGGTCTGCTCCCCGTGGAATCCCGGGTGCACGAAGCGCACCCTGCCGGCGCGGTCGACGAGGTAGCTGGTCGGCATGGTCGGGACCTGCACCTGCGCGACAAGCTTCTGCTTCGGGTCGCGCAATGTGGCGAACGGGGGTTTCTGCCGGGCGACGAAGGCGGCGTAGGCCGACGCGCTCTCGTCGACGCTGACCGCGATAATGACGAGCCCGCGCGCGGCATACGCCGCGTCGAGGCGGGCGTAGACCGGGAACGAAGCCTTGCAGGGCGCGCACCAGGACGCCCAGAAGTCGACGAGGACGACCTTTCCGGCGGTTTCCGGGACATCGCCTGCGAGCCCGGCGGCCGCGAGCGGCGGCAGCGCGCCTCCGGGGGCCACCTGCGCCGGGAGGGCGGCCGCAAGGGCGGCGGCGGCGGCCGCGGCGGCCCACCAGGGGGGCGACGGGATTTGCGGTCGCGCGCTCACCATATGAACTTGATCCCGACCGTGGTGATGCCGGCACGAGGATAGGCGCTCTGCGGCGTGACGCCGTCCCGGCCCCGCATGTTGTACTGCTCGAACGCCACGTCGAACTGCGCCCAGCTCGAGGCCTTCCAGACGGCCTGCAGGCCGTACGCGTAGTTGACCATCGAGGAGAGACGGAAGTCCGAGGTATAGAACGGCCCCTCGCCCACCTGCGGGACGTGGATCGGGATGATCGAGGTGTCGTTGAGGTCGTAGTAGTAGAACTTGGCGGCGCCCTGCTCGTAGAGGCGCACCAGCGGTTCGAGCATGAACCGGGCGCCCAGGTTTTGGAGCCACCTGGCCTCGACGGTGTGCGCCGTGATCCCGAACGTGTCGGCGTAGAAGCGGTAGCTGCCCTCGAGCGCCCCGTTAAGGCTGGAGAACGAGTGGTTGATCGAGGCGAACGCCGACCCCTTGTCGCGGACATCGGGGCTGTTCTCGCCGAAGTCCTCGTGGAGGAAGATGTTCGTCACGACCTCGATGTTCTTCTCGACGAACTTGTGCGGCTCGGCGAGGTACCCGGTCGCGCGCCCCCACGTCAGGTTCAGGGTGACGAAGGTCCTCGGGCCCAGCAGCTGGGTGATCCCGAGGATGGCGTCATGGTCGTGCTTGGGAAGGTACGCGGGCTCGAAGAAGACCTCCACGCGGTCGTAGGTACCGGCCAGCCCCGCGCGCAGCGTCGTGTTCTTCTCGTTGAAGTCGCTCAGCGTGTTGATCGACCAGCCCCACGAGACATAGTCGGGCTCGCGGCTCTCGGCGAAGCCCAGGTCGATGTTCACGTTCGCGACCTGGCGCGACAGGTCCCCGGCCCACGCCTTCCGGCGCGTGTGGATCTCCGTAAGGTCGACCTGGTTGCTCCCCGGGGGCGCCGGGATCCCCGTCGGCGTCGCGCCGGAGACGGCGTCGATCGTGCCCGTCAGCGTCAGGTGCGTCAGCGCGCCTATGTCCTCGTCCGCCTGCCCGCTCTGCGTCTCGACGGTGATCCGCCCGTCCTCCTCGCGGTAGTTCTCGAACTTGTACTGGATAGAGTCCTCGCCGCGCGAGGACGGCCGCGTCAGGCAAAGCGCCAGCGTCGCCGCCAGCACGGCGGACGATGGGACCGGGCGCGGTACGTGGGACGTCATCCGCGCGCATTGTCGGCCGGTCCCGGCGCCCGCGAAAGGCGGCTACAGTAACGGGGTTGTTACGCTCCCGGCCCGCCCAGGGAAGGCTTCAGAACCGGGCCGTCAGCTGCGCCGCCACCATGTCGCCCCATCGCTGCACGTCGGCGTCCTGGCGCTCGATGCTGTACTGCAGCTTCACCTGGATATGCGCCGAGAGCCGGCAGCCGGGCGCGATGTCGATGCGCTCCACGTCCCGGCCCCACCGCCCCGGGGCCGAGGCGCCGGCAAGCGTGGAGAAGAGCTGCTGGTTCCACCGGAGGGCGCCGAAGAGCCGGGGGCTGAACTTGTACTTCGCCTCGACGTAGTAGGCCTGCGTGTCGGCGTCGCCCACCTGCGGTATCTCGAAGCGCGCCTCGTAGACCTCGGCCCAGAGCTGCACGTGGTGCCACGCGAAGCCGACGTCCTGGCCGAGGACGACCTCCTGGTACTGGCCGAGACCGGCGCCGGGCGCGAGGGTCGGTCCGGCCGAGGGCTGGAGGTAGGTGCCGGCGCTTGCGGAGAAGCCCAGGGTCCACATCTCGTCCGGCCGGTAGCCCAGCCGCCCGCTCACGGTCGGGTTCTGCCACTGGGTCTCGGTCGGCGACCAGGTCTCCGGCCGCGACGAGAGCGACGTGTTCTTGAGCTCGAGGGCGTAGTCGAACCGCCCGAGGGCGCCGAGGACGGCGGCTCCGCTGGCGTAGCTCGGGCCCCAGATGACGGGGACGTCGTTGTACTCCTCGAGGAGCGCCCCGCCGCGGCCCGGCCTGGGGAGCAGCCCCGCCCACGCAAGGACCTCGTTGGGCGCGCGCGCGGCCGTCGTGTCCCAGATGCCGGTCAGGTTCTCGTAGGGCAAGGGCGCGGTGACGAAGGGATTGTCCCACGAAAGGTGCCGGGGCGACCAGTTGCCGACCACCGTGGCGAACTTGCCCACCTGCAGGCTGAGGCGCCCGTCGTCCCAGGGGGTGAGGCGCAGCACGTATTCGTCGAGGCGCACGGCCGGCCCGGGTTCGCCCGGATCGAACCCGTTGTCCGCGCGCGCCTCTACGAAGGCGTAGAGGTGCCTGCCGAGCTGGGCGTCGAGGAACAGGCTCAGGCGCGGGTTGAAGATCTTGTTTCCCTCGGAGAAGATGAGGCCCGGCGCCGGCTGGCGCAGGTAGTAGCCCTCGAGGTCGAGCGTCCCGCTCAGGCGCGCGCGCAGGACGTCGTCCCATGCCCCGAACGTGAGCGCGTCGTCCAGGCGCTCGAGGGGGTCGTCCTGGGCGCGGGCCGCCCCGGCCAGCGCCAGCGCGCACAGGGCTGCGGCCAGGGGCCAGGGGCGCCGGTCTCGCGGGAACGGGCTCATGGCGTTGCTTGCGCCCTGCCGGCGGCCGCGGCCAGCCGGAACCGCACCTCGAATTCGGTCCAGTCGTCCTCCGAGCGGGCCAGGCGCAGGTCGCCGCCGTGTAGGCGCGCGAGGTCCCTGGCGAGGTTCAGGCCGATGCCGTGGCCCGGCACGTTCTCGCCCACGGCGGCGCGGTGGAACCGCTCGAAGATGTGCTCCCGCGCCGAGGCCGGCACCGGCTGGCCGGTGTTTCCGATGGAGAGGACCGCCCAGTCCCCCTCCGCGCGGGCCGCGATGCGGATGCGGCCCCCCGCGCGGTTGTACTTTCGCGCGTTCTCGAGGAGGTTCTGCAGGACGAGGGTCGCGTAGCGCTTCTCGCCCAGGATCCAGAGCGACGGCGGATGGTCGGACTCGATCCCCAGGCCGAACGCGTCCGGCAGGGCTCCGAGGTCGTCCAGCCACCCCTCGATCAGCGGCACAAGGTCCAGCCGGCCGAACTCTATCTGGAGGCGGCCCGAGTCCATCCTCGAGAGCAGCAGGAGGTCCTCGATGACGCCGGCTAGCCGGAACGTCTGGTGAACGAGAGCGGAGACCTCCTCGCGGGCCTCGGAGGAGAGGTATTCGCCGGCGAGCAGCTCCTCGAGGCCGGCGCGCAGCACCGTGACCGGCGTCTTCAGCTGGTGGGACGCGTCCGCCGAGAACCGCGCGGACCTCTGCAGGTCCCGGCTCGCGGACTCGAGCGCGGCCTCCGCCCGGTACCGTTGCGCGCGGTTCTCCTCAGAATCCACCGCTAGCTTCTCGACCGGCTGCGACAGCTTCCTTGAGAGGAGGTGGCTGGCGCCGAAGGCGCCCACCACGAGCACCGCGCCGGCCCCGACAAACTCCCAGACCAGCGCCCGCTGGCGCGCCAATGAGTCGGCCAGCGGAAAGATCGAGACCTCGTAGGCGGGGGCGAAGAGCGAGGCCGGGTTGAGCCGCTTGCAGAAGAGGAGGTAGCGCGCCCCGGCGGCACTCACCTCCTCGCCGCCCTCGGTCCGGTCCGCCGCCGCGACCGCCCGCGCCGCGTCGCCCTCCAGGCTCTCGCGGGCCCGGTCCGGGAGCGACGGCAGGTACAGGCGCCCGCCCAGCCAGATCCCGCTCTTGATGCCCGCGGCCGCGCCGCCCAGCCCCCGCGCCCGGAAGCCGACGACGATGGCGGAAATGACCTCGCCGCTATCGGTGGAGATGATCGGCATCGCGATGACATCGTAGACCCCGCCGCCACCGGGGCCGCCGCCGATCGCCACGTAGCCGCTCTGCGGGCCGTCGGGAAGGGCGCCCAGGGCGAGCTGCGCCTCCTCGGGCCCTCCCAGCTCGCCCGCTTCCCTCGCCTCCGGCGGCGAGATCACCCGCCCCTTGGCGTCCAGGAACCGGTAGAACAGCGCGTGGAGGGAGTAGTCCGCCGGCTCCGGGGACGGCCCCCCGCCGTCCATCACGTCCTGGAGCTCGTCGCGGGCGCTAGGATAGAGCAGGTCGAGGGCGCCGTCCTCCAGCGCGGCGTGGATCCGCGGCCTGCGCGCGAGGGCGCGGCAGCGCTCGGCGAGCATCGCGTGGCGCACCTGCTGGACGTCGTGCAGCGCCGCGAGCTCCCCCTGGAACTCGCTTTGGAAGTCCCGCCTCACGTTCGCGGCGACGTTGTGCTGCGCGAAGAGCAGGCCCGCGGTCGCCACCCCGGTGACGAGCAGCATCATCGCCAGGACGAGCTTCGCTCGGAAGCTCGCCATGCCGGGGCTCCTAGGCTCGGGCGCCTGGGTCACGGGAAGTCGGCGTGAACGGTCGACCCGCCCTCAAGCAGCACGGGGCGCTCTAGCGTCGTCCTGCTGTCGAGCCACGCCTTGAGGATGAACCGGCCCGCGGGCAGGTTGCCGAGCCTGTAGCGGCCGGCGGCGTCGCTCACCACGAAGTGGGGGGTGTCGAGCACCAGGATGAGCGCCCGCATGTGCTCGTGTATGTCGCAGCGCAGGGTCACGAGCCCGGGCACGTCGAACAGGACCGAGGGGATCGGGCGCTCGTCCGAGCGGTAGCGCCCGAGGTCGAAGCGCTTCGCCGGCGAGTAGGAGAAGATGTTGTGGTACGTGTCGTCGAGGTTGGGGAACTCGACCCTGGTCCCGGCCTGCACGGGCAGGATCCACGGCACGAACATGAGGTCCTTCTGCACCATCTGCACCCTCGCCTCGCTCGCGGCCTTCGGGAAGTCCCCCTCGAGGTAGACCACCGCGACGGGCGGAAACGGCGACAGCACCCCCCCGTAGGCGACGATCCCGTAGCGCTTGTTCATCACGGGCGCATGGGGTGCCTTTGCGAGCGCCACGCGGCCCTCCGCCTCGGCCTGGGCAAGCGCGGCGGCCGGCAGCGCCAGGACGGCGAGGAACGCAACCAGGCGCCTCCGGCGGCGGGCGGTCATGGCGGCGGGTGGATGGTGTAGCCGATCGACCGGACCGTGTGGATCAGGGGGGCGGAGTAGCCCGAGTCGACCTTCTTTCGAAGCCGTGTGATGAAGATCTCGACCGTGCGCGTGTCGTACTCGTGGTCGCGCTGCCAGACGCGCTCGCACAGCTCCGTGCGCGAGAAGACCCGGCCCGGTTCCTGCATCAGCAGCTGGAGCACGTCGAACTCGCGGGGGGAAAGGGCGATGGGCCGGCCCGCCCGCTGGACGCGCCGGTGGTGCACGTCCATGTGCAGGTCCGCCACGTCGAGCAGGTCGGCGGCCGTCGGCGTCGCGCCGCGGCGGCCGAGCGCCTCGATCCGCGCGACCAGCTCGTCCATGGAGAAGGGCTTCGCCATGTAGTCGTCCGCCCCGGCCTTCAGGCCCCTGACCCGGTGCTCCACCTCGCCGCGCGCCGTGAGGATGAGGACGCGGGCCGGGCAGCTGGCCTCGCGAAGCCCCGCCAGGACGGACATCCCCTCGAGGCCGGGAAGGTTCAGGTCGAGCACGATCAGGTCGGGCGGGTGCTCGATCGCGGCCTTCAGTGCCTGCGCGCCGTCAAAGTGCGATGTCGCCTCGTGACCGTGGCGCGCCAGCGCCTGGGCAATGTGCCGGGCGAGCTGGCGCTCGTCTTCGACGACGTGGATACGCATGCCGGAGGACCCAGCTAATGCACGCCGGCCCGCGCCGCAAGCGCGAGTGGGCGCCGCCCCCGGGGAATTCGGGCCTGTACGGGCCCGGGTCCGACGCCCTATCATCCGGGCCTCGAATGAACATACTCTTCGTCGGCGGCACAGGGATAATCAGCACGGCGTGCACGGAGCTCGCGGTCGCCCGCGGCCTCAAGGTGACGCTGCTCAACCGCTCGCTCCGGGACCCGGTCCCCGGCGCGCGGACGATAACGGCGGACGTCTCGGTCGCCGGCGCCGCGGCCAGGGAGCTGGGCGGCACGCAATGGGACGCCGTGGTCGACTTCATCTCGTTCACGCCCTCGGACGTCGAGGCGCGCCTGCGCCTCTTCAGCGGCAAGGTGGGCCAGTACGTCTTCGTCAGCTCTGCGAGCGCCTACCAGAAGCCCCTGACGCACTACCTCATCACGGAGTCGACCCCGCTCGCCAACCCGCTCTGGGACTACTCGCGCAACAAGATCGCGTGCGAGGAGCGGCTGCTCAAGGCCTACCGGGAGGAGGGCTTCCCGGTCACCATCATCCGGCCGTCGCTCACGTACGGCAACACCGTCGTGCCTCTCGCCGTCAACAGCTGGCAGAGGAGCTTCACCGCCGTCGACCGCATGCGCAGGGGCCTGCCGCTCATCATTCCCGGCGACGGGCTCTCCCTCTGGACGATCACCCACAACTCCGACCTGGCCAAGGGCCTTGTCGGCCTGCTCGGGCACGCCGGGGCGATCGGGCACGCGTTCCACATCACCTCCGACGAGGCCCTGACCTGGGACCAGATATACGGGATGACGGCGGAGGCCGCCGGCGCCCCGGACGCCAGGTTCGTCCACATCGCCTCCGACTTCATCACGGCGTGCATCCCCGCGATGACGGGCACCCTCCTAGGCGACAAGTCCCACTCCGCGGTCTTCGACAACTCAAAGATCCGGCGCTTCGTGCCCGGCTTCGAAGCCACGACCCGCTACCGGGAGGGAATCGCGCGGACCGTCGCCTGGTTCGACGCCGAGCCCGCCCGCCAGCAGGTCGACCCCGAGGCCGGCGCCGCGTGGGACAGGCTGATCGCCGCCTACGAGCGCGGCGCCGCGGCGGCGGTCGCGAAGTTCAGGCCGGCCGCCAGGCGGCCCCGTCAGCGCCAGTAGGCGCGGACGAAGACGTACTGGCCGCCCCGGTACACCCAGTGGGGACGGACGAACACGCTCACGTTGGGCGGCGGAATCTCCCAGTGGCCCGGGACCCACAGGTAGTTGTATCCGTCATAGTTGTAGTAGCCCGCGACCCAGATGGCGGAGGGCGTCGGCTGCGGGGTCACGTAGTCGGCCTGGGCGGCGGGAGGCGGGGGCATCTGGGGGACCGCGATGCGCGAGGTCGCCTCGTATTCCGACCGGTAGATCGTGCCGTTCTGGTTGTCGACCGCGTTGCCAAGGGTGCCTCCCGCAATGGCGCCGGCCACGGCGCCTATGGCCGCGCCGCCCAGCGCGTTGCGGCCGCCGCTGTTGTTCCCGATTATGGCTCCCGCCAGGGCCCCCAGGGCCCCGCCCGCCACGGCGCCGTTCTGGGTGTTCGGCCCCGTGCCCACGCACCCGGAGCAAAGGGCGGCAAGTATTGCAATTGCTGTGATCGGCTTGGAGTTCATGCGAGATAGTCTGTCGGGATTAGAACATGGCGGTTGCGCAAGGTTCCGCCGGAATTCCCCAATTCTTTTCGCGTAACCGGCTGCGCAAGAAGCTGATCCCGCTCCCCGGCACACGCTACTCCTCCGCCTGGAGGGCGGCTACAACGGCGAAGTCCTCGAGCGTTGTCGTGTCGCCCTTGACCACCCCACCGGCGGCGATCTCCTTGAGGATTCTCCTCATGATCTTGCCGCTTCGCGTCTTAGGCAGGCTCGCCGCGAACCTGACGTCGTCGGGGCGCGCGAGCGAGCCGATCTCGTTGGCCACGTGCGCGCGGATCGCCTCCTTCAGCTCGGCGGTCGCCGCGACGCCGTTCTTGAGCGTCACGAAGCACACGAGCGCCTGCCCCTTTAGATCGTCGGGGCGGCCGACCACGGCGGCCTCGGCGACGCCCGGGTGCGACACGAGCGCGCTCTCGACCTCGGCCGTCCCGATGCGGTGGCCGGAGACGTTGAGCACGTCGTCGATCCGCCCGACGACCCAGAGGTAGCCGTCGTCGTCGAATCGCGCCCCGTCCCCCGCGAAATAGTACCCGGGCAGCTCGCTCCAATACTGCTTCTTGTACCGCTCGTCGTCGCCCCAGAGCGTGCGCAGCATCGACGGCCAGGGCCTGGAGAGGAACAGCCTTCCGCCGCTTCCGCGCGGGACGTCCTTGCCCTCCTCGTCCAGGACCCTGGGCACGACGCCGAAGAACGGCCGCGTGCACGAGCCCGGCTTGAGCGGCGTGATCCCGGGCAGGGGCGTCACCATGATCGCCCCCGTCTCCGTCTGCCACCACGTGTCCACGATCGGGCAGCGCTTCTTGCCGACGACCGTGTAGTACCACATCCAGGCCTCGGGGTTTATGGGCTCGCCCACCGAGCCGAGGAGGCGCAGCGAGTCGAGCCGGTGCCGGTTCACGTAGTCGTCGCCCCAGCGCATGAAGGCCCGGATGGCCGTCGGCGCGGTGTAGAGGATCGTCGCGTGGTGCCGGTCGATGAGCTCCCACAGCCGGTCGGGCTCCGGGTGGTTCGGCGCCCCCTCGTACATGAAGACGGTGGCGCCGCACGAGAGCGGCCCGTACACGACGTAGCTGTGCCCGGTGACCCACCCGACGTCGGCCGTGCAGAAGAAGACGTCGTCCTCCTTGAGGTCGAAGACGTACTTCATCGTGATCGTGGCCCCGAGGAGGTAGCCCGCGCAGGTGTGCAAGACGCCCTTGGGCTTCCCGGTCGACCCGCTCGTGTAGAGGATGAAGAGGGGCTGCTCGCTGCCGAACGCCTTCGCCCTGTGGGACGCCTGCTTTCCCGCGACAAGGTCGTGCCACCACACGTCGCGCCCCGCGGTCATCGTGACCTCCTGGCCCGTGCGCTTGAGGACGACCACGTGCTCGACGCTTGGCGTGGCCGGGACGGCGCGGTCGACGCTCGCCTTCAGCTCGACGATCTTGCCGCGGCGCCATCCCCCGTCCGCCGTGATGACCACCCTCGCCTTGCAGTCGTTCACGCGGTCCTTGATCGCTTCGCTCGAGAACCCGCCGAATATCACCGTGTGGATGACGCCCAGGCGGGCGCAGGCGAGCATGGCGATCGCGGCCTCGGGCACCATGGGCATGTAGATCGCCGCGCGGTCCCCCTTGCCGAGCCCGAGGCCGGCGAGCCCGTTTGCCATCCTGCAGACCTCCGCGTGCAGCTGCCTGTAGGTGATTGTGCGCACGTCCCCGGGCTCGCCCTCGAAGATGATCGCCGCCTTGTTGGCCCGTCCCGACACGAGATGGCGGTCGAGGCAGTTCTCCGAAACGTTCAGCTGGCCGCTCTCGAACCACTTGGCGTGCGGCAACTTCCAATTGAGGACTTTCTTGAACGGGCGGCGCCATGCGAGGTGCTCCCTCGCCTGCCTGCCCCAGAATTTCTCGGGAGTGTTGACAGACTCGGCATAGAGCCTCTTATACAGTGCTTCGCTCCCAAGGTTGGCTTGGGCTTTGAACTCGGCCGAAGGCCTGACAATCCGGGTTTCCCGGGATATAGAGGTAATCGTCTGGTCGGTCACGTTGTGGCTGATTGGGGGTTAAGGACGCTCGA
>CAZCAJ010000062.1:0-20549 GCA_964496645.1 uncultured Opitutaceae bacterium
TTCAGGTAGTCGCAGTTGAGCGTGATGTTGTTGCCGGTGGCGACGACCTTGTCGTTGAAGGTCGTTGTGGTCTCGGTGTCCGTGCTCACGGATTCGGCGATCCCGGAGCAATCGACCGTGGTGGACGGGGGGGGAGCCGGCCGGGTCGTCGCGGGAACGGCCAGCGCCAGCGCGGCCGCAAGGAGTGGGTGGCGTCTCATCTTAGGATGTCCGGCATCGCGGCATGGAAGACTACGTGGGCGTTCCGGGCGATGATAACCTTTTTCTCGTTGTAGGAATAGGTCCACATCTCGCCCGTCACCTCGGCGTCGTCGCGCACCAGCCTCACCGAGCGGTCGCCGCGCGCGACCTTCTCGTTGATCAGGAACGTCGCCTCGGGGCTCGAGAGGACGGAGTCGACCCTGGCCTGGGCGTCGCCCGAGTACGCCGTGACGCTGAATCCGGACACGTCGATCCGGTCGGCGGTGACGGGCCTCACCTCGTCGCCCCGCAGCGTCATCTGGGCGAAGCCCTCCTTCGTGAAGAGGGGAAGGGTCCAGTTCCTCGCCGGGGGGGGCACGGCGGCCTCCTGCGCCGCGCCCGTGGCGCCCGCGATGAGCGCGGCCGCGGCGGCGAGGGCCTTTCCCGTTCGATTCACGCTCACTTGGTGCGCAATCGCCCCGCGCGGTTCCCGCCCGCGCGGGCGCGCGCCTCCAGGATGAGGTCGCAGACCTCGCGGACTGCGCCGAGGCCGGGGAGCCTGCGCGTGACGTAGTCGGCCGCCGCGATCGCTGGGGGAAGCCCCGTTGGGACCGATATCCCGATGCCCGCGGCCGCGATGGCCGGGGCGTCTATCACGTCGTCGCCCATGTAGGCGCAGTCGCGCAGCGCAATCCCGAGCGCCGCGGCGAGCTCGGACAGCGCGGCGAGCTTGTCGTGCCTGCCCTGGATGACGTGCGGTATCCTCAGCTCGGCCGCCCGGAGCGACGACGCCGCCGACTGGCGGCCGGAGATCCACGCGAGCTCAAGGCCCGCGTCGCGCAGGGTCGCGAGGCCCAGCCCGTCGATGACCGCGAACCTCTTCGTCTCGGTGCCGTCCGAGGACACGGACACCGTTCCGTCGGTCAGGACGCCGTCGACGTCCATGGCGAACAGGCGGATCCGGCCCCAGGCGGCGCGCGTGACGGCTTTCCCCTTCACGACATCCAATCTGTTATGAGCTGGACCAGCCGGTCCTTCGTCGGCCTGAAGGCCGCCTCCAGCTCGGGGGCGAACGGCACCGGCAGGTCGAGCGAGGCGGCGCGCAGGGGCGGGGCCTTGAGCTGCGCGCGGGAACCCTCGACTATCCTGGCGACGACCTCGGCGCCAAACCCGTGGGTCCTCCTGCCCTCGTGGAGCACGATGAGCCTGCCCGTCCGCGCGACCGACGGCGCGATCTGGGAGAGGTCCAGCGGGCTCAGGCAGCGCAGGTCGAACACCTCGATGTCGGCCTCGTACTCCGCCGCGAGGTAGTCGCACACCTCCGTGGCGAGCCGGACCATCTCGCCGTAGGTCACGAGGGTGGCGTATCCGCCCTGCCTCACCCGCTTCGGGTGCCAGATCTCGCGGTAGGCCGGGTCCCACGCCACCGGGTGCTTTCCGTGCCTGTAGAGGCCCTTGTGCTCGAACAGCAGGACGGGGTTGTCCTCCTCGCAGGCAGCGAGAAGCGCGTTGAACGCGTCCTGGGGATTGCTCGGGTAAAGGGCCTTTATGCCGGGCATGGACAGGAAGAACGACTCGAGCTCCTGAGAATGGAAGGAGCCGAGCGTGAGCCCGCCGCCGCAGGGCATCCTGAGGACGAGCGGGCAGGAGGCCCCGGAGCGGAAGTGCATGGTGGCCGCGTTGAGGGTGATCTGCGTGATGGCCTCGGTCGCGAAATCCGCGAACTGGAACTCCTCGATCGGCCTGTGCCCGTTGACCGCCAGCCCGATGGCGTACCCGGTGCACGCGCTCTCGGCGAGCGGCGTGTTGAAGACCCTGGCCCGCCCGAACTCGCCGAATAGGTTCTCGGTGACCTTGAAGGCCCCGCCGTAGGTCGCGATGTCCTGGCCGAGCACGATCGACTCGGGCCGCTCCGCGAGCACCTTGCGAAGCCCGCGGTTGAGGGCCTGGGCCATCGTCACGTTCTCGGGCGCGGCCGGCTCGGGCCGCCAGCCGTAGGGCGCGGGGGAGGGGGCGAACAGCTGCGACTCCATGCCCGCGGGATCCGGGCGCCGGACGGCCATGGCCACCTTGACGCACGCCTCGATGAACGCCCCCATCTCGGAATCGATGGCGTCGAGCCGGGCCGCGCCGGCGCGGCCTGCGAGCTCCCGCCTGAACGCGGGCAGGGCGTCCTTTGACGCGAACTCGTCGGCCTCGCCGGGCCGCAGGTAGCTGCAGGTGTCGTAGGCCGCGTGGCCGCGCAGGCGCAGCGTCCGGGCCTCGACGAGCATGGGGCGCGAGGTCGAGCGGACCTTCGCGATGACGGCGCCGAGGGTGGCCGCGGCGTCAGCCGGGCTCCCGCACTCGATGGCCAGGCCCTCGATGCCGTACGCCGCGGCGCGCCGCCAAAGCTCCGTCCCCGGGGCGAACTGCTCGTCGGTCGGCGTCGAGTACGCGTAGCGGTTGTTCTCGATCACGAACACCACCGGAATCGACATGAGCGACGCGAGGTTCATCGACTCGTGGACATCGCCGGTGCTGGAGGAGCCGTCGCCAAAGAACGCGAACCCCACCGCCTTTCGGCCGAAGCGGCGCTGGGAATCGGTGGCGCCGAGGACCGGCCCCACCATCGCCCCCAGGTGGCTTATCATGGGCAGGGACCTGTTGGCCGGGTCCCCGTGGTGGATGTTGCCCTCGTGCGCGCGGGTGGGGCTGTCGGCGTTGGCAAAGTACTGGTTGAGGTGCTCGCAGAGGTGCCCGCCCCAGATCAGGTGGCCCCCCAGGTCGCGGTGGGTGAAGCAGACCACGTCGAGCGCCTTGTCGGCCGCCAGCGCGAGGGGGACGATCATCCACTCGTTTCCCTGTCCGCCCGTCACCGTCCCCCTGATCAGGCCCTGCCGGAAGAGGTCCAGGATGCGGTTGTCGCACGCCCGCGCCAGCTGCATCCAGGCGTAGATCCTCAGGAGGGACTCGGTCGGGTTCTTCTCCAGGTCTGCGGGGCTCAGGTCGCGCGACGCGAGAATTGCGGGGGCGTTGGGAAAAGCCATGGATCGGGACGTTACGCTGATCGCAGTGCGCCGGGTGGGCAAGCTCGCCGTCGGGGGCGCGCCGCGCCGGGAGCGCCCGGGATGGCGCCCGCCGCTCCCGGCGGCGGGGGGCTGCGCTTCCAGGTTGCGTGGTCGGCCGCGGCCGTGCACACCACCCGTGCGACCAATGGCTGCGCGCAAACGATGAACATAGTGTACGGGGTCTCAGGCGAGGGCCTAGGGCATGTCTTCGAGGCCGTGGAGGTCGCCACGCGCCTCAAGGGTGAGGGGCACAACGTCCGGGTGCTCACCTACGGGGAGAGGGCGTGCGCGCTGCTGAGGGACTTCAACCCGACGCGGATCGCGGGAATCAACCTTCATTTCAACCGCGAGGGCATGTCCCTGGTCGACACGACGCTCGGGAACCTGGGCATATTCCCGTTCTACCTGCGCAACTGGCGCCGGCTCAGGAGGGAGCTCGCGGCGTTCCGGCCCGACGCGTTCATCACGGCCTACGAGCCCTTCAGCACGTTCGCCTCGCACGCCCTCGGGACGCCGCTGATCAGCATGGACAACCAGAACGAGCTCCTGCACGTGCGGCCCGCGCCCGAGGCCCGGACGTTCGGCCTGAGGCTCGTGCAGCTTGCGACCCGGGTCTGCACGTACGGGGCGGCGCACTACGTCGTCAAGTCCTTCGAGAAGCCCGAGAACTGCGAAAGAAACGTCCACTTCGTATCCCCGGTCATCCAGACCGTGATCAGGCGGCTCGAGCCCACCACGGGCCAGCACGTGCTCGTCTACCTGACGAAGCCCAATGCCGAGCTCATCGGCGTCATGAAGACGATGAGCGAGAGCTTCCTCGTGTACTGCAACAACCGGGTCGGCGAGGACGGGAACATCAGCTACCGGGCGCCTGGGGAGGGCTACCTGAGGGACCTTTGCGCCTGCAAGGCCATCATCGGCACGACCGGCTTCTCGCTGATCGCCGACGCCATCTACCTGAGGAAGCCCTACTACGGCGTCCCCCTGCGAAAGCAGTTCGAGCAGACGCACAACGCCCGCTTCCTCGGCCGGTCGGGCCTTGGCGAATTCTCCGAGAAGCCCTCCCGGCAGGACCTGGAGCGGTTTCTCGCGAGCCTGCCCACCTACAGGGAAAGGCTTGCCCGCTACCGATTCGACCCGCAGGAGCAGGTGGAGGTCCTGCTGGGACTTCTCAGGGAGGTGGGCCCGAGGCCCGCGGCCGGGCCCCCGGAGGAGGCCGGCATCCCGCGGTGAGCCGGCGGGGGACGTCCTCTAGACGCCGTCGATCTTCCGAATCCGGGCGATGTGCCTGCCGCCTTCGAAGCCGGTGGCGAGCCAGATCCGGACGATCCTCAGGGCCTCCTCCTGCTCGATGGTCCTCTGGCCAATCGCCAGGCAGTTGCCGTCGTTGTGCGTCCTGTTCCAGATCGCCACCTGCTCGTTCCAGCACAGGCCGCACCGGACGCCCCTCACGCGGTTCGCGACGATGGCCTCGCCGTTGCCCGATCCCCCGAGGACGATCCCCCGCTCGAATTCGCCGCGCGCCACCGCCTCGGCGACCGGCCGCACGAAGTCGGGAAAGTCGCACGGCTGCTCGGAGTCGGTGCCCATGTCGCGGACGCTGTGGCCCTCCTCGAGGAGCAGGGCCTTTATCGCCTCCTTGTACCTGAATCCTGCGTGGTCCGATCCGATCGCGATCGTGTAGGTTCGGGGCATCGAGCGGGTTGTTCTTGTGGAACGGATGATCAGCCGGGGCGCCCCGGCGGCAATCTTATTACCGCCCCGGGCATCGGCGCCCCCGGTGGCCGCCGCGGCTCCGTCACGAGCCGATGGCGCGCCAGAAATCCCCGGGGTCCCCCAGGTGCTCGAGCACGGCGTCGGGGTTGTGGGCCGCCAGGTCGGGGGCGCTGGTGGAGCCGGTTGCGACGGCGAGAACCCGGGCTCCGAACGCCCGCGCGCAGCGGATGTCGTGCGGCGTGTCCCCCACGACCCACACCCGCTCGGCGGGAAAGTCGACTCCCCAGTGGCCCCGGGCCCGCCGCAGGGCATGGGGCCCGAGCTCGTTCCGGGCCTCGCTGTCGTCCGCGAAGGCCCCGATGGGGAAATGCTCCCACAGCCCGTGGAAACCGAGCTTGGCCTGCGCCCCGCGGCGAAGATTGCCGGTCAGCAGTCCCTGGGCAACGCCCGGGTGCCCCGTTGCGCGGACGAGTATTTCCAGGACGCCGGGAAGGACGCGCGCGCCGCTTGTCGCAAGGGTCCCGGGAAGGGCTGCGATGTAGCCGTCGACATAGCTTGCCAGGTTCTCCGGAGTCCCCTCTATGCCGAACCTCGAGAAGATCTGGCGCATGATCCACGGGTCCGTCCGCCCGGCGAGCTCGATCCCCTCGAGCGAGCCCGACACGCCGAAGACAGCCTCAAGCGCGGCGCGCAGGGCCTTCATCCCGGCGCCTCCCGATTGGAGTATCGTGCCGTCGATGTCCCAGAGTATCAAAATTTTCTGCATTATCAGTGAAACGCTCCTCCGCCAGAAGCGTCTATAGCGTTTGTCGCCCTGGCGCAGGTGAGCATCTTAACGGTTAGACTTCTCCCATCGAAATGAAAATATCCAGAGTATTATTCGTCTCCACGGCCGCGGCCTGCTCGGCCCTCTTCTTCGGATGCGACACCGTCGACTCGCGGATCCGGGGCGACCCGGCGGCGTTCGCGCGCCTCAACCCGCAGGAGCAGGCGATGGTGAAGGCCGGCCAGGTCGGCCTCGGCTTCAGCGCGGAGGCGGTGAAGATGGCCCTGGGCGAACCGAACCGCGTCACGGTGAGGACGGACGAACGGGGCCAGGTGCAGATCTGGCACTACATTGAGACGGTGTTCTATGACGGTGCCTTCCTCTACGGTGGACCGTATTGGGGAGGCTGGGGCGGTTGGGGCGGCTGGGGCCGCCGGGGATGGGGTTGGGGCGGCTACTGGGGCGGTCCGTATCCCGTCGGGCCGGTGAGCACCTACGACCGATTCCTGGTGGAGCTCCGCGACAATAAGGTCATCTCGTTCAGCCAGGAGATCGTTCACTAGGCTGACCCCGGGGACCCGGCGGGGACGGCCCGCGACGCGATCCGCCGGGGGCGCCCCCTAGGAGCGGTTGCCCGCGGCCTGCGCCTCGCGGACGCGCACCTCCACGCTGAGCGACCGCGTCTTTCCTCCGCGGTAGGTGCCGCTCACCGGCCGGATGTCCGCGTAGTCGCGGCCCGAGGCGACCTTGATGTAGCGGTCGTCGGCGGGCCTGTCGTGGGTCGGGTCGAATCCCGCCCATCCGTACCCGGGCACGAAAGCCTCTATCCAGGCATGGGAGGCCTCGTCCTCGCCGGTGCGCCTCACCGAGTTGACGAAGTAGCCGCTCACGTACCTTGCCGGGATGCCGGAGCTGCGGCAAAGGCCGAGCGCGATGTGGGCGAAATCCTGGCACACCCCCGAGCGCAGCCTCAGCGCGGCCGTCGCGTCCGTTCCCACCCCCGTCGTCCGGGGCTTGTAGGCGAAGTTCCTGTAGATGTGCCGGCACATCTGCTGGACGTCCGACCACACGTCGCTGCGGCCGCCGACCAGCGCGTCCTGGGACTCCCTCCACAGCTCGACGTCGAGCGGGACGTAGTGGGAATCGGTGAGGAACTCCGCGTGGAGCTCGAGCTCCGGGCTTGCCTCGAGCTCGGCGAGGAGCACGACGGGAATGGGCGGCCGGGAGGCGTTGGGCGTCGTCTCGACCTCCGAGACCGCCTCGACCATGAGCCTGCTGTGCTCCGCGGCTATGTCGAAGAAATGCACCGTGTTGCCGTAGAAGTCGACGTAGTCGCGCGGCTGCGCTGCAGGCTCGATCCGCAGCTCGAAGCTCCGGCAGGTCTGGCTTGCGTCGTCCAGGGGCTTCAGGCGGACCTCGTTGAAGCTCTCCAGGGCCTTGCCCGAATAGACGAACGTGGTGCGGTGCAGGAGGCTGATCAGCATGGGATCCCGTCTGGGGTTCCTGTGGCGGCGATCGTCATTGCTGCTGCTGGAGCTGCTGGTCCTCCTGCGAGGACTCCGCGGGATAGAACATCGTCGTCTGGACGACGCCTTCGCTGATGCGGTCTAGGATTTCGCCGGTTTCCACGAGGAACTCGTGTAGCCCGTCGTTGAGCACCTCGTCAATCGTCAGCGACTGGAGGTCGGCCAAGAGGCGCCTCGAGGCGCGCGCCGCCTCCGTCCGCGGGCGGGTGCCCGACTCCCCCAGAATCCTGCGCAGGAACTCGTCAACCTGGGCGACGCAGAAGTGCACCGATCGGGGGAATGAGTCGGAGAAGATGAGGAACTCGGCGACCTTCCACGGAAGGATTTCGCGGACGTAGAAGCGGCGGTACGCCTCGAGCGCGCTCGCCGAGCGCAGCACGGCCTGCCACTGCGCCGTGTCGAGCGCCCCGCCGACATCCGTCGCGCTCGGAAGCAGGATGTGGTACTTGACGTCCAGGATGCGGGTGGTCTTCTTGGCGCGCTCCACGAACTTCCCGAACTGGATGAACTCCCATCCCTCGCTCCGGGAGTAGGTCGAGTCGGTGAGCCCCTGGAAGAGGTGGGAGTTGCGCTTTATGTCCTGGAAGAACTCGTAGGGGCCCGCCGCCCAGACGTCCGTCGTGCTCCGGGACTTGAGGAACAGGTAGAGCTCGTTGACCGTCTCCCACATCTCGACCGAGATCTGGTCGCGGATCATCCGGGCGTTCTCCCTGGCGGCGAATACGCAGGCGAGGATAGAGTTGGGGTTGCGCAGGTCGAACGCGAAGAATTCCGTCACGGCCCGGCTGTCGGCGGAATCGTAGTGCTCGTAGAACAGTTCCTCGTCCCCGGAGCTGGCCAGGATCGACCCCCAGTGCTCCTTGAGGTGCGCGTCGTCGTATCCGCGGAAATCGAGGATGAACTGGAGGTTCACCTCGAGCAGGCGCGCGACGTTCTCCGCGCGCTCGATGTATCGACTCATCCAATACAAGGAGTGGGCCACGCGCGAGAGCATCACGTTGGCCTGGGGCCGCGGGACCGGCACCTTGGCGGCCGCGGGCACGTCCTTCCTCGGAGGCGGCTTCATTTGTCCCCCGCGAGCACCCAGGTGTCCTTGGAGCCGCCGCCCTGGGACGAGTTGACGACGAGCGAGCCCTTCCTGAGGGCGACCCTTGTGAGGCCGCCGGGCGTCACGACCGTCCGCTCGCCGCACAGCACGTAGGGCCTGAGGTCGATGTGGCGGCCCTCGAGCCCCTGCTGGCACCAGGTCGGGGATCGCGAGAGCATGATGGGCTCCTGGGCTATGAAATTGCGCGGGTTGGCCGCGACGTTCGAGCGGAACCCCTCGATTTCCTCCTTTGTGGCCGCGGGCCCGATTAGCATCCCGTATCCCCCCGCCTCGTTCGCGGACTTGACGACCAGCCTCGCGATGTTCTCGAGGATGAACTTCCGGTCCGAGGGCTCGGACGCCAGGTAGGTGTTTACGCTCGGGATTATGGGGTCCTGGTCGAGGTAGTACTTGATCACCTTCGGGATGTACGCGTAGATCACCTTGTCGTCGGCGACGCCCGTCCCGATGGAGTTCGCGAGGGCGACGTTCCCGGCGCGGTAGGCGGCCACCAGGCCGGGGACCCCGAGCATCGAGTCGGACCTGAACACGGCGGGGTCGAGGAAGTCGTCGTCGATCCTGCGGTAGATCACGTCGACGGGCAGCAGGCCCGAGGTCGTGCGCATGTAGACGCTGGCGTTCTGGACGACGAGGTCGCGGCCCTCGACGATCGGCACCCCCATCTGCCGGGCCAGGAAGCAGTGCTCGAAGTACGCGCTGTTGAAGACGCCCGGCGTGAGCAGGACCACGCTGGGCTTGTCGCCCCGGGTCGGGGCGATGTGGATCAGCGCCTTGAGGAGTTCGTCCGAGTAGCCCTCGACCGGCCGGACGGCGTAGCTCTGGAAGAGGTTCGGGAACGCGCGCCGCATCGCCGCGCGGTTCTCGATCATGTACGAGACCCCGGACGGGCAGCGCAGGTTGTCCTCCAGGACCATGTAGCTCCCGTCGCGGCCGCGAATCAGGTCGGTGCCGCAGACGTGGACGTAGATGTCCCGCGGAACCGAGAAGTTCATGAACTCGCGCCGGAAATGCTTCGCGCTGAATACCTGCGCGGCCGGGACGACCTTGTCCTTCAGGATCTTCTGCCCGTGGTACAGGTCGTGGAGGAAGAGGTTCAGGGCGTTGATTCTCTGGACCAGGCCGGCCTCGATGCGCGACCACTCTTGGGCGGGGATTATCCGCGGGATCAGGTCGAAGGGAAAGATGCGCTCGGTGCCCTCCGCGTCGGTGTAGACGGTGAAGGTGACGCCCCGCCGCAGGAAGGCGAGGTCGACCGCGGCGCGCCTCCGGTCGAACTCCTCGACCGAGAGCGATCCCAGGCGCTCGGAGAGGCGGCTGTAGTGGGGCCGCACGCCTCCGTCGGCGGCGTACATCTCGTCGAAGAACTCGCCTGCGTCGTAGGGGGTGTTTAGGAGCGACACGTGGATTCTGTCTAGGCCGTCGCAAACGCTTCAGCAAGTCCCTTGCCAGACCCGCCCCGGGGGCGCGGCCCCGCGCCTTTACTTGCTGCTTGCCGGAAACTTGAACGGCATCTCCATCCTCACGTCCACGGTCCGGTCGTCCGCGGCGGTCGCGGGATGGAATCTCCATTTTGTGAGCGCGGTGGCGCAGCGCCTGCCGATGTCGTCGTCCGTGGTCTTCTCCACCTTGACGTCGATCACCGTTCCGTCGCGCTGCACGACGAACGAGAGGAGGACCTCCGCGTTCGCGTCGACCTGGCTCGGGCCGAGCTCGGGCGCGGGCGACTCGTAGCTCACCGGAAGGGTCTTGACCTCGCCCGCCTCGAAGATCCTGTCCCTGCGCAGGAGGTGGGCCGTGACCTTGAGGGTCTGGCCCTCCGGAATCTCGCACGAGAGCGGCGTGGGGTCGTAACCCGGCAGGGTGAGCTCGAACGAGGCCGCCTTGGGAGTGAGGTCGTGCAGGACGAGGGGCGTCGAGCCGAGCCGCATGCCGTCCTTGTCGACCCACGCGCCCGACGGGTCGCTCTCGAGCTCGAGCGAGCCGTCCAGGTATTTGGTGTCGACCGGGGTCGTGGCGCCCTTTGCGACCGTGGCGCTCTCCACGTGGTCGTGGCATCCGGGGCGGGTGAACGTCACAAGGTAGTCGCCGTGCGCGACGTCGGTTATCTTCGCGGGGGCACGGCCGGCATAGACGGGCTTGCCCGTCGGGTCGGCGGCCGTGTGCACCACGAAGGCCAGGCCGTCCGGGCTGCTCGTGATCTCGAGCCTTCCGAACGAGGACTTGAGGCTGACCGTGCCGAGATCGGTCGTCCTGGACGAGCGCACCTCCGCGCTGATCTCGACGGGGTCGTGCCCGGCGAGCGCGATCCGGACGCGGTGGGTGCCGGGGGCGATGCCCTCGGCCCTGACCGGGGACGGCAGCGGCGCCGCCCCGTCGATCGAGACGGACGCGCCCGCCGGCACCGTTGCGACCGAGATGGCCCCAGGGAGGATGACTGGCCTGGGCGCTGGGCCGGCCGGCGGCTTCCCGGTGGGGGCTTCCTGCGCCGGCGCCACGACGGGCGCGGTCTCGGCCTCCCTGGCGGGCGTCTCGGGCTGCTCGCTCCTTGAGAGGGGGGCCTCCTTCACCCGCACCTCCGCCAGGTGATGGGCCAGCGCCTCCTGCTGCTCCCGGTCCTTCTCCTTGATCTTCTGCATCCGGTAGTCGAGGGCTATCGCGATTGCGGCGAAGATGAGCGCGCCGGCCGCGATGGCCCCGACGTAGAACCCCACCTTGCTCTTGGGCTGGGGCAGCTCCCGCTGCGCGGGTTCGGCCGCCGCAGGGACCGAGGTCCTGATCGCGCCAGGCACGCCGGGGACCACGGCCGCCCCGGGCTTGGTGCCTGGGGCTGCCGGAAACGGAAAGGCCGGCGGCTCGGCCGGGGCCCCGGGATGGGCGGCGGCGGGCTCCGGCGGCGGAGCGAGCGCCGACGGGGAGAACGCCGGGGCGGGCGGCATCCGGGCGGGCGTTGGCTGGGCCGCGGGCCGCGCGGCCGGCACGGCCGGGGCCGGCTCCGCCTCCGGCGCTGGCGCCTCCTGCTTCGGGGCGGCGGCCTGCTTGGGCTGCTTAAGGACGACGGGCGGCGCGGGGCCGCCTTCGGGGGTCAGGACGGGCTTCGGCCGGGCGGGCGCGGGGGCCGGCTCCTCGACGGGCGGGGGCTCCTCGACCGCCACCGGGGCCTCCGCGGCCGGAGCCTCCGCCTCTGCCCACGCCGGCTTCCATGCCTCCTTGGCGCCGAGCCGCAGGCTCAAGAGCCCAAAGACGCCGATCGACGCTGGCGAGAACGAGGCCTGCACCGCGTCGTCGGCGAACGTCAGCCCGAAGTACCCGGCCAGCGACTTTAGGTCGGGGGCCCACGCCGACGTGCCCGCCGCCGCCGCGACCTCGCGGATGAACCAGGCCTGCCTGCCGGTCAGCCCGACGCAGGCGAGCTCCGGGGGCGTCTCGGTCTGGGGCAGCAGGGCCAGCGCCTGCTTCAGGCTTGCGCCCAGGATGGCGCCGATCCTCGGCCCGGGCTCCGTGAAATCGTACCCCTCGTTGAAGAAGAGCCGCGCGCCGGCGCCCCGGAACTTGAGCTTGAGGGCCGTCTGCACGGCCTCGAAGGCCGTGTTCAGGCCGATGGCGCACGGGGCCGCACCGGCGACCCCACCGGCGGTGACCAGCAGGAGGTGCGACCGTTCCGACCCGAGGTCCCAGAGGGCGACGCAGCCCTTGCCGGCTGCGCGAAGCGCGCGCGCGATTCCCCCGGCCTGCGCAAAGGCGGCGGGCGCCGCGCCCCGGGCGGCCACCTTGCAACCCGCCGCGCCGCCGCAGGCGCGTGCCAGCGCCTCACGGGGGCAGTGGGCGAGGACCCATTTTTCGGTGCCGTCGGGGGTGATCGCGCCCCCGTCTTCGGCGCTGCACGCCGCGTAGGAAAACGCGTACTTGGAGGAGCCCTGGGCGGCGCCGGCGATCGCGCGAAGCGCCTCGGGGGCCCTGTCCAGCATCGCCTCGGTGTCGCTCGACACGTGCCAGTCGGCGCCGTCGGGCCACACGGACTCGACCTGGACACCGTCCGCCTTTCCGGTCGACGAGACCGCGCCTAGGAGCGCCTCCAGGGCCGGCCCGTTCTCCAGGGCGCACTCGCCGCCGGCCTCCGCCGTCCCGTTCACGGCACGCAGCGCGTGCAGCGTGTGGTGGGTAAGTTCGACTATGACCTGGACCTCTTCCGCCTTGGGCATGTTCGGCGATCAATCGGGGGTCTTCGGCCGCGTCATGCCTTCACAAAATTCTTCATGTTCTCCTGGAGCTGGCGGTGGCGCTCCTCGAACATGACCTCCTTCGCGGCGAGCGCGGCCATTTGAGCCTCCATTTTTGCGCCTTGCTCTGTGATCTGCGCCTCGGCCTGCGCGAGGGCCTCGGCGCGGGCCTGCAGCTTGGCCCTCTCGGCCTCCAGGCCCGCCTCCTTCCGGTGCACCTCTGCCTCGCGCGCCTTCACGCCGCTCTCTATCTCGGTGCGGATGATGGCCAGCTTGGCCCTCAGGTCGGCGAGGGCCTTGGCCTCGGTCTTGAGCTTGGCCTGGCTCTCCGCGCATTCGTTTGCGAACGCCGCGCGCTCGGATTCGAGCGAGGCGCGGTCGCTTGCGACCTTCGCGCGGGCCTCCTCGAGCGCGGCCGCCTCGGCGGCGCTCGTCTGGTCGCGCTTCGCGAGATCGGCGTCCGGCTGGGCGAGCCCGGCCGCGGCCCCCTCGGCCCGCAGCCTGGTGAGCTTGCCCTCCCACTGGGCGCACTCGGCCTCGAGCTGCTTCAGCCGCTGCGCGGCGTCGGCCTCAAGCGCGCGGGAAATGGTGTTCGCGGCCTTGGACGCGGCCGCCGAGGCCGAGATGTCGGCCTCAAGCGCGGCCCGGTCCTTCTCGAGCTTTGCATGCAGCCGCTCGGCGGCTGCCTCGCGCCTCAGCAGGGCCTCTTCGCGTTCGCTTGGGTTCATGTTCGGTGGCGCCGCCTCCCTGAGCCGGGCGCGCGCGGGCGGGGTCCATGGGCCGATGCAACATGGATCCGGTCCGCACCGGTCGGCTTCATAGAGGCGGCAGACAACGTGTTAGCGGGAGTCAATTTGGCTTGTATGGGAGCTCTCGGCAAGCACTGCGAGACTCCCCCTTACCGCCGCCCGTGTCAAATAGCATGGATTGCCGCTTTGGATACCGCGAGCCCGGCCTCCTTCAGCACCTCGCTGAGCGTCGGGTGGGCATGAATCGTGCGGCCAAGGTCCTCCGCGCTTCCGCCGTATTCCATATGGGCGACCACCTCCGCGATGAGCTCCCCGGCGCCGCGCCCGAGTATCTGCGCGCCCAGGATCCGGTCGGTCCGGGCGTCGGCGACGATCTTCGCGAACCCATCGGTCGAGTCGTTCGCGATCGCGCGCCCGTTGGCGCCGAAGTTGAACTTGCCGACGTTGACGGGCATCGACCGCGCCCTCGCCGCGTCCTCGCCCATCCCCACGCAGGCGACCTCCGGGTCGGTGTAGACGATCGCGGGCACGAGGTCCCAGTTGATGTGGCCCGCCCGTCCGGCTATCCATTCCGCGACCGCGGCCCCGTCCTCCTCGGCCTTGTGCGCGAGCATGGGCCCCGCGACAACGTCCCCTATTGCCCAGATCCCGGGGGCGCCGGTGCGCAGGCGGGCGTCCACCTTGACCCGCCTCGCCTCGTCAAGCGCGACGCCGGCCTTCTCGAGGCCGAGCCCGTCCGTGTAGGGCCGCCGGCCCACCGCGACGAGGACCTTCTCCGCCGGGAACTCCAGCGGCCTGCCGTCCCGCTCGGCCAAGAGCGCGGCCGCGCCGTCCCCGGCCCGCAGGCCGGTCACCCTCGCGCCCGCCTCGATCTTGATTCCCTGCCTCTGCAACAGCCGGGTGAACGCGCGCACGATGTCGTCGTCGAAGCCCGCGATGATCTTCGGCAGGAGCTCGACGATGGTGACGTCGCTGCCGAGCCGCGCCCAGACGCTCCCCAGCTCGAGCCCGATGGCGCCGCCGCCGACCACGACGAACGGGGAGGGCGCCCGCTCGAAACCGATGGCCTGGTCGCTCGAGACGACCGTGCGCCCGTCGAACCTCATGAAGGGCAGCTCCGCGGGCGCCGATCCGGTGGCGATGACGAAGTTCCTGGCCGCCACGGGGACGGACCCGCCCGGGCCGCTGACCGAAAGCCCCGTCGGCGACGTGAACGCCGCCTCGCCCGTCAGTACGGCGACCTTCCGGGCCTTCGCGAGCGAGGCCACGCCCCCGACGAGCTTGGCGACGACGGCGTCCTTGCGCCTGAGAAGCGCCCCGATGTCGGGGGTGACGGCCCCGGTCCTGATTCCGTGCGCGGCCGCGTGGTCGCGGGCGAACACCAGCTGCTCGGTCGAGTAGAGGAGGGCCTTGCTCGGGATGCAGCCCACGTTCAGGCAGGTCCCTCCGAGGGTGGGGCGCCGGTCGATCAGCGCCACCCTGAGGCCGAGCTGCGCGGCGCGGAACGCGCAGACGTAGCCCCCCGGGCCCGCGCCGATGACCGCGATGTCGTAGGGGTCCATCCGGGTGCGCCCGTCAGATCCCCAGAAGGAGCCTCGACGGGTCCTCGATCTCCTGCTTCACCTTGACGAGGAACGTCACGGCCTCGCGGCCGTCGACCACGCGGTGGTCGTAGGTCAGCGCGGCGTACATCATGGGCCGGATGACGACCTGGCCTCCCGCGGCCACGGGCCTGTCCTTTATCGCGTGGAGCCCGAGGATGGCGCTCTGGGGCGGATTGACGATCGGCGTCGACAGGAGGGAGCCGAAGGTGCCCCCGTTCGTGATGGTGAAGACGCCGCCCTCGAGGTCGGCCAGCGTTATCCTGCCGTCGCGGGCCTTTGCCGCCGAGTCGGAAATGGCCCTCTCGATGTCGGCAAGGCCGAGGCCGTCGCAGTCGCGGATGACGGGGACCATGAGCCCGTTCTCCGTCGAGACCGCCACGCCGATGTCATAGAAATGGTTCTGCACCAGCGTGTCGCCATCGATCTGCGCGTTTATCGCCGGCACCTCCCTCAGGGCCTGCACGACCGCCTTCACGAAGAACGGCATGAATCCAAGCTTCATCCCGTTCCTCTTGACGAAGTCCTCCTGGTATCTCGAGCGCAGCTCGACGACGGCGGCCATGTCGATCTCATTGAATGTCGTCAGCAGGGCGGCCTCGTGCTGCGCGGCGACGAGGCGCTCGCCTATCCGCTGGCGAAGCGGGGAGAGCTTCCTCCTCGTCTGGCGGGCGCCGGGTTCGGCCGGGGAGCCCGGCGCCGCGTCCTTGGGCGGGGCGGCCGACTCGCCGGCCGAGAGCATGTCGGCCTTTGTCACGCGCCCTCCCTTGCCCGTGCCCGCAACCGCGGCCGGGCTGATGCCGGTCTCGTCCGCCAGCCGGCGCACCGCGGGCGACAGCACGTCGGCGGCCGGCGCGACGGCCCTTGGCTCCGGCGCCGGGGGGGCCTCCGGGGCCGCCGCGGCCCTTGGGGAGGGGCCGGCCCCCGGCTCGATCGAGGCCACGACCTGGCCGATCCTCACCTCGGCCCCCTCCGCGACCCTGAGAGCGATGACACCCGACGCCTCGGCGGACGCCTCGGAGGTGATCTTGTCCGTCTCGAGCTCGAAGAGGGGCTGGTCCCTCCGCACCAAGTCGCCGTCCCTCACGTGCCACTTGGCGAGTATGCCCGTGCTTATGGACTCCCCCATGGGAGGTATCCTGACCTCGATTGGCATGGTCAGAGTGTGTACGCGTCCTTGAGCAGGCTGGCGAGTTCGAGCTTGTGGAGGGCGAGCGAGCCCACGGCAGGGGAGGCGGAGGCGTCCCGGCCCGCGTAGGCGGGGGCCCTGCCGAAGAGCCGCTCAAGCTGCGGGGCGATCCAGGACCACGCGCCCATGTTCTGCGATTCCTCCTGGCACCAGACGATCCTCGCCTGGGGGGACCTCGCCGCGATCTCGGCGATGCGCGCGCCGTGCAGCGGGTAGAGCTGCTCGACCCTGATGATCGCCGTGTCCTGGACCGCGTTGCGCTCGCGGTACTCGCACAGGTCGTAGAACACCTTTCCCGAGCAGAGGATCAGGCGGGCCGGGCGCGCCGGCGGGGCGGGCTCCTCAAGGATCTCCTGGAAGCCTCCCGCCGTGAGCTCGCCG
Source organism: uncultured Opitutaceae bacterium (assembly GCA_964496645.1). Taxonomy (GTDB): domain Bacteria; phylum Verrucomicrobiota; class Verrucomicrobiia; order Opitutales; family Opitutaceae; genus Palsa-1447. The sequence goes on from CAZCAJ010000062.1 coordinate 16,484, forward strand.
ATCCTCGAGACCGCCGCGGGGTGGCGAAGGAGCGACTTGGGGGACATGACGACCAGGGGCTGGCGGAAATTGCGCCTCACCTGGCGGCGGAGGAGGTGGAAGTACTGGGCCGGCGTCGTCGCGTTCACCACCTCGATGTTGTCCTCGGCGCACGCCTGCAGGAAGCGCTCGAGGCGGGCGGACGAGTGCTCGGGGCCCTGGCCCTCGTAGCCGTGGGGGAGGAGCAGGACGATGCCGCACGTCTTCTGCCACTTCGACTCGCCGCTCGCGATGAACTGGTCGATCACGACCTGGGCGCCGTTGGCGAAGTCGCCGAACTGGGCCTCCCAGAGGCAGAGCAGGTCCGGATAGTCGAGCGAGTAGCCGAAGTCGAAGCCGAGGACCGCCGCCTCCGACAGCAGGGAGTTGTAGACGCAGAAGCGGGCCTGCTTCGGGTCGAGGTTCTTCAGGGGCGTGTAGGTCTCGCCGGTCTCGCTGTCGGCAAGGACCGCGTGCCTGTGGCTGAAGGTCCCCCGCTCGGTGTCCTGGCCGCTCAGGCGCACCGGCGTTCCCTCGACGAGGAGGGACCCGAAGGCGAGGGCCTCCGCGAAGCCCCAGTCCACCGGGCCGCCGTCCCCGTGGGCCTGGGCCCGGCCGTCGAGAAGCCGCCTGATCTTGGGATTGGCGTTGAAGCCCGCGGGCAGGGTGGTGAGGCCGCGGACGATCCGCCCCATCTCGCCCTCCGGGACGCCGGTCTGGACGGGCGTGTGGTGGTAGTCGGGCTGGAACTCGGCGGTCGAGCCCTTGAACGGGTTGGCGGGCCTGGACCGCCTCGCGCCGCTGCTCGCCTCCCGCGCCTTCGCCTTGGCGAGGCTCTCCTCCAGGGCCGACGAATACTCCGCCTTGATGGCGTCGCCCTCGCCGGCCGTGATGGTGCCCTCGGCGACGAGCTTGTCCGCGTAGATGGCGGAGACCAGCGGGTGGCCGGCGATCCTCTTGTAGAGCAGGGGCTGCGTGAACGACGGCTCGTCGGTCTCGTTGTGGCCGCGCCTGCGGAAGCAGTACATGTCGACGAAGACGTCGCGCTTCCAGCGGACGCGGAAGTCGAGCGCGAGCTGCGCGACCATGCACACCGCCTCGGGGTCGTCGCCGTTCACGTGGAAGATGGGCGCCTCGATCATCTTGGCCACGTCGGTGCAGTACCGGGTCGAGCGCGCGTCGCGGGGCTCGGTCGTGAACCCGATCTGGTTGTTGATGACGAAGTGGACGGTGCCGCCCGTCTGGTAGCCGGGCAGCTGGGAGAAGTTCAGGGTCTCGGCGACGATCCCCTGGCCGGCCAGGGCGGCGTCTCCGTGGACCAGCAGCGCCATGACCCGCCTGCGCTCCTCGGAGTCGCCGCGGATGCGCTGGCGGGCGCGGGTCTTGCCCTCGACGACCGGGTCGATGATCTCCAGGTGGGACGGGTTCGGCGCGAGGCGCACCTCGACCTTCCTGCCGGACGTCGTGGTCAGGACCGACTCGTAGCCGAGGTGGTACTTGACGTCGCCGTCGCCCTCGACCGTGTCGGGGATGTAGTTCTCGGAGAACTGCTCGAAGAGCTGGTCGAACGACTTGCGCATCACGCTGGCCAGCACGTTGAGCCTGCCGCGGTGCGCCATGCCCATGTTGATCTCCTCGACGCCGGCCCCCGGGCAGTGGTCGATGACCGCGTCGAGCGCCGCGATGATCGTCTCGCCCCCCTCGAGCGAGAAGCGCTTCTGGCCGACGTACTTCGTGTGCAGGAACTTCTCGAAGAGCTCCGCCTTGTGCACGCGCCGCAGTATCCTCACCTTCTGGGCCCGCGTGAAGGCCGGCTGGAGGCTCGTGGACTCGATGCGCTCCTGCAGCCAGAGCCTGCAGTCCTGGTCCTGGATGTGGGCGTACTCGACGCCGACATGCCCGCAGTAGGTCCTCTCGAGCGACTTGATGACGTCCCTGAGCTTCATCTGCCCCCCGCCCAGGTAGGTGCCGACGTCGAATGAGACGTCGAGGTCAGCCTTGCCGAGCTGGAATAGCCCGAGGTCGAGCTTCGGGACGGGGGGCGGCGGGCCGCTCAGCGGATCGAGGTGGGCCTGCAGGTGGCCGATCGCCCTGTAGGCCGCCACGAGGTAGTGGACGTGCGACTGCTTGAGGCTGTCGATGATCGCCGCGCTGTCGTGACCCTCGAGGGCGCCGCCCATCTGGGCGCCGTTGGTGCCGAGCGAGAAGCCCTGGAAGAACGCCCTCCACGTCGGGTCGACGCCGTCCGGGTTGTCGAGCCAGAGCCGGTACATCGCCTCGATGACGTCGGCGTTGGCTCGGGTGGGCAGGGTCGTTGGATTCATGCTGAAATGTGCCGGCGCCCCGGGGCGCGCCCTCTCGGGCAGTTCCGGGTCCGGCGACAATCTGCACGCGACCCTCCCGAACTCAAGCGCGCGGGGATGCCCGCGGGGCCGGTTGCAATCGCGCTTCACAAGCGCCGCTTCGGCATTAGTGTGTGTTCTCGCGACCGCAATGGAAGACAGGATCAGGGAGTCACTTATCGGCCTCTTGGACGCAATAAGGCGCGCCGACGGCGGCGCCGTGGCCAGCGCCATGGGCGCCCTGGACGGGTACCTAGAACAGGGCCGCGGCGCGCTCCATCCCCAGCTTGTCCATTTCCTGGAGCGCCGAAGCTACGCGAAGGCGCTGATGTTCCTCGGCGGCGCCCCCGACATCCCGGCGGGATCGTGCGGGGGAACCTGAGCGTGGCCGACCCGATACCGACGGACGGGGGCAGGGACCTGGTGCACAATCCGTTCGGCGCGCTCGGGGGCGCCGGCCTTCCGCGCGGCCCCGCTCCGGCCCCCGCGGGCCCGGCCGGGCCGGCTCCCGCGGCGAGGAACAGGGGGCGCGTCGACGTCACCCGCGAGGTCGGGGGACGGGCGGGAAAGACCGTCACGGTGGCCTCCGGATTTGTCGGCATAGGCCTTCCCGAGAAGGAACGCCTCCTCAAGAGCATGCGCGCGGCCTGCGGGTGCGGCGGGACGGTCAAGGACGGCCGAATCGAGATCCAGGGGGACCAGCGCGAGGCGGTTTGCCGGATTCTCGGCGAGGCGGGCTTCAGGCCGGTGCTCGCCGGGGGCTGAGCCCGCGGCACGGCTACGCCGCGAGCCCCGCGGCGAGGGCTAGCGCGCTCTTTGCGCGGTTCAGGATGTAGAGGTGGTAGCCCGGGGCGCCGCGGACGACGAGGTCGCGGATCTGCGTCAGGGCCCAGTCGATCCCGACACTCTCGAGGATCTCGGGGGCCTCGCCGGCCGCCTCGAGCCTGCGGACAAGGATCGCCGGGAGCGAGGCCCCGCACATCGACGTGAAGCGCCGGATCTGTTTTAGGGAAAGCACGGGCATGAGGCCCGGCACGATGGGGACCGAGATCCCCGCCCTCCCGCAGCGCTCGACAAACCGGTAGTACACCTCGTTGTCGAAGAAGAGCTGGGTCGTTACAAAGGCCGCGCCGGCGTCAACCTTGCGCTTCAGGTTGGCCAGGTCCTCCTCCTCCGTCGGCGCCTCCGGGTGCTTCTCCGGATAGCCTGCCGCGCCGAGGCAGAAATCCGGATGGCGCGCCTTGAGCAGGCTCACGAGCTCGTTCGCGTGGCGCAGCCCGTCGGCGGCGGCCGCGAAGACCGCACTCCCCTTGGGGGGGTCGCCGCGCAGGGCCATGATGTTGCGGAAGCCGTCGCCGTGGATCCTGTCGGCGATCTCGTTGAGCTCCGCCCGGGAGTGGCCCACGCACGTGAGGTGGGGAACGACCGTGTAGCCGAAATCGGCCTTGAGCAGCGCGCTCACCTGGGCCGTCCGCTGGCGGGTGCTGCCGCCGGCGCCGTATGTGACCGAGACGAAGTCGGGGCAAGCCGGCTTCAACGCGGCCGCCGTCTGCCTGAGCGCCTCGACCCCCGCATCGTCCTTCGGCGGGAAAAACTCGAAGGACCGCAGCGGGCGTCGCTGCGCAAAGAGCTCGGAAACGGGGCGGTCGGCTGCCAACACATATCAACGCATCGCGAAATGTTGATATGCGTAAAGGAAAATCACC
>CAZCAJ010000063.1:0-20035 GCA_964496645.1 uncultured Opitutaceae bacterium
GTTCATTCTGAGCCAGGATCAAACTCTCCGAAAGAGAGTTCAAACCTAGTGATTCTTTTGAACTACTAACTTGATGCCGACCGGAGCCGGCATCCATTTTGATTTTTGATTGGGGGTCCCAATCAATCGCACAAAGTAAATTTCAAAGAGCTTCCCCAAAGGGGAAAGATTTCCAGCAAGAACTTCTGCGTTTCTCCCGTCAACACCTATTCGAGAAACCTCGATAAATGCCGGCCGGGGGAACAGCTGCTTGCGGGCCTCGGTTCGTCTCACCATCCGGCTTTCGTCGGCGGCCCAAGAACCTAAGGGAATTGCGGAACATGAGCTGTTGCGGACCCGCTTCAAGACCTTTCTGTAGCCCAAATCCAGCCATAACATAAAAACTTATTCATCAGCGCCTTACTTGTTAGTTTTTACCCTCTAATACCTCATAAAAGAAGGGGCGAAAATGCGATGGAATGCGCGCCCGGCGGGCCGCCGCGGCGCCGTATTTAGACAAACAATACAGCCGCATCCGGCCCCGGGGCCGGGATCACGCCGCCGGGGCGGCGAGGGCGGCCCTGCGGCGGCCCTCGAGCTCCTCGGACATCCGGATCGTGCGGTCGCGGCCGAGGGGGTAGACGATCAGCAGGACCGTGCACACGGCGAAGAGCAGCCCGACGACGAGCCCGCCGCACGCGCGGTACCCCGCGACTGCCGCCGCGGCCGCGGGCGCCCGGGTTTCGTAGCCGTAGAGCCACGACATGATCCAGAGGAAGGAGGCGGAGCCGACGGCGAGGCCGGCCTTGAGCGCGAAGCCGACCGTGGCGAAGACCATCCCGGTGAACCTCCGGCCCGTCTGCCACTCGGAGTAGTCGGCGACGTCGGCGAAAATGGCCCAGATGAGCGGGATCGTGGGCGCGTAGACGACGGAGCCGAGGATCGTCATGGCGATCATGCCGCCCACGTTGGCCGGGGCCAGCGTGTAGAAGACCGCGGCGGCCACCGCCGAGAGGCCGAAGCCCGCGACGGCCACCGCCTTCTTGCCGAAGCGGCGCGCCAGCGCGGGCGAGAGCACCAGCACGATGACGGTCGTCGTGGTCCCGAGCATGTTGATGATGCTGTTGAAGACGTCGGCGACGTTGGACGCGGCAAGCTCGGTGCGCGTGCCGTGCACGATGCAGCCGAGCGTCTCGAGAAAACCCCCGGGGGCGGGGGCGCCGGCAGCCGGCGGGGCTGTGGTCAGTCCGAGCCTCTCGAGCACGCCGAACATGGCCCCCTTGTCGGCGTAGTGATGGTAGTAGTTGTAGAGCGCGCCGCCGCGGAAGGACAGGATGCCGAAATGCACGAAGGTCATGCCCATCATGACGAGCCACGGCCGGTTGCGGACGAGATTGCCGAAGTCCTCCTTCGGCGAGGATGGTGTGGCGGCCACGGGCCGGACGCGCTCGCGGGTCGTGCCGAAGGTGATCAGGAAGAGCACGAGGCACAGGGCCGCCCAGATCGCCATGGTCATCTGCCAGCCGTACCGCCGGTCATGGCCGACCGCGAACTTGGCCACGAGCGGCAGCGTGAATCCGCCGACGACGAACTGCGCCACGTTCACCGCGATGAAACGGTAGGAATTGAGCCTCGCGCGCTCCGTCAGGTCCGCCGTCATCACGCCGCCGAGCGCGGAGTACGGCATGTTGTTCATGGAGTAGAGCGTCATCAGCAGGGTGTTGGTGACGCCGGCGTAGGCCAAGAGGGCAGCCGCGCTCCAACCCCGGGGCGTAGTATAGGCCAGGATCATGACGGCGCACCACGGCGCCGCCGTCCAGAGGACCCAGGGCCGGAATTTCCCCCAGCGGGTCTCGGTGCGGTCCGCCAGCACGCCCATGATGGGGTCGAAGACCGCGTCCCAGAGCCGCGGCCAGAGGAGGATCGCGGCCGCGGCGCCCGCCGTCAGGCCGAACACGTCCGTGTAGAAGTTGAGCTGGAACAGGATCATCGTCATGAAGACGAAGTTCGCGGCAGCGTCGGCGGCGCTGTAGCCGGCCTTCTCGACGAAGGACAGGCGGTCGGCGGGGGCGGTCATGGGGTGGAGAGAGGGGGCATCAGGCGAGCTCGATCCGAACCTTGGCGCCGGCCGGCTCCGCCTTCGAGGCGGAATCGGCACGGCCGGAGCGGCCGGCGGCCCGCTTGGGACCGCGCGCGCCGCGCGGGGCGGACACTCGGATCCGTCTCGGGACGAGGACGTTCACGGGGGTGGCGCCCGGCGGTCACACGAGCGTCAGGGTGCCTTCGGCCGGGGCGGGGGCTCCCAGCGCCTGGGCGCGCTGCCCGGGCGAGGCGGAACCGATGACCACGCCGTACCGGCCCGGGTGATGGACCTTGCGGCCGTCCGCATCGGTTTGCGCGAAGGCCGCGGCCGGCAGCGTGAACTCCACGGTCCGGGACTCACCCGGGGCCAGCGGGACCTTCTGGAAGTCGACGAGGGTCGAGCGGGGGGCATCCGGCCAGTCGCGCGGCGGCACGACGTAGCACTGGACCGCCTCGGCGACGGCGAACGCGCCCTCGTTGGCCACGGTGGCGCGCACCGCGACCTGCCCGGAGGCGTCCAGCTTGCGTGCGCTGGCTGCGAACGGGCCGTAGGCCAGCCGGCTGTACGTCAGGCCGAATCCGAAGGGATACAATGGCTCGATCTCGGCGAACCGGTAGGTGCGGCCGCGCATGCCGTAATCGGTGAACGCGGGGAGGTCCGCCGTGCGGCGCGGGACGGTGACCGGCAGCTTGCCCGCGGGCGAGGCGCGGCCGAAGAGCACGTCGGCGACCGCGTTGCCGCCCTCGCAGCCCGGGTACCAGACCTGGATGATGGCGTCGGCGGCCTCGTGGATCTCGGGAATGGCGATGGCCGACCCTCCGGTGACCACGACGACGAGCTTCCGCGCGTGCTTGCGCAGCTCGAGGAGGAAGTCGCGCTGCACCCTCGGCAGCTCGATGCTTTCACGGTCGCCGCCGTCCGCGGAGGCATTGGCGTCGCCCTCCTCGCCCTCGAGGGAGGGGTCGAGGCCGACGACGGCGATCGTGAGCTCGGTCTCGGCCGCGGTCGGGTGGGTGTAGTTGACGCCCGGGGCCATCGCGCCATCGAGCGGGCAGCCCGTGCGGTAGACGGCGCGGCAGCCCTCGGCGACGCTGCCGAGGATGCCCTCCGCGATGGTGACGAGCCGCGGGGAGAAGCCGTAGTAGTTTCCGATCAGGGCGGTGACATTGGCGGCCGTCGGGCCGGTCACCAGGATGCTCTCCGGGTCGGTCCGAAGCGGCAGCACGCCGTTGTTCTTTAGCAGGACGATGGACTCGGCCGCCGCGGCGCGGGCCAGCTCCCGGTGCGCCGCGCAGTCGAGGATTTCCGTTGAAAGGCCGGACCACGGCACCCCCTCCTGCGGGTCGAGAAGCCCGAGCCGGAATTTCGCCGTCAGCAGCCGGCGCACGGACGTGTCGATCTCCGCCTCGGTGATCTGTCCGGCACCGACCGCCAGCATTAGGTCGCTGTAGGTGCAGCCACAGTTGAGGTCGCAGCCGTTGCGCACGGCCAGGGCCGCGGAGGCGGCCGCATCGGCCGTGACATGGTGGTGCCTGTGGATGTCGTCTATCGCGCCGCAATCGCTCACCACGTGGCCCTTGAAGCCCCAGCGGCCGCGCAGGATATCGCCGAGCAGGTAGCGGCTGGCGCAGCAGGGTTCGCCGAGGGTGCGGTTGTAGGCGCCCATGACGGCCTCGACGCCGCACCGGACCAGCGCCTCGAAGGCGGGCAGGTAGGTCTCGTGGAGGTCCTTCAGGGACGGGCGGGCGTCGAAGGAGTGGCGCCCCTGTTCCGGTCCGCTGTGGACGGCGAAGTGCTTCGCGCAGGCGGCCGTCTTCAGGTAGCGGGCGCCGTCGCCCTGGAGGCCGCGCACCATTGCCGATCCGAGGACGCCGGTCAGGAAGGGGTCCTCGCCGAAGGTCTCCTGGCCGCGGCCCCAGCGCGGGTCGCGGAAGATGTTCACGTTGGGCGTCCAGAAGGTGAGCCCCTGGTATTGCCCGCGCCGCCCAGCGGCGGCCGCGGCGTGGTGCTTGGCGCGCGCCTCGTCCGAGATGACGGTGGCGATCCGCTCGACGAGGGCGCGGTTCCAAGTCGCGCCGAGGCCGATGACCTGCGGGAAGACGGTCGCGCGCCCGTTGCGGCCGACGCCGTGGCAGGCCTCGCTCCACCAATTATAGGCCGGCACTCCCAGCCGGTCGACGGGGCGGTTCTCGTGAAGCATCTGGTTCACCTTCTCGAGGAGCGAGAGCCGGGAGAGGAGGTCGTCCACCCGCTGCGGCACCGGCAAGCTGGGATCGAGGTAGGGGGCGGGAACCCTGGGGGCGTGTTTGGCGGAGGTCCTAGCCATGGATGCGGGCATTGTTGCTCTTGAGGCTCTATGGCGACTCCCCGCGGACGGCGCGAAGAATCTCGGGGGGCTGCACGCAGCGAGACGCCATAGGGACGTTGGGGATACGGGGTCGGAGTGAAAAACCGTCTATTCCTCGACAATACCCGCCGCGCGCAAGGTTTTAGGGTGCCCTGGGACGTGGCGTTTGTGGACGTCTTTCTCGAGGACTTCACGGGCCAGGCGGCCGGCATGCGCCAGAACCACCGGGTCGTTGGTGCGGTGGCCGTGGAGCTGCTCGCCGGTCAGCTCCAGCACAACAAGTTCGGGGTGCCGGACCTTCCCAACACGACATACGTGGAAGGAACCTGGTTCGACGGGAAGTCCTGCCCATCCTAGGCCGTGAGGGGCGCCGGGCCCCGCCCGCGCACCCGGGTCAACTTCGGCGGCTGGCTCCGCCTGCCGCCTGGCGGCTCGCACTTGGGGCAGCCGGCTCCCGCACGAGCATTTCTTCCTAAACTGGGCCGGAAAGCGGGCAGACTATGGGCCCGATGCAATCGGGACCGGATGAGGAGGCGCGGCGGGCGAAATGCCGGGATGCTCGATCAATGATGCCGCTGCCAGAACGGCGGTCGGCCGTCTTCAGGCGTCCGCAAACCGGCCGAAAGTCGCCAATGACGGCATATTAATTGGACTAGAAAGACAGGGAAAATCGCGCGAAATTCGCGAAAAAATAGGCGTTTTCCTAGCAAAAAGGCCGAAAAACACATTGATGCAAATACATGGCTTTTGAATGAAAGATGGTTGTTGACCTTGCTCGTTTTGAACGCTGGAACGTCCAATCCTACTAACCCACAATGCGTCCAGCATTTTCAACAAAGGCCTTTTTTGGACCTTAAACAAATCAAGCAGATCATCGACCTGATGAAGCGCTCGGAACTCACCGAGTTCGCGGTCGAGGAGGAGGGTTTCAAGCTTAAGATCCGGCGCGGTTCGAACGGCCTTCCAATTGTTTCCACAGGAAAGGGGTCGAATCCCCCGTTCGCCCCGGTGGATTACAACTCGGTGCCCCCAATGCCGGTGCCGGCCCCGATCCAGGCCTCCACCGCGGCGGCGCCGGCTCCGGCCGAGGAGCCAGGGATCAGCTTCGTCAAGTCCCCCATGGTGGGCACGTTCTACAGGGCCCCTTCGCCGGAGAGTAAGCCGTTCGTGGACGTCGGCTCGAAGATCGAGGATAACTCCTTGGTCTGCATCATCGAGGCGATGAAGATCATGAACGAAATCCAAGCCGAAACCAAGGGCACCGTCGTCGAGATCCTTGTCGAGAACGGTCAGCCGGTCGAATACGGCCAGCGGCTCTTCAAGTTGAGGCAGAATTGACCGACGCGTTCTACCGCCGTCGATTGCCGGACCGGGGTGCGCCCAGGCCTGAATCGGTCGGTCAATCGTCGACCCGATGATCCAAAAAATTCTCATCGCCAACCGCGGTGAAATCGCCCTTCGAATCGTCCGCGCGTGCCGCGAGATGGGCATCAAGACGCTCGCGGTGTACTCCGAGGCGGACGTCCAGTCGCTCCACGTGCAGCTCGCGGACGAGGCGATATGCATCGGGGGGCCCCGTAGCGCCGACAGCTACCTCAGGGCGGACCGGATCATCAGCGCCGCCGAGATCGCGGACGTCGACGCCATCCATCCCGGATATGGATTCCTGTCGGAGAACGCGAAGTTCGCCGAGCAATGCGAGTCCTGTAACATCAAGTTCATCGGCCCCAAGTCCAAATCCATCAAGCTGATGGGAGACAAGGCTGTCGCAAAAGAGACCGTTAGGAAGGCTCACGTCAGCACCGTGCCCGGGAGCGACGGCCCGGTCGAGTCCGAGGGCGAGGCCGTGAAGATCGCGCGCAAGATTGGCTACCCGATCATCATCAAGGCCGTCGCGGGCGGCGGCGGCCGCGGGATGCGCATCGCCCACAACGACGTCTCGTTCGCCAAGGAGTACCACGTCGCAAGGAACGAGGCCGAAAAGGCGTTCGGCGACGGCAGGGTGTACCTGGAGCGCTTCATCGAGAGGCCCCGCCACATCGAGTTCCAGATCCTCGCGGACAGCCATGGCAAGGTGATCCACCTCGGCGAAAGGGACTGCTCGGTCCAGCGCCGCCACCAGAAGCTCATCGAGGAGGCCCCGTCTCCGTTCTTCACGCCCGACCTGCGCAAGAAGATGGGAAAGGCCGCGGTCCGCGCCGCCGAGGCGGCCGAGTACGAGAACGCGGGCACGATCGAGTTCATTGTGGATCCCAAGGGCAACTTCTACTTCATCGAGATGAACACGCGCATCCAGGTGGAGCATCCCGTCACCGAGGAGGTGACCGGCATAGACCTGATCAAGCAGCAGATCAGCATCGCCAACGGCGACGAGCTTGAGATCGACCAAAGCGATGTCGCGTTCAAGCGCCATGCGATCGAGTGCCGGATCAACGCGGAGGACCCGGCGTGCAACTTTGCGCCCTGCCCGGGGACGGTCGGCCTCTACTACCCGCCCGGCGGGCCGGGTGTCCGGGTCGACAGCCACGTCTACAGCGGATACGTCGTCCCCCCCTACTACGACTCGATGATCGGGAAGCTCATCTGCTCCGGCGACACGCGCAAGGCCGCCCTCGAGAGGGCCTACAGGGCGCTGAGCGAGTACCTGATCCGGGGCATAAAGACGACGATCCCCCTCCACAAGGCCATCATGGCCGACCCCCTCTTCATCGAGGGCAAGGCCACGACGGCCTACATGGAGGAGTTCCTCACCCGGACGACCCCCGACCTCTTCTCCTGACGGGCGCCCCGGAGGGACGGCGCAGGCAGGCGTCGCACCACTCGCCAAGGACCCTCGAGTCGAACGCCCAGCCCGGCGCCGCTTCGGCGAAGGCCGCCCGGATCGCCCCGATCTCGGCCGCTAGGATTCCGCTCATCTCGAGGAGACCGCCCGGCGCCACCGCCGCGGCGAGCGCCCGGGCGTGCCGGAGCAGGACGTCGGCCTGGATGTTCGCAAGCACGAGCCCTGCCCCGGGGCCGCCGAGCCCGCCGGGCAGGGCGGCCGCCGAGAACCGGACCCTGCCCGAGAGGCCGTTTAGCTCGGCGTTGTCGCGGCTGACGCGCACGGCGTCCGGGTCGACGTCGAAGCCCGACACGTCGCGGAATCCGAGAAGGGCCGCGGAAAGGGCCAGGATCCCCGAACCGCAGCCCGCGTCTACCACGCGGACGTCCGCCGCGCGGGCCGGCCCGCCGGCCAGGCCGGCCTCGAACTCGACCAGCCGCTCGATGCAGAGGCGCGTCGTCTCGTGGTTGCCCGTGCCGAACGCCAGCCCCGGGTCGAGCCAGAGCGCCGAATGCCCTGCGGGAAGGCGAAACGAGTCCCTCTCCCACAGCGGGACCCAGTGCAGCCTGCCGAATTTCCAGGCCTTGAAGTGCTCCCGGTAGCTGAACGCCCAGTCCGCGTCCGGCAGCCTGCGCGGGCGCGGCTCGCGAAGGGGCCTCGCCGGCAGGTTCGGGCGAAGCGCCGCCCAGAGCGACTCGGCCTCGGCCTCGCCCGGGAAGACCCCCGCGACCCAGGCCCGGCGCGCGACCGCGTCCTCGACGAGGGTCCACCCGCCAAAGCCCGATTCGAGCAGAGCGAGCTCGGCGCCCTCGGCGGCGTCGGCCGGGATCTCAGCCCTGATCTCCCAGAGCACCATAGCGTCAGCCGGGCGGCCGCGCGGCGCTCAGCCGCGCGATCACATCGGGCAAGAGGGCGTGCTCGGCCGCGTGGACCCGGGCCTCGAGCGACTCAAGGGTCTCGCCCGCCTCGACCCTCACCGCGGCCTGGTCGATGATCTGGCCGCCGTCGACATCGGCCGTCACGTAGTGGACGGTGCAGCCCGTGACCCGGACGCCCCTGCGCCACGCCTGACCGATGGCGTCGAGCCCTGGAAAGCTGGGAAGCAGGCTCGGATGCAGGTTGATGATCCGGCCGGCGAAGGCGCCCAGGAAGCCTGCCTTGAGGACGCGCATGAAGCCAGCGAGCACGACCAGGTCGGGCCTCGCGCCCGACACGGCCGCGATGAACCTGGCCTCGCCCTCCCCCTCGAGTTTTGTCCTGAACGGCGCGGGGTCGACGTAGCTCGACTCCACCCCGAAGCGCGCGCCCAGGCCGAGGATGCCGGAGCCGGCCACGTCCGAGAAGACCGCGGCGACACGCGCGGCGCCAAGCCGGCCGGCCCGCTGGGCGAGCAGGATGGCCTCGGCGTTGGAGCCGCGTCCCGAGCCGAGGATCACCACGCGCATGCGCCCAGTCAGACCGATCCCGCGGCCCTGATCCGCCGGACGAGCCCCGTCGTGCTGAATCCGCGCAGGAACGGCAGGAAGACGATCCTCGAGCCGGCCTCCTCGAGCGCAGCCCGTTCCGAGGGGTCGAGCTTGGCGAGCGTGTAGTCTCCCGCCTTGCAGTACACGTCGGGCCTGAGCGCCGCGATCTCCCGCGCGAGCCGCCTGCCCCTGAAGATCACGATCCCGTCGACGGAACGCAGCTGGGCAAGAGTGTACGCCCTCGACCGCTCGTCCATAAGGGGCCGGAGCGGGCCCTTCAGCCTCCGGGTGCTCTGGTCGGAATTGAGCGCGACGAAGAGCCTGCCCCTGCCCCCGGCGAGCCGGCGCGCGGCCTCAAGATATGACGCGTGGCCGGGGTGGATGAGGTCAAAGACGCCGTTGGTGAGGACGAAAGTGCCGCCGTTGCGGGCGAGCCGCTTTCGGACAGCGACCGCCCTCTTGAGCGACAAGAGCCTAGGATTTGCGGGCATGCGGAAGGGCGCGGGCATCTCAGAAGAACTTCTTCGCCTTCTCGAAGAACTTGCGCGACATCGGCTCGTGCGCGTCGCCGCTCACGCGCGCGAAGTCCTCGAGTATCTTCCGCTGTTCCGCGCCGAGCGACGTCGGCACCTCCACGTGGACCCGGACGAGCTGGTCCCCGTGGCGCCCCCCGCGCAGCGACGGCATGCCGCGGTCGCGCAGCCGGAATGTCGTCCCGCTCTGCGTCCCCGCAGGAATCTTGAGGCTTGCCTTGCCCGACAGCGTCGGCACCTCGATCGACCCGCCGAGCGTCGCCAGCGTGAACTTGATCGGGATCTCGCAGAACAGGTCGTCGCCCTGGCGCTCGAAGAGCTCGTGCTCCTTGACCGTGAGCACGATGTAGAGGTCACCCGGCCTCCCGCCGGCCGCGGCCGCCTCGCCGTTTCCGGCGGACCGCAGACGGGAGCCGGTCTCGACCCCCGGCGGGATCCGGACGTTGAGCTTCGTCGTCTTTGCGGTCCGGCCGTCGCCGCGGCACACCGGGCACGGCCTGTCGATCCTCACGCCCGCGCCCCCGCAGGTCGGGCAGGTCTGCGTGAAGACGATGATCCCGCCCGAGCGGCGGACCTGGCCGGCGCCCCTGCAGGTCGGACACGTCGCGCGCTTGGAACCCGGCTCCGCCCCGGTGCCGTGGCAGTGCTCGCAGCCGACCAGCTTGCGGAACGAGATCTCCCTCTCGAGGCCGCGCGCGGCCTCCTCCAGCGTGATTTCCAGGTCGTAGCGGAGGTCCGAGCCGTCGCGGCCGCTGTCGCGCCCGCCGCCGCCGAACATCTCGTCAAAGATCCCGCCGCCCCCGACGCCCTGCCCAAAGACCTCGCGGAAGATGTCAAACGGGTCGTGGAAGCCCGCCGCGCCGCGCGCGCCCGCCGCCTGGAAAGCGGCGTGCCCGAAGCGGTCGTACGCAGCCCGCTTGTCGGGGTCCTTGAGCGCCTCGTAGGCCTCCGAGACCTTCTTGAACATCTCCTCGGCCTCCTTGTTGCCGGGGTTCTTGTCGGGATGGTACTGGACGGCCTTCTTGCGATACGCCTTCTTGAGCTCGTCCTCGGTCGCGGTCCTGGCGACGCCAAGGAGGTCGTAATAATCCTCTTTGGCCATGCTTTAGCCCGCCTCCCCCTTGGTCGGTTGGCCGCTTGACACGACGACGGAGGCAGGGCGCAGAAGCCGCCCGTTGAGGACGTAGCCCGTGCGCACGACGTTGAGGACGCGCTCGGCCGGCGCGTCCGGGCTGGGCTGGTGGGAGATCGCCTCGTGCTTGTGCGGGTCGAAGGGTTCGCCGACCGGGTTGATCTCGGTTAGCCCGTGCGCGGCGAGCGCAGCCCTGAGCTGCTGCTGCAGGAGCTCCATGCCGCCCACGAGGCCGCCAAGCTCGGCATTCGGCTGCCTCGCGGAGGCGAGCGCGAGGGCCAGGTTGTCCAGCGCGGGCAGGAGGTCCTCGAGGAGCCGGGACGTGGAGAAGAGCCTGAGCTCCTCCTTCTCGCGCGCCGCCCTGCGGCGGAAGTTCTCGAGGTCGGCCGCGGCGCGCAGGTAGCGGTCGCGGTTCTCCGCAGCCTCCTTCCTCGCCGCCGCAAGCGGGTCGGCCTCCGCCGGCGCGCCCTTCTGCGGCTCGGGCGCCGGTCCCTCCTTGGATTCCTTGGTGTGCGAACTGCTCATTGCAAAGACCGTCATTCAACTACTGCTTCGGCGATTGTTCAAGTTTGTCGAACAGCCCCTTCAGGTAATCCTTGGCCTTCTTCCCGGCGTCCTCGACCTTAGTCCCAAGGTGCGCGGCGCCGCCTACCGCGGCGCCCAGGGCGCTGCCGAAGTCGCCGGGAAGCAGCCGCGAAAAGTCCTGGCGAAGGCCGAAGTCGCGCAGGCTCCGCACGACCCCGGGGACCAGGAGGTCGCGCGGATCGGTCACGTTCGAGTAGGTCTGGTTGATGTCCAGCCGGTAGGACTTCTCGTCCGGGGCCGCCCCCGAATAGTCGGCGACGACAAGCTGGTCGACGCGCAGGTGCAGCTTCCTGACGAGGTACCTGATGGGCTTGGCGGGCGCCTGCCCCGCCGGCGCGGCGCCGCGGCGGGTGAACCCGGCCATGAACTCGCCCCCGTTGATCGTGCCGTCGCTCCTCCGCACGAGCTCTATCTTCCCCACGTCGAGGTCGAGGCTGTCGATGATGATACGGTCCGAGAACGCCCACGAGAACACCCTTACCTCCGCGCCAAGCTCGCGCAGCTGGACAAAGTCGGGCACCGGGTATCCGGGAGGGTTGTTCGCGGTCAGGCCGCGCACCACCACGCGGCCCGTGAAAGGGTTCGCGGTCAGCACCGCGACATGGACGTCGAAGCCGGTGACGGCCCGCAGCTCGCGCTCCACGGCCCACGGAAGCAGGGCCATCCACGCAAGCGCCGCCAGCGCGAGCACCCCGGCCAGGAAGAGGCATCCCTTCGCAGCCCAGCTCACACGAACCCCTCGGTTACGAGGACGATCGCAAGCTCCGGCGCCTCGAACTCGAGGTCGGCCGACCACGGAATTAGCACGTTCTCCCCCACCGGGAGCGCTCTCGCGGCCGGCGCCGCGCCGGCCGCCGACACGGCGCCCGCCACGACGCTGAGGACGCGCGGCTGGTCCCCCGCCGCGAACTTCAGCCTGTCGCCCGTGCCCAGGACCACGCGCCTGATCGTGAACTCGTCGCAGGAGGCGATGGTCCCGGACGTCGGGGCCGCCCTGACGAGATCCGGCGGTCCCTCGTCCCAGAGGATCGATCGCAGCGACTCCTCCACGTGAAGCTTCCGGGGCTTCCCGTCGAGGCCCTCGCGCCCCCAGTCGTAGATCCGGTAGGTCGTGTCGGAGTTCTGCTGGATCTCGAGGATGAGGTTGCCCGCGTCGATCGCGTGGACCTGCCCGCTGCGCACCAGGACCGAGTCGCCCGCCGCGACCGCGACCTTGTGGACGCACCCCTCCGCGGTGCCCGCGGCCACCGCCTTGGCGAAGTCCGCGCGCTTGACCCCCGGCTTGAGCCCGACGAAGAGCGACGCGCCCGGCACCGAGTTGGCCACGTACCAGTTCTCGGTCTTCGACTCGCCCCCGAGGGAGGGTGCCACCGCCGCCGGGGGATGGACCTGCAGGCTCAGCCGGTCGGAGCAATCGAGCCATTTGACGAGCAGGGGGAAGCGCGCCGACGGGGCCCAGGAGGGCCCCATGACCTCGGCCGCATGGCCTTCGATCAGCTGCCGCAGGCTGGAACCCTCGAAGGCCCCGCCGACGACCAGCGACTGGGCCTCGGGCCTGTCCACTATCTCCCAGCTCTCCCCTATCGGGGAATCGGGCGGAAGCTCCCGGCCGAGAAACGAGTGAAGCCTGTGGCCGCCCCACACGCGCTCCTGATAAAGAGGTTGGAATTGAAGAACTTCTCGCATGAGGACCAGCGTCGAGATTATTGTAAAAGGGTTCGGGAGGGGTTTACATCTTGCCGTCCCGGGTACTAGCGTCGACCCCCCGATTTACTGCGCCCAGAAGCCCAGATGTCCACCTTAGATAGTTCAAATCCAAACGGCGCTCCGTCCTACCAGGGCCCACGCTACCGCCCGAACTGGATGGCGGCGATCGTCACCTTCGTCGCGGGAACGTATCTTTCGGCGGCGCTGATCAGCTATGACACGGCGCAGGTGACATACCGCTCGACGTCCCCGGCCCTTACGAACTGGGTCGGCTGGGTGGGCGCGGACACGGTCTGGGTTCTCCTTTATTCCTTCGGCGCGAGCACGATGCTGCTGCCCTTCGCTCTGCTGTGGATGTCGTACGTCGCGGTGAGGAACTCGCGCCACCTAGTGGCGACACGCATAACGGCGATTGCGATCGGGGTCGTGTCGTTCTCGGGCCTGCTGGCGATGTTCGAGAGCTACAAGGCCGATGACAGGTTCCCGAGGGCCCTGGGCGGTTTTGTCGGCCAGCTGATCTACCAGAAGCTCCTCGCCGAGGCGCTCGGGCCGTTCGGCACGGGCCTCCTGCTGGGCGCCGTCTACTGCTCGGCCTTCCTTTTCGTCGCCACGAGGGACATCGGCTCGGACGTCGAGAAGATGCTGACGAACTTCTCAGAGTGGAAGGCCGAGCGCGCGAGGGGCTCCGCGGCGATGGCCGAGGAGAAGGCCAGGCGCAGGGAGGAGCGCGCGAAGCGCCGAGCCGCGCTGATCGCGCCGATGCCCGAGATGCCCCAGCAGCACGTGGGCCCGCTGGGCGCGAAGAAGGTCTTCATGGCGAAGGCCGCGGACGACACGCTCGCCCGGGCCATCGCCCGGATCCCGTCCGCCGCCCCGCCGCAGCCCCCGCCGAAGGCGGAGACCAGGCCGCCCGTCCCCAAGGAGCAGCCCCCGGAGAAGTTCGAGCTCAAGATCGTCAAGCCGGAGGAGCCGAGGAAGGCCAAGGTCATTCTCCCGCAAACCTCCGACGCGAACTACGAGTTCCCGCCCCTCAAGCTGCTGAAGGAGCAGGTGAAGCCGCCGGCGGGGAGCAGCGACGAGGAGCACCAGCGCAACGCGGCGACCCTGCTCCGGATCCTTGGCGAGTTCGGCGTCGAGGTGAGGATCGGGGAGATCCACGTGGGCCCGGTGATCACGAGGTACGAGGTCGTGCCCGCGGCGGGCGTGCGCGTGGAGAAGATCGCGGGCCTCGACAAGAACATCGCGCTTGGAATGCGCGCGCAGTCCGTGCGCATCCTTGCGCCCATCCCCGGGAAGGCCGCGGTGGGAGTGGAGGTCCCGAACCTGCACCCGACGCCCGTCGGGATGCGGGAGCTGCTCGAGAGCGAGGACTGGGTCGACGCGAAGGCGGAGCTGCCGATAGCGCTCGGGCGCGACGTCTCCGGCAAGCCGCTCGTCTCGGACCTCGCAAAGATGCCCCACCTCATGATCGCGGGCGCGACCGGCTCAGGCAAGTCGGTCTGCATCAACTCGATCATCACCTCAATCCTGTACTCGAAGAGCCCCAAGGACGTCCGGCTCATCCTGGTGGACCCCAAGGTCGTCGAGCTGAAGATCTTCAACAGCCTTCCGCACATGCTCATTTCGGTCGTCACCGAGCCGAAGAAGGTGCCGGCCGCGCTCAAGTGGCTCCTGGGCGAGATGGAGCAGAGGTACCAGTTCTTCGCCAAGGCGAACGTGAGGAACATCGTCGGGTTCAACACGCGCAAGAAGGGCCAGAAGCCGGAGGCCGAGACGCAGGTCCCGCTCGAGGGCCTCGACCCGCTGGCCGCCGACAGCCAGGAGATACCCGATCACATCCCCTACATTGTCGCGATCATAGACGAGCTTGCCGACCTGATGATCCTCGCGCCGGCGGAGATCGAGACCTCGATCGCGCGCCTTGCCCAGCTTGCGCGCGCGGCCGGGATACACCTGATCATAGCGACGCAGCGCCCGTCGGTGAACGTCATCACGGGCGTCATCAAGGCCAACCTGCCGTCGCGGATCGCGTTCCAGGTCCCCTCGTCCGTGGACTCGAGGACCATCCTCGACTCCAAGGGCGCCGACACGCTGATTGGGCGCGGCGACATGCTCTTCTCTCCACCGGGAACGTCGCGGCTGGTGCGCGCCCAGGGCGCGTTTGTCGGGGACGACGAGATCCACGAGATCGTCGAGTTCCTCAAGCGGAACGGCCCGCCCAAGCTGGCGCTGTCCGTGCAGCAGCAGATCGACCGCACGGCGAACGAGGACGAGGAGGGAGAAGGGGCCGACGAGGGCGACCTCGGCAGCGACGAGGAGCTGTACTCCCAGGCGCTGGAGGTGCTCAAGTCCACGAGGCGCGCGAGCACCTCTATGCTGCAGCGCCGGCTCAGGATCGGCTACAACCGGGCGGCGCGGATCATGGAGATCATGGAGGAGAAGGGGATCGTCGGGCCCGAGAACGGCTCGAGCCCCCGGGAGATCCTCGGCGACCTCGACCGCCAGTGACGGCGGGCGCCCTCCGGACAAATCATTCTTTCCCTGCCCCCCAAAACCTGCAACTGATCCAATATGCAGTCCATCGGAGAACGACTTGAGGAAGCCCGGAAGAAGAGAGGCATCTCCATCCGCGAGGCGGCCGAGGCAACGAAGATACGCGGCGAATACCTGCAGAAGTTCGAGGGGAACCAGTTCGAGATCGGGCTCACCGACATCTACACTCGGGGCTTTCTGCGCGGCTACGCAAACTACCTGAGGATCCCCTCCGAGCGGCTCATCAGCGATTACAACGCCCTGCGCGGGGGCGAGCCCCGCGTCCGCCAGCCGAGCCGCGAGGTCTACGGCAGGATGGACCTAGCCATCTCGACGGCCGACGAGCGCGGCGAGTCGCAGGCGGAGTCGTCGGTCTCGGAGCCGTCCCAGAGGCCCCAGCCCAGGTTCCAGCGCCCCGGCGAGAACCTCCCCAAGGGGCCGGCGGTCGACCCGGCACTCGTTTTCAAGGGCGGCATCCTCCTTGTGGCGCTGCTCGGCCTGGCTGTCGCGATATGGATCGTCAAGACCCTCTTCGGGCCGGTGCCCGCGCCGGCGGCCCCGGCCCGCAGCCCGGTCTCGGCCGCGAGCGAGGCCGCAGAGGCGCCGGCCTCCGCCCCGGCGGCGTCCGTCGCCATCGTCGCCCTCGACCCCGTTCGCATCAAGGTGGTCCGCAAATCGGACGGCGTGGAGCTCTTCCAGGGACCGTTGCAGGCGGGCGAGCGCAGGGAGTACCCGAACGTGCCGCTCTACCTGACCGCGACGGACCTCGGCGCCGTGGAACTCGACTACAAGGGCCACCGCTACCCGACGGGCCACACGGGCCACGAGCGGATCCAGTTCGACTTTTCAAACAGGTGACCCGCCCCGCGGGCGGATCGCCGCGCCCGGCCGCGCGTCTCCCATCGAAAGCATGGAGAAGATCCCGTATTTCGGCCAGACGCTGATCCGCTGGCAGGTGGGCGGATCGACCTTCCTGGCGCTGCCGGAGAAGGGCGCGCGCCTCATGAACTGGAACATCGAGATGCCCGACGGATCCGTGCGCGACGTCGTCCACTGGCCCGAGATCTCCTCGCTCGCCGAGTTCCACAAGGCCCGGGGCGGAAACCCGATCCTCTTCCCCTTCTGCGGCCGCTCTTTCGACCGCGGCGATGTAGGGTTCTGGCGCGACGCGCAGGGCGTCCGGCGCCCCATGCCCGCCCATGGCATCGCGCGCCAGGGCGACTTCGGGGCGACACGCATCGACCCGGGCGGCTTCGAGACGGTGTTCGTCCCGGGCGTCGAGGCGAGCGAGTGCTACCCGTTCCAGTACGAGTTCCGCGTCGACTACCGCTTTTCGGCGTACGCCCTGACGTGCAAGCTCACGCTCGAGAACCTGGGCGAGCATCCGCTGCCCTGGAGCGCGGGCCACCACTTCTACTTCAAGCTGCCCTGGAGCGAGGGCTCGGCGCGCGGCGACTACCTGATCCGGATACCCTCCGGGGAACGCCTGCGCCAGGACGCCGCGGGGCACATCGTCCCGGGTCCGCAGCTTGGGCCCATCGAGAGGATGGACAGCCCGGACCTGGTCGACACCTTTCACGCGGCGCTCAGGGGCCCCGAGGTCGTGTTCGGCGAGGAAGGCCAGCCCGGGGACGTGGCGATCAGGCTTGGCACGGACCCCATCCCTTCCCCGGACGCGACATTTGTCACCTGGACCCTGTCCGGCGACTCGCCCTTCTACTGCGTCGAGCCGTGGATGGGGCCCGCGAACGCCCAGGAGCACGGGAGGGGGCTTCACCTCGTGCCCGGCGGGGCAAGCGAGTCCTTCACCGTGAGCGTCGCGGTCAGATAGGGTTGCGGGACCCAGCGCTTCTTGATAGCTCGGGGCATCCAAAACTTCATGACCGCACCGCTTGCATTCTTCGAGGGGCTCGGGGGGCCTGAGGTCCTGCTGATACTCGTGGTGGTGCTGATCTTCTTCGGCGGGGACAAGATGCCCGAATTCGCCCGCGGCCTGGGCAAGGCGATCCGAGAGTTCAAGAAGGCGGCGGGCGACGTGGAGCAGGAGTTCAAGCGCGCCATCGAGGAGGCCCCCGAAAAGCCCGCGCAGCCGTTTCTGAAGGCGCCCCCGGGCCCTGTCGCGCCGCCGGCGCCCGCCGCGCCGCCTCCTCCCGCCGCGCCGCCCACGGCGCCCGCGGACGACCCGTTCACCCCGCCGGGGGCCCCCCCGGCTGACCACGGTATCGATGCCTGAGACGATCCCGACCTTCGCCCAATAATCCTCCAGCCCCATGAAAACCTGCTCCCTCTACGGCTTCATTCTCGCGCTCGCCGGCGCCCTTCTGACCCTCGCCCTCTACTTCATGGGGTTCCACTCCGATCCCGCGAAGCTTGCCGCAGCCAAGTTGGTTCAGAACCTCGGCGGCCTCGCAATCGCGATCGGCGTCACGGCGTTCGGCATCAGGGCCCGCAGGGCGGAGGTGCCGGAGTCCGAGGATTTCGGATACGGCCGCGCCCTGGGCGCCGGCGCGCTGATCTCGCTCGTCTCGGCGGCACTGAGCGCCGTGTTCACCTACGCCTACAACGGGTTCATCAATCCGGGGTTCACCGAGATCCTGGTCCAGGACGCTATGGACAAGGCTCAGGCGAAGGGAATGAGCGGAGCGCAGCTCGACCAGGTCGAGAAGTTCACGAGGGTGATCATGGGGCCCGGGGTCATGAGCGTCCTGGTGCTGGTCCTCGGGTTCGTCTTCGGCTTCATCATCTCGCTCGTGGTAGCCGCCTTCCTCAAGCGCACGGCTCCCGCGGGCCCGCCAAAGGTCTGACCGGGGCGGCCCCGATCAGAGAGGCGACCCGGCTAGGGCCGAATCCGCCCGGGTGGCCCGCAGGATGCTCGTCAGCGGCGGGGTCGGGTCGACCCTCGAGTCGGATCCCTTCAGGTTCTGGTCTATCTTGTAGCTCGTGTCCTTCTTGATCTGGCTTTCGAGCCGCTCGAAGCGATCCCGCACCTCGGGCGGCAGGGCCTTCCTCTGCTCGGGTGTGTCTACTGGGCCCGAGAAGAGCTGCTCCCCCTTCATGTTCGTGGCGACAAGGGTCTGCTTTCCACCCACGACGGTGAGCTCGAGCGCGCCGAGGCGGTCGGTGAAGCTCACGTGGCTGTCGCCCGTGTTGATCTTGAATATCCGGATCTCTTGCCCGGCGTCTTTCTCGCCCCGGTCCGCCCGGTCCGGCCCCGGGTTCATCATGGACAGCATCCCCTGGACCCTTTCCGGCCCAAGCTCGTGGATCCAGCCCGGCGCGTCGGCCGAATCCTGAGAAAGCTTGGGGACAAGGCGCAGGACGAGCTTGGCCCTGACCGTGGCCTCCTTGCCTCCGCGCAGGTAGGTGAGCGTGACCTCGTCGCCCTCCTTGTGGTTGCGGATGAGGACGGCGAACTGCCGGGAGTCGATCAGCAGCTGGTCGTCGAGCTTGGTCAGGATATCGTGCGGCCTCAGCACAGCCGCCGCCGGGCTGTCGGAGGCCGTGTGCTGCACCACCAGGCCGATGCCCCGCGGCAGGTTGAGCTGGTCCGTGAGCGTCTCGGAGACCGGTGTCGTCTCGACGCCGAGGAACGTGGCGCTCTCCGTCTCCATCATGGCCGGGGGACGGTTGCCGCCGCGCCGGTCGACGCTGCGGCTCTCTTCGGGCGGCCCGTCGTGTGCGGTGAGGACGACGCGTGTGGTGGGATCCTGGCCGTGCGAAGCCGCGGCCAGGGCGAGGAGCGGGACAAGGGCGCGAAGCGAGGGTTTCATGATCGTTGGGGGAAAGGGGCCGCGTCTCACTGGAAGCTGACGGGAACGATCCGGATCTCCTCGCAGGGAACGCTCCACTGGAGCGACGAGGCCGAGCGGGGGTCCTTCCAGGTGATCGTGTCGAGGTGGGCCTCGCGCACGCGGCGCGCCGGCCAGCCGTCGGCCAGAAGGACGTAGCCCTCATCGCGCGAGCCGACCAGGACGTCCCGGACGGCGACCGGCTTCAAGGCGGGCGAAGGCGGGGGCTCGTGCGCCCCCGCGGCAGGCCGCACCGCCTGCCGGATCCCGAAGACCGCGACGAGGGAAAGCGCGCACGCCGCCGGGATCGCGGCCCAAAGCCAGCCCCGGCCGCGGGCTCCGAGCCCGCGTTCTATCCGCTGGAGCAGCTCACGGGTCGGGTTGGCCGGCAGCAGGCGGCCCAGCTCGGCCTCAAGCTCGTTCAGATCGTCATCCATGGCAGTCGGCGGCCGTCAATTCGCGGCGCAGTGCCGCCAGGGCGTAGCGGTAGCGGGAGGCTGCCGTGTTCGGGGGGATGCCGAGCTGGCCGGCGACCTGCGCGAAGGTGAGGCCGCCCCAGATTTTGAGCGCGAGCACCTCGCGCTGCTCGAGCGGCAGCCGCCCCAGGGCGGACTCGATCGCCGTCCGCCTGTCGTCGCCCTCGGAAAGGGGCTCGAAGAGCGGGGCGGGATCGCCCGCCGGGACGCCCGCCTCGCGGGCCGCGCGCCGGGCGCGCCTGCGGGAGACGTCGAGCCCCGCCCGGCGAACCGAGGTGAGAAGAAGCGCCAGGGGCTCGCCGGAAAGCCCCCTCTGGCGCCTCCAGAAACGCACGAAGGCATCCTGAACGACGTCCTCCGCGTCCGCCGTCGACACGGTCCACTGCCTCGCGCAGAGGAGCAGCTTCGGACCGTGGCGGCGAAACCAGTTGTTCCAGGACTCATTCTCGGCGAATTCCTCCATCGGGGCCTGATTGGACGGGGACTTTGCTATCAATAGGCGCCGCCGGTTGTCGATTTTGTCTAATCCCGGATCGAGTAGCCAGGGGAGGTTACCCTCCCCCAGCTCTCACACCACCGGACGTAC
>CAZCAJ010000064.1:0-19322 GCA_964496645.1 uncultured Opitutaceae bacterium
AGATCAAGAAGGTCGGCACCCAGGTGAAGCAGGGCGAGCCGCTCATGATGATCCACTACAACGACGAGGCGAAGCTCGAGCAGGCGCTCGAATTCTTCAAGAACGCCTACCGGCTGGCCCCGAAGCGCCCGACCCCGCCCCCCGCCATCGTCGAGCGGGTGGCCTGAGCCACCTTCGCCGGGTCCGTGTCAGACGCAGTCGACCGTTCGCGCTGGCCGCGGCCCTGGGCGCAGCTGAAGTACGTCACCTTCCAGCCGGCCATCTTCTCGCGGCTTCTCGGCAAGGTATCGCCCGACGCCCGCCCCGGCGACTGGGTGAGCGTCTACGACAAGAACGGCGAGCGGGTGGGGGCGGGCCTCTTCAACCCGCGGGCCAAGATCCCGCTCCGGGTCGTCGTCCACTCCACGGAGCCGGTCGGTGAGGATTACTTCGAGACGGCGATCCGGCGCGCGGTGGAGCTGCGCCGGGGACTGCTGAGGCTCGACGCGTCCACGGACGCCTACCGGCTCATCAACTCCGACGGCGACGGGCTGAGCGGCCTCACGGTCGACCGCTACGCGGACGTGCTTCTCTGCGAGGTGTTCAGCCTCGGGATCGCGCAGCGGCTGCCGAGGTGGCTGCCTCTCCTGCACGAGCTCGCGGGCACCCGGTTCGCGCGCGTCCAGGTGGACCACGACCTCGGGAGCCTCGAGGGCATCAAGCCGTCCACGTTCAACGAGACCAACGCGGCCGCGCCGCGCGCCGTGAAGATCCTGGAGAACGCCGTGCGCTTCGAGGTAGACTTCGCCGGGGGCCACAAGACGGGGTTCTTCTGCGACCAGCGCGACAACCGCAGGGCGATCGCGCAGTTCTCGCAGGGGGCCCGCGTGCTCGACCTGTGCTGCTACACGGGGGGATTCTCGCTGTGCGCCAAGGTCCTCGGCGGGGCCGGCGAGGTCACGGGAGTCGACCTAGACGAGGTGGCCGTCGCCCAGGCCAGGCGCAACGCGAACCTCAACCAGGTGCGCCTCAACCTCGTTCACGCGGACGCGTTCGCGTACGCGAGGCAGATGTACCAGAACAAGGAGACCTGGGACGTCGTGGTGCTCGACCCGCCAAAGTTCATATTCACCCGGGAGGCGGCCGGCAACTGGGAGGGCCGAAGGAAGTACGAGGACCTCAACCAGCTTGCGGTCGGCCTGGTCAAGCCCGGGGGTGTCTTCGTCACCTGCTCGTGCTCGGGCCTGCTCAGCCTTGAGGACTTCGAGCAGCACGTGGTCAAGGCGGCCCACAGGCTCGGCCGGCGCCTCCAGTTCTTTTCCCGCGTGGGGCCCGGGCCGGACCATCCGGTCTACTCCAACTGCCTCGAGGGAAGGTACCTCAAGGTTCTCTGGTCGCGGGTGACCTGATCCGCGGCGTGGCCGCCCGTGGCGCCGGCCGGCCCCGTCAGGCGCGGCCCATGTACGCGCCGTCGGCGGTGCTGACCCGCACCAGCTCGCCTTCCTTCACAAATAGGGGCACCTGGATCACGAGCCCGGTCTCCAGCTTGGCCGGCTTCTGCACGTTGCTCGTGGTGTCGCCCCTCACACCGTCGGCCGACTCCACGATCTTCAGGGTCACGGCCGACGGCAGCTCGATGGTGACGGGCTTGTCGTCCACGAAGAGCACGTCGACCTTCCCTCCCGGCGTAAGGTAGTTCTTCACGTCGCCCAGGGTCTGCGCGCTCAGCTCGATCTGCTCGAAGCTCGAGGGGTCGATGAACGCGTAGTTCTCGCGGTCGGCATAGCTGTACTCGAGCACGCGCCGGTCCGTCGGGAGCACCTCGATCGTGTCCGTCGAGGCGAACCGCTGGTCGAGGGCCTTGCCGAAGCGCAGGTTGCGCATCTTGACCTGGACGAATGCGCGCAGGTTCCCTGGCGTGCGATGCTGGGTTTCCATGACGAGGTGGGGCTCGCCGTTATGTTTGATTACCTGACCCTTGCGAATGTCGTTGGCTGCTGGCATGGTGTCTTGGCGGATCGTGCTGGGCGTTTCCTTTGCGGGAAGGATCAGTCCTACGGAGAGCGCCGTGCCTGTCAAGGCCGGCGCCGCCGGTTCAAAGCGCTTGCGCTGGCCCTCACGAGTTGCCGACACTGGTTCAAAGGCGCACCCATGAAACAACGGACCCTCTCGCACCCCGTGTCCATCAAGGGCAACGCCCTCCACACCGGCGAGGCGGTGACGCTCACGCTCCGCCCGGCGCCCGTCAACCACGGGGTCGTCTTCAAGCGGATGGACCTCGGGGGCTCGCCGGAGATCCGGCCGCGCGTGGACCACGTCACCGATCTCGTCCGGGCGACGACCATCCAGTCCGGCCATGCGAAGATCCACACGGTGGAGCACGTCCTGAGCGCGCTGAGCGGCTGCTGCGTCGACAACGTCGTCGTCGAGATGAACGCCTCCGAGCCCCCGATCCTGGACGGGTCCGCCCGGCCCTTCGTGAACCTGATCGTCGAGGGCGAGCCGCTCGAGCAGGAGAGGGACCGCGACTACTACGCGCTCGATGCGCCGGTGTCGGTCGCGCGCGGCAACTCCTCGATCATCGCCCTTCCGCACGACGGGCTGAAGATCTCCTGCACGTCGGCCGACGACCGCGGCGTCCACACCCAGCACCTGTCGCTTTCGATCGATCCGGAGACTTACGTGAGCCAGATCGCCCCGGCCCGCACGTTCACGTTCTACGAGGACATCGAGGAGCTCCTGCGGCTGGGGAAGATCCGCGGCGGCTCCCTGGACTGCGCCGTCGTCATCAAGGGCGACAAGGTGATGTCGAAGGAGCCGCTGCGGTTCAAGGACGAGTTCGTCCGCCACAAGATCCTGGACATCATCGGGGACGTCTCGCTCCTCGGCATGCCGCTCAAGGCGCACATCGTCGCGACCCGCCCCGGCCACGCGATCAACGCCGAGCTGACGAGGGCCCTGTTCGAAAAACTCCACGAGCGAAGGAAGGGAGGCGCCCGCAAGAGGGCGGCGGGCCAGCCCGCGGCTGCCGACGACGTGTCGGCGCTCGACATCCGCAGCATCCTCGACCTGATCCCCCACCGGTATCCGTTCGTCATGATCGACCGCGTGGTCGAGCTCAAGGGGCCGGACGAGCTGGTGGCGGTCAAGAACGTCACCTACAACGAGCCGTACTTCAACGGCCACTTCCCGGGCAACCCCGTCATGCCCGGCGTCCTCCAGCTCGAGGCCATGGCCCAGGCCGCGGGCATCCTGTTCGTGCGCCACGACAACAGCGGGGAGGCCAAGCCTGCGTTCTTCATGAGCGCGGACAAGGTCAAGTTCCGCAAGCCGGTCGGCCCGGGCGACCAGCTGAAGATCCACGCGAAGCTCACCAAGGTCCGGAACAACAAGTTCGCGTTCGCCGAGGTGAGCTGCTCGGTGGACGGGCAGGTCGTCTCGAGCGCGCAGATAATGATCGCGATCGTCGGGTGACCGGCCGGATATCCCGGCCGGCCCGCTTGCGCCCGGTGCGCTACTGCTTGTACACCGTCGAGGGATCGAAGGCGCGCGTGGCCGCGAATTCCAACTTGAGCGCCTTTGGCCGGTCGAAGTCCGCCCCTTCGGCGAGCTTGCGGTAGAAGCAAGACTTGTAGCCGTTGTGGCACGCGCCCGGCCCCGAGTTCTCGACCTTCAGCAGGACGACGTCCTGGTCGCAGTCGACGAAGAGGTCCACGACCTTCAGCGAGTGCCCGGACTGCTCGCCCTTGATCCAGAGGCGGTTGCGCGAGCGGCTCCAGAACGCGGCCTTCCTGTTGCGGATCGTGTACTCGAGCGCCTCGGCGTTCATGAACGCGAACATGAGCACCTCGTTGGTGGCATGGTCCACGGCGATGCAGGGGATCAGCCCGTCCGGGCCGAACTTCGGCTGGAGGAGCGTTCCCAGTTCGACTTCGGCGGGAGTGGTGCGCGCGGGGAATGAGGCGGGATTGGACATGGTCAGGGCGGGTGAAGGCCGCCCAGTCTTCTCAGGTAGTCGTACGTGTAAAGCCCGGTCCCGTGGCCGTCGCTGAATTCAAACCTGAGGGCGTAGTTGCCGATGCGCTCCCATCCGAGGACCCGGACCCCGGAGTGATCGGACATCCCGGCGCCCCCGTACTGCGTCCCGAAGATGTCGCGCTCCCCCTGGTTCTCGGCGCTCGGCGAGGCGCGGCGCAGCAGGTCGTGGCGCAGAAACGTCTCTGCCCCGTCGCTCCAGGCTATGGCGACCTCGTCTCCGACGATCTGGACGTTCACGGGGGTCTGCATTCGGGCGAGGGGGGCGGGCCGGCGCGCCCCACTGTCGCCGCGGCGGGGGCGGACCGCAAACCCGATCTGCCCGGGGACGGCCGGTCCCCGGTCGGGCGCCCCGGCGGCCCTCCCGGACTCTTTGCAATTGCCCGTGAGCGGGGCCGGTGCTAGCCGTTTCCGTCCCATGGGACGTCAATGGCTCCACGCGAAGCGTGCGATCGTCAACCTGAAGAAGGGCCAGGTGGTCGGGAAGCTCGTGAAGGAGATCACGGTCGCCGCAAAGCTCGGCGGCCCCGACCCCGCGGCCAACGCCCGGCTCTTTGCCGCCCTCGAGAAGGCGCGAAAGGCTAGCGTCACCCGGGACGTGATCGAGCGTGCGATCAAGAAGGGGGCGGGAATCGGCGACGAGAAGCTCGTCCTGGAGCACGTGGTGTTCGAGGGCTACGCCCCCCACAAGGTCCCCGTCATCGTCGAGGTCTACACCGACAACCACCAGCGGTCCGCGGCCGAGATGCGGTTCCTCTTCAAGCGGGGCAGCCTCGGGACCGCGGGCAGCAACAAGTTCCTCTTCGACCACGTCGGCCTCGTCGAGGCGCACCACCCGGACGCGGCGGCCGACCTGGAGGCCGCCGCTATCGAGGCGGGCGCCAATGACTTCGAGGCGATCAGCCACCTGCAGAACGACGACATCCCCGAGGGTCACGCGGGAGCGCGGTTCATCACGGACCGCACGGCCGTGCACGCCGTGTCCACCTGGCTCTCGCAGCACGGCTGGTCCGTCGTCACGAGCGAGCTCGGCTACCTGGCGAAGGCCTTTCCCGATCTCGACGACGCGACGAGGTCGGACGTCGGGGAATTCCTCCAGGCGCTCGAGGACCACGACGACGTCCAGCGGGTCTGGGCCGCGGTCAAATGACGCGGCCCGCCACTTTGGCGCATTCCCATGCACCGCAACGGTTGACACGGGGGGGGGTTCCAGCGATATGACAGACCGTCGCCTCAACCTTTCGTGAACATCCTAATCGTCGAAGACGAAGCCACGTCGCGCGAGATGTTGCTGAACATCCTCGAGATGGAGGGCGACCACCGGATCCTGACGGCGTCGGACGGCGACGACGCGCTCAGGCTGATGGGGGATCCGCGCCATCCGTTCGACGTCGTCTTTCTCGACCTGATGCTCCCGTCGATCTCGGGGCTCGACCTGCTCGAGCGCGTCAGGGCCACACCGGCATGCCGCTACGTAAGGGTGATCATCTGCACGGTCTCGACGGACAGCGCGACGGTCGTGCGGGCGGCCCGGCTAGGCGTCCGCCACTACATGGTCAAGCCCCCGGACAAGATCCGCGTCTTCGAGCAGCTGAACATCATCAAGGCCGAGATCGCCGGCCAGCAGAAGATCGAGAGCCCGGAGGAGGCCGCGAGGCGGCTGGGAATCGACGTGCCGGCGTACAAGGCGAAGGTCGGCGTCACGCTTGATTACATGGAGCGCTGGCTGACGAAGGCCAAGGCGGGAGCCCGGTCCACCGACCGTCAGCAGCTCGCCGCCGACACGAGCCGGCTCAAGTCCGACGCGCTCGATCTCGGCCTTCGCGAGGTCGGGCGGCGTTTCTCGACGCTCGAGACGAGGCTTTCCATCGAGCCGCAGGTCGAGGTGCCCGCTTCGCGGGCGATTGAGATCGCATTCATCATGAGCCACCTCCACGGCGAGCTCAACCGGGTCCGCTCGGTGCTCAAGATCATCGCCCCGGACAGGGTCTCGTCCTGAGGCGGACCACGGCGCCCGCCTCTGCGCGGGCGTTCAGGTGCCCTTCGACGTGTAGAGGGCGACAAGCGCAGCCCCGATCGCCTGGGAGAGCTCGCCCAGCTCGGAGGCGGCAAACTTGATGTTCGGGCGCTGGACGGGCCAGAGGAAGGGCATTGCGGAGTCGCGCAGGATGTTGATGTAGCGCTCCCTGAACTTCGGCGTGGTGGACTCGCGGTCCATCAGGCCCCCTCCCACGACGACGAACCCGGGATCGAGCGCGAGGCACAGTGAGGCGGCGTGGAGCCCGAGCGCCCGAGCCTGGAAGTCGAAGATCTCCAGGGCCAGGGGGTCGTCCTTCTGCGCGAGCCCGCGCAGCGACAGGGCCCTCTCCTTCATCGTGAGCGCGGACTTCGCCAGCTCATGGCCGGGATGGCGCTTCAACAGCTCCTCGAGGAGCCTCGGCAGGCCCGAGATCGTCGTGTAGGCCTCGATGCATCCCCAGGTCCTCCCGCAGCCGCACGGGAACGGCTCCTTCATCCCGAGCAGGTGGAGCGGGGCGGGCATGTGGGCCGCCTCCATCCCCGATAGCGTCTCGCCGTCCAGGGGGAGCCCGTTGGCGTCGATGAACGCGCAGCCGAGCCCGGACCCCGGGGCCAGCAGCAGGACAGACGCCCTCTTGCCCGCCCGCACGAGCTTCGCCTCGGCAACCCCTCCGAACCGGCCGTCGTTGCCCACCACCAGGGGGACCGAGCGGCCGGCCGCCTCCGAGAGCGCCCGGCTGTAGTCCTCGTGGAAGTTCCATCCGTCAAAGCTCGCCGGAAGGTTTGCCGCGCGCCCGAGAACCCCGTAGCGCTGGTACGGGCCGGGGATCGCGAGGCCGACCCCTCGGACCTGGCGCCACGAAAGCTGGTTCTGGGCGAGGAAGCCCGCGACGCCCTCGACCCAGCCCTTTGTCACCGCGGCCGTCCCCAGCTGGGAGTTGGTGGCGCTCTGCAGGAGCTTCATCGACACCATGGAGCCGTCCGCCCACACGCCTCCCGTCTTCGATGTCGTCGCGCCGCTGTCGGTTCCTATGAAGACGTCCTGGGTTGTGGTCATTGGGGTACCCGGGATAACACCAAGCCGCGGGCCGACTGCAAGACCGCAGGGGGGCGCCGGGACGCGGGCCCGGCCGTCAGCGGCCAGCGGGAAGCAGGCTCAGGCGGTAGACCGAGCTCCACTCGCGCCTCGGCGAAACGTTCAGAGCCAGCTCGAAGGCCCCCGCCGGGACCGACGGCAGCGCGGCCTGCACGCTAGGACCCGCCAGGTTTTGCCCGGCTGCGAGCGCGGGGAACGACCAGGCGAGGAGGCGCGTCGAGCTGGCGCCCGCCGTGAGCGTCACCTCCACCTCTCCCGCCTCCAGGGCGGCCGGCGAGTCGTTGAGCAGCCAGATCTCCGCGGAGAAAGCCTCGCCTCCCCGCCATTGGAACTTGGGGAGGCGCGCGCTGGCCAGCACGGGCCGGCACGCCAGCCGCACCGCCTCATAGGCCGGCTTGGGCAGCGCGGGCCAGTTGACGATGCACGGGCCCGCCGCGCTCGGCCACGGCTCGTTGAAACACCAGTTGAGCGCCATCGCGCAGGCCGGCTTCTGGCGCCGGGCCTCCTCGAAGGCCGTCCGGTAGCCGACGCCCTGCAGCCAGGCTCCCCGCTCGACAAGGGTCTCCAGGTCTGCGGCCGGCCCGAAGTAGTGCTCGAGCGTCGTAGTGCAGAGCCACGTGGCCGGGTGGGCCGTCCACGCCCCGAAGCCGTGGTGGGTCTGCCAGCTGGTGCCCGGGCGCGGCGGCCAGAGCTCCGCCTCTGGGATGAAGGTCCTCAGGTACGGCGCCGGCGACGGCCCTGGGCAGCCGAATTCCGGGTAGGCGGTGTTCGCGGCCTGCCGGAAGATCTCGAACACCTCGCGGCCCCGCTCGTCGCGGAACCGGTAGTCGCCGTGGCCCACGCCGTCGACCGGCGAGGTGGGCAGGAAGGGCGTGGCCGGGTCGAGGTCGTAGCAGTTGCGGTTGAGCAGCCGGAGCGGCAGGGACTGGTCGGTCATCCCCGACCAGGCGTTGAACAGCTCGTTGCCCCCGCACCAGAGGCCGAGGCACGGGTGCTGGCGCAGCCGGCGGATGATGGAGCGCGACTCCTGGTCGAGGACGCGCAGGTAGGCCGGGTCGTCGGGGTAGCGGTTGCACGCGAGCGGGAACTCCTGCCAAACGAGCAGGCCGAGCTCGTCGCACTGCTCGAAGAACGCCTCCGGGTTGACGATCGCGCCCCCCCAGGAGCGCAACATGTTGAAGTTGGCGCCCCGGGCCAGCCGCAGCAGCGGCCGGAGGGTCTCGGCGCTGATCCTGCCGGGGAAGATGTCCGCGTTCACCCAGTTGGACCCCTTGGCGAAGATGACCCGCCCGTTGAGCTCCACGGTCATCGGGGGGTGGCTGCGCGACTTCGGGAAGTCCGCCGGCTTGCTCCAGCCGCCCTCGGGCATGACCAGGCGCACCCGCCTGAAGCCGACGCTGGCCCGGTACGAGTCGGCGCCGGAGGCCACCTCGAGGGTGTACAGGAACGGCTCGCCGTGGTCGTGGGTCCACCAGAGGCGGGGCCCGCGAAGCAATGCCGCCGGCGAGTCGCCGGCGACGACCGTCGCGCCCCGCGCGTCCAGGAGCCGCCAGCTCGGCGGCGCGGCGCCGGCAGCGGCCTCGGCCGCGACCGTGACGGCCGCCTCCGACAGGTCCTCGCTCAGGGTGTACGCAAAGTCCACATGGCCCAGGTGCGCCTTGGGGCGCGCGACGAAGCCGGCGCCGGCCCACAGGCCGAGCGGGATCAGCCGGGGGTGCCAGTCCCACCCGTAGCTGACCGGCGGCTTGCACGCGTGGTCGGCCTCGGCGGCCCCGGGGGTCGCGCCGGGGCGCTTTGGCGCCGGCAGGACAAGCACCTCGATCTCCGCGCCGGGTGGGCTGTCCGCGAGGTCGATCTCGAACGGGGTGAACAGCCCCTCGTGGCGGAGCGCGTGGCGCCCGGCGACGCGCACCTCGCACGCGTAGTCGACGCCCCCGCATGCGAAGGCCAGCTGCTCGCCCGGGGCCAGCGCCACCCGCGGCACGCGGGTGCGGTAGAGCCAGTGGTAGTCCTCCAGCCCGTCGTAGAGGCGCACGTTCTGGCCGAAGAAGGGGTCCGGCAGGCCGTGGGCGCGCGCCCAGTCCAGCTGCACCGCGCCGGGCACCCCGGCGGGCATCCAGCCGGCCGGCGCCGCCGCGCGCCCGTCGAGCCTGGCGAGCTCCCAGTCGGCCGCGACCCGCCGCCATGCCGGACGACCCTGGACGCCTGCGCCCGTCATGGCAGGGCCGCGAAACCGTGCTCGCGGCCGAACGCGAGGCACTGCGCCGACGGGCCGACGCTGTCCGAGCAGTTGGGGTGGAGAAGGGAGGTGGCTGCGGCGCACACGCCCAGCTCGAGCGCGCGCGCCATCGGCCAGCCCTCGTGCTCGCCGAGGAGGACGCCGGCGGCCAGCGCGTCGCCGGCCCCGGCGGAGCCGCGCACCTCGCGCGGGGGCACCCGGACCGCGGCCTGCCACACGACCTGCCCGGCGCTCGAGCAGGCGCACGCCCCCTCCGGGAAGTGCACGACCGCCCAGCGGCGCACGCCGAGGCCCGCGAGCGCGCGGGCCGCCCTCTCGACGGCGGCGCGGTCGATCGCCGCGCCGCGGCCGAGCGCGATTCCCGCGAGCTGCTCCGCCTCGTAGTCGTTGGCGAAGAGCACGTCGACCTCGGGCAGGACCGGCGCGACCACGGCCCGGAATCGATCGCCCGCCGCGCTGACGCAGTCGATCGAGGTCTCCATGCCGCAGGCGCGGGCCCTGCGCAGGACATCCAGGGCGCGCGGGGCTGCGTCGGCGCCCGGAGCGTCGAGCGCGTCTAGGAGCAGGAGGTAGCCGAGGTAGAAGATGCGCGCGCGCGACCGTTCGAGGTCGATGTGCTCGGCGCCGAACAGGGCGTTGGCCCCGCGGTGGTGGAAGAACGTGCGCCGGCCCGTGCCGCGCACCGTGATCACGTCGGTGTAGCTCGTGGTGCGGCCGGGCGCCGTGCGCAGCTGCGCGGCGTCGATCCCGAGCGCCCGGCACTCGGCGAGGACCGCCCGGCCGTCATCGTCGTCGCCGAGGAGCCCGGCGCCCGCGAGCGGGAACGGGGCCCCCATCCTGGCAAGGTCCTTGAGCAGGTTGTAGGGGCCGCCGCCGTTGCCGACGCTGTGCTCGAGGATCGTGGCTAGGCCGTCCTGCTCGGGCCACGCGTCGACAGTCTTGACGTGGTCGCGGATCCAGTTGCCGGCGGCGAGGATTCCGGAGCGCATGGCCGTTCACTCGCCGATCAGCCGGACGGCGGCCGGCTCGTCCTCCTCGACCCCGGGGAAGCGGCCGGCCGCCGGGTCGAGGAAAAAGTTGTCGCCGGCGTCGTCGTTGGCCGTCGACACCTCGCCGATGATGCACTCCTTGCTGGCCGGCCAGAACGAATGCCAGACGCCGGGCACGAGCGTGATCCGCGAGCCCGCGGCGAGGGTGAAGGTCTCGCCGGTGCGGATCTCGGCCGGCTCCCCGTCTATCGAGGCGAGGAACTCGCGCGGAAGCGCCGCCCCGGGGGACGGCTTCGCGGGCCACAGCTGCAGCGTCAGCTCGCCGGCGCGGCAGATGATGTCCTCCTTCTTCCTCGCGTGCGCGTGGCACGGCGTGGCCTGGCCCAGGCGGGCGAACATGAGCTTCTCGCAGTACTCGGGCTCGAGCGCCAGGTTGACGAGCGTCAGGCCGTGGCGGTCGAAGTCGCCGAGCCCGAAGTCGGTGATGTCCCAATTCGGCCGGGGCGGCAGCGCCCAGTGGTTTCGGCCGAAGCAGGCGAGGGCGTCGCGGTAGGCCCGGTTGATGACGGAGCGTTTCATAGGGGCGCGACGGACCGCTCTCGCTGGCTCGCCAGCGCGGCGGCCCAGATCTCGTGCTGGGCGACGGCCTCGTCGGGGGTGGCGCAGCCGAAGCGCCCGCCGAGCAGGCCGGCGCGCTCCGAGAGGAACGAGGCCCACATCTGCATGAGGATGTCGGGGAATCCCGGCTCGAAGATCGAGCCGGTGATTGTCCCGAACGCCATCTCGAAGCCCAGGTCCGTCCTCTCCCAGCGCTGCTCCTTGTCGCGCCTGTAGGTCCAGAGTGTCTTCGGCTCCTTCGTGGAGAAGCGCACGCCGCGGTCGGTGCCGATCGCCTCGAAGAGCCACGTGTTGGTCTCCCCGGGCGCCATGCGCTTCATCTCGAGGGTCATGGGCACCGGCTCCCCGGCGAGGTCGACCGTGGCGTGGACGACCGCGTTGTCCCAGGTGTCGCAGGGCGCGGTCCCCCCGTGGCCGTCGGGGCGCACGCGGTAGATCTTCTGGAGCTGGGCGTGGACCCGGGCGGGCCTCCAGCCTAGGCGCAGCGGCAGGTGGGCGACGTGCAGGCCGAGGTCGTTCATGACCCCCGCCTCCCCGCAGGTCCTGTTCTGCCGCTTCCAGTTGATGGGCTTGGCGGGGTCCAGGTCGCTCGAGTGAAGGAGCGCCGACCGGACCCCGATGATGCGGCCGAGCTGGCCCGAGGCGGCGAGCCTGTAGGCGCGCTGAGCGCCCGGCAGGAAGGGGAACTCGGAGGACACCCGCACGAAGCGCCCGAGGCGCTGCGCCTCGGCCCGTATGCGCCGGGCGGCCGCCAGGTCGATGCCGAACGGCTTCTCGGCGAACAGGTCCTTGCCGGCCCGGAGCACGTCGGTGTAGATCTCCTCGTGGAGGTGGTGGGGCACGGCCACGTAGACCACGTCGACGTCGCCTCGGGCCAGGAGAGCCCGGTGGTCGTGGTCGAAGTGCCTCACCGTCGGCACCTGGCGGAACCAGTCGAGAGCCGGGGCGCTGACGTCGCAGACGGCGGCCAGCTCCGGGCGGACGGGGAAGTCCTTGAGGGCGAACCATCGGCCGAACGCGCTGGCGACCTCGCGGCCCATCAGGCCTGCGCCGATGACGGCGACGCGGACGGGCGCGGCTGGCTGCGGAAGGGGGGCGGTCACTTGAGGAAGGCGAGGGCGGCCGCCGGGGTGGCCCCCTCGTGGACGACGGCCATGAGGGCGCGGGTGATCCTCGCCGGATGCGGGTGCTGGATGATGTTCCTGCCGTACACGATGCCGGAGGCGCCCTGCTGGAGCAGGGCGGCGGTGCGGGCGAGGATCACGTCCTCGGGGGCCCTGCCGCCTCCGCGCACGAGCACGGGGATCGTGCCGGCCGTCTCGACCACGCTGTGGTAGGCCGAGACGTCGTCGGTGGGGTCGGCCTTGATGATGTCGGCCCCGAGCTCCACGGCCTGTCGGACGAGGGGGATGATCTTGGCCGGGTCGCCGTCCACCATGTAGCCGCCGGCCTTCGCGTTGGGCTGGAAGACGAGAGGCTCGACCATGAGCGGCATCGAATAGAGGTCGCAGGCGGGCTTGAGCCGGAGGATGTTCTGGATGCACTGGTCGGCGAGCTCCGGCTGGTCGGGGATCGAGAAGAGGTTCACGACGACGCAGGCTGCGTCGAGGCGCAGGGCCTGCCCGACGGGGTCCTCGATCATGCGCGAGAAGAGGGCGCGCGGAAGCCGCGTCCCGTAGACGTTGGCGACGTCGGTGCGCAGCACGAGGGCCGGCTTGCCGCGGACGGGCAGCTTCTGCAGGTGGGGGGCCTGGCCGACCGTCAGCTGGATGGCGTCCGGCGCCGCGGCGACCAGCGTCGCGACGGCGCTCGGCAGGTTCTCGATGCCGGCGAGGAACGAACCCTCGTTGAAGAAGCCGTGGTCTAGGGCCACGTCGAAGCACCGGCCTGTGCGGGGATTGAAGAGTCGGTGGAGGCGCGCGGTTTTCATGAGGGAGAAACCAGGTGGATGCGCACCTGCGCCGCGCTGAGCGCGGCGCGCTCGTCGCGGGACGGGGCGCGGTCGGTGACGACGTCGGTGAACGCGCTCCAGGGCGCGAAGCAGAGCGCGGACGGGCGGCCCCACTTGCCCGAGTGCGCGACGAGGATGCGCCGGCGCGCGCGGCGCAGCGCCTCCGCCTTGACCGCGGCCTCGGCCACCTCCGTCGTCGACGCCCCCGAGGCGGCCTCCAGGCCGGAGGCCCCGATCACGGCGGCGTCGAAGCGTAGGTTCCCGAGCCAGCTCTGGGCGAGGCCCCCGGTGAGGGCGAGGCTGATCGGGCGGACCTCGCCGCCGACGGCGCTCAGGGTGGCGCGCGCCTCGCCCGCCAGGGCGAGAAGGGGCACGGAGTTCGTGAAGATGCGCAGCGCCGGGCGGTCGATGACGGCCCGCCCGGCCTCAAGGCAGGTCGTCCCGGCGTCGATGTAGACCGTACCCACTTCCGGCAGCAGGGCCGCGGTCGCGCGCCCGAGGCGCACCTTTGCGGTGATGGCCTTCTCGGTCTTCCTGGGGTAGGGCGGCTCGACCAGGGAGAAGTCGTGCGGGAGCAGCGCCCCCCAGGTGCGCGTGGCGAAGCCGGCGCCGGCGAGCTCGGCCACGTCGCGGCGCGCGGTGGCGACCGAGACCCCGAGGCGGGAGCAGATCTCGGACGCCGTCACCCGGCCCTGCTCGTCGAGGAGCCGGAGGATCTGGCGGTGGCGCTCAGGAGCGAGCATACCCCGTGGATAGCGCCGCGGGCCGTGGGGAGGCAATGATATTGATCGAACTCGCTCAATTCGCTCAATATCGCTAACCACCCGCCCTTTGGGCCCCCGGGTACCTGATCTCCTTCACCGGGATCGCCCCCGACACGACCTTGAGAAACGGCTTGCCGTCCGTCACCCCCACCGTGCCGTAGCCGCCCGCCGTGGAGATGAAGCTCCGGAAGTCGCCCCGCACGGCCGGCTCGAGGTGCAGCACGCCGTCCACGGCGTCGTATCGCGCCCCGGAAAGCGCCTGGAGCAGCCCGTAGGACGCCATGGCGCGCGCGTACCAGTGGCCCCATTCGTACTCGTCGAACGGATTGCGCACCCTGCCGTCGTACCGTGAGCGGCAGGCGCGCACGATCTCCAGGCCCTCGGCGACGAGCCCCATCGCTATCATGTGCGAGGCCGCCTGGTACTCGATGCCGGTCCACACCTCGTTGGAGTACACGAAGGGGAGGGACGGCATGCTGCCCCGCGGCCACGAGCACAAGAGGAGGCCTCCCTCGTGGCCGTTGGCGTAGGTGGCGCGCTGGGGGTTGGCGTGGCCCGCGAGGTCGCGCTTGAAGTTGTGGCGGTGAACGGCCTGCAGGTGGCTGCGGACCCTCTCGGGGTCGAGCACCTGGCCGACGCCGCAGGCGAGCGCGAACCAGGATCCAAGGACCCCGTCCGACAGGCAGCCCTGGCCGTACTGGTACTTAGGCCCCTCCTTCTCGAGGAGCGCGGCCGCCTCGCTCGAGTAGTATTCCCCGTAGAACTTCCCCTCGGCGGCGACCTTGGTGCGCAGGTCCTTCCACTCCACCTTCTGGAAGAAGTACTCCCCGTTGTAGAGCTCCTGGTTGATGCGGGCGGTCCCGCGGGCCAGCAGGTCCTCGTAGGGAGCGACGTCGTCGCCCAGCGCGCGGCCCATGGCGACCGCGGCCCTCAGGGCGCCGGCGTAGAAGCTCGATATCATCCCGTTCGGGCCCCAGAACTGGATGTCGTAGGTGTTGTGCTGCGGCTCCTCCGGCCAGCCCTTGCGGCCCGGGTCCCACGTGCTGATGCAGTAGTCCAGGCTCGCGCGTATCCTCGGCCAGAGGCCGCGCAGCCAGGCCGTGTCGCCGCTAATCCTCCACTCGCGGTGGGCCTTCATGATGCCGCCCAGCTGGCCGTCGGCCGCGGCGTAGAAGTCGTGCGCCGAGGGCTGGATGGGCAAGGCGACCCTGAAGTTCTGGTGGCCGCGCTCGTCCTGGCCGACGGTGAACTCGGTCTCCCTGAGGGTCCGCTCAAGCGACGGGAAGAGGTGCGCGATCGACTGGGCGTAGTTCCAGACGTGGGTGCACGTCCCGGGGCCCTGGGCGTTGTCCTCGTCGCATCCCTCCCATCCCCACAGCCGCCCGTCGGCCTGGCGCAGGACCGTGGACGATTTAAGGATGCTCAGGTTCGCGGCCGCCGCCTCGACGGCCTCCGGCGGCAGGGAGGAGTCGAAGAAGCAGTCGGAGAACCTCTGCGCACGGCCCCGCAGCTCCGCATAGTGGTCGCTCCAGTAGGCCGCGAGCTCGTCGATGCCGGCGAATCGCCCGGAATACCACGGCTGGTAGTAGTCGGCCGGCGTTCCCGCTCCGGCGGGCGGCGGCACCACGTCGCGCAGCCGCGTCCTCGGGGCGTACCAGGCGAGCCGCAGGCGGATGGTCTTCGTCGCCCCCGGCAGGATCCGGAACGGTACGAACAGCGAAGCTCCCGTCGGCAGCCTCCCCTCGGTGGGGGCCGCGCGGTCGTAGGCCGCGCCCGATTCGACGTCGCGCCAGGCCATCGTCTGGGGATCGAACCAGTTGCCCCGGAACCAGGCGAGGTTGACCTTGACCGCCGGGTCGTCGGCCGCGACGGCGAACCAGGCCTCCTCCTGCTGCGCCGCCGGCCACGCCGCCCCGTACATGGTGAAGCCGCCTGGGCTGGCGCGGATCGACCGGTCCGGCTCGGGCCCGCTCTGCCACTCGTCCATGACCGCCGGCACGAAATTGCGCGCGTTGAAAGAGAACACGGCGCCGAGCTCCTCGTCGCCCGTGTTGGTGAACGCGTACTCGAGGCCAGCGACGGGCAGGCTCGAGTTGTCGGCGTCCCCGGGTTCGAACGGGCTCCACCCGGTGATGCGCGCCTCGACCGGCAGGGCCGGGTCCGCGAGCTCGACGCGCGCGAATGGGAACTGCGCGCGGAAGGTGGCCCTGTCGAAGCGAGGGAGCCCCAGGCCGAGCGGCCCGCTGCCGGTGGCCGCGTGGCGGCGCTCGTAGAGCTTCCACCTCGGCACCTGCCCCTCGACGACGCGGGCGATCCCCGCCGGGCCGCCGATCGAGATGGCGGCGAATAGCCCGGGTTGGTTCTGGAGCACGGGCCGGTCCCGTATCGAGACGTTCGTGAGGGCGCCCGCGCCCTCGAGGCATATCATCCCGGCGCCGAAGCCCCCCATGGGGAAGGCGATCTGCGCGAGCTGATCGCCGGTGTAGGCGGCGTCGGGGCCCCGGGGGGCGGCGGGCTCCGACGGGGAGGGAGCGGGTGCGTCCGCGGCCCGGGACAGGGAGGCCGCGGCGGCAAGCGCCCCGAGCGTGCCCACGGAGCTACGCACGAATTCGCGGCGGGCGATGAGTCTTTCAGGCATAAGGTCGGCTCTGCACCAGGGCGCTTCCCCCGCGCCGGGATCCCCGGGGCGGCGCGCGCCGCCCCGGCCCCCGCCGCGGCCCCTGGGGGCCCGAGGCGGTGCCGGCGCGTGGCGGGCGGTTCATGGGGCGAATGATTGGCGCTTTGCGGCGCGCAGCCAAGCCAAACGAGCGGATCGCTTTCCAGGCCCGGCCGACCCGCCGCTTCCGGGCGCCCGGCGCCGCCCAGAGCTGCGAGGCCGGGCCGCCGCCGAGAAACTCCAACGGCGGACGGCCCGGCCCGCGCTTCAGACTACCTAGGCAACTTCAGTCACAAGTTCGGGGTGCAGCAGTTTGCTCACCGCGTCGAGGAGGGCCTCGACCTTGAAGGGCTTGAAAAGGAAGGCCCCCGTGTACCGGCTCATCTTCGAGTCGCCGGTATCGCTGGACAGTCCGCTCATCGCGAGGATCTTCACGTCGGGCTTGAGATGCTTCAGGATGCCCGCGAGGACGGCGCCGTCGAGGTTGGGCATGCTCACGTCGGTCACGACCACGCTGATCTCGCTGATCCTGGCGGCGAATAGGGCCACGGCCTCGGAGCCGTCGCTCGCTATGAGCACCCGGTAGCCGTGGCGGGAGAGGATCGCCGCCGTGATGTCGCGTATCTGGGCCTCGTCGTCCACGATGAGGACGAGCTCGCCATTGCCGCGGGCCGCGCTCGGCCGGACGGGATCGAGCTGGCCGCTCTTCGCGGGCAACTCGGCAGCCGGCAGGTACACCCTGAACGTCGTGCCGCGCCCGATCTGGGTCTTCAGGCCGATGAATCCCCTGTGGCTCTCCACGATGCCGCGCACGGTGGACAGGCCTAGCCCGGTGCCCTTGTTGGCGTCCTTGGTCGTGAAGAAGGGCTCCCAGATGTGCTCAATCGCTTCGGGAGGGATGCCGGTGCCGGTGTCCTCGACGTGCAGCACGAGCCAGGCGCCCGGCATGCCGCCCTCGATCTTCTTTGCGGCGCGCTCGTCGAGCATGCAGTTCTCGGCCCTGAGGCTGAGCACGCCGCCGGAGGGCATCGCGTCGCGGGCGTTGACGCAGAGGTTCAGGAGAACCTGGTGGATCTGCGTCGGGTCGGCCATGACGGGCCACAGGTCGTCGGGGAAACTCTTGTCCAAGCGGATGTTCTTGGGGAACGTCTCGTTGACCACGCTCATGGTTTCCTGGAGCAGGCACTTGACCTCGACGATCTGGTGGCCGCCGCCCTCGCCGTGGGTGAACGAAAGGATCTGGCGGACGAGGTCGACGCCGCGCTCGGCGCTCTTCTCAAGCGAGGCAATGATGCGCAGGTCGTCGGGATTTGTCGCGTGCTCGCGAAGGACCGGCGCCGCCAAGATGATGGGGGCGAGAACGTTGTTGAGGTCGTGGGCGATGCCGGAGGCGAGCATGCCGATGCTTTCCAGCCGCTGCGCCCTGAGGAACTGGTCGTCGAGGCGCCTCTTGGAGGCGCCCGCACCGGGCTCCGGCCGGGCCTCGGTTCGGTCGGGATCGTTGAGGACCAGCGTGCCGCTCATATCCGAGGCAGTAGGTCTCCCAGTTGATGATCGCGCCAGTGCCTTGCGTCGTCCCACCCGGTCGCGCCAAGGCCGTGGGGCAGCGTTACTACCCCATCGAAACATCCACCCACCTGGGCGGTCTGGCTGCCGCAGTTTTGCATTTCTCGTAGCAAACTACTGGCGCTGTTATGTTTTTCTACGACGATTTCTACGTCTTTTTACGTAAAACAGGGCTTTTCCCTTGGCCGAGAGGATGTTGTTGAGCGCCAGCTTGAGCTCGACGATCCGGCCGCGACCATTAGAGTCGGTTGCGTGAAAATCGTAATCGTCGAAGACCATTTGATGATCCGCGATGTCGTGCGAAAGGTTTGCAGCTCAGAATTTGGCTATACGGTTGTCGGCGAGACGGATTCGGGAGTGCAGGCGGTGGAGATGATTTTGAAGCACAGGCCGGACGCCGTCGTGCTGGACCTGTCCCTGCCGGACATGGACGGATTCAACGTGGCGGACCGCGTGCTCAAGGCCATACCGAGCCTGCGCATCCTCATGCTCTCGTCGCACTGCGACGACTACACGCTGTTCCGCGTCGAGAAGTCGGGCGTGCACGGCTTCATCGACAAGAATTCCAACACGATTGAGATCCTGCGCGACGCGCTGTCCGCGATAGCCGCCGGGCGCATCTACTTCTCGCAGGCGTTCCAGGCCGCCCGGATCGCCCGGCGGTCCGATCCGCGCTCATTCATCAAGGTGCTCTCGGACTGGGAGCGGGCGATCCTCTCCCTGATCGGCCAGGGACTGAATGACGACGAGATAGGCGAGCGGCTCAACCTTTCGCCCCGCACCGTGCAGACGCACCGCAGCAACATACTTCGCAAGCTCGACCTAAAGGGCACTCCCAAGCTGATCGCATTCGCGATCGAGCACGGGTTCACGCAGGTCCAGTCGAAGCACGGATCGATTCCAGTTTACACCTGAGCTCGGCGAACTCGCGCTCGAAGTCGGCGAAGAGCTGCTGGAGCTTGTCCGGGTGGGCGTTCGCGGAGCTGTTCTGGAGCTCCAGCGCGATCCGGCTCAGCCGCTCGTATTTGACCACGCTGCAGTGGGACAGCAGCCGGTGCGCGATGCGGTGGATCTCCTCGCGCTCGCCCGTGGCGACGATGCCGCGGGCGATGACGCGGTCGGCCTCGAACGCGGCCAGGAACCGGTCGATCTGGTTGTTGAGGCCCTCCAGCGTCTCGCTCCCGAGGAACTTCAGCATCTCCAGGTCGATCTCCTCGGCGGGCTTGAGCTTGATGTTCTGGGATCGGACTTCGACCGACGCCGCCGTCCGCATCGGCCCCCCGAGGTCGCGCAGCGCGTCCGCGATCTTCCCCGGGGTGATCGGCTTCGAGATGAAGGCGTCCATGCCCGCCTGGAGGCAGGCGTCCCGGTTGAAGTCGGCGGAGTAGGCCGTGGTGGCGATGATGATCG
>CAZCAJ010000065.1:0-18968 GCA_964496645.1 uncultured Opitutaceae bacterium
CCCTTGGGGCTGTTGGCGTTGGCGGCGGCGAGCGCGGCGCGGACGTCCTCGAGGCCCACGCCGTACTTGAAGAGCGCCGAGGGGTTCAGCTCCACGCGCACCGCCGGCAGGGAGCTTCCCCAGACCCCGACGTTGCCGACGCCGGGCACCTGGGAGAGCTTCTGCGCGAGGATGGTGGAGGCCGTGTCGTAGAGGTCGCCCGGGGCCAGGGTCCTCGACGTGAGCGCCAGGATCATGATCGGCGCGTCGGCCGGATTCTGCTTCCGGTACGTCGGGTTGCTCCGGAGCGCCGTCGGGAGGTCGACCCGCGCAGCGTTGATCGCCGCCTGGACGTCGCGGGCCGCGCCGTCGATGTCGCGGTTCAGCCCGAACTGGAGCGTGATGCCCGTGCTCCCGACGGAGCTCGTGGAGGTCATCTCCGTGACGTCGGCGATCGTGCCGAGGTGGCGCTCGAGGGGCGTCGCGACACTTGTCGCCATCGTCTCCGGGCTCGCCCCGGCCATATTTGCCGAGACCGAGATCGTGGCCGTGTCCACCTGCGGGAAGGGCGAGACCGCCAGCTTGGTGTAGGCAGTAGCCCCGGCCAGCGCTATCCCGGCCGTGAACAGCGTCGTGGCGACGGGCCTGCGGATGAAGACCTCGGAAAGCGTCACGGGAGCGCCTCCCTCGCCGCCGGCGCCGCGGCCGGCCTCGCCTCGCGGAAGCGCACCGCGATCCTGTCAAACCAGAGGTAGATGACGGGCGTCGTGAACAGGGTCAGCACCTGGCTCACGATCAGCCCGCCGACGATCGTCACGCCCAGGGGATGGCGCAGCTCCGATCCCATGCCCGTCCCTAGCATGAGCGGGACCGCCGAAAGAAGGGCGGCCATCGTGGTCATCAGGATCGGCCTGAACCTGAGCAGGCAGGCCTGGAATATCGCCTCGCGGGCCGGGAGCCCCTCGTTCCGCTCGGCGTCGAGCGCGAAGTCGATCATCATGATCGCGTTCTTCTTCACGATCCCGATCAGGAGGATGATGCCGATGATCCCGATGACGCCCAGGTCGCTGCCGACCAGCAGCAGGGCCAGGAGGGCGCCGATCCCGGCCGACGGGAGCGTGGACAGGATCGTCACCGGGTGGATGAAGCTCTCGTAGAGGATGCCCAGGATGATGTACATCGTCATGATCGCGGCGGCGATCAGGAAGAGCTCGTTGGAGAGCGAGCGCTCGAACGCGTCGGCGGCGCCCTGGAAGGTCGTCACGATGCTCGCGGGCATGCCGAGCTGCGCCTCGGCCGCGCGGATGGCCTTGACCGCGCTGCCGAGCGAGCCCCCGCGCGGCACGTTGAACGAGATCGTGTTCGCGGGGAACTGGCTCATGTGGTTGACGAGGAGCGGCTCGGGCCGCTCCTCGAACCGCGCGATCGAGGAGAGCGGCACCTGGCCCCCGGAGGCGGACGGGACGTAGATCAACGCGAGCGAGGCGGGCGAACGCTGGAGCTTGGGATCGGCCTCCAGGATCACGCGGTACTGGTTGGACTCGGTGAAAATGGTCGAGACGATGCGCTGGCCGAACGCGTCGTAGAGGGCGT
This sequence comes from uncultured Opitutaceae bacterium, assembly GCA_964496645.1. Taxonomy (GTDB): domain Bacteria; phylum Verrucomicrobiota; class Verrucomicrobiia; order Opitutales; family Opitutaceae; genus Palsa-1447. The sequence continues at coordinate 1,573 of CAZCAJ010000065.1, forward strand.
TGTCGATCGTCGCCGCCGTTATCCCGAACCTCGCGGCGGTGTCGCGGTCGATGACGATGTACGTCCCGAGGCCCTTGTCGGACAGGTCGGAGGCGACGCTGCTCAGCTCGCTCAGCTGGCTGAGCCTTTCGGTGAGCCTCGGGACCCACTCGGTCAGATCGGCCGGGTTCGCGCTCTCGAGGACGAACTGGTACTGGGTCCGGCTCACGCGGTCGTCGATCGTCAGGTCCTGCACGGGCTGCATGTACGCCGAGATACCGACGAGGCTCGCCAGGCTGGTTCTCAGCCGCCGGATCACGTCCGCCGCCGAGTCGGAGCGCTCCGCCTTGGGCTTCAGGTTAACCAGCATGCGGCCCGTGTTGAGCGTCGTGTTGGACCCGTCGACGCCGACGAACGACGAGAGGCTCGCGACGGCCGGGTCCTTCAAGATCTCGCCGGCCAGGGCCTGCTGGCGGTTCACCATCGCCTCGTACGAGGCCGACTGCGGGCCCTCCGTGATCACCTGGATCAGGCCCGTGTCCTGGACGGGGAAGAACCCCTTCGGGATCAGGATGTACAGGAGCACCGTCAGAACCAGCGTACCGACGGCCACGAGGAGCGTGAGCGTCTGGCGGTCCAGCACCCAGTTTAGCATCGAGGCGTACCGGGCGATGATGCCGTCGAAGATCGCCCCGGCCTTCCTGTTCCAGGCCGGGATCTCGCTGGGCTCGTGGTGCCTGATGATCTTTGCGCACATCATCGGCACGAGCGTGAGGGAAACCACCGCGGAGATGAGGATCGTGACGGCGAGCGTGATCGCGAACTCGCGGAAGAGGCGGCCGACGACGTCCGCCATGAACAGGAGCGGGATAAGGACGGCGATCAGCGAGATGGTGAGCGAGATGATCGTGAAGCCGATCTGCTCCGAGCCCTTGAGCGCCGCCTCAAGCGGGCTGTCCCCCTTCTCGACGTAGCGCGCAATGTTCTCGATCATCACGATCGCGTCGTCCACGACGAAGCCGGACGCGATCGTCAGGGACATGAGAGAGAGGTTGTTCAGGCTGAAGCCCAGCAGGTACATGACCGCGAACGTCCCTATGAGGGAAAGCGGCACCGAGAGGCTGGGGATGACCGTCGCCGGGACGTTGCGCAGGAAGACGAAGATGACGAGCACGACCAGGATGACCGCCAGGGTGAGCTCGAACTCGACGTCCCGGATCGACGCGCGGATCGTCACGGTCCGGTCGGTGAGGACGCTCACGTCGATCGCCGGCGGGAGCGAGGCCTTGAGGGAGGGAAGCAGGGAGTAGATGGCCTCGACCACCTTGATCACGTTCGCCCCGGGCTGGCGCTGGATGTTGAGGATCACCGCGGGGGTCAGGTTGTACCAGGCCGCCAGCTTGGTGTTCTCCGGCGCGAACTCGACCGTCGCCACGTCGGAAAGCCGCACGGGCGCACCGTTCCTGAACGCGACGACCAGCTTCTCGTAGTCGGCGGCCGACTTGAGCTGGTCGTTCGCGTTGATCGAGAACGAGCGCGACGGGCCGTCGAAGTTGCCCTTTGCCGTGTTCACGTTGCCGTTGCCGACGGTCGTGCGCATGTCGTCGATGTTCAGGCCGTAGGCGGCGAGCGCCGTCGGGTTGGCCCGGATACGCACCGACTGGCGCTGGCCGCCGCCGATGCTGACGAGGCCGACGCCCGGCAGCTGGGAGATGTTCTGCGCGAGGCGGGTGTCCGCGAGGTCCTCGACCGCCGGCAGCGGCAGCGTCTTCGAGGTCAGCGCAAGCGACAGGACGGGGGCGTCGGCGGGGTTGATCTTTGCGTAGATCGGGGGCGCGGGCAGGTCCGCCGGCAGCAGGTTGCCAGCAGCGTTTATCGCGGCCTGGACCTCCTGCTCGGCGATGTCCAGGCTCAGGTCCAGGGTGAACTGGAGCGTGATCACCGAGGCGCCCGCGGAGCTGGACGACGACATCTGCTTCAGCCCGGGCATCTGGCCGAGCTGGCGCTCGAGCGGCGCCGTGACCGAGGACGTCATCACGTCCGGGCTCGCCCCGGGGTAGAACGTCTGCACCTGGATCGTCGGGTAATCGACCTCGGGCAGGGCCGAGAGCGGCAGGAACCTGTAGGCGACGATCCCGACGATCATGATCGCCGCCATGAGCAGCGTCGTCGCCACCGGCCTCAGGATGAAGATTCGGGAGGGACTCATCGGGAGGAGTCCGGGTTGGGCGGGCTCATTCGGGAGCCGTCAGTTGCTGGCGTCCCGCTTCCAGTGTCTGTGCTCTCCGCCCGGCGCAGCGGGCTTCGGCGGCGCGCTCTGGGCGGCCCCCCCCTGCTCCTGGGGCGCCACTTCCATGCCGTCCTTCAGCCTGTCCGCGCCGTCGACGACGACCTTGTCGCCATCCACAATCCCCTTGAGTATCGCCACGCGCTCGCCCTCGGTGGCGCCGAGCGTCACGTTCCTCGCCGACACCAGATTCTTGTCGCCGACGACGTAGACGAACGAGCCCTGCTGGCCGCGTTCTATCGCGGAGGTCGGGATCACGGTGTCGCCGCGCTCGACGTCGAGGAGCATCGCCGCGTTCACGAACTGGTTCGGGAACAGCGCCTCGTCGTCGTTGGGGAAAGTGGCCCTCAGCTTGAAGGTGCCCGTGGTCGGATCGACCGTGTTGTCGATGGTCGACAGGGTGCCGGTCGCAAGCTTGACGGTGTCGTCCCTGTTCCACGCGGCGACGGCGATCGGCTTCGCGTTAGGCGCGCGCATCTGCCTGAGCACCGAGGGGATGGAGTCCTCGGGCAGCGTGAAGATGACCGTTATTGGCTTTACCTGTGTCAGGAGGACCAGGCCGTTCGCGTCGCCAGGCGTCACGTAGTTGCCCTGGTCGACCAGCCTCAGGCCGACCCGGCCGGAGACAGGCGCGGTCACGTGGCAGTAGGCCAGGTTCAGCTGGGCGTTGTCCACGATGCCCTGGTCCTGCTTGACCATGCCCTCGTACTGCGAGACGAGGGCCCGCTGCGCGTCGACCTGCTGCTTGGATATGGAGTCCTGGGCCGAGAGCGTGACGTAGCGGTCGAGGTCGATCTGCGCCTCCTTATACTGCGACTGGGCCTGGAGGAGCTGCCCCTGGGCCTGCTCAAGGGTCGCCTGGTACGGGCGCGGGTCGATGACGGCGAGCACGTCGCCCTTGTCGACCCACTGGCCCTCGGTGAACTTGACCTCGGCGAGGTAGCCGCTGATCTGTGTGCGCACCGTGATGGTTGCGAGCGGCGTCACGGTCCCCAGCCCCTTTAGGATGATCTTGATATCCCCGCGTGCCGCCGTGCTGTAGACGACGGGAAGCGGCCCGAAGGAGCCGAATCCGCCGCGCCCTGCGCCGCGGCCCCCCCCGTATCCGCCGGGACCCCCGCCCCCGAAGCCGGCCCCGACGCGGCTGGCCGTCCTCGCGCGGTGGACGAGCATCGCGGTCGTCGCCAGGGCGATGGCGGCGACAATCGTCCAGAGCACCTTGCGCCGGTTGCGCCGCTTTTCCTCGGCGGTGGGGGGCTGCGGACCGGGTTGCTTGGCCGCCTTTGGGAAATCCGGTCCGGTGGGTAATTGACTCATGTTATCCGTTGTGCTTTAGCTGGTTAGGCACCCAATCTCGCCGCCGCCTCAACCTTCAGACAAGAGGCTTCGGCGAGGAGAGACGCAAAGAGGAACAAAAGGTCACGTTGAACGCAAAAATGAATTTCACGCCGCCACCGCCGACATGGGCGGCACGGGCACATCGAGCGACGCCGCGACCGCCCGAAGGAGCTCGGCCTCTGCCGTGAGGAGCACACCGTCCGCGCTGACGACGTGCGCGGCCGCCATGAGCAGGCGCTGCTTTATGGGGCCGCTCGAGGTGGCCAGCTTGTCCAGGGCCGCGTCGAGCTTCACGAGGCTGGACTCGGTCTCGGGCAGGAACGATAGGCTCCCCTGGATCAGCTTCAGCTGGGCCGCGCCCTCGGCAAACGCCCGCTCGGCCGCGGCCGCGTCGTCGCTCGACGCGTGCGCGAGCGCCGAGAGCACCACCGAGATCTCCGCCGTCACGGCCTGGAACGAGTAGATCTGGGTGATCGACGCCGACGGGTCCCGGTTCACGGCGAGCGCGCGCAGGACGAGGCGCTGTAGGGCGAAGTCAAACGTGGACACGCGGCCCTGCGCCTGCACGAGGTCGTCCAGGGTTCCAGCGAACGATCCCAGCGCCGTCGGCGGAAGCACCTTGAGGGCCGGCATGGCGAGCTGGAGCAACGGCAGCTTGTGGGCCGGCTTCAGCTGGCCGAGCGCGGTGTCGAGCTGCTGGAGCGTGTGGAGCGCATCGCTGCCCTGGCTGGCCGCGACCGACGCCATCTGCTTCTGGCGGACGGCCTCGTCCGGGTCGAGGAGCAGGCCGTAGAGGAGGATGGGCGCGTCGTGGGGGGAGCGCGCCGCCGTGCGCAGGCTCGCCGGGATCTGCGCGAGGATGGCCTGCGCGCCGGCGGCGCCCTCCGGCGTGAGCGTCCCGGCCGCCGCCGCCAGCGCCGCGCCGACGGCGGCCAGGGCCTGGGGGGAAGGGGAGGGCGCCGCAGGCGGCATATGCGCCACCTTTGACCAGGGCTCCTTGGACACGTCCACCACCTCGGGCGGCTCGATGTACTTCCCGTCGAAGCGGGGGTCGATCGCAGAGATCCGCGCCGGCAGCGGCGGGTGGGTGGCCCAGAGGCCGCCGAAATTCGAGACGAATGCCTGCGCGAAGAAGAAATGGCCGATCTCGGCGGCCCGGTGGGTCTCGAGCGTGGACCCGATCGCGTAGCCGCCTATCTTCTTCAGCGCCCCGGTGATCCCGTCTGGGTTGCGCGTGAACTGGACCGCCGAGGCGTCGGCGAGGAATTCGCGCTGGCGCGAGACGGACGCCTGGATCAGGCGGCCGAAGAAGTAGCCGATGTAGCCGATGGCGAGGAGGGCGAGCCCGATGGCGAGGACGGCTATTACGCCACCGCCGCCCTTTCCGCGCGAGGAGCCGAAGCGCGCGCCGCGCAGGCTCCAGAGGGTGGCCCGGCCCGCCAGGCCGATCACGAGGATGCCGAAGATGATCGCCGAGACGCGCACGTTCATGCGCATGTCCCCGTTCAGGATGTGGCTGAACTCGTGCGCGACCACCCCCTGGAGCTCGTCGCGGCTCAGCTTCTGGAGCGTGCCCCGGGTCACGGTGACCACCGCGTCGCTCGACGTCAGCCCCGCGGCGAATGAGTTGATCGCCGGCTCCTCGTCCATGATGTAGACGGCCGGGACGGGAAGCCCCGACGCGATCGCCATCTCCTCGACGATGTTGAGCAGCTGGTGCTCATGCGGGTCGGTCGTGTGGGGGTCGACCCGGCGCCCTCCCAGGCCCTCGGCGACCGCGGAGCCGCCCGTGCTGTACTCCGACCATTTGTAGAGCGAGGCGAGGCCGATCACCGTCAGCGTGCAGAGGGAGACGGCGAGGAAGACCCGCGGCTTCCAGAACGGATCCTCCTCTTCGGCGGCGCCGGAGTCCTCGCTGCGGTAGCCGTAGGGGCCGCCCAGGCGCGCCTGGTGCCCCGCCACGCGCAGGCCGACGATCGTGGCGGCGTAGCCGGCGAAGACGGTGCCGGCCACGGCGAACCCGAAGAGGACCAGCAGCCGCGCCGTGCGCTTCCTCGCGCGTTGCTCGGCGGCGAAGAAGTCCATCAGGTGAACGAAACCTTCGGCGCGCTGCGCTCGGCCGGGTCCTCGACGTGGAACAGCTCGGCCGGGAGGAATCCGAACATCCCGGCGAGGATGACGTTGGGGAAAGTCTCCCTCGATGTGTTGTACGCCATGACCGAGTCGTTGTAGGCCTGCCTGGCGAACGCGACCTTGTTTTCGGTCGAGGTCAGCTCCTCGGTGAGCTGCATCATATTCTGGTTCGCCTTCAGGTCCGGATACTGCTCCGCGACGACCATCAGGCGGCTCATGGCGCCGGCCAGGCCGCCCTCGGCGGACACCAGGCCCTTGATGGCGTTCGCGTCGGCCGGATTGGCGGCGGCGGCCTGCGAGGCGGCATAGGCGATGTTGCGCGCCTTGGTGACGTCCTCGAGCGTCTCGTGCTCGTGCTTGAGGTAGCCCTTCGCTATCTCCACCAGGTTCGGGATCAGGTCGTACCTGCGCTTCAGCTGGACGTCGATCTGGGCAAACGCGTTCTTGAACCGGTTGCGAAGCGTGACGAGAGCGTTGTATATGCCCGTGGCCCAGAGGGCCAGGACGATGACGACCGCGAGGAGCACGACGAGGATGATGAGGGCTGTCATGAGGTCCCCACGATGAAATGCCCCGACACCGGGGTCAATGGCGCTTGGCCAATCCCGGGTTGATTGTTCGCGCCGGCCGAACAAGATTAGGGGCGCACTCCATGCGCCTTTTGTCCGCCCTTGTCCTGATGCCGGCCCTTTCCGTGCCGACGGGGGCGCTGGAGCCGCTCAATCCGCCCGTCCCCTTGGCCGCGGCAGCGCCCGCGACCTCGCCGGGGGAGGCTGCATTCGCCCTGGCTTCGGCGCAACGCTCTGAGGATCTGGGGTTTCCGTCCACGGCCGTCGAGCTTTACCGGTCGATGCTGGCCGCGCCGGGAGCCGACGCGGGCCGGCTCACCCTGGCGCTCTCGTCGGCGCTCCTCGACGACGGCGACGTGGCCGGGGCCGGCCGGGCCCTCGAGTCGTACGCGGGTCCGCGCGGCCCGGGCTGGCACCTGCGAGCCGGCCTGGTCGCCGCCTACGGCCAGCGGATGGACCAGGCCAGGAGCGAGCTCGCCGCGGCCCGTCTCGACGAGCTCGAGCCCCCGGATCGCGGGTGGCAGCTCTTCCTCCAGGGCATGGTCGCGGACGCCTCCAACGAGCCGGTCCGGGCGGCAGGCTACTACCAGCAGGCGGCCGCCTCCTCCGTGTCCGAGCTCCAGCGCGCGCGGTTCCTCCTCGCCGAGGAGCAGGTCCGGCTGCGGGCCGGCGCGGTGAGCGACATCCAGCTCGAGGCCGACCGCAAGAACGCGGAGACCTTCCAGACGCAGAAGATCGGCTACGGCTTCGCCCGCGAGTACGCGATCGCCCTCAACGCGAGGGGCCGCAGGCAGCAGGCGATCGACGTGCTCCAGGGCGAGCTGCGCGTGGTGCCCGCCGAGGAGCGCTCCGAGATCGACCACTTCAGGCTCCTGCTCGGGCTGATAGCGGGCGCCGAGGCGGGTGTAGGCCGCCACGAGCTCTTCGAGCTGCTAGCGTCGGGAAGCGACTCCGACCGCCAGCGGATCGCGCTGCAGCTGCTCCTGCGCAACTCGCGGTCGGGCGCGCTGCGCGCCGAGCTCAGCGAGAGGCTCGACAGGCTCATAGCCGAGCCGAAGCCGCACGCCATCCTGGAGAGCCTGCTGCTCTACAGGGCGCAGCTCGGGCTCGGCGACGCGCGCTACGCGCGGGCCGAGGCCGACGCGCACACGCTGATCGACAGGTTCCCGGGCTCTCCGCTCAAGGCCTACGCCTACGCGGTCCTCGCCAGCTCCGCCTGGGAGCAGTACCGCTACCGCACCGCCGCCGACTACGCCTTCAAGGCCGGCGGCGAATTCCCCGCGGGCCCGATCCGCGGGGAGTTCGCGATGCTGGTCGCCGAGGCGTGGTTCCGCGCCGGGGTGCTCGGGGGGGACCCGGGCGACTTCAGGAGCGCGGCGGACGCCTACGCCGCGGCGCTGCGCGCCCGCCCGGAGGGCGTCAGCCCCGGGCTGCTCATGTTCCAGCGCGTGCAGGCCCTGATCGAGGCCGGCTCGCTGCCGGCCGCCGCGACCGTGCTCGACGACCTCGCGCGCGATCCGGCCTTCGATGCTGAGGACCGCTGGGAGGCCGAGTGGAACCTCGCCCGCAGCCTCGAGATCCACGCCAGGACGGACGAGGCGTACGGCCGGCTGAACCGCCTCCTGCGCGCCGCCCCGGCGCCGGCGCTGCGCGCGGAGCTGAGGGCGAGGATGGCGTGGCTGCAGGCCAGGCTTTCGTTCGACGCCAGGAAGCCCGAGGAGACGCTGGTCCTCGCGCAGTCGCTCGCGGCGGCGACCGAGGGGCTGGAGCCCGAGCTCAAGGCCGAAATCCTGAGCACGGGCGAGCTCCTTCGCGCGCAGGCCCTCTTCGAGCTCAGGCGCGACCAGGAGGCTGAGGACGCGCTCAGGAGGCTCCGCTCCGACTTCCCGCGCTCGGAATCGACGGTGTACTCCTACATCGTCGAGGCGGACCGCTTCGCCCAGGAGGACAAGGTGGTCGACGCCCAGCGGCTGCTGCAGAAGCTCGCCGACGATTTTCCGAACAGCACCTACGCGCCCTACGCGCTCTACCAGGCCGCGCTCCAGGCCGAGCGCCTGGGCACGGACAAGAACCTCACCGAGGCGTACAAGCTGCTGTACAGCCTGGTCAACAACCCGAAGTACGCCTCGAGCGAGCTGATCTTCCCGGCCCGGATGAGGCAGGGCGACGTCCTGCGCGAGCTCAACCAGTTTCCCCAGGCGCAGCAGGTGTACGAGTACCTGGTCAACAACCCCGCGTTCGCCACGACCCAGGACAAGAGGCAGGACGTGATCCTGGCCCAGCTGGCCCTCGGGGAGTGCCACGAGGCGCAGTCGGCCAACAACGCCTCGCACGCCGACAGCGCGGCCCGGATCTTCGAGGACCTGGTCGAGCGCATGGACGCGCCGGCGGACGTTCGCGTCGAGGCGGGGTACAACCTGGGCAAGATCCTCTCGCGCAGCGACCCCGCCAAGGCGCAGGCCGTGTGGTGGGGCGATGTCGTGGACGCGTTCCTCGTCAAGCCCGGGGGCCCGCAGGGCCTCGGGCCAAAGGGGCGATGGTGGATCGCGCGCACGCTCCTCGAGGTGGGCTCGCTTTACGAGCAGCAGGGCAGGATCGAGGAGGCCAAGCGCGCCTGGCTCCTCCTCGTCGACTCGGGGCTCCCCGGCGATGCGCTGGCGCGCGAGCGCCTGGCCCGCTTCCACTTGCCCGCGGCCAAGGGGTGATGTAACCCAGACCATGCCTGCCATGGAATCAAGCCTGCTCGCCCGAGGCGGACCGATCATGTGGATCCTGTTCGCCCTCGGGGTGATCCTCGTGGTCGTGTTCGTGGAGCGCGCGCTCTACCTTCACCGGGGCCAGATCCGGTCGACCGCCTTCCTCAACGGGATCAAGAACATCCTGGCCAAGCGCAGGCTCGTGGAGGCGCTCACGGTGTGCGAGGAGACGCCCGGGCCCGTCGCCGCGGTCGTCAAGGCCGCGCTCCTGCACGCCGACGACGACCCGGACGCGATGAGGTTCCATGTGCAGGAGGCCGCGGTCGTGGAGCTGCCGGCCCTCGAGCGCCGGATCGGCGCGGTCGGCGCGATCGCCCAGGTGGCCCCGCTCCTCGGGCTGCTCGGCACGGTCCTCGGGATGGTCGCCACGTTCGCCGCGTTCCAGCGCGACTACGCCACCGCCAGCGTGCTCGCGAAGGGCATGTGGCAGGCCCTCCTCTGCACGGCCGCCGGCATCATGCTCGCGATCCCGGCCCACCTGGCGGTGCACTTCCTCAACGGGCGCGTGCGGGCGATCGTGCGCGACATGGAGTGGTCCGGGAACGAGATCATGAAGTATTTGAACACTGAATACAAGACGGGGGGGGCCGCGCCGAAATGATCGCGCGGCCCCTGGACCTGGCCTCTAGGCTCCGGCCGGCCCCGCACGGGACGGGCGCCCTCCACTACGTGAACGTGGGGCTCCTCGGGCTCTTCTTCTACGTCTTCGGCTCCCGGTTCGTCCTGGCGCCGGGCCTCGGCGTCGACTTCCAGCTCCCGCAGCTGCCGGGCGCGCGCGAGGGGGCCGTCCAGACGGCCGCATACGTGATCAACGTGCTGCGCTCCGGCCAGATCTTCACGGAGGACGGGCTGGTCGACATGGGACAGCTGCGCGGCTGGCTCAAGGCGCGCGCCGGCGCCGAGAGGCACCCCACGCTGCTCATAAGGGCCAGCTCGGGGGTGACGCTTGCCGAACTGGTTGAGATTCAGGGGGCGGCCCGGGAGGCGGGCTTTGGAAGGGTCCTTTGGGGGGCCGAGGAACCCGCCGCCGACAAGGGCCAGGCGGATCCAAAGTGAACCCTCGGGGATCACCGGTCCGGAGGATCTGGGTTTGGGCTTCAGTTGCCGGAGTCATTGCCCTCGTGTGGGTTGCATTGCTCATCAGGCTGCCTGAGCCGGCCCAGCCGCCGTCCCAGAAGGCCTCCCGGAGCCCCGTGGGCCTCGTGGATCCCGTGGTCATCGAGAAGACAATGCTCTATGACCTGACCCCGCTCTTCCTGCCTACCGAATTCAACAGCTCCCGAAAGCCCTATGTCCCGAGGGAACCCGGCTCCGCCTTCACCGGCTTTGCCTGGAGGAAAGTGTTTGCCGACTCCGGGCTCCAGCTGCACCTCCCGGACGCGGCGGCGGTCCCCGGAAACCCGGCGGAGGCCCTCGCCGACGATCCGCCAGGGGCCCCGTTCATCGGGTTCGGCCGGGGTGACCCGAAGGTGGAACTCCTTCCCCCGCGTGGGGCATACGTCGAAATTGACGACGCCGGGACCGGCAGGAGGGTGTTCGGCCAGGCGGTCGCGGACGCGCGCCCCCCGGCCTCGGCCCCCTGGAGGCCGATGGAGTTCATCGCCGCCGTCGACGCCGCCGGGCTCGTCGGCGCCGTGGTGCCGACCGTGCGCTCGGGAGCAGGCGAAGTGGACGAGTATTTCGGGCACTATCTGGCCGACACCCTCAGGGTCGGCCAAAGGCTTGCGCCGGGCTTCTATTTGATTAGCGTGGGGCCCTGATTCCCCCCGTGAAAACGGCCCTGCGGACCTGCGCGGACCGATTTCCCAGCGGGGCGCAAATTTCTGTTGACGCCGCAAAATGCAAGCTTCACGTTCAACGCTCTTTTTCGTTTCTTGCAACGCAGTCTTGGTCTGCCCAGATAGCTCAGTTGGCAGAGCACATCCTTGGTAAGGATGAGGTCGCCGGTTCAATTCCGGTTCTGGGCTCCATGCAAGAGGCTGATAAGCCGCCACTCTATCAAAACCCACACACACCTCACCAAGCCCCGATATCGTTATGGCTAAAGGAACATTCGCACGCACGAAGCCGCACGTCAACGTCGGCACCATCGGCCACGTTGACCACGGCAAGACCACGCTGACTGCGGCCATCCTAAGGGTCCAGGCGGACAAGAAGCTCGCCGAGTTCAAGTCGTATGCGGACATCGCAAAGGGCGGCACGATTAGGGACGCATCGAAGATCCTCACGATTGCTGTGGCCCACGTGGAGTACGAGACGACCAAGCGCCACTACGCCCACGTCGACTGCCCGGGACACGCGGACTTCGTCAAGAACATGATCACGGGCGCGGCCCAGATGGACGGCGCCATCCTCGTCGTCTCGGCGGCCGACGGCCCGATGCCGCAGACGCGCGAGCACATCCTTCTCGCCCGCCAGGTCGGCGTCCCGAAGATCGTCGTGTTCCTCAACAAGATCGACCTGATCGACGACAAGGACCTCATCGACCTCGTCGAGGAGGAGATCCGCGACCTCCTGACCAAGTACCAGTTCGACGGCAAGGGCGCCAAGATCATCCGGGGCTCGGCCTCGCAGGCGCTCGAGGGCAAGCCCGAGGGCGTCAAGGCGGTCAGCGACCTGATGGACGCCATCGATTCCGAGATCCCCGAGCCCGTCCGCGAGATCGACAAGCCGTTCCTTATGTCGGTCGAGGACGTGTTCTCCATCACCGGCCGCGGCACCGTCGCGACGGGCAGGATCGAGCGCGGCGTGGTCAAGCTGAACGAGACGGTCGAGATCGTGGGCCTGAGGGACACGAGCACCACGGTCGTCACCGGGATCGAGATGTTCCGAAAGCTCCTCGACCAGGGCCAGGCCGGCGACAACGTCGGCGTGCTCCTGCGCGGCGTCGAGAAGGACGGGATCGAGCGCGGCCAGGTCGTGGCCGCTCCCAAGAGCATCACTCCCCACAAGAAGGCCAAGGCGGAAATCTACGTCCTGTCCAAGGACGAGGGCGGCCGCCACACCCCCTTCTTCAACGGCTACCGTCCCCAGTTCTACTTCAGGACCACGGACGTGACGGGCGTCGTCAATCTGCCGAAGGGCGTGGAGATGATCATGCCCGGCGACAACATCAACATCGACGTCGAGCTCATCGTGCCGATCGCCATGGAGAAGACCCAGCGCTTCGCCATCCGCGAGGGCGGCCGGACGATCGGCGCGGGCCGAATCACGGAGATCACGGAGTAAACGGTTGCTCCGAAACACTCAAACAGCGCCCGCCGAGGTTCCGAAACCGGGGCCTCGGCGCCGTCGTCTAATCCATTCCACGACACTTAGGGGTGTAGCTCAATTGGTAGAGTAGCGGTCTCCAAAACCGTCGGTTGGGGGTTCGAGTCCCTCCGCCCCTGCCACCTCCGAAGCCTTCCACTGCAGTCCATGAAAAACCCGTTCCAAAGCACGCGCATCTTCGTCGGCGAGATGGTGGGCGAGCTCCAGAAGGCGAGCTGGCCCACCCGGCTCGAGCTGCGGGACTCGACAATCGTGGTCATCACTGCCAGCGCGCTCCTCGGGCTCTTCACGGCGATAAGCGATTTCTCGCTCTATCACGTCGTCGACCTGTTCACCTACTGGATCAGCCGCTGATCGCGCCATGCCCACCCAAACTACCGCACCCGCAGGGGCCCAGTGGTTCGCCCTCCACACGCTCTCCGGCCAGGAGAACAAGGTGAAGACGTACATCGAGAGGTTCAAGACGGCCGAGGAGCTCGACGACTCGATCTTCGAGGTGCTGCTGCCGACGGAGGTCGTCTCCGAGGTCAAGAACGGCAAGAAGTCGTCCAAGGTGCGCAAGCTCTACCCGGGATACGTCTTCATCCAGATGCGCCTCTACGGAGAGGACGGCAAGCTGATCAACAAGCCCTGGTACTTCGTCAAGGAGGTCGCCGGGGTCATCGGCTTCGTCGGCGGCGAGCACCCGGCGGCGCTGCGCCAGGTGGAGATCGACGAGATCCGCGCCCGGATCGAGGCGGCCAACGGCAAGGAGGTGCCGAAGGTGCAGTACTCGGTCGGCGAGGAGGTCAAGATCAATGACGGCCCGTTCGCCAACCTCAACGGCAGGATCGACGAGATCGACCCCGAGAGGGGCAAGCTGAAGATATCCGTCTCGATCTTCGGACGGTTCACTCCGGTCGAGCTTGAATACTGGCAGGTCCAGAGGGCGACCGAGTAGCCCCGGGCAGGCCGAAAACCTTTCAACAATGGCGAAGAAGATCCAAGGCTACATCCGACTCCAGCTGCCCGCCGGCGCGGCCAATCCCGCGCCCCCGGTCGGCCCCGCGCTGGGCGCCCAGGGCGTCAACATCATGGCGTTCTGCAAGGAGTTCAACGCCAAGACCAAGGACCAGAACGGGATGATCCTCCCGGTGGTCATCACGGTCTTCGCGGACAAGAGCTTCACGTTCATCCTCAAGTCGCCGCCGGCCTCCGTGCTGCTCAAGAAGGCGGCCAACATCGCAAGCGGCTCGGCTAAGCCCAACCAGGACAAGGTGGGCAAGGTGAACCGCAAGCAGCTGCTCGAGATCTACAGGATCAAGCGCAAGGACCTGAACGCAAAGACCGACGAGGCCGGGATCAGTATCATCGCAGGCACGGCCCGCAACATGGGCATCGAGGTCGTCGACTGAGCGCCAAGCAATCAATTTGAAGCGGGAGTCCGCCCTCCGGCGGACGCTCGGACCGCAAGCAGCAAACCCATGGAAAAACACAGCAAACGCTATCGCGGCGCCCTCCAGGTCGCCGACCTCGCCAAGGACTACCCCCTGGCGGAGGCCGTCGGCATCCTGGCCAAGTTCCCCAAGGCAAAGTTCGACGAGACGATCGAGCTTTCGCTCCGCCTTGGGGTCGACCCGACCGCCGGCGACCAGATGGTCCGCGGGACCACCCCGCTGCCCAACGGCTCCGGCAAGAAGGTGCGCGTCCTCGTGTTCACCGACAATCCCAAGGCGGCCATCGACGCGGGCGCCGACCACGCCGGGCTCCAGGACATCATGGCCAAGATCAACGAGGGCTGGCTCGACTTCGACGTCGCGATCGCGACGACCGACGCGATGAAGACCGTGCGCACGATCGCAAAGGTCCTCGGCCCGAAGGGGCTCATGCCCAACCCGAAGAGCGGCACGGTGACCGACGACGTCGCCGCGGGAATCAAGGCCGTGAAGGCGGGCCGCGTGGAGTTCAAGATGGACAAGACCTGCAACATCGGCGTCGGGATCGGCAAGCGCTCGTTCACGCCCGCGCAGATCCTCGAGAACGCCCACGCGGTGCTCGAGGCCGTCGGCAAGGCGAAGCCCGCCTCCTTCAAGGGCCACTACATCAGGGCGGTCGCGATCTCCTCCTCGCAGAGCCCTTCCGTGAGGATCGCCTCCGCCGATTACGGCAAATACTGAACCCGGAGCCACGACCCATGAGAGCCGAGAAGAAATACCTTATCGACGAGGTCCAGACGCACCTCAGGAAGTCCGACTACGTGATCCTCGCGAACTTCAACGGGGTGACCGTGGCCGACGCCGCGGAGCTCCGCGGCAAGCTCGCCGCCGAGAAGGCCGAGTACCACGTGGTGAAGAACAGCTCGCTGCGCGTGGCGGCGAAGTCGCTGGGGCTCCCGGACATCGAGGGCGCGCTCACGGGCCCGACCGCGATCGTGGTCGGCGGCGGGAACTCGGCCGGCGTGGCCAAGATCCTCAAGCAGTTCTTCAAGGAGCGCAAGAAGGTCGAGGTCAAGGCGGCCGTTCTGGGCAAGAAGCTCATCACCTCCAAGGACGTCGAGCGCCTGGCCGACATGCCCTCGATGGAGGCCCTCCGCGCCCAGCTGCTCGGTCTCATCAACCAGCCTGCGAGCATGTTCGCGCGCGTCATCAACGCCGCCCCCCAGGGGCTGGTAAACGTACTCAACGCCAAGGTCCGCGCGGCCGGCTGAACCCAATTCCCGAAGCAACCATTTCAAAGGGCGCCCTGCGGCACCGCCGTCAGGGCCCCGACGAAAGCCAAAAATCAAACGCAGCAGGCTAGGGGATACGTCCCTTAAACGCACCCCCGACCGGGGACGCTAGCCGGCGGCAGAAGATCAACATGAGCAACATCACAAAAGACCAAGTCATCGAGTGGCTTTCGAGCCAGTCGGTCCTCGAAATCGCCGGCCTCGTCAAGGACCTCGAGTCCAAGTGGGGCGTCTCCGCCGCGGCCCCCGTCGCGGCGGCGGCCGCGCCTGCGGCTGCGGCGGCTGCCGCGGCCCCCGTCGAGGAGAAGACCGAGTTCACGGTCGTGCTCCTCGAGAGCGGCCCCAACAAGATCGGCTCGATCAAGGAGGTGCGCGCCATCACGGGCCTCGGCCTCAAGGAGGCCAAGGACCTCGTCGAGGGCGCCCCGAAGCCGGTCAAGGAGGGCGTCAACAAGGCGGAGGCCGAGGAGATCAAGAAAAAGCTCGAGGCCGCCGGCGCCAAGGTCGAGCTAAAGTGACCCCGGCCAGCCGATTGGCGATCAAGACTTTGCAGCTTACAAAGCCTCCGGGACAGGCCGCGCGCGCGCACGGCCTGTCCTTTGCCTTTTCCCAAATCGTCTGCATGTTTGTGGCGCCACCCGCAGCTTCCGGGGCGGCGCTTTGATTCATCGCGTCCCATAACCCAACGGTAATTTCCATGGCCGACCGCATCACCACCGAGCGCATCAACTTCGGCAAGCTCCGCGAAGTCATCCAGCCGCCCAACCTCATAGAGATACAGATCAACTCCTACCTGGACTTCCTGCAGAAGGGCGTCCCGGAGAAGCAGCGCAAGCCGCAGGGCCTCGAGGCCGTCTTCCGCGAGGTGTTCCCGATCCAGTCGTACGACGAGCGGCTGACGCTCGAGTACGTCTCCTACATGCTCGGCGAGCCGAAGAACTCCGAGATCGAGTGCATCCGGGAGGGCATCACGTATTCGGTTCCCTTGTACGTCAAGCTGCGGCTGCGCGAGGAGGACTTCATCAAGGACGAGGACATCTACATGGGCGAGATCCCGATGGTGACCGAGCGCGGCTCGTTCATCATCAACGGCGCCGAGCGCGTGGTCGTCTCCCAGCTTCACCGCTCGCCCGGCATCGCCTTCGAGGTGACGCCCCACCCGAACGGCAAGCTGCTCCACAGCTTCCGCATCATCCCGGACCGCGGCACGTGGCTCGAGGTCCAGTTCGACAACAACGACCTGCTCTACGTCTACCTCGACCGCCGCCGCCGCCGCCGCAAGTTCCTGATCACGACGCTCTTGCGCTCGATCGGCTACTCGAGCGACATCGACATCCTGAACCTCTTCTACGAGATCAAGGACCTCAAGGTCACCAAGGCCCTCGACATGGAGAACGTCTCGACGCTCGTCCTGGTCGAGGACGCGATAGACGCCCAGAAGGGCGTCGTCCTCGCCCGCGCGTTCGAGCCCCTCACCAAGCAGATCGTGCGCACGTTCGAGAAGCACGACATCGCCTCAATCAGGGTCATCGACACCGCGGTCGACGAGGGCGCCATAATCCGCGCGCTCAAGAAGGACCCGACCCGCAACGAGGAGGAGGCCCTGAAGGAGATCTACAAGCGGCTGCGCCCCGGTGAGCCCCCGACGACGGCGAACGCGAAGGCGCTGCTCAAGCGCCTGTTCTTCGACCCGAAGCGCTACGACCTCGGCCGCGTCGGCCGCTACAAGGTCAACCAGAAGCTGGGCCTCAAGGCCGAGCTGGAGCAGCGCATCCTCGAGAGCGCCGACATCGTCGCGGCGACCAAGTACCTCGTGCGCCTGCGCAAGGGCGAGGGCGTCGTCGACGACATCGACCACCTCGGCAGCCGCAGGGTGCGCACCGTGGGCGAGCTCCTCGCCAACCAGTGCCGCGTCGGCCTGGCCCGCACGGAGCGCCTGGTGCGCGAGAGGATGACGATGTACGACCAGAGCGTCGACTCGATCACGCCCCAGAAGCTGATCAACCCGAAGGCGCTGACGACCGTCATCCGCGACTTCTTCGCGCGCAGCCAGCTCTCCCAGTTCATGGACCAGATCAACCCGCTCGCGGAGGTGACGCACAAGCGGCGCCTCTCGGCGCTTGGGCCTGGCGGCCTCAACCGCGAGCGCGCGGGCTTCGAGGTGCGCGACGTCCATCCGTCGCACTACGGGCGCATCTGCCCCATCGAGACCCCGGAGGGCCCGAACATCGGCCTCATCAACTCGCTCTCGACCTACGCCCGCGTGAACGAGTTCGGATTCATCGAGACGCCCTACCGCACGGTCAAGGACGGCCGCGCCACCGACAAGATCGACTACCTCACCGCCGACCAGGAGG
>CAZCAJ010000066.1:0-18822 GCA_964496645.1 uncultured Opitutaceae bacterium
AGGTCGAGCTGGAGGAGGGTCAAGTTGCTCAGGACCGCGGTGAGGATGTTGTTGAAATCGTGAGCGATTCCGCCGGCTAGGATCCCGACCGATTCCATCTTGGCCGCGTTCTGGAGCTTCTCCTCCATCCTGTGGCGCTCCGTCACGTCGCGCATGACGAAGACGGCGCCGACCCTCTTGCTCTTCGAGTCGGCGACGGGCGCCATGCGCCCCTCGACGAGGCGTGTCCGGTCCGAGCGGCCCCTGAGGAGCGTCTGGGGGGGGAGCTCGGCGAGCGAGCCGCCCTCGAGGATCTCCCTGACCGGCAGGTTGGTATCGCGGCCGCTCTCGGCGTTCATGAGCCGGCACACCTCGGAAACCTCGCGGCCCACGGTCTCCGAGGCGTTCCACTGGATCATGTCGGCCGCCGCCCGGTTCATGAACAGGACGCGCCCGCGGGCGTCGATCGTGATCACGCCCTCGCTCATCGTGCCCAGCGTCACGGCGAGCCTCTCCTTCTCGGAGGCGAGCGCCATCTCGGCGTCGCGCCTCTCCGTGATGTCGACGATGACCCCCACGAGGTTCCACCTGCCGGGGCCCTGCTTCGAGACGGACACGTGCTCGTGGACGCAGAACTCGTGCCCCCCGGTGACGACGTGGAACTCCTGGTCGTAGTCGGGCAGGCCTTCCCGCAGGGCCTGTCTGGAGGCTTTCTGGATCAGGGTCCACTCCGGCACGATTTCCTGCGTCCACAGGACGTTCTGCCCCTGGACGGGCTCCTTCCCGAAGATCCGCCGGTACAGCACGGAGGGAGGTATGAACATCTGCCATTGGATCTCGGAGTCGGGATGCCCGGTGACCGCGGCCTGCCAGAGCAGGCAGTCCGCCCGCTTCAGGATCTCCTCGAGATGGGCCTCCGTCCTCCTGCGCGCCTCCTCGGCCTCGTGGCGCTTCGTGACGTCCACGATCACGCCGGCAAGATTCCATTCGCCCTGCCCAGCGGGCCGGACGATGACCTCCTCGGAGAGCCAGTGCATGGCGTCGAGGCCAAGGACGCGGAACTCCTGCTGGTAGCCGCTCGCGCCCTCGGACAGCGCCCTTATGGCGGTCTGCTTCGTCCGCTCGTGGTCGGGCGCCTGCTCGTCGCGCCAGAGCCCCTGCTCGGCGACCAGGGAGGCCATCCGGTAGATGGGGTTCTCGTGGAGCTGGGGCGGCGTCCTGAACTTCCACTCGTACGCCGAGCCCACGCGGGAGACCCTGGCCCACCAGAGAAGGATGTTCGAGCGGTCGAGAGTGTCCAGGATCAGCTGGTAGTTCTCGAGCCTTGGGTCGACCGCGGGCTTCGCGGCGGCGGCGGGGCGCCGCCTGGTCCATAGGGCCATCAGCGCGGCGGCGACAAGGCCGCCCAGTACCGCCGAAATGAGCGCCACGATCGGGACTGGTAATGATGCAAGAGGCACGGTGAGGACTGAGCTCTGCTGAGGCACTGCATGTGCCCTGGGCCTACTCAAAACCCTGGGGTCAAAATGATCCTTTCAGTTCGATTTAATCTCGCGCCGGATTCCCTGTCAACCGCCCAGCCCGGCACTCGGCTGCCAGGAGGGAGGCCTAGCCGGGACCTCGGTACGATGCCGTCCCTGCGTCCCGGATGAAGCGGTAATCCCCTTCAATGACACCGGAACGCGCCCCCGCCTCGGCCGCCTCGGGCGACCGGATGAACGCCCTCGCCCGGCTCATGTCACGGACCTCGAACAGGAAGAACACGTCGTTCGGCCGCCCGGCGTCGCGCCAGAGGCCCTTCAGCCGGAGCCCGGCCGCCCGGTGGGCCCCGGCATGCGAATCGAACACGCGCCTCCACCGGCGGTAATCGGACACACGGTTGCGGCAGAGCATGAATCTCATGGCGGAGGGACCCCGGATTTCACCCGGCCGCCCTACTCCTCCCCATCGAGGTAGTCGAGCGGCGAGGAGCGGATTAGCGCGCGCTCGGGCGAGCGCACCAGCCACTTCTTGCTGTCGGGATAATGGCAGGTCTCCCCCAGGGGATTGTCCGCCACGACGTAAACGACCAGGTCCGCCGCGCCGTCGTTGATGAGCTGGTGCGGCTGCCCGGGCCCGAACATGAACGCGTCGCCGGCCTCGACGGCGGTCCTGCCGTCCTTGTCCCGGACGGCCCCCGCGCCGGAGATCACGTGGTAGAATTCCCACTGGGCGCTGTGCGAGTGGTAGGGGCACGCGCTCGTCCCCGGCGGGACGCGGCAGATCTCCACGTCGAAGGGATGTCGCTTCGACAGGTCGGTCGAGTCGGGGTCGCGGCCCAGCTTTATCGAGATGTTCTTGTCCGCGCTGGCGAACCTGCCCTTCGGCGAGGACCAGCGCTCCTCGGGAATGTCCCTGATGTTTATCTTTTGCATGGGAAGATAGCCGGCGTCGCTCCCGTCCGTTCAGGGTGCAATCGCCCGGGAGGGGGCCACCCGTCCAACGTCATCGGGGAAAAGCGCGTTCGCAATCCGATTTGGATTCGCCCAAGGCGTCGCGGATGGCGGCCGGAAGCGGTGCCGGGCCCTATTTCCTGAACTCCGACCAGGCCCGCCGCAGGTCGGCGGCCGCGTCGCGCGCGGCGGAGAGCAGCCGGCGCTGGGCGCCGCCGTCGAGCGACCGCCCAAAGTCGATCAGCTCGTCCAGGTCAACGCTCCCCATCCAGCCGCCGCTGCGCAGGTGCGCCGAGGCGACGAGTCCGGCCCATTGCCGGACGAAGTCCTCGTTCTCCGCCTCCGACAGGTCGTCGACTGCGATGCGGTCGTCGGCAGGCTGCAGGCCGTGCACGATGTAGGAGACGGGCGCCGTCCCGATCCAGGACAGCCGCGCGATCGGCACGTACTGCATGAAATGCTGCACGGTGGCCACCCGCTCGGCCTCGCTCGGCCAAGCCGGCTGTCCCGCCCGGAGAACGGCAAGCGGCGCCGCGGGCGCGGCCTCCTTCATATCCAGGATGAAGGGCAGCTTGCCGCCGCTCACGAGCAGGATGTACCTCTCGAGCCCGAGGCTGCCGTTGCCCGCAATCCGGCCGCAGACGTCGATCACCCTGTAGAAGCCGGGATCGGCCTGGCGCCGCGCCCAGGACTCAAACGTCCGGCGCGCCCGGGCCCTAGCCGCGCCATCCAGGGCGAAGGAGTGGCCGGGGCGGATCCGCAGCCTTCCGTGGGCGGTCCACTTGTCCAGGAATTCCCTGCGGCTGCGGCGCTGGACCTTGTCGAGGAGCTTTGCGACGGGCCCCTGCGCGACCTCGGGTTCGATGTGGCCAGGCTTGCCGCCCCGGAGCGTCGCCGCGTACGCGCGCAAAAACAGGCGCGCCAAGTCCGGCTTCTTGAGGACGTGAATGGCGGCGAGGGCCCGGCCCACCTCCCAGTCGACCGGGGCGAGGCAGCATTCGTCAAAGTCGTTCAGGTCGAAATACGGCACGTGGTTCTCCCCCCTGTAGCTCCCGAGGTTTTCGGGATGGGCGTCGCCGCAGATCCACGCCCGCGGGGAGCCGCCCGGCGAGAGCTTCGCCCAGATCCCGTAGAAGAGGTGCGCCGTTCCGCGGAAGAACCCGAACGCGCTCCCGCGCATCTTCTCCCATTTGATGGCGAGGAGGGCCGGATCGCGCCCGCGGTTGTGGGCGATGATCGACTCGGTGGCGGTCATGGGGCCGGGAGCCGCGGGATCCATGGGGTTAGTGTGCGTTCTCACGCGGGGATGGTTGCGCCATAAGAAATTGACACAAATCGTCCGGAGGCAAGCGTTTGCCCCGGCTCCTCCCAAGCGCGCCCTCACGGGACGGCGCCTGGATCGCCGGCGGCCGTTTTCAACAGCCTTTCCCACCGCGCCATTTTCAGCATCGAGATGCCGACCACCGACCCACCGTGGCTGAGGATCGATCCGCAGCGGCGTTCGGTCTCGCTCAACCCCTCCCACCCGGAGTTCTACGGGGACCCCTACGCGGCGTACGAGCGGATACGGGCCGTGGCGCCCGCCTTCTACTGGGAGGAGCACAAGCTCTGGTGCTTCATGAGCGCCGCGGACGTGGGCTCGATCCTCCGGGACCGGCGCTTTGGCCGCGAGCTTCTGCCCCTGCCGGGGCAGCCGGCGCCCCCCTCGGTGCCCGTTCCCGAGCACGTCGCGCTGTTCCACCGGGTCAACGGCAACTCCATGCTGGAGCGGGAGCCCCCCGTCCACACGCGCCTGCGCGCCCTGGTGAGCCGCGCCTTCGTCACGCGCAACATCGAGCGGCTCAGGCCCCGGATTGCGGCGCTGGCCCGCGAGCTGATCGAGCGGATCAGGCCGGCGCATGAGGCTGAGCTGATCTCGGCCTTTGCGGCGCCGATCCCCGTGGTCGTGATCGCGGAGCTCCTGGGGGTCCCCCCGTCTATGGCCCCCCAGCTCCTCGACTGGTCGCACCGCATGGTCGCCATGTTCCAGCTGGACAGGACGCGCTCGATCGAGCTCGCGGCCGAGGCGGCGACCCGGGAGTTCTCGGGGTTTCTTCGGGGCTACATAGCCAAGCGCCGCGAGCTCCCGGCCGACGACCTGATCACCCACCTGATGGCCGCGGAGGCGGCGGGGGACCGCCTGTCGGAGGACGAGTTGATCGCGACCTGCATCCTGCTGCTCAACGCGGGCCATGAGGCGACCGTCCACGCGATCGGGAACAGCGTGAAGGCGCTTCTCGAGAACCGGACGGACACTCGCGCGGCGTTCGCCACCGAGGCGTCCACCGAGGCGGCGGTCGAGGAGTGCCTGCGCTTCGACCCTCCGCTCCACCTGTTCATCCGCTATGCGCAGGAGGACGTGGAGGTCGCCGGCGTCGCCCTTGCGCGGGGAAGCCGGGTCGCGCTGCTCTACGGCGCCGCAAACCGGGATCCCTCCCGGTATCCCCAGGCCCACGCCTTCAATCCCGAGAGGCCCCTTGAGGGGGCGCAGTCCGCGCACTTTGCGTTCGGCGGGGGCATTCATTTCTGCCTTGGCGCGCCGCTCGCCCGGCTCGAGCTGCAGATCGCCCTGCCGGCTCTCTTCGGCGGGCTGCCGGGGATCTTCCTCGCAGAGCCGCCGCGCTACCGCGACAACTACCACTTCCACGGCCTGGAGGCGCTAAACGTCGGCTGGCCGTGACCCGCGCCTCGGCCCGGGCCGACCCCTACGCGGGCGGCCGCGGGTCGGGCACGGTGAAGACCTTCGCGAGGAGGAGCATCGCGGCCAGGCACGCGTAGGCGACGGCGTACGGCGCCGCGGGATAGAGCGAGGACGAGGTCGGCGGGGCCCCGGTCAGCCGGTCCACGAGCGGCATCGAGCCAACGGCGTCGCCGGGCACGAGCCTCCAGGAGTGGAGGAACCCGAGCAGGCTGAGGAGCGCGGCCGCAAGCGACCAGAGGGCCGCAGACGCCAGCTTGTGGTCGATCACGAGGACGGTGATCGTCGAGAGGATCAGGGCGCTGCAGAAGGTGCCCTGCCCGATCGCAAAGCCCCCCTCGATCGCGATTCCGGCGTCATGGAAGCCGGAGAGGATCCGGGCTCCCGACAGGGCGCCCCCCCCGGAGCCGGCCGCGCCTATCCTCGCCGCGGTCATCATCGAGAACGTCACCCAGGCGAGGATCACGGGAACCATGCCCATGATCACGGCCGGCCAGTGGCGCTGCGGCGTCGACTCGAAGGCCTGGATCGTGATGATGAACCCGATCCAGATGATGATCGCCAGGCCGCAGTCGGCGGGGACGGCCCACACGATCGGGGACATGGCGCCCGTCAGGCAGACAACCGTGAGGAAGATCCCGTTCGCCGTCGAGTATCCCGCACGCGCCCCCATGCGCTTCCACGCCGGGTGGCCGATGTAGAGGGACGTCGGGAACGGCGACCCGAAGCAGGCCGCCGCGAAGGTGCAGGCCCCGTTTACCATTAGCGACGATCGCGGCGAATAGGAGTCGCCCGCGGCGGCGGCCGACTCGATGCACTGGAGCGACGCGAGCAGGTTCAGCAGCCCCATCGGCAGGATGACCGAGAGGTAGGGAAGGAACCGCCCGCCCCCGAAGCCGCCGAGCACGTCGGCGACGACGGGCAGCGGGGGCCGCCACCCGACGTCCGCCAGGTTCAGCCTGCCGAGGGGCGCCAGCCCGGTGGCCCAGGCGAGGGCGGCGCCCACCACCAGGACCACGAGCGCGGGCGGGATCCCGCCGCGCGGCTTGAGCTCGCCGAAGTAGAACAGCATCACCAGGCCCATCGTCACCAACCCGACGATCGGATGCGCGAACGTGCTGAACATGAAGTTCATCGTCAGGAACGCCAGCCCGGCGCCCGAGAGCGACGCGAGCAGCGCGGCGCGGGGCGTGATCGCGCGGATGCGCCCGGCTATGAACGCCCCGAAGAACTCGATGACGCCGCTGCCGACGCAGGCCACGAGGCCGACGCGCCAGGCCACGATGTCCGGATCGGCGCTCCCGTGCGCGATCGCGATCTGCTTGGCGGGCGCCATCACCAGGAATATGTACGCGATCAGCGTCGGAGTGTTCAGCCCGAACGGTAGGGCGCACACGTCGCCCCGATTCTCCCTCCGAGCCAGCCGGTGGGCCTGCCAGGCGTAGAAGACATTGCCCACGAGGTAGGAGACGGCGACCCCGGGGAGGATCCGGTTGTAGACCAGGTCCTGCCGGAACCCGAGGACGCCGATGCACATCGGCGGTATCAGCAGGAGCTGGACGATGTTGTCGAGCGCGATGGCGCAGAACCCGTCGACGTCCCCGCGGCAGAAGAGCTTCATGTCCGCCGGGCCCTAGCGGGCCAGCTCGCCTACCAGCGATACCGTGAAGAGCGACGCCTGGCGCGCGGCAAAGGGCGAGAGCCGGTGGTAGTCGTTGTCCGGCAGGTTCTGCGTCCGGTTGCTGCCTCCCCGGACGCAGAGGAAGGGCGTCCGCAGATACCAGCAGACCTGCGCCACGGAGCCGCTCTCCATCTCCATGAGGTCCGGCCTGAGCTGGCGCCGGATGTCCCGGATTCTATGCGCCGTGATGCCGAACTGGTCGCCCGAGGTGATGCGGCCTAGACGCACCCGGGGGACGTAGGCCGGGCTGTGGTGGGCCGCCGGCTCCGGCACATGCCGCCTGATGGCGCGCTTCGCCGCCGCAAGCAGCCGCCGGTCGCCGGGGTAGACGATGGGGCTCGAGTCCCCCAGGGGTCCCTCGGCGCCGAAGTACTCCATGGAGTAGTTCTTGCCCAGCGATCCGAAATCGTGGTTGCAGGTCACGGTGCCGACGATCACGTCGCCGTTGCGCACGCCGGGATTGATGCGCGAGGCCGTGCCCGTCATGATGAGCTCCCGCGGCCGGAAGTGCCCGACGAACAGCGCCGTGACCAGCGAGGCGTTCGTCTTGCCGATCCCCGTCACCGCGACGACCGTCGGCCGGCCGGCGATCCTGCCCCGGGCGTAGGGGAAGCCATGGAGCCTGGCCCTCCTTCTCCCGGAAAGGGCCCACTCGACGAGTTCGGTCTCCTGAGGAATGGCGCCGAGGACGAGCGTGACGCCGCGCGGCCGGACGGCCGCGCGGCGCCGGGCCGTCGGGATGCCCGGGTGGATATCCGGCGGCGGGTGGCGGAGCGCGGGCGGCGGGTTTCTCTTCATCGGCAGGGACCATTCCCGCAATCGCCCGGCCGTTTGCAATTGCTTTCCCGCCCCGCCGCGCCGCGGCCGGCGGGCGGGGGCCCTAGCCGTGCATCGGCGGGAACTTCAATATCCGTGGAGACGCCGCCGCCTCGGGCTTTCCCGCGGGGGGGATGACCTTGGTCAGCGCGCTCATGAGCAAATCCGCCGTGAAGGGCTTGTTCAGGACGATATCAACGCCCGCCGCCTTGAGCGCCTTCATCTTTGTCATCGTCTGGCTCTCGGACATTATGCCCGTCGACGCGATGATGGACAGATTCGGGGCAATTCCCCGGAGGGCGACGGCGAGGTCGTCCCCGCTCATCCGCGGCATGCCGACGTCGGTTATCACGGCGGCGAAATTCCCGTCGAACTCGCGGAACTTCTCCAGGGCCTCGATCCCGTCGGCGGCTGTGACGACCGAGAATCCAAAATGGCTCAGCACCTCCTCTCCGACGCGCCGCACGGCCAGTTCGTCGTCGACCAGGAGCAGCCTTCGGCCGTCTCCCTGGAGCTTCTGGCCGCCGCCCTGCGGCTTCGGCTGGGCCGGGGCGTCCGCGGCCGCGGGGATGTACACCGTGAACCTGGATCCGACGCCGAGCGCGCTGTTCACGGCCACGAATCCCCCGTGGCTGCGGACAAGGCCGTGCACCGTGGAGAGCCCGAGGCCCGTGCCGCGCCCCTTCGGCTTCGTGGTGAAGAACGGATCGAAGATCCGGTCGAGGATCTCAGGGGGTATCCCCGAGCCGGTGTCGGACACGGTGAAGAGCACGTAGTCGCCCGGCCTGGCGTTGACGGTCAGCCGGGCCTCCTTCTCGCTGATCCGGCAGTTCTCCGCGCTTATCGTCAGGGTCCCCCCGTTCGGCATGGCGTCCCTCGCGTTCACAGCGAGGTTGAGCAGCACCTGGTGCAGCTGCGTGGGGTCGCCGATAACCGACCTCAGGTCGGGAGCGAACTGAACGTCGATCTGGATGCCGGGCGGAAACGTCCCTGCGATCATCTGCTGGACCTCGCGGATCAGGTGTCTCGGGACGATCTCGACGCGCTCCCCCTCGATGCCGTGGGCGAAGGTCAGGATCTGGCGGACGACCCCGGCGCCCCTCTGGGCGGAGGACTCCATGATGTTGAGGATCTGGTGGGACTCGGGCGTCGGGTACCTGTTCTTCAGCCAGTCGATGCTCATGAGGATCGGCGCGAGCACGTTGTTCAGGTCGTGGGCGACGCCGCTCGCCAGCAGTCCGATGCTCTCGAGGCGCTGCGCGCGCATGAGCCTTCCCTCAAGCGCCTTCCTCTCGGTTATGTCCTCCTTGATCGCGACAAAGTGCCGGATCACTCCTTCGGAGTCGCGTATCGGGGCGATGGTCATCGCCTCGTTGAAGATCCTGCCGTCCTTTGCCCTGTTGCAGATCTCCCCCTGCCATATGCTGCCGCCGGTTATGGTGCGCCAGAGCTCGCCGTAGAACGCCTGGGGATGCCTGCCGGACTTGAGCACGCTCGGGTTCTTTCCGATCACCTCGCTGCGTCTGTATCCGGTGATCCTCTCGAACGCGGGGTTCACCCACTCGATCTCACCGCGGATGTTGGTGATAACGATGGCGGTCGGCGTCGCCTGGAGCGCCGCGTCGAGGAGGTGGACGCGCTCCCCGGCGGCGACGACGCTGTGCGCGTCGTCAAGCGTCCTGGCCCTCGCCTCCGTCTCGCGGTCGGCAAACCTGCGGATGGACCCGGCCGCAAGGAAGCCCACCACCGCCACGAACGCCAAGCCCTTGGCGACTTCGACGGTGGCGGTCGCCCTCGGCACGTGGAGCCACCAGACCATCAGGAGTTCCGAGATGACTATCCACACGGCCGCGGCCCCGCAGTATATCGCGGCTATCTTCGCCGGCGCCGACAGGCGGGGAAGCGCCGCGAAGAGTTTGGGCGGGAGTTTCAAGTGGCTGGACTCAGCAGAGCCTTCCCGGGGCGAGGGCCTGGCCTATTGCCTCCAAGGAGTCGAAGGGATCACTAAAGGAAGCTGACGCGCGCACGCCGCCGCAAGACAGAATTCTACGGCTTTACGCGTCTGCAGGCGGAGCGCGCCGGGACGCCCTCCGCCGCCCATCGCCCGCCTGCAGAGAACCGTTCCCATCGGCTCCTCGCCGGGCCGACGGCCTGGTCAGGGCCCTGACGCCCGGATGGCGTCCAGCAGCCTAAGGGCGGCCTCGTTCCCGGGCTCAAGGCGCAGCGCCGCCTCGGCGTGGGCCCGCGCCTCCTCGGTGCGCCCCGGGAGCCTGGACAAGGCGGCTGCAAGGCCGAGGTGCATCTCGGCGTTCTCCGGGCCGAGGCGCAGCGCCTCCTCATACTGGGCGACCGCGTCGTTCAGCCGCCCGGGCTCATCCGAAAGGGCGATGGCCAGGTTGAGGTGGGCCATCGCGTAGCCGGGGCTCAGGCGAAGCGCCTCCTCATACTCCGCGATCGCGTCGTTGAGCCGGCCCGGAACGTGCGACAGCGCGTAACCCAGGTTGTTGTGGCCCCTGGGATGGCGCGGATTCAGGCGCAGCGTCTCCTCGTACTGGGCGATCGCGTCGTCCAGGTGCCCGGGCGCCGCCAGCCAGGCGTTGGCCAGACTGAAGTGCGCGTCGGCGTCGCCCGGGTCCAGGCGCACCGCCTCCCTGAACTGGGCGATCGCGTCATCGAGCCGCCCCGGAACCCTAAGCAGGGCGCTTCCGAGGTTCTTGTGCGCCTTGGGATAGCCGGGATCCAGGCGCACCGCCTCCTCGCACTGGGCGATCGCGTCGTCCAGCCTCCCAGGCACGTTCGACAGGACGTAGCCCAGGTTGCCGTGCATCTCCGCGTCGCCCGGCCTTAGGCGCAGCGCCTCCTCGTACTGGGCGACCGCGTCGCCCAGCCTCCCCGGCACGCCCGCCCACGCGTTGCCCAGGTTGTTGTGCGCCTCGGCGTAGGCGGGCCTCAGGCGCAGCGCCTCCTCGTACTGGGCGATCGCGTCGTCCAGCCTCCCCGGCATCTTCAGAAACACGCTGCCGAGGTCGTTGTGCACGTCGGCGTCGTCCGGATCCAGGCGCAGCGCCTCCTCGTACTGGGCGATCGCCTCGCCAAGGCGCCCGGGTTCCCCGAGCAATGCGGCTCCCAGGTTGACATGGGCACGCGCGTTCCGGGGGCACTTGGCGACCGTGTCCCCCCAGATTGCCTGCTCGCTGGAATAGTCGCGGTTCCTGCGGGCGGTGGCCAGCCCGAGGCAGGCGGCGAGGAGGATGCACACGGGAAGGGCCGCCCGGCCAAGGCGCCTGTGGATCTCGAGCACCACGAGAGTCACGATGGGGATCAGAGCCAGGTACATCCGGTGCTCGGCCATGGGCTCGGTGGCGATCGGGACGATGCTGGAACTCGGCGCCAGGATCGCGAAAAAGCTCGCGCCAAGGAATCCGGCGGCCGGCCGCCTCGCGAGGGCCCACAGGGTCGCCGCCGCCAGAGCGGCTATCAAGAGGGCGCACGCCAGCATGCCGGGGCCCGGGCGCGCGAGGGCGGTGCCATAGTCAAAAACCAGCGGATGCGGCCAGAAGCTGAGCCGGATGTAGTCGGCTATAGCCGGGACCTGGGTCAAGGCGTAGCGCCACCAGCTGACCCCGGCGCCGGATCCCGCGGTGCCGCCCCGGCCGTGCGAGGAGGCGACAAGGAGGGCCAGCAGCAGCCATGTCGATGCCAGGGCCGCATGCACGCCCAGGCGGCGCCTGAAGGCCTCCCGGAAGCTGCCGGCGGCGAAGGTCCGATCGTAGAGCAGCACGACAAGCGGCGCGGAGACCATCACCTCCTTCGTCCCGGTGCCCAGGGCGCAGGATGCGACGCAGAGCGCGTACCAGAGGCGCGGGTGCCTGCCGGCCGCGTCCGAGCCCCGAATGAAGCAATACAGGGTGAGCAGGAAGAAAAGCCCCATGAGCGACTCCGCGCGCTGGACGACATAGGTCACCGCTTCGGTCTGCAGGGGGTGGAGGACCCACAGAAGCGATGCGGAGAACGCGACTGGCGTCGCCGCGGCGCCCGACCGCGGCACAAGCGTGCGGCGGACGATCCCGAACAGCGTGAGACCGGCCAGTATGTGGATCGCCAGGTTCAGGGCGTGATAGCTCCAGACGGCCGGCCCGCTTACGGCAAAGTTGAGCGCCAGGGAGAGATTCAGGACGGGCCGGCCGCCCGCCGTGGAGTCGTTCGGGGGCCGCAGGACGGACGCCCAGTGCCGGATCGTCGGGTTCCCGACGATCGTGGGCTTGTCATCGTACAGCAGGGGCACGGAGAAGGTCCCGCTGTAGGCGGCCACCGCCGCAACAGCCAGTATGGCGCAGGACGCCAGCACCAGCCAATCCGGGCGCCGGGCGCCCCCGGTCATGTCGCCTGGACGGGGGTCCTGCGCTGGCATGGCTGGAGACGGGGCCGGTCGTCGGGCGAGGTCACGGTGTCTGCCTACCGCGCCCGGCTGAAAACACCAAGGAATTACTCCTCGCGCAGGGCGCGCGTCCCCGGGCGATCCCCGGCCACGGCGTCATGAATCCGGGCCGTCTCGCGCACCGTCGCGCAGCAGGCGCAGGCCCCAGTCAGCTTCGCTCGGGAGGCCGGGCAGCGCGATGACGCCTATCTTGCCTGAGCTCAGGAGGCCGGCGCCGAGCCAGGTTCCGTCGCGCACGTTGAACCACTTGGCGCGGTAGGAGGCGTTCAGGCGCGCCCCGCGCACCTGCGACCTCGGGCAGCCCCTCTCAAAGTAGAGGAGGAAGGCGTCCCGGTCCGGCGTGCGCGCGCAGTAGGCCCAGCCCTCGTAGCCGAGCGTGTCCCTGGTCTTGTTGGGCGAGACCAGGTCGGCCATCGGCACGAGCTCCTCGTATCGCCGGCCTATAGAGAACGCGAAGGCCCGCAGGTACTGCATCTGCGCCCCGGAGCCCCACCTGAACGCATCCCACATCTTCGTCGGCGCCGACGGCTCGATGTCGGCGCCCCAGATGCCCTCCGCGCCGTAGACGTGCCCCGCCAGCCCGCCGGACAGGAAGCTGCCGTAGAGGCCGGACCTGCAGAACTCGTTGTCGCGCTCGGTCCCGCCGACGGCGCCCCGCGTGTAGTTCGCGGATCCCGGCCCCCGCGCATCTCGGTAGCCGGCGTAGTACGGCTCGCCGTTGAGCGCGGGAACCGGGGGGCTCAGGGCGTAGATCTCGGTCAGGTACCAGTAGTTGTCGTGCTCGCGCATGTTGCCGATCTGGTGCAGCGTCACCCATGAGGGCTCGCCCCAGTTCTCGAGCGTCGATGGGTTCGCGTTGGCGGACAGCAGCGTGCCGAAGGGGGGCGGCCCGTACTTCTCCTCCAGGGCCCGGATCGCGACGGAGTAGTCGGCCGGGCTCACCGTCTCGTCGATGATGTCGAGGTGCACGGGGCTGAGCACCGCGATGTTCGCCTGGTAGCGCGACCAGACGTACTGGACGTAGCGCGCGTACGACCCGGGCCACGCGTAGTACCTGTGCCAGCACAGGCCCGAGTCGCGCCGGGAGGCCTCTATGAACGGGACGAATCCGTTCGCGTTGAGGTAGTCGATCTTGCGGTCGAGATACTTGAAGTACTCGGGATTGATCCGGTCCATGTCCGGGAAGTCCCCCTCGAAGCCCGGCACCCTCCCGGGGAAGAAGAACGGCCTCCCGCCCTCGTTGTCCATGTTCTTGGCGCTGCCGGTCCCGTACTCGAGCCAGGCCGAGCGCACGGTCGTGCGCGCCGGGTCGTCCATCACCAGGTGCCACGGCTTGCCGTCCGTCTTCCAGTTGGGGAAGGCCGCGATGACGCTGACCCAGTTGTATCCCTCCGCCTTGCGGAGGCGAACATAGTCCTTGAAGCCCGCCTGCGGACCCATGGGCCGCTCCCGGTCGTCGTCATACCACTTGAAGCGGTCCGAGGCCAGGGCGTACCAGGTGTCCCCGATGGCCAGGTACGGCGTTCCATCGGCGAATTCAAGGGCGTGGCCGTTGGCCGAGGGCCTGACCATCCCCCGCCGCAGCGGGTTCTCGCCGAGCTCCGCGTTCGTCCATCGAACGGCGGAGAACGAGCCGGACCTGCCGGAGATCCCCGGATCGTCGGGAGCCGATCCGCTTGCCCAGGTCCACGTGCCCGGGGCCGTGGCCATCAAGCGGACGCGGAATGTCCTGCCGCCGTCCCAGAAACCGAAGATTCGCTTCCTGAAGCCGGGGCCGCTCAGGTCCACCCAGACGACCACGTCGGTGTACGGGTTCGCGTACGGACGCTCTGCGGTGAACGTGAGCTCCCTTTTCTCCCAGACGCGCGCCGGCGAGGCGTCGGCGGACAGGCCCGCCGCGGGGCAGAGGCAGAGGCACGCCAGGGCGATGAGACTGGGGGGCTTCGCGAGGGAAAGGGGATGCAAGGGATTGCCGGGCCACGATCATACGCGGAAACATCGGGATGGGGAAGCACACGCCGCGGGCCATTCGCCACCCGGCGTAGAATCGGCGAGGCGCCGGCTGCATGTCTTGCGCGAAACGGGCCATATGCGACCGGCCCGCAGAGGACGAAGCGCCCGGGCCCGGGATTCGTCCCCGGTCGCCCCGATCGACCAAGTATCAGACCGGGCCCGACCTTGTATTAAATTGTGTTTGCCAGTGGTGGCAGAATTCTTCGGTCTGTAGCCAATTCCCCGCCCCGTTATACCCCTAGCCCGTCGTCGTGCCCTTCCATGAATGGCAAAGGGGAGCTTTCGGGGCTTTTTGCCGCCAAGCGGCTGAGCGATCACAACCGCGCCGAGATGCGGGAGAGCTTTGAGCGGGCGATAAGGCTGGCCGAGGGGGGCCGGCTGCGCCTGCGGGTTCCCCGCGAGCTCAAGCATGTCCAGAGGCTCCGGGGGATGCACTACCACTACCGGCCCGAGTTGTTCCTCCAGCTTCAGGGAACCACGGACTTCCAGTTCCCCCGCGAGGCTTTCAGCCTCGCCCCTGACGAGCTCTGCGTGATTCCGGCGGGCATGCCGCACGGCGAGACCGTCCACGCCGAGGCCGGCCGTCCGTTTCGCAACCTGGTGGCCGGCTTCTACAACAACACGGTCAGCCTGCACTTCGCATACGAGGCGCGGCCGAGCCGCCCCGACATCGAGGCGATCGAGTTCTTCGACGCCCCCAACCTCGACGTCTTCCTGACCCTTGCCAACAGCATGGCCCAGACCTTCCACACGCAGGGCCCCGCGCGCGAATCTGTGCTCAAGGGCCTGCTGATCGCCATTCTCGGCCTATTCCGCAACGTGGTCGAGACGGGCACCGGGGAGCTCAACGGCGACATCGGCAAGGTCTTCCACGCGAAATGCCTGGTGCGCGAGCGCTTCGCGAATCCCGACCTGAGCGTCCAGTACATCGCGGACCTCCTCGGCTGCTCGGCCGACTACCTCTCCCACCTGTTCCACGTCGAGACGAGGGAGCGCCTGACGCACTACATCCAGCGCATCCGGATCGAGGGGGCTGTTCTCGCCCTCGAGACGACGTCCCTCAACATTTCCGAGATCGCCTACGCCGGGGGGTTTGCGGATCCGACCTACTTCACCCGGGTCTTCAAGCAGCACAAGGGCGTGACGCCCCACGAGTACCGGGCGCAGCTCGACGCCGCGCGCAAGAGGGTCGAGTCCCAGCCGAAGACGGTCTACTACGACAGGATCGACTTCACCCACGGCCAGCCGAAGAGGGACACGGCCGGCGGGACATCCCCGGCGCCTCTAGGCGAGGCCGCTCCCATCCCCTGACTGGGTCTCGGCGGGGCTGCGGGGCACCCAGGACAGGGCGGCCGCAGCGACAAGAAGCGACGCGCCGCCGGCCACGACCGCAGGAAGGGCGCGCCCGCTGAAAAGGTGCTTCACCACCGGTCCCAGCACGGTGGCCGCCAGGATCTGCGGCAGGACGATGAAGAAGTTGAAGACCCCCATGTAGAAGCCCATCCGCGACGCCGGGATGGAGTTGGCGAGAAGCGAGTAGGGCATCGAGAGGATGGCCGCCCACCCCATCCCGACGCCGACCATGGAGACGAGGACGAGATGGTAGTCCGGCCACACCCCGACCGACAGGAGGCCCGCCGCGCCGCACACGAGGCCCGTCCGGTAAAGGGTGTGGGTCCCGACCCCCCGCTGGGCGAGGGCGACCAGCGCGAACGAGACGGCGAACGCCACGATTGAGTAGGCGGACAGGCAGACGCCCGCCCACTCGACACCCTGTGTGTAGGACGCCGAGCTGGGCTCCCCGCCGAAGAACTTGGTCGCGACTGCCGGTGTGAAGTAGAGCCACATGCAGAAGAGCCCGAGCCACGTGAAGAACTGAACGAACGCGAGGCGCCTCATCGTCCTCGGCATATGCAGTATGCCGGCGAGAATCTCGCGCAGGGCCGAGTGCTCGGCCGGCGCGACCTCCGCCTCCGGCGGATGCTCCGGCGTGGTGACGATCGTGTAAAGGACGCAGGCGATGAACACCACGCTGCCGACGTAGAACGCCAGGTGGATCGACCTCGGGATCCCCGAGCCGGAGGCCGGGCCGCTCGCAAGTCCGAAATGCGTGAGGAGCCAGGGAAGAGCCATCGACAGGCTGGCGCCAAGGCCGATCATCAGGCTCTGCATCGCGTAGCCGACCTTGCGCTGGGCCGGGGGCAGGAGGTCGCCCACGAACGCCCTGAACGGCTCCATGCTCACGTTGACTGAGGCGTCGAGCACCCAGAGCAGGCCGGCGGCCATCCAGAGCGAGGAGGAGTTGGGCATGGCCACGAGCGCGAGGCTCGCAAGGATAGCGCCGGCCAGGAAATACGGCCGGCGCCGCCCGAGCCGCGTCCAGGTGCGGTCGCTGTAGTGGCCGATGATCGGCTGGACTATCAGGCCGGTCAGCGGCGCCGCCAGCCAGAGTATCGGCAGCTGGCTCTCGCTGGCGCCGAGGTACTGGTAGATCGCGCTCATGTTCGCCATCTGCAGGCCCCAGCCGAACTGGATGCCCAGGAAGCCGAAGCTCATGTTCCACAGGGCGGGCAGGGTCAGCGGGCGCGACTGGGGCGTCATGAGTGTGCGGGGGCGGCTGCCGGGGGCTCGCTGTGGTCGGGCGCGGTCCCGTTGCCCGTGCGGTCGAAGAGGCTGATCCAGCCGCGCAGCGTCGCGAGCTTCTCCTCGGACAGGCGCGCCAGCTGCTCGTCCGTGAAGCGCCACTGCCAGTTGCCCTGCGCCGTGCCCGGCTGGTTCAGGGCCGTCTCCGCGGGCAGGTCGAGCAGGTCCTGGATCGGGACGACCGCGAGGCGCGACACCGTTCCCAGGGCGGCGCGGATGATGGGCCACGCCGAATGCGTTCCCTCGAGCCGGAAATACTCGGCGACCCGTCCGGCAGCCTCCTTCGGCAGGCCCTCGAGCCAGCCCCGCGTCGTGGTGTTGTCGTGCGTGCCCGTGTAGGCGACGCTCTCGGGGCTGTAGTAATGCGGCAGGTTCACGTTTCCCGCGTCGTGGCCGTAGGCGAACTGGAGGATCTTCATTCCCGGCAGCCCCGCCGCGTGGCGCAGGGCCACGACGTCGGGCCCGATGTAGCCCAGGTCCTCCGCGATGATCCGCGCCTCGGGCAGGGCCTTGCGCACCACGCTGAAGAACGGCAGTCCCGGGCCCTTGCGCCAGCGGCCGCCCCGCGCGTCGGCCGCGCCCGCGGGAACCTCCCAGTACGTGTCAAAGCCGCGGAAGTGGTCGAGCCGGATGATGTCGTAGAGCTCGAACGCCGCGCGCAGCCGGTCGACCCACCAGCCGTAGCCTGTGCGTGCCAGGTGATCCCAGTCGTAGAGCGGGTTGCCCCAGAGCTGGCCGGTCGCGGAGAAGTAGTCCGGCGGCACGCCGGCGACGGCGAGCGGCTGGCCCCGTTCATCCAGGCGGAAGACCGCCCGGTTCTGCCAGGTGTCCGCGCTGTCCAGCGCGACGAAAATCGGCACGTCGCCTATGATGCCGACCCCCCGGTCCGCGGCATATCGGCGCAGCCTTCCCCATTGCCCGAAGAAGAGATGCTGGTAGAAGGCGTGGCGGTCGGCGTCGCGGCGCACCGGCTCCGGCAGGGAACCGTGCAGCCCCGGGTCCCAGCGGCGGAATTGCTCCGGCCAGCTCGTCCAGGGCCCGCCGCCGAAGTGGGCCTTGAGCGCCATGAAGTCGGCAAACGGCTCAAGCCACGCGGAATTCTGCCTTCGGAACGCGGCGAGAGAGCCGATGCCCTCAAGCTCGTCGCCGTGCGACGCTGCGAAGCGGTCGTGGGCCAGCGCGAGCACCCGCCAGAACTGCTCGTACAGCCGGCCGTAATCGACGCACGCCGCGGGCAGGCCGCGCAGCGGGGCCACGTCGGCCTCCTTTAGGAGGCCGGCGTCAACGAGCTCGCCCAAGTCGACGAAATAGGGATTGCCGGCGCGCCCGGAGAAGGTCTGGTAGGGCGAGTCGCCGTAGCCGGTGGGGCCGATGGGGCAGATCTGCCAGTAGCGGACGCCCGCCCTCCCGAGAAGATCAACGAGGCTGCGGGCGCCCGGCCCGAGGTTGCCGATGCCGTAGCGGCCGGGCAGGCAGGAGATATGGGCCAACACGCCGGCGCTGCGGGTGTTGAGCCATGTGGATGAGGCGGCGCCCATTAGGGCAGGGTTAAGAGTCGGACCGGAGAAGCGGCGCGGCGTGCCTCGGCCCGTCGACTTCGAGCCGAAAGCGCGCGGGTTGGGTTGGAATCAGGGCTGTGCGACAGAACCTGCCGTCGCGGGGAAAAAAACGGCCACCAGAGTCGATCCGGTGGCCGCTCGCTTTGGCCCTCTATTGAGCAGGCCCTGTGATTAATCCATCAGAACTTGTAGGACACGCCCGACCTGTAGGACGCGCCGTACTTCTGCCAATTCGCCAGCTGGCGTGGGTCGTTGTTGGTGTACGTGATGAGCGGGGCGTTGTTCAGGTTCCTGCCCTCCACGTAGATCGTGAAGCCCTTCATCGGGCCGCTCTTGAAGCCGTACTGGATCTGGGCGTCAATTTCGTGATACGGGATCTCGATCGAGTAGCCGTCTCCGGGCGTCCCCAGGGAGGCGAAGGTCGGCGCGCCGAACTGCACGATGTACTCCCTCGTCGAGCCCTGATAGTGCTCCTGGACGCGGGCCGAGAAGCCGTAGCGCTCGTAGTAGAGGGTGATGTTCCC
>CAZCAJ010000067.1:0-18247 GCA_964496645.1 uncultured Opitutaceae bacterium
CGCACGTGCTGCATGCACTCGATGAAGCTCGCGCAGCTCGTTCGCGAGCACACCGGCGCCGACGTGACGATCTTCTACCTCGACATCCGCGCGCCGGGCAAGGGATGCGAGGAGTTCTACGACAAGTCGCTGAAGGACGGCATCCAGTTCGTGCGCGGCCGCGTCGCCGAGGTCACCGACTGGGCGCTCACGCCGGAGGAGGAGGGCAAGCTCGTGATCCGGGCCGAGGACACCCTCGCCGGCGTCGTCAGGCGCATCCCGGTCGACATGATCGTTCTGGCCGTCGGCATGGAGGCGCAGGCCGACGCGCAGCAGGTGCGCCGCCTCTTCAACATGAGCTGCGGGACCGAGGGATGGTTCCTGGAGAAGCACCCCAAGCTCGCCCCCGTCAGCACGTTCACCGACGGCGTGTTCATAGCGGGCTGCTGCCAGGGGCCGAAGGACATCCCGGACAGCATCGCCCAGGCGGGAGCCGCCGCGGCCGAGGCGATGGCTCTGATCGATCGCGGCTACATAGAGCAGGAGCCGAACACCGCCTACATCTCCGAGGAGGACTGCTCGGGCTGCAAGTCGTGCGTGCCGCTCTGCCCCTACAAGGCCATCGGATTCGACGAGGCGAGGCAGAAGGCGGTGGTCAACGCGGCGCTCTGCAAGGGCTGCGGCACGTGCGTTGCGGCGTGCCCGTCCGGCTCGATCCACCAGCACCTGTTCGAGGACGACGAGATCTTCAGCGAGATCGAAGGAGTGCTTGCCCATGCATGACCCGAACTGGCAGCCGCGCATCGTGGCCTTCTTCTGCAACTGGTGCACCTACACGGCCGCCGACCTCGCCGGCGTGTCGCGGATCAAGTACGCGCCGAACATCCGCGTGATCCGGCTCATGTGCTCCGGCCGGGTGGACCCGCAGTTCATCCTGACGGCGCTCGCCCAGGGCGCCGACGGCGTGCTGATCGGCGGCTGCCACATCGGCGACTGCCACTACTCGGAGGGGAACCTGAAGACGCTCCGCCGCTTCGAGCTTCTCAGGCGGATGCTGCGCGACATGGGCATCGAGGAGCAGCGCGTACGCCTGGAGTGGATCTCCGCCTCCGAGGGCGACAAGGTGCGCAGCGTCGTCGACGACATGGTCGGGCAGCTGCGCGCCCTCGGCCCGCTCGGCATGCCGCGCCGCTTCGAGGAATGGGACCGGGAACTGAATGTGCTAGAGGCCGAGGTCAACGGGGCGCAGGCGCCAGCCGGCGCGAAACCGGAGGCGGTCCATGCCTAAGCCAAAGATCGGCATCTACTGGTGCTCGTCGTGCGGCGGCTGCGAGGAGGCCGTGGTCGACCTCGCCGACGACCTCCTCGGGGTTGTCGAGGCGGTCGACATCGTCTTCTGGCCCGTCGCGATGGACTTCAAGAAGCACGACGTGGCCGCTATGCCGGACAAGTCGGTAATGGCCACGCTGCTCAACGGCGCGATCCGCACGAGCGAGCAGGAGGAGATGGCGCGGATGCTCCGGGAGAAGAGCCGGTACCTCATCGCCTACGGCGCGTGCGCCTGCAGCGGCGGCATCCCTGCGCTCGCCAACCAGTTCCCGCGCGAGCAGGTGATGAGATACATCTACGAGGAGACCCCGACCATGGCCAACGAGGGCCGTGTTCGCCCGCGGGCCGCGTCCCAAGACAACGGCCACGCGCTCACCCTGCCGGCTTTCCACAATGTCGTGCGGTCGCTCGACCAGGTCGTCGAGGTCGACTACTACATCCCCGGGTGCCCGCCGACGCCGAAGATGACCAAGGCGGCCATCGGGGCCCTGCTCGAGGGCAAGCTCCCGCCAAAGGGCAGCGTGCTCGCCCCGGACATCGCCCTGTGCGACCAGTGCGCCCGCAAGGCCAGCAAGCCCGCCGATCTGAGCTTCCAGGAGTTCAGGCGCCCGCACCTCACGGCGCTCGATCCGAAGAAGTGCTTCCTGGCGCAGGGCGTCGTGTGCATGGGCCCGGCGACGCGCGGGGGCTGCGAGGCCGCGTGCCTGCACGGCAACATGCCCTGCACCGGCTGCTTCGGGCCGACGTCGCGGGTCCGCGACCAGGGGGCGAAGATGCTGTCTTCGCTGTGCGCCAACGTCGAGGCTAGGGACGAGTCCACGGCCAGGGGCGTGCTCGATGGCATTCCGGACCCGGTCGGCACGTTCTACCGCTACGGCCTCGCGAAGTCGCTGCTCCGCCGCAAGGTCGACCTGCCCGCGCCCGAGGAGGCCGCCGCCCCGTGAACGCCGCCGCCCAGAAGGTGTGGAACGAGGCGGCCGGCCGCGCAGTGGCCGCGGCCAAGGCGGAGCACCGCCGCGTGACGATCGACCCCATCACGCGCCTCGAGGGGCACGGGAAGATCGACATCTTCCTCGACGAGGCCGGCGACGTGGAGCGGGGGTACCTCCAGATTCCGGAGCTTCGCGGGTTCGAGGTCTTCAGCATCGGCCGGCCGGCGGAGGATATGCCGCAGATAACGAGCCGCATCTGCGGCGTCTGCCCGACCGCCCATCACATGGCGGCGACGAAGGCGCTGGACGACCTCTACCAGGTCGAGCCGCCTCCGGCCGCGCGCAAGATACGCGAGCTGGTCTACAACTCGTTCATCGTCGAGGACCACGCGCTGCACGTCTACCTGCTCGGCGGCCCGGACTTCATCGTGGGGCCAGAGGCGCCCGCCGCGCAGCGCAACGTCCTGGGCGTGGCGAGCAAGGTCGGGGTCGAGGTCGTCAGAAAGGTCATCGCCATGCGCCGGCGCCTGCGCGACCTCATCGCCTACTTCGGCGGGAAGGTGATTCACCCGGTGCTCGGCCTGCCCGGCGGGGTGTCGAAGCCGCTCCTGCCGGAGGACCTGGCGCCGTTCAAGGCACTCGCCGCCGACGCGCTCGAGTTCTCCCAGTTCACGCTGCAGGTCTTCAAGGACTTGGTGCTGAAGAACGCGGGCTACATGGCGCTGATCACGGGCGACACGTACACCCACCGGACCTACTACATGGGCCTTGTCGACGCCCAGGACAGGGTGAACTTCTACGACGGACTGATCCGGGTCGTCGATCCGTCCGGCAAGGAATACGCGAAGTTTCCCGCCCGGCAGTACCGCGACTTCATTGCGGAGC
The DNA here is from genome assembly GCA_964496645.1 of uncultured Opitutaceae bacterium. Classification (GTDB taxonomy): domain Bacteria; phylum Verrucomicrobiota; class Verrucomicrobiia; order Opitutales; family Opitutaceae; genus Palsa-1447. The sequence continues at coordinate 3,126 of CAZCAJ010000067.1, forward strand.
ACGTCGAGCCGTGGAGCTACATGAAGTTCTGCTTCCTGAGGCCGCTCGGGTGGCACGGCTTCGAGGAAGGGCCGCAGGGCGGAATCTACGCGGTGGCGCCGCTCGCGCGCCTAAACGCGTCGGAGGGTTTCGCCACGCCGCTCGCGCAGCAGGCCCGCGACGAGTTCTTCGCCGCGCTCGGAGGCCCGCCGGTGCACCACACGCTCGCGACGCACTGGGCGCGCGTCATCGAGATGGTTGCGGCCGCCGAGCGGATGGTCGAGCTCGTCGGCGACCCGGAGATCACCAGCGCGGACATCCGCTCGATCCCGACCAAGACGCCGACAGTGGGGATCGGCGTCGTCGAGGCGCCGCGCGGCACGCTCTTCCACCATTACGAGACCGACGAGCGAGGCCTCGTCACCAAGGCAAACCTCATCGTCGCCACGCAGAACAACGCCGCGCGCATCGCGATGAGCGTCGAGAAGGCGGCGAAGGGCCTCATCAAGAAGGGCGCGGTCTCCGAGGGCCTGATGAACATGGTCGAGATGGCCTTCCGCGCCTACGATCCGTGCTTCGGCTGCGCCACGCACGCGATGCCCGGCCACCTGCCGCTCCGCGTCCACATCTACGACCGCGACCGAAAGCTTATCCGCGAATTGGTGCAGGGGTAGACCCCTGCTGGTGTGGGTGCGGGGAGTCGAACCGCGATTACTCCTAAGGTGTTGGTAAGTAGATGTAACCGTTGGTGGATTACGAGTGGACAAAGCTAACGTAAGGTGACCGCCGCTACGTTCTATTACACTCATGAACCTCACCGACACATCTGTCTATCCCCGCAAAGATTCTCCTTACTGGTGGATTAAATACTGGTGCCCTCGCCAGATGAAATGGCGTGTCAAGGGCACAGAGCACCGCCGTGACGACGCTCAAGGTTTCAATACAGCTCTTGCCATAGCCCGTGAGCTTTCAGCCGACGAAGCGGACCGCCACTGTGTAAAGTGAAAAAGCCGAAGCCTTGGCCAGAGATAGCGAATTCATTTCGTGAAAGAATCTATCGAAGGATGCAGCAAAGACCGTCCATATGATTCTACGGGACGCTGCGGAGACTTACCGGAGCCCCACCATTGACCGGCGGCTTACCAGCACGAAACCAATCAGCGATAATGAAATAAGCGCAAGCGTGTTGGCTGTGTCGGGCACCGAACCCGACAAATCCGAAGGGGGGATGAACGACTGATTGTAATCAATGCCGCTCGCGGAAGTAATCTCTGGAATCGGAATCGGGTTGCCGGCTTCATCGAATGCCGCTGTTATGCCTCCCCAAGCAACGGTGCCTTGGAACGCATCACTGTAGAATGCAAATACGTCGTCCGAAGGTGAGTACGCGGGCATATCGGATGCAAATGCTCGAGCCGCAAGACCTATTTGCATGTATAAGACATAGCTTTGTCCGTTCACAATCGTATCCGTCTGAGTTACTATACTCTCGTCAAAAGCAGCAGATGAGCCACCCACATCATATCCACCAACCAACTGGTAAGACATGGGTTGAGAGCCCATCGCCGCCTCCAGCCCCACAGTGACTCCTCCGCCAGCATTGGCATGCGCGATCTGAGAGCCTTCTGTAGGGGCAACATCCAGAGACACCTTCCCAAATATGCCATAAGTCTGATGGATTTTTAAAACCATCCCGATAGGAAATTGCGCCAAGTCGTAGGTCAGGGTGTCTTTATATGTCACTTGGACATTGCCTTGAGCCACTCCAGAGTCGTCGCCAGTAGCTTGGGCTTCACCGCCTAAGACTGCGCCAATAAGGCCACCTTTCACCACAGCGCCCGCGCTCGCGGTAACATCGAGAAATGGGCCAGCCTCCGTACCTATACCGAAAGCCCCTAATTTATCAATCGATCCGATGCCTTGTGGATCGTCAAAGCTACTATCACCTACCGTATATTGGCTTTCGGCCGTCAGTGTGACAGATGTATTTGGCTGACCGGCTAAAGCTGATCCGATTACAAACGCTAATCCTAACCCTGCTGTTAGGTGTTTCATAGTCGTACGGGTTGAAGTGGCACCGAATCGAATCCCGCCTAAAATCGAGCACAAAACAGACCATGCGATGAACCGATGCACCAATGCCGTCCATCTCATGCCATAATAACGCAATAGAGACGAATTCTTACTGTGCGGGAAAGTGCTGTTATCCTATGGCCGGCGGCCTTTTGTAAAGAAAAGCGACGGAATCCCCGGGTTTCCGCGCTAACGGATCCGACGCCTTCGCCTGTCACGCCTCCTGCTGGAGTAGGCGGCGCGCCATCCGTCGCGAGCAGAAGCATTCAATGTTTGACCTAGCAGTTACGTTCTAACTACGGTGTCTTGTAACTTGTTCTCCACTAGTTGGTGCGGGTGCGGGGAGTCGAACCCCGATTTCAAGCTTGGGAAGCTCACGTGATAGCCGTTATACTACACCCGCGGCCGGAGGAGGTTTCTTCTACGCGGCGTTCACCAACGGTCAAGCTCGCTGCGATGAGGCTGCCGCTTAAGTTAGGACGCCGCCAGCAGGGTTCGCCCTCGCTTTTCCCACCCGCCGCGGCTGGCCTTTGAGCGTCGAGCTGCCCAGCGGCCTTGAATTGCCGATCCGCCAACGAGCCGGCGCGGATACGGCGATGCCTTCATGGGCAAACTGCCAATCAGACCGAACGGGGTCTCTTCATTAATTCCCTGGGCCGAAGCGGCATCCCGGGCGCCAAAGATCAATCTCTGCTCGCTGGACTAGGATCAGAGCCTCCGGGTCCACGGGACGCCCTATCCGCCCGATAAGGGTCCCGCGCCCTGGCCCGCGGTCGAATGTCCCCGCCGCCCCGGCCAGGTCTCCGGGCGCTCCCAGAAGGCGTCGGTCCTGCCCCCGTAGTATCCCGTCAGGACCCGGTCCATCACCCGGGAGGTGCGCCTCGCGGACTCGCCCGTGCTCGGGCAGACGCCGCGGCCGAGCAGGTCGTCGACCACGCTCTGGATGAGCGGCTGGGCGACGTGGGGAGGGTAGGGCAGGTCGAACGCCTGCGCCCCCGTGGACCGGTCCAGCCTCAAGGGCTCCGACCGGAAGACGGGGAACGTGATCTCGCCGTCCGTGCCCGCGATGCGCATCGTGTCGTCTCGCATGGCGCTCGCGAAATTGCACGCCATCGAGCCGGGCGCCCCGCCGGCGGTGCGGAAGCTGAGCGCGACCGTGTCCTCCGGCGCGTAGGCTGAGGCCACGTTCGCTGCCGTGCCCGAGATGTCAGTCAGGGGCCCGAGGAGGTAGTCCAGGAGGTCGAGCGCGTGCGAGCCGAGGTCGAGAAAGTGGCCCGCCCCGGCGACCGCGGCGTCCGTCCGCCACTGATCGCCCTTTCGGTGGAAGGGCTCGGCGATCCGGTACGAGACCGCCGTGACCCGGCCGAGGACGCCCGACCTGAGCAGCTCCTCGACCTTGAGGAAGCAGGGCAGCCTGCGCCGGTAGTAGGCGACGAAGAGCGGCAGCTTGGCCCGCTCGAAGGCCTCGACCATGGTGTCGCACTCGCCCGCGTGGCGGGCCATCGGCTTCTCGATGTAGGCGGGCTTGCGCGCCGCGGCCACCGCGAGGGCGTACCCCGCGTGGGTGTCGGGCGGCGTCGCGATGTACACGGCGTCGACGCCCGGGTCGGCGATGAGTTCGTCGGCGTGGTTATACCAGCGCGCCACGCCGTGGCGCTTCGCGTAATCGGCGGCCAGGGTGCGCGTGCGGCGCATCACCGCCACAAGCTGAGAGTTCGCCGCCTTCTGGAAGCCCGGCCCGCTCTTCACCTCGGTGACGTCGCCGCAGCCGATGATGCCCCAGCGCACCACGGCGCGGCCCGCGAAGTATCCTGATCCTGGCATTGCACGGAGACTCGGCCAAATTGGGCCCCCGGGCGCAACCACAGTTTTCTGCGGGAGGCGCCCTCGGGCAGGGGCGCAGGCCGGGGAATTCCCGGGGGCGGGCAAGATTGTCCTTGATTAACTATACTAAATGGACATGTCTAACACCATGCAGACCCCCTTCGCAGCCCTAATCCTCGCGGCCGCGTTCCAGGCGACCGACGTCCTCGGCTGGCTCTTCACCCTGGGGCTCGCTGGATCGGTCTGGCAGGGGATCAAGCACGCGCAGCGGGCGTACCGCGCCCAGGACAAGCAGGACAAGCTCGAGGAGGCCGCGTGGGCGATCGGGATACCCGCCATCTCCGCGGGCGTCTACTGGTTCTCGATAAGGATTGGGATCATCAGCCCCGTGTGGACCCTCGGCAGCCTGCCGGCCTGGTGAGTGCGGCCGCCCCCGATGGAGACTCCCACCGATCCCGAGGAGCCTGCGCTTCCCTACACGCCGAGCAACACGGGCCGGCGGGCCAGGGTGGGATACCTGGGCTTCGACGGGGTCGGCTTCAACGCGCTCTGGCCCCTATTTGCGGGGCTCGTCGCCAGCATCGCGCTGGCGCTCGACTTCTTCCTGGTGGACGGCGCCGCGGCGGGCCACTGGCCCGCGAAGACCGCTGGCGCCGCGCTGCCGTTTGCCGCCGGGTTCGCCTACCTGCGCTTCCTTGTCGCCGGCAGGCCACCGCACTTCAAGGGAGACCTCTGGGCGACGGTGCTCGGCCTGAGGCTGGACCTCGCGGATCCGCCGCTGCGCTACCTGCCGATATGCCCGCGGATCGTGGTGCGGCCCGCCGCGGCGACCGGCCCTGGGCGCGCCGGCGACCTGCGCCATCCCATGGAGGGCGCGGCCGGCCGCGCCAGGTGAGGGATATTCCATGGCGCGGACGTTCCCGATCGGCTGGTTTGAGCGCGACATGCTCTGGTGGGGGGCCGCTCTCGACTCGCGCACCTGCCTGTCCCGGGGCGCGCGGGTCGAGGTGCCCGACCTGCGAAGCGCGGACAACCGCACCATCCTTGACCTCCGCCGCCAGAACGCGCACCTGCTCGCCGCCGTGGGGCCGACGGCCTCGCTCCAGGTGCACTGGACGGTGGAGGACGATTTCGAGGGCGCGCTCGAGGCCTATTCGCGCAGGAAGCAGGCGGGGTCGCCCTGGTGCCGGAGAACCTGCGCGGTGAGGCGCGCGTTCTACGAGCAGCGCCTGGCGGAGGGAAGCCTCAGGCGCGAGCGGGTCCACGTCTACCTCGGCCGGCGGTGCGGGGGCCTGCGCGCGGCCGACGTCCGCTCGGTCGCCTCGTGCGAGGCCTTCCTCGGCCAGGCCGCCGCCGGCCTCGACGCCCAGCTGCGCATGCTGGCGATGGTCCATCCGCTCGGCAGGTGGGCGCCGATGGACAGCCGGGCGCACGCCCTTCACCTGAGGAAGTTCCTCAACCCGAGCCTGGCCCGGATCCTCTCGGCGCCCGGGGACGGGGGCATGGGCGGATTCGACGAGAGCAGGTCCGTCCGGGCCAACTGCCTGAGGAGCGACCTGGAGGCGTTCGCCTCCGGAAGGGCGGGGGAGCGCGCCAGCCTCCTCTACTTCGACGGGAACTACCACGCGATCTTCGTCATGCGGGAGCTCCCTAGGGGCACGAGGCCCGGCATGCTCCTTCCGGTGCTCGACTCCGTGAGCCGCGGCGCGTCGATCACGCTCGCCATCCACCCCGTGCCGGTCGGCGGCGAGATCGAGCGGCTGCGCCGCGAGATAGACGAGCTCAGCGCGTTCCTGACGGACCGGCGCGCGGCCGGCGTCGAGAACGACATCCGCCTGCGGCACGGGCGGATCGACTCGCTGCTCTCCGCGGTCACCATTCCGTTCAACCTCCTCTTCGTCGTCCGGGTGTGGGCGGACACCGCCGAAGGCATCGCCGCCAAGTCGCTCGCGATGCGGACCGCCCTGCAGGGAATCGACGGAGCCGAGTTCCTGCAGGTCAACAACGCGGCCCAGGCGCGGCACCTCTTCTACGAGACGATCCCCGGCAACCTCGGCGGCTCCTACCGCGGCTGGGACATATACGTCGAGAACCACAACCTCGCCGACCTCATGCCGGTCTCATCGACGTTCACGGGCCACCTCGACGAGGCGCAGGCGCTCTATGACAGCCCGGGACGCAGCGTCGTCGGCGTGCGCCTCGTGACCCCGAACGGGACGCCTCAGCACTCGGTCGTCGTCGGCGTGAACGGTTCGGGCAAGTCCGCGTTCCTCATGGACCTCATGAGCCAGGCCGACTGCGACTGGGCCTACCGGTTCTACCAGGAGGAGGGGATGGCGTTCGCGACGCAGGCCCAGCTCTGCGGGATGAAGAGCCTGATCCTGCGCGAGTCGGGCGACTGCACCCTCAACCCGTTCGACACCCTCGGACTGCCCCTCACGTCGGCCGCCGTGTCGAGGGTGGTCAGGACATGCATGAGGCTCGTCGGCCTCTCGAGGGACGACGACCGCAACAGGCGCCGGGAGGGCCTCATCGGGGAGTACGTGCGCAGCCATTTCGAGGACTGCGCCGATGACTGGAAGAACGCCGACGAGGGGCGCTGGAGCGCCGTCGCGAGGCGCGCGCTCGCGGCGGACCGCCTGCGGGCGGAAGGCGACGACTTCCTCGACGGCCATCTCGCCCTGCGCGAGCTCGAGCGGGCGGACCCCGCCGCGGCCGGCGAGCTCGTGGCGGCCGCGAGCGAGGATGACGTGGTGCGCCAGTCGATCCTGCCGGCGGGCAGGCGCAACGTGGAGTCGCTGGCGTTCACCCTGTTCTCGGCCGCGGACTATCCCCGGTTCGACGGCCTCGTCTCCCTCATGAGGCACGGCCGCCTGCCCCACCACCGCAGCGCGGGCGTCGCCGGCGAGCTCGACTTCCTCTCGTCCGAGCTCGCGAAGGGGCTGAGGGCCGGGGGCGTCGTGGGTTCATTCATCGACGGGCCGACCAACATCGAGGTCCGGGGCGCGGGCCTGCATTTCGACACCAGCCGCCTGCCGGAGGGGCTCCTCAAGGACCTGGCGGGCTTCGTGGTGTTCGACCACGTGCGCCAGCACATCCTCGCGCTGCCCAGGGGCGCGTCCAAGGTGATGGTCCTCGACGAATTGCGAAGAATCCTGCTCATCCCCGGCGCGACCGAGTTCGTGAAGGAGCTGCTCGCGCAGATGCGGAAGTACCGCTGCGTCTTCATCGGGGCCTTCCAGGAGCCCTCGCAGATCGACGACATCGACCCGGCCCTCACCGACCTCCTGTTCGGGCAGTGCAAGCAGTACTTCCTGATGCGCCAGAACAACGCGGACCAGGTCCGCAGGATCGCGCGCGCGATCGGGCTTCCCGGCGCCGCCCAGCGGGCGATCGTCCAGCATCCCCTGGTCGAGCACCAGGCCGGCGGGCGAAAGGCGGCCTATCTCACGTACTTCTCGCGGGAGTCCTCGGCGCCCGTCTGCGGGACCGTGCGCGTCGAGGTCGACCCGGCGATGCTCTATGTCGCCGAGTCGTCCGGCGCGGTGTTCGACAGGCGGATGAAGGCGCTGGGGCGGTACCCCTCGGTCTACGAGGGCGTGCTCGCCGAGGCGGGTGGGGGGGCCTCGTGACGCGCCCGGCGATCGCGGCGGCGTCGCTCCTGCTCGCGGGGTGCGGGTCCGCGCCCGGCGCGGCGCACAGGGACGCGGTCGACCAGGGCTACCTGCTCGGGGCCGCGGACGCGGTCAAGCAGCTGTACTGGGCCAAGCAGGCCCTCGAGGCGCCCTGCGCGCAGAGGCCGGCGGGAAGGACCGAGTACTACATCTGGGAGGAATCGGGCGCGGCGCGCGACGGCCGCAAGCTCGCGCCCGAGACGGTCGCCGTCCCGGTCTTCGTCCCCGCCCCGGCGCCGGGCCCGTGAACCCCCCGCCGCAACGCCTCGCGAGCGCCCTGGCTGCCGCGGCGGCGGCGCTCTGCGCCCCCCAGCCATCGCAGGCCTTCCTCGGCGTCGCGGACACCTCGTTCGTGACCGTGATCGCCAACCCCGCGGAGGCCGCGAACTGGGCCGCCGAGATCGGGCGGCTGAGCGACCAGCTGGCCGCTGCCAGGGCAACCCTCCAGACCGTGTCCGACCTGCGCGCGTTCGCCGGGGACCCGAAGGCGGCCGTCGGCGCGCTGCGCGACCTCTCCGGCATCACGGGCGTCATCGCGGAACTCTCGTCCGGCGTCCAGACGCAGGCCGACCTGCTGCGGGCGTGGCGGGCGGCGGGCTCCGCCCAGCGCCTCCTCGACGCGGCCGCGCTCCTGGAGGGCGCCGGCCCGGGCGCCACGATGGGGGTGTTCGGCCGGCCGCAGGCGCGCGACCTGCGCCTGTACGACGGGTTCGCCTTGGACCTGGGCGCCTCGCAGCAGGTCCGCAGGCAGATCTCGGACGAGCAGTCGGCGCGGACCTCCCTGGCGTCGGAGCTCGCCTTGGCCTGGGCCCAGTTCAGGGCGGCGCCCACCGAGTCCAGCAAGCAGGCGATCCTGACGGAGATAAGCCAGCTCCAGTCCCAGAACCAGGTGATGGACACCCGCAGGCGGGCGATTCTGGACGACGTCGCCCTTGCGGACCGACAGCAGCGGACCGAGGCCGGCGTGCGCTCCAGGGCCGCGGACGAGCAGGGTCTCGCGGAGTCCGCGCTCCTCAACTCCGCTGTCGAGGGGCGGGCCCGGAACGCCGAGGCCCAGAGGGTCTCGACCCTCCAGAAGGCGGCGCCCGCGCCGGCGGAGGCCGACTACTCGGGGCTGAGGATGTGGACCACCGCCGACACCGAAGGGGGGTCCAATTGAGCCTGCCGACAGCCGACCTGCCCGCATCGGACCTGCTGGACGTGTTCAATTCCTACGACGGGAACGTCCTCTTCCGCGGGCTCACGGAGGGGATCGGCGGCCAGCCGGCCGTCCTCGGGAGGATCGGCTGGATCTTCACGGGCTTCGGCGCCCTGTTCGCGCTCTGGGGCTTCGTCCTGAGAACCCAGGGCTCTCCCGGGGACGGCAAGATGGGCGAGATTGCTAAGACCTGGGTCGTGATCGCGTTTATGCTGGGCGGGCCGCTGCTCATGCGGGCGGCCATGCAGGGCGCCGACGCGGTCTACGCCTCCTCGGCGGGCGCCCCCGGCAACCTCACCGCGGCCTGCGTCAAGGCCGCCTATGCCATGCCCGAGCTTTCGGCGCTCTTCGACATCCTGAGGAAGGACGCCCTGTCGCAGGGCGCGGCGGCCCAGGACGGCGCCGGGCAGCGGCGGAGGGCGCTCATCGACAGCGCCAATGACGGAAGCGTCCTCGGCTACCTGGAGGCGTTCGGGGCAGCCGTCTGGGACACCGCGTCCGACTATGCCTCCGAGGCCGGGCGGACGTGGACCGGCGTGGTCAGGATGGCGGCCCTGGCGACCGGGTTTGGGTCGGCGATGCTCAAGTGCCTGCTGATCGCCGCGACCATCCTCCCGGTCTACTTCCTGCTCCTCGCTGCGGCGGCACTCGTCTGGTTCATGGAGCAGCTAAGGTACTTCTTCGCGGTGTCCGGCGCGATGATGCTTCCCCTATTCACGGGGATGTTCTCGCTGCCCGCAGGCCATCCGAACCGCCAGGCGGCGCAGGGCTACGTCATGAACATGGTGTCGGTCGCCCTCTGGCCTGTGGCCTGGGCCATCGGCCACACCGGCACGATCGCCCTCTATGACGCGCTGGTCTCGCTGATAGCGGGCACGAGCCGTGTGCCGGACATCGCGGGGGCGCTTGCCTGGGGCTCCATCAGCTCCGCCAGCCCCACCGAGGCCCAGCTGGGGGCGATGGAGGCCGCACTCGGCAACTGGTTCATGGGCAACCTGACGGCGCTCCTCGCCATCCTGGTGGGAGGGCTGGGCTTCGGCCTCTGGGTGGCGAGCGTGTGCATCCTCGGGCCCGTCTTCCTGCACAAGCTCCTGGCGACGGGGGCCCTGTTCGCGGCCCAGGCGGCCGGGTCGGCGGGCAGGCAAGGCGCCGCTGCGGGGCGGCTCGCGGCGCACGCCATCCATTCGGCGGCCTTGGGAGGGGGATCCGGCCTGCTGGCCCAGGGGCCTGCGGCCGGCGAGCGCCTCGCAGGCGCACGGGCTGCCGAGGCCGGGCCCTTTGGCGGCGGCGCCTCCTGGCCCGGCGCGGCTGCGCAGGTCGCCGAGGCGAGCATGGCCGGCGCCGCCCGCAGCATCGATGATTCGGGTGGCAAGGCGGCCCCGCGTGTGTGAGAAACCGGGCGTGCCTTTGCCCCGGATCATCCAACGCGCGTCCGCTGGGGCGGAGCGGCTGCTCGACCGAGTCCTCTGCGTCCTCGGGGCGGTACTGTTCTCCCAGCTCCCGGAGTTCATGCAGCAGTACCTGCAGAGGCTGGGGGGGGCCCTCGAGGAGGCCCGTGCGCAGCTGCAGCACTTCAAGGATGCCGCGTCGAGGTCGGGAATGTCCCTGGATCAGCTCATTTCGAGCGCCGGGCAAGATCCGGACCCCGCAATTGGCCGGATGGGCGCCGTTGTCCGCTCCCTGGTTGCGCGGGTCGATGAGTTGGCGGCCACCGAGGCGGCGCTTAGCCACGCGTCGGCCTGGAGCCGTCCGTTCGTGTTCGCGGCGCACCTTTACCCGGGCATGGCCAGGGCGACTCTCGAGAGGTTCAAGCCCGCCGTGCCGGCGACGGCCGAAGGGCTCGTGTACGCCGCCGCGGGAATGATCGTCGTCCTCGCAGCGTACCACCTGGGAGTCCGCGAGCCCGTGGCGCGCCGGCTCGCGAGGAGGGCGGCGGCGCGGGGGGCGCCGGGATCCTGAGCGGCCCGGGCGTCAAATCCGTGGACAGACCGGGCGCCGGCGGCCAAGTTGTGACGCAGAGATGCCCGACACCCTCAACGTCAGCCTAGGCGACCGCTCGTACGAGATCCTCTTTTCGGAGGACCTGGCCGCCGAGGTGCGCGCCGAGGCCGCCGGCCTGGCTGGCCGCGGCAGGCGGTTCGCGGTCGTGACCGACGCCAATGTCGCCCGGGCCCAGGAGGCCGCCCTGCGCGCGCTCTTCGCCGGCGTCCCCACCCACGTCGTGCCGGCCGGCGAGGAGTCCAAGTCGGTGGCGGAGCTCGGCCGCACGCTGGAGTTCCTCGCCACCCAGGGCCTCGACCGGACGGGGGCGCTCTTCGCGGTCGGGGGCGGCGTCGTGGGGGATCTGGCAGGCTTTGCCGCGGCCGCCTACCTTCGCGGAGTCGACTACTTCCAGGTCCCGACGACGCTCCTCGCGATGGTGGACAGCTCGGTCGGAGGAAAGACGGGCGTCAACCTGGCGGCCGGCAAGAACCTCGCTGGCGCCTTCCACCAGCCCCGCCGGGTGTTCATCGCGACCGGCTTCCTTCGGACCCTTCCGGCGCGCGAGTTCGCCGCCGGGACGGCCGAGGTGATCAAGTCCGCGCTCCTCGCCGACAGGCCGCTCTTCGAGTCGCTCGAGAACGCGCCCCTGGCGGCGGGGGACCGCAGGCTCCCCCCGACCATCCGCCGGTGCTGCGCGATCAAGGCGCGCCTCGTCGAGGCCGACGAGAGGGAGCGCGCGGACGAGGGCGGACGCGCCCTCCTCAACCTCGGCCACACCTTCGCGCACGCCGTCGAGCGGGTCGCGGGCTACGGTTCGTACCTCCACGGGGAGGCCGTCGCCGTCGGCCTCTGCGCGGCCGCGCGCCTCTCCAGCCGCCTCGGCATGATCGGCGCCGCGGACGCGGCCCGCGTGGAGTCCGCGGTCTCGGCCCACGGGCTCCCGACGAGGCTCCGGCGCGCCCTGGGGACCGCCGGCCTCATGGCGGCCATGACGCGCGACAAGAAGGCGCGCGCGGGCACCGCGCGCTTCGTGCTCCTCGAGTCGCTGGGCAGCGCCGTCGTCCGGGCGGACGTGCCGGGCGAGGCGGTCGAGTCGGTCTGGCGCGAGGTGGGGGGCGCCTGAGCGCAGGGAGAAAATTCGTGTGTTCCGCCGCGCCCCGCGTTAGGACTTGATGCATGTCCGCCATCGACGAAGGCATTGTCAGGGAGTTCTTCGAGCAGAACGGATTCTTCGTGCGCCAGGTGCGCAAGTACCAGGTCCAGGCCCGGCACAAGATGGCAGACGAGGAAATCGACCTGCTGGTCCACAACCCCTCTTGGCGCAAGGGCAGCCGAAAGCCAGACTTCCTGCTCTTCTCCAAGGAGCTGCAGTTCGTACACCAGGCCGTGGTGGCGGTGAAACCCTGGCACACCGAGGTGTTCACGCCGGCGATGCTCAAGGGCTCGCCGGAGATATTCGGCTTCCTCGAGCAGAACGTCCTCAAGCTGGCGGCCCGGCTCTTTCCCGGCGCGAGCGACGAGATCGGCGGCGCAGTCACCAAGATCCTCGTCCTGCCCGCGCTCCCCACGGCCGAGCCCTTCCGCTCGCAGAGCGTCGCCCTGCTCAAGGAGCGCGGCGTCGACGCGATCATCTCCTTCCGCGCGATGCTCCTCGACCTGATCGAGAAGATCGACGCAAACCGCAACTACGGCAAGAGCGACACGCTCCAGGTGATCAGGGTCCTCAAGATCTATGACCTGCTGAAGGACGCCCAGCTGGACCTGCTCTCCGAGCGCGTGCAGTCGGCACGCAGGGCCCGCGCCGCGCAGGACGGCGCGGGGGAGGACTAGGCGTCCTCGAGGGGCCCCGATACATTCTCGCGCCAGCTGCCGCCCATCGTGAAACCTGCCCCTATGACCCAGTCCATCCACCCCACGGCGATCGTCGAGCCCGGAGCCGAGCTCGGGGAAGGGTGCGTCATCCACGCGGGCGCCATCGTCAGGAGGGGCGCCATCCTGGGCGAACGGGTCGTCGTCCACCCCTACGCGGTTGTCGGCGGCGACCCCCAGGTCATACGCTTCGACCCCGCGACGCCGTCGGGCGTCAGGGTGGGGGCGGGCACGGTCGTGCGGGAGTTCGCGACCGTCAACCGGTCGACCGCCGAGGGCGGCCAAACGGTCGTGGGAAGCAACTGCCTGCTTATGGCCTGCTCGCATGTCGCCCACGACGCGGTCGTCGGCGACAACGTCGTCATCGCCAACGCGGTGCTCATTGCCGGCCATGTGGCCGTCGGTGACAACGCCGTCCTCGGCGGAGGGTCGGCCTACCACCAGTTCACCCGTGTGGGCGAGGGATCAATCATCGGGGGCCTTGCCCGGATCACCATGGATATCCCCCCCTTCGTCATGGCCGCCGAGCGCGACGAGGTGGCGGGCCTCAACCTGGTCGGGCTCAGGCGGCGCGGGGTCCCCCGCGAGACGATCCGCGAGCTGAAGGAGGCGTTCCGGCTCGTCTACGGCAGCCCCGGGAACATCCGCGCCGTCGCCTCGCAGGCGCTGGCGACGGGCTCATTCAAGTCCGCCGAGGCTGCGCGCTTCCTCGGGTTCATCACGGCCGGGACCCGAGGCATCGCGCGGACCCGGCGCGCCGGGCAGCCCTCGGAGGACGAGGAGTGACCGGAAGACCGGGCCCCTTGACCGAGAGGATCGCGGTCACCTGCGGGGACCCCGCAGGGATCGGGCCCGAGATCATCGCCGCCTGGCTCGCCTCGAATCCGTCCGAGGCGCGGGGGATTGAGGTCATCGGGCCGGCCCGCTGGCTCGCGGCGCTCCCGCCGGGACCCGGCAGGATCGCCGTCGGGCTCGATGACTACGAGGCCCGTCCGGGCCGCCCGGACGGCGAGAGCTCGCTCGTGGCATGGGCGGCGCTCGAGCGGGCCGCCGGCCTGTGCCGGTCGGGCGAATGCGCGGGGGTGGTCACGGCCCCCGTCAGCAAGCAGAGGATGGACGCGATAGGATGGAAGTTCCCCGGGCACACCGAGTTCTTCGCCGCGCGGTGGGGCGGGGAGCCCACCATGGCGTTCTGCGGGGGGAGGCTGCGGATCGCGCTCGTGTCCTGGCACATCGCGCTGCGGGACGTGCCCGCCTCGCTCACCGCCGCGAGCATCGGGCGGACCGTGGCCGCCGCGGACGAGCTCGCGCGCTCGGACGAGGTGGCCGCTCCGCGGATCGGGGTGTGCGGCCTCAACCCGCACGCGGGCGAGGGAGGGGTCATCGGGACCGAGGAGCGCGACACCATCGACCCGATCCTGGACGGCCTGCGCGCGCGCTACCCCGGGCTCTCCCGATGCCAGCCCGCCGACACTCTCTTCGGCAGGCAGCTGCGCGGGGAGTTCGACGTCTCGGTGGCGCTCTACCACGACCAGGGCCTTGGGCCGCTCAAGGTGATCGACTTTGAAAACTCGGTGAACGTGACCCTCGGGCTCCCCCACGTCCGCACGAGCCCCGACCACGGCACGGCGTTCGGCCTCGCGGGCACGGGAACGGCGAACCCGCGCAGCTTCAGCAACGCGGTCGCGGTCGCCCGGCGCTTGATTCGCGCCCGCATTGGGCGATAGTCTTGCCGAGATGCCCGAAGCGCCCGCCCTTGCCCCGCCGCCGGCGCCTCCCCTGGTCAGGGAGGGAGGCGAGAGCCTTGTCCGCCTCACCGAGGCGGCCGGCGCCAAGGTGCGCGCCCTGGCGGCGCGAGAGGGCCAGGGCGACCTCCTCCGGATCGCGATCACGGGCGGAGGCTGCAACGGCCTGAGCTACAAGCTGAAGTTCGCCTGCGCGCCCGGCCGGGGCGACATCCTTGTCCGGTCGTCGGGGGTGGCCGTGCTCGTGGACGCGAGGACCGCGCTTTACCTGAAGGGGACCGTGGTGGACTACTCCACGCAGCTGATTGCCGGGGGCTTTAAGTTCTCCAACCCGAACGCGAAGGCGAGCTGCTCCTGCGGCGAGAGCTTCAGCGTTTAGGTGTTGTATTCGAGGCGGCTTCAGGCGAGCGTCCCCTGACCTTACACCCGCAGATGCGTAATTATTGATGGCCATACCGACTCCTTCGGCCGCCCCAGGCGGCAACCGCTCAAGCGGTCAATTCCAGCGCCGCAACAACGATCCGTTCGCGAGCATCCGACGCAACCACCGCATAAAGGTCCCTCAGGTGCGGGTGATCTCACCAGAGGGCAAGCAACTCGGGATCCTGGACACGCCGAAGGCGGTCAACCTCGCCCTTGAGGTCGGCCTTGACCTGGTCGAGGTGGCGCCGAACGCAACGCCCGTGCCCGTCTGCCGGATCATGGACTTCGGCAAGTACGTCTACGAGGAGCAGAAGAAGCACTCCCACGCGAAGTCGACGGCGAGCAAGATCAAGG
>CAZCAJ010000068.1:0-17937 GCA_964496645.1 uncultured Opitutaceae bacterium
CGTTGAAGGGCTTCGTCAGCGAGCGGTCGATCCCGAGGCGGGTGAGCGCGCTCATGTCCGAGGACGTGAAGCGGCCGCTCAGCATCAGTATGCGCCCCGGGAATTCGCGCTCGCGGAGCCGCGACACGATCTCGACGCCGTTTATTCCCGGCAGGTTGACGTCGATGATGAGCAGGTCGTAGGTGCCAAGGTTCTCCGCGAGGTGCTTCCACGCCTCCGAGCCGTCCCTGATGAGGTGGGTCTGGTGGCCCCCGCGCTTGAGGATCTCGATGACCGAGTCGGCCACCAGCTCCTCGTCCTCCACCAGCAGAACCCGGGCGGGCTTGGCCTGCCCGGGGGACGCGACCGCCGGCTGGGGCTCCTCGGAGGCGGGCCAGACGGGCAGCAGGACATGGAAGGCGCTTCCGGCGCCCAGGGTCGACTCGACGTTCAACCGCCCGCCGGCGTCGGTCACCAGGTGCCACGCCGTCGCCAGCCCAAGGCCCGTCCCCTTGCCGGCGCCCTTTGTCGTGAAGAACGGCTCGAAGATGCGCTCGATTACGTCGGGCGGCATCCCGAGGCCGTTGTCGCGGACGGTGAGGCGTTGCCACCCGAGCAGCGTCTTGGCGCCGAGGCCCTTCGGCATCTCGAAGGCCGTCGGCGGCAGCTGCTCCGCCTCGATGGATATCTTTGGGGCCCACCCCTCGGGGTTCTTGCCGGCCAGGCGCTCGAGGAGGGCGTCGCGGGCGTTCAGGAGCAGATTGAGCAGGACCTGGTTCAAGTCCGTCGCGTTCATGAGCAACGGAGGCAGGCCGGGAGGGATCGAGGTCTCCCAGGAGATTCGCCGGTCGATCGTATTCCTGAGCAGGTCGTAGCACCCCTTAGAGATGGTCTCGAGGCGGACGGCCTCCGACTTGTGGTCGACCTTGCGCCCGAAGGTGAGCAGGCGGCGCGTGAGCTCGGCAGTCCGTCGCACGGCCTGTGCGATCACCTCGATGTCCTGCTGGAGAGCGTCGTCGTCAGGGCGCGCCAGCTGGATCTCCCCTGCCTTGAGCATGACCGGGGTCAGGAGGTTGTTGAACTCGTGGGCGATACCGCCCACCAGCTCCCCGACCGCGTGCAGTCGGCGCGACTGTGCGACCTCGGCGTCCTGCTGCCTTCTCTTCGTGATGTCCTCAACGAGCACGCAGATCCTCGAGGGACCCGCGTCTTCGGGCGCCGTCAGGGGTATGGCGGTCACCTCGAGGATCCTCTTGCCGATCTTGAGCGAGGTCTCGCTCGTGAAGACGTGGCCGTCGGCCATGGGGTGCTCGATCGCCTCGCTCAGGTGCCGGCGGATGCCGTCGGACACCGGAAGCAAGTCGAGCGGCTGGCCGGTGGCGTCGGCCGCATCGACGAAGTAGAGGGCGCACGCCTGGCGGTTGATCGAGAGTATTCGCGGCCCCTCCGGCCCGGTCTCGATCACGGTCATGGCCATCGGGATGTTGTCGTAGAGCGCCTGAAGGAGCGCGCGCTGCTCGGCGAGCGTCGCCGCCTGCAGCGAGATCGCCTTCCTCAGCTTCCTCTGGCGGAAGTAGCCCCAGAGCGCCAAGATGAAGCCGATTTCCAGAGCGATGGTTGCGGCCAGCTTGAGCTCGTCGACGCTCAGGATGTACGACCCGAACTGGCCGAAGTCCTTCCGGTAAATCCGGTCGTATTCCCCGGAGTGCTGCACGATCGAGATGCCCTCGTTCAACCGCGCCAGCAGCTCCGCGTCCCCCGGGTGCACGGCGAAGGCCTGCTGGATGTCGTAGCCCTCGAACGGCCGGCCGAGCATCCTGATGTTGCTCAGGTGGAGTCTGTGCGCGACGGAAAGCTCGGTGAGCTGGGACAGGAATCCTCCCTCGACCTCACCGACAACGATCTTCTGCACGAGCTCCTCCTGGGTCTCGTATGGGATGACTCGAGCCTTCACGTTGTAGTCGCGCAGAAGCCTGGCGCCGAGGCCGGTTGTCCCGATGACGCCGAAAGGCTGGCCGTCCAGGTCCTTAAGGCTGCGGACTTGGCTGTCGGCGCGCACATAGACGCAGCCCTGGAGGCTCAGGAAAGGCGTGCTGAACTCCGCGTACGAAAGCCTCCCGGGAGTGATCCCGTGGTACTGGAGCAGGTCGAATTCGCCATGCTGAAAACGCGCGCGAATCTGGTCCGTCGGCCCCTCGACCCGCTTGATCTGCAGGTTCACTGCCCGGGTCACGGCGTCCAGCACGTCGGCCGAGAAGCCGGCGATATGTCCCTCGGAGTCGAGGTATGAGTAGGGATAGGCGTCCGTGAACACTCCGACGGTGAGCGGCTGGCGCTGGGACAGCGGCGGCGCCAATTCCAGGGTCCCGCGGCCCTTGCCGTCAGATGACGCGGCCGCGCCGCCCATCAATCCAAGGAAGATGCACACGCCCACCAACGTGCCGAGGCGCCGGGGAGGAAAGGCCATTGAATCCCCTACGACTGGGCGAATCGAAGGAAACGGACAATACGAATCGCCGTCCCTTTCCTCCTCAGTGATCCGGCGCCCCCTGCGGCTGCCCCGGCGAATCCTCGTCGGGGTCACCCTCGTCGGCCCTTGAACGTGAGTTCGGCGACGCCGCTCTTGTCGAGGCCGCCGAGGCCGAGGCTCACCATTGTCTCGAACTGCAGCTTGGTAGCGGCGGCGACGGGCATGTGGAGCCCGGCTTCGCACCCGAGCGCCCACGCGATGTTGCTGTCCTTGGCCGCGTGGGCGGCGGAGAAGTAGCATTCGTGCGCCCGGTGCTGCATGTCCTCGCCGTCGGTCCTTAGCACCTGCGACTGGGCGCCGGTCTGCGCGAAGACCTCGCGCAGCATGTCGAGGTCGAGCCCCAGGGCGGCCCCGAGCCCGAGGCCCTCCGCCAGCGCCGCCGTGTTGGCGTTCATCACCATGTTGACCAGCGCCTTCACCTGCGCGGCCCGACCGGCCCCGCCGACGTAGCGGAGCGCTCCGCTCAGCTTTTCAAGGACGGGCCTCACGCGCGAGAAGCACCGCCTTTCGCCGCCGCACATGAGGTAGAGCGTCCCCTGGCGCGCCTGCGGAATCGAGGAGGCCATGCATGCCTCAAGTGCCGCGGCGCCGCGCCTCCTCGCCCGGCGCCCGACCTCGACATGGGTCCTCGGGGAAATCGTGGCGCAGTTTACGAATATCCTGCCTCTCGCCCGGACGAGAAGCGAATCGCCCTCCTCGGCGAAGACCGCCAGCTGCGCCGCATCGTCGGTGACGACGGTGAAGACCACGTCCGCCGCGCCGGTCACCTGCGCGAGCGAGCGAGCGTGGCGGGCGCCGAGTTCCCTGGCCAGGGCAGCCGCGGCGGGCCTGTTGACGTCGTATACCGCGGCAATCCGGTAGCCGCAGTCCTTCAGGCGGCGCGCCATGTTCGCCCCCATCCGCCCGACCCCGACGAAGCCGATATTTTCCTTCATAGGTTAAATTGGTGTACGCCGGACCGCTTTTGAACCACATTCGCGAAGAGGTCGCATGCGAGCAACACCCTTGTGGGGCCACCCCTCCCCGATTCCGATTAAGGCGGCACGGCCAATTCGTTGCGCCAGAGTAGTGGTTTCAGGGCGGTCGGCTGTCATGGGGTGCAGGCGTGAGACCCATATCACTACTGCCCTTTTCCAGATTCGTGAACCCGATTCCTGACGAGCCCACCGGCGATCGGGACTTTGGCGCCCTTTACCGCGCGACACTGGTCCCCCTGAGGCGCTATCTCACCCGCCTCCTCGGGAACCCCACAGAGGCGCAGGACGTGGCTCACGACGCGTACCTTCGGGTGTATCCGGCGATGATGAGGCAGCCCCCAAATAAGCCTGCTGCACTGCTTTACACAGCCGCCCGGCGCCTTGCGATCAACCGGCTGAAGCGCCGCAGCATATCCCCGATGGCGCGGGAGGCGTTCAGGCCCGAGACGACGGCCTCGTCGGCGCCGGGCGTCGCGCAGGAGGTGATGGCCCGGCAGGAGCTGGATCTCCTTGAGGAGGCCATCTCGCAACTTCCTGATGGATGCCGTGTTGTGCTCTTGCTTCGCAAGATCGAGCAGCTTTCGCACCGCGAGATCGCCGACCGTCTCGGCATTGCGGTTAGCACCGTCGAGAAACAGCATGCGCGTGCCCTTCGGCTGCTTCGCGCCGCCTTGGAAAGGAGGCTAGACACATGAACCGGTCCCAGAATGTCCCCAACTCAGACGTCGAGGACCAGGCCGCCCTCTGGGCCGCCAGGCTCGAGGGCTCCAAGCTCACCTCGGCCGACCGCGCGGCGCTCGACGCCTGGCTTGCCGAGGATGCGACCCGCCCCGCGCTGCTGTCGCAGTACTGCCAGTTCTCCGCCGACCTCGATCGGCTTCTGCCGACGCTTGTGGCCTCGGGCGCAGTCGCGATCCCGGACGAGGCGTCCCACCGCAGGCGGCGCAGCCCGTGGCTGTTCGCCACGGCCGGGTTGTTCGCGGCCGCGGCCGCAGTGGCCGCGGTCTTCCTGGTCCATCCCAGGGCGAAGCCGGACACCATCGCGACGTCCGTCGCGCAGCGCAGGGAGTTCACGCTTGCCGACGGCACGCGGGTGGAGCTAAACGCGAACACCAGCATGTTCATCGAAAACGGCCGGCAGGAGCGGCGGGTGCGCCTGGCCGACGGCGAGGCGTATTTTGTCGTAAGCAAGGACAAGGCCCGTCCGTTCATCGTGGAGACCCCAGCCGGGTCCGTGCGAGTGACGGGGACCATCTTCAACGTCCGGACTGAGGCGACCACGGAGCTCGACGTCACCGTTGTCGAGGGCTCGGTTCAGGTGCGCCCCGGGGTGGCGGGCGACGCAAAGCCGGCGGGCCCCGTTGACATCTACCCGGGCGACGATCTCCACGCTGGCAGCCGGGGCGTGTCGATTCGCGCTCTGTCGGCCGGGGCCCTCGATGATGCGCTTGCGTGGAGGCACGGGCAGGTGGTGTTCGACGGCGTCCCGCTTTCCGAGGCCCTCGCGTGCTACTCCCGATACCACGGCCGCCAGATCACGGTGACGCCGGGAGCTGCGGGCCTGGGCGTCGGCGGGCGCTACAGCCTAGACGACCTCGACGGGTTTCTCGCGGCGCTGGAGCAGGGGTGGCCGGTGCGCGTCACGCCCGGCCCGGGCGGCACGTTCCGGGTGAGCCTTCGTGCCGAAGATCGGCCTTCCGGCTTTCGTTGATCAGCCGACCACCTCCACCAACCCGAACCGTCAGCGCCTTCATCCGCCGCCTGCTGCTGGGAATCGGTTGCATGATCCCGGCGGCGCTTCTGCCAAAGCCGGTCGACTTCGACCTTCCGGCCCAGCAGGCGGACGGGGCCCTGATGGCATTCTGCAAGCAGGCGAGGATCGAGGTGCTCTTCTCGTACGACGAGCTGCGCAAGGCGACCTCCGCCGAGGTCGCCGGCCGCATGGAGCCGGAGGAGGCGCTTGAACGGCTCCTAAATGGCACCGGCTTCGAGGCGCGGCCCAACGGCAGGGGAAGGTATGTCGTGACGCCGGTCGCCCAGCCGAAGGGATCGATCAGGGGCCGCCTCCTGACCGCGGCAGGCGCCGGCGCGAGGGGCATCCACGTCGTTATCTCGTCGCTTCGAACGGCGGTGGTGACCGACCGGGACGGCGCGTTCGAATTCGACGCGGTGGCGCCCGGCACATACCAGATCTTCGCGGCGGCCGACGGACTGCAGACCCTGCAGATCGACGACGTGCTAGTCACCGCTAACCGCGTGCTCACCCTTGACCCCTTCACCATGCAGAAGGCCGACGACCCGTCGCGCCTGGAGCCCTACGTCGTCGAGGGCAAGCTGGCGCGCTCGTGGTTCCTTGACGAGACCGGGGCGCCGGTGGCGCCCCGGGTGGCCATCGGCGACATTGACCAGCCGCGCACGGAGAACGACGCCCTGGACTACCTGATCTTCACGCGCGACCAGATCGCCCGCAGCGGGGTGATAAACCTGAACGAGTTCCTGCGCACCGAGCTCCTGCAGAGCGACGCGACGACGCTCCCTCCCGATCAGAACGGGCTGGCCAGGAGCTTCGTATCGGCCAGCAGCAACCTGAACCTGGGGGGCTTCACCCCCATCGAGGACGCCACGATAGTGCTCGTGGACGGCAGGCGCCTCCCCGAGATCGTGACGGCCCTTCCCGGCAACCTCACGTCACCGGTCGCGCCGCAGCCTGACGTGGACGTGATCCCGATCGACCTCATCGAGCGGGTGGAGGTGCTGCCTGTGTCGGCGTCCGCCATCTACAGCGGCAGCCCCGTGGGCGGCGTGATCAACATCGTGCTGCGCCCCGACGCCGAGGCGACGGAACTGACCACCACGTACACCAACTCCCTCGGGAGGTTCGACAGGCCGCAGTCGACGACCTCCCTCCTCTACGGGGAGTCTCTCCTCGGCGGGAAGCTGCGCCTGCGGCTCAACGCCACGTTTACCCAGGTGACGCCGGCCACCGAGGAGAACCTGGGCTACATCCGGGCCAATCTCCTGGCCCACCCGCAGCCGGAGGACGAGCTGTACCGCGCGACGCCCAATGTGAGCAGCGCAAACGGCTCGGCCCTCTTCGGGCCGGGCACGCCGTCCTTCACTTCGGTGGCGCCGGGAGCGGACGGCTCGGGCGGGCTGGGCTCCCTTGCCGACAGGCAGGGCGTGCAGAGTCTGGCCCTGTGGCAGCCGCCGGGGGGAGGGCTCGCGGACACGCCCGACAGCCTGGACTACCCCTACGGCAGGAGGGAGCAGGGGATCTCCTTCTTCGGATCCGCGATCTACGACGTCCTCCCGTGGCTCCAGGTCGGCCTCGACGCCACGTTTGGCAGCACCGTCAACAACACCGGCTACAGCGTCTTCGAGGGGAACCTCGTCCTGCCCGCCAGCTCCCCGTTCAATCCCTTCGGCCAGGCCGTGAACGTGACGTTGAACGAGACGGCGCCGGGCCTCGGGGCGGACTACGACGAGGCGCGCGTGGAGTACTACTCGGCGGTGCTCGGCCTGCTCGTCAAGATGCGCAACAGCTGGCAGGCCTCGCTGGACGCCCAGTACGGCCTGAGCGTCACCCGCTACCGGGGGCTGGAGGGCGTCGACAACGGGCGCTGGCAGCAGCTGGTCAACGAGGGGGCCTACAATCCCCTGCGCGACACGCAGGTCTACGGCCCCCCGCAGCAGTTCTACGACCAGGCGCTGGTGTTCTACGGCGCCGAGGGGCGCTTCGTCACCCTGGGCGACTACGACACCTTCGACTCTGCGCTGCGGATCATGAACCCGTCCCTCGCTCTGCCGACCGGCAGCGCGAGCGTCACCTTTGGGGGGGACTACCGCTACGCCCGCCTCGGCACCTATACAAACCTGCTGACCTACGGGGACGGATCGCTTGTGGCCCCGCCGTCCGAGTGGGTCGGCCGCTCGCTCCAGAGGCTGAGCGCCTTCGGCGAGATCCAGGCGCCATTGCTGCCCTCCAGGTGGCTCCCGAAGTGGGTGAAGGGGGTCGAGACCGACATGGCGGCGCGCTACACTGCGTCGGACATACCCCACGAGGCCAATCTCGCCCCCACCGGCGCGGTAAAGATCGACTTTGACGGGGGGTTCTCGCTGCGCGCCACCATCGCGACGTCGAACCGATTCCCTCCGCCCGTCTTCAGCAGCCTGCGCAACACGTCGATAAGCCCGGGCGGGGCGGGGGCCGTCGTCACCTCGCAGATCGATGACCCGATCCTCCAGCAGACCTACAACGTCCAGGCCAGCGATGCTATCAACAGCAACCTGGTCCCGGAGGCTGCCGTGACAGAGACGTTCGGTGCGATCTTCCAGCGCGGCAAGGTCCACCGCTTTCGCGTGTCCGTGGACCTGGTGGACACGGCGACGTCGGGCGAGGAGAGCTACCTGGACGCCCAACAGGTGGTGGACCTCGAGGACCTCTTTCCCCAGAGGGTCATCAGGGCGCCGGCGGCGCCCGGCGAGACCGTCGGGCCCATCATCTCGGTGCTCACCGGGTCCTTTAATACGGCTTGGAGGCGCTCGGAGAACTGGAACACCTCGCTCGACTACGCGTGGACGGATTGCATGAAGGGCACTCTCGAGGCGTATTTCCGGTGGGTTTACTACCAGACCTACCGGCTGCAGGAGCTTCCAAATTCCCCCCCGGTCGACGAACTGCGGGACCCGGACGGCTCGACGCCGGGACTGCTGAGGCAACGCATGAACTTCGGCGCCGGCTGGTCGAACCGCAGGTTCGGATTCGGCATGGACGGCCACTACTTCCATTCCCGAATCCTGCCGGAGATAGAATGGGCGAGCCAGGGCAGCGACCAGGTCGACCCCTACTGGCAGTTTGACGGGTACCTGCAGGGCGACCTGGGCCGATGGCTCCCTTGGAAGAGCTCCCACTACAGCGTGCGCGCCCAGCTGCGGGTCGACAATCTCTTCGATACGAGCCCTCCCAGGTACGCCAACGACCCGTCCGGCGCGGGCGTACAGTCCTACGGCGACTGGCGCGGCCGCGTCTATTCCCTCTCAGCGACGGTCACGTTTTGAGCCCGAACCGGCCCGGTCCGGATAGCGGATTTCGGCGGCACGGATGTCGTATCGGGTAGCCGCCGGCCGCACCGCGGGTCGGCGGCAAGAGACCATCCCATCCCCCAGCTCGCCCACCCACCATGCCAGGCCTCCAACCCATAGGAACGCCCGCCGGCTCGCCCGAGGGCCATGGCGGCCCCGGGCGCGGAGCCGCCCGAGGGACTCGGGCCCCGGTCAATTCCGTCGGCCCGCGTCCGAACCTCGCGCCGCGCTTGGGGTCAATACCTTGCGCCACCCGATGAGCCAGGCAACCGATCGCGTCTTGGGAGCCGGGGACTCCGTCCCGGCGCCCACGGGGGCCATCGCCCCCAAGGACGAGGCTTATCTGCTCGACGCCCTCAAACGATGCAGCCCCGCCACCCGCGAGGCCGCCCGCGAATACAGGAGGACCGGCAGCGCCGACAGCCTATCGGCAATCGTCGAGGGGATCATCGAGCACTACGTGGAGCCCGACTTGCGGCCGAGGCTCTGCCGCGGAGGCGACACCCTGAGGCTCGTCGAGGACCTGGGGGTCGACTCGCTCACCATGCTGGAGATCGTGTACCTCGCCGAGGATGTGCTCCATATCTCGATCGAGAACGAGGACCTGAGGCCCCTGCGGACCGTGGGGGACGTCAAGGCGTTCCTGGTTTCTAGGGTGCATCGCCTGTAGGCGTGGGCGGCGGTAACCCCGCGCGGAGAACCGGGGCCATGCGCAAAGGAAGGTCGCGCCCGCCCTCCGGAGCCGCCGGGCCCGCCAGTCGCCCGGCCCCGGGGGCGAATAGCGCGGATTTCCACTGACAAGACGGGGAGGGAAGGGCAATGATGGCGCTGATCTGATTGTATTCCAGCGCGATCCGATGAAATGCAGGTTGCTACCGCGGTTGTTCATTGCAGGCCTCCTTGCCGCAGGTGGCCTAGGGGGGGCGCAGGCCGACGAGCCACGCGTGATCGTGTTCGGCACGGGCCACCGGATCATAGCCAAGGGCGAGCCCATTACGGAGCTGGACCGTGAGGCGTACTCCCAGGACCTGATAGCGATCGTCGCGAAGGCGGCGGGCCTGAAGGCCAGGATCGTCGAGAAGGACTCGTGGAATGAGCTCATGGCCGCTCTGGCCAGCGGCGAGATCGACGTGATCCCGATGGTGGCGCGGGTCCCGGACCGCTCGGGATCCATGCTTTTCTCGGTCCCGCACGTGCGCGGCTCCCTGGTCGCGGTGACGAGGTCCGACGCGCCGCCGCCGGCGTCGGTCACGGACCTGAACCGAAGATCCATCGCGCTGGCGGCGGACACCCTCCAGTACACCTACGCCAAGAGAAGGGGGTGGCTCGGCAACGCGCTGGTCCTGAACGCGGGGGACAGCGGGATGGAGCTGGAGGCGGTCGCCGATGGTACGTCCGATGTGGCGATCCTGAATGAGTTCTCGGCGATTAGCATGATCGACCGGCTCGGCCTCAAGAAGCGCCTGAGGATCGCCATGACGCTGCCCGATTCGCTGACCGATTTCTGCATGGTGGTGAGGCCGACCGACGGCGAGCTGCTCGCCCAGCTGAACGAGGGCCTGTTCATAGCGGAGCAGCGCGGCGACCTTCAGCGGAACTACGAGAAGTGGTTCCACGGCTTCGAGACTTCGGGGATCCTCCAGCAGTACGTCAAGAAGTGGCTCCTGCTCGGATTCGGCTCGGTGGTGCTGGTCGCGCTGCTCAGCTGGGCGCGCGTGCGCTACAGCCTGCGGAACGCCCAGAGGCGCACGGAGGAGGTCGCGCGGCTGGTTGAGGCCCGCACGGGCCAGCTGGCGGCTGCGAACCGGCAGCTGCGCCACTCGGAGGAGAAGTTCTCGAAGGCGTTCCGGGCGAGCCCCGACGCGATCACCATCACCCAGAATTCCGACGGGGTGTTCATCGACATGAACGAGGGGTTCACCCGGCTCTTCGGCTACGACCGCTCCGAGGTGCTCGGGCACACGGCGGTCGGGCTCGACCTGTGGCACTCCGCGAGGGACCGCGACAGGATCCTCGAGCACCTTCGCAACGACGGCCGGGTGCAGAACGTCTCCCTTCTGCTCCGCAGGAAGGGCGGAGGGATACGCACGTGCTCGGTCTCGATGGAGCTCATTAAGATCGGCGACACCGACTGCACGGTGACCGTGGTCCGGGACATCACAGAGAGCGAGCGCGCCGCGGCGGCCCTGCGCGAGAGCGAGGCGCGCTTCCGCACTCTGGTCGAGTCGGCCCCCGAGGCGATCATCGTGTTCGACCCCGACAGCCGCCTGGTGACCGACGCCAACGAGAACGCGCTGCGGATGTTCGAGGCGTCGCGCGAAGAGCTCCTTTCCGTGGACATCGACCGGCTCTCGCCTCCCCACCAGTCCAACGGGGGGGCCTCCGACATGGCCGTCCGAGACCTGATCCGACGGACGCTGGCCGGCGAGACGCCGGCGGTCGAGTGGCTGGCCCAGAGCCTTCGCGGCCGGACTATCGCGGTCGAGCTGCGCCTCGTCCGGCTCCCGGCGGCCGGGAGGAACCTGCTGCGCGGCTCTCTGACCGACATCACCGACCGAAAGCGCCTCGAGGAGCAGCTGGGCCAGGCCCAGCGGATGGAGTCGATCGGGCAGCTCGCGGGAGGAATCGCCCACGACTTCAACAACATCCTCACGGTCATCCAGGGCAACGCCTCGCTTCTGCTGTCCGACGACAAGTTCCCGCAGGCCTACAATGAGGCCGTCCAGCAGATCGCCCAGAGCAGCACCTTCGCGGCGGGGCTCACGCGCCAGCTGCTCGTCTTCAGCCGCAAGCAGATGATCCAGCGCGCGAGCCTCGACGTGAATGCCGTGATCCAGCACACGTCGCGCCTCCTGCGCAGGGTGATTGGCGAGGACATCGCGTTCGAGGTGCAGCCCGCGGCCAATCTGCCGCCGGTCTTCGCGGACAACGGCATGATTGAGCAGGTGCTGCTGAACCTCGTCGTGAATTCGCGCGACGCCATGCCCCGCGGCGGACGCCTGACGATTACGACGTCACTGGTCGAGCGCGACGCGGCCTACCGCAGGAAGGTGCCGCAGGCGCTCGGCGGCCGGTTCGTCTGCATCTCCGTGGCCGACACGGGCTCCGGGATCTCCCCGGAGATCCTGCCGCGCATATTCGACCCCTTCTTCACTACCAAGGAGGTCGGCAAGGGCACCGGGCTCGGCCTGGCCACGGTGTACGGGATCATCCAGCAGCACCAGGGGTGGATAGAGCTGGACTCGAGCGTGGGAGTGGGGACCGAGTTCCGCATTCACTTCCCTTGCATGGCCGACACGTCGGCGCCGACATCCCAGCCGCCAGCCGAGGAGTCGAGCGAGGCGAGTGCGGAGACGATCCTCGTGGTCGAGGATGAGGCGCTTGTGCGGCTGACGAGCTGCACCATCCTCCAGCGCCGCGGCTACAACGTGCTCGAGGCCGCCTCCCCGCGGGCGGCGCTCGAGCTTTGGGCGGTCAACCGGGACAAGATCGACCTCGTGTTCACAGATGTCGTCATGCCCGGCGGGATGACCGGCCGCGACTTGGTCGAGGTCCTGCGCCGCGACCGCCCGGAATTAAAGGCCCTCTTCACGAGCGGCTACAGCTCGGACCTCCTCGGGCACGACTTCGTCCGGACGTCCGCAAATTTCTTCCTGCAAAAGCCGTTTGGCGCCGCCGATCTCAACCGCATCATCGGCGAGTGCCTTCGGCGCGGCTGAGGCGCGCCCGCTGCAGGGGTGCCGCGGGGCGCCGGGCGGGTGGTTTCGGGTCCGCGCCGACGGGTATTTTGCTGCGCGCTCGGACCAAAAAGCCTGCGCGAGGTCTATTTATTCCAAGCGGAATAATTAGCGATGCTTATGTCAGCATTAGGAATTAAATGCATATTAATTCAAAACCGTGTTAAGCTGACTCGAGGTGGGGTACGCATGAGCCCTTGCATTCGAATTCGAAGGCCGGAATTCACGGGGACCCACGCCTCCGTGCCGTGGGGGGCTTTCTTGCATTCGGACCGAGGGGCCCTCAAGGGCCCGGGAAACGGACGGACTTCGCGGTGGCAGAGCCCGAGGCGCCCGTTTTCGGGACCGGCGGCTGCGGTGGAAAACGCCGGAATCGTCGCATGAGCGCCGAGCGCCAGCGCCCTAAGGAAAGCGCATGGGACGCGGGGCGCCATTTCCGCTCGCTGTTCGAGAACATGAACGAGGGCTATGCGCTCTGCAGGATGCTTTTTGAGGGCGGCGTCCCGCGGGACTTCGTCTACCTCAAAGTCAACAGGGCCTTCACGGCGCTCACCGGGTTGAAGGACGTTGTCGGGAGGAAGGTGAGCGAGCTCATACCCGGCATCCAGGCGAGCAATCCGGAGGTCTTCGAGATCTACGGCCGGGTCTCGTTGACGGGGCGCCCGGAGAAATTCGAGACCTACGTGAGCTCAATGGGCACCTGGTTCTCAATCTCGGTCTACAGCACGGCAAAGGAGCACTTCATCGCCGTCTTTGACAACATCACAACGCGCAAGCTTGCGGAGGAGGCGCTGCGCGCCAGCGAGGGGCGCTTCCGCAAGCTGATCGAGAATGCCTCGGACATGATCGCCGTGATAGATGACAAGGGGATCATTAATTACCAGAGCCCTTCGATCAGGCGCCTGCTGGGGTATTCCCCGGAGGAGATGGTCGGCCGCAGCATCGAGGACTTTATCTCGCCCGAGGATCAAGCGAAGATCAGGGAGGGCATCCAGTGGGCCCTGGCCAATCCGGGGGAGACCGCTTCAGGGGAATTCCGCATCCGCCATCAGGACGGCTCCTGGCGCGTCGTCCAGTGCCTGGGCCGGAGCCTGAGCGACGGGACCGGGGACAGGCAGGTTGTGGTCAACTCGAGGGACGTGACCGAGGCCAGGCAGCTCGACGAAAAATTCAGGAGGGCGCAGCGGTTGGAGGCGATCGGGACCCTCGCCAGCGGCGTTGCCCACGACCTTAACAACATCCTTGCCCCGATGCTGATGGCCGCCGGCATGCTCAAGGACAAGCTGCCTTCGCATCAGGACCGCGAAATCCTCGCCATGGTCGACAACGGCGCCCGTAGGGGCGCCTCCATAATCCGGCAGCTCCTCACTTTCAGCCGCGGCATCGAGGGGGCGCGTGTCAGCGTCCAGCTGCGCCATCTGCTCAAGGAGATGGAGCACCTCGTTCGTGAGACGTTCCCCCGCGATATCGAGGTCGCATGCTCCTTTCCGCGCGACCTGTGGACCGTGTTGGCGGACGCCACCCAGATGCACCAGGTGTTCATGAACCTGTGCGTCAATGCCCGGGATGCCATGCCGGACGGCGGCAAGCTGCGCATTGGCGCCGACAATGTCGAGCTGGACGAGGAACTGGCGAAGCTCAGCCCGGAGGCAAAACTGGGGCCGTACGTGAGGGTTTCGGTCGCCGATACCGGCACCGGAATTCCGAAGGAGAACATTCCCCTGATCTTCGACCCCTTCTTCACGACAAAGAGCCTGGCCAAGGGAACGGGGCTGGGACTTTCCACGGTCCTCGGCATCGTCAAGAGCCACGGCGGCTTCATCACGGTCTACAGCGACCTGGGGAAGGGGACGACCTTCAAGGTCTATCTGCCGGCGACGGTAAGCTCCGAGGCTGCGAAGCAGGAAGGCTCGAGCCCGCCGGTCCCCGTGGGGAACCAGGAGCTCATCCTCGTCGTCGACGACGAGCCCCCGATACTTAAGGCGACGAGCAGCGTGCTAACGAAGTACAGCTACAGGGTGCTCACCGCGGCGAGCGGCGAGGACGCCATAAGGCTTTTCATCCAGAACAGCGATTCGGTCGCCCTCGTGCTGACGGACCTCATGATGCCTGGAATCGGCGGTGTGGACCTGATTCGCACGCTGCGAGTCATCAGGCCGGACCTGATCGTCATCGCAACCAGCGGGCTGGAGCAGGAGGACAATCGCGGCAGGCTTGAAGCCGTGGGGATCATCGAGGTTCTTCCCAAGCCGTGCATGGCCGCGCAGCTGCTGAAGGCGGTCGACAGCGCGCTGAAGGCGAGGGGACCCAAGGCGCCCTGACCGGCCTTCGCCGCGTCTTCCCCGGGCGTGCCGTCGGTTCATCCCCGCGACGGGGAATCGCGGCGGCGGCGCCTGCGCCGGGCAGGCCGCGGGAACGCCTGGCCGGGCGCCTCAGGCCTCCGCCGACCCGATGAGCTCGCAGAACTTCCCAAGGTCGATGTTGCCGCCCGAGACGATCGCGACAATCGGGCCCCGGCCGGCCCTGCCCGTAAGCGCGGCCGCGAGGGGGAGGGCGCCCGCGCCCTCCGCGATGACGCGCGTCTTCTCGGCCATCATCCGCATGGCCCTCTTTGTCTCCTCCAGGCTGACCACGATGCAGCCGTCCACCAGCGGCCTCATCCGCTGCCACATGCGCGGGAAGACGCTCTGTCCGCCCGCGCCGTCAACGAAGGAGGGCTTCCAGTCCTTGAAGGCCTGCGCGGACCCCATGGCGAACGAGAGCGCCGCGGGAGCGGCCGTCTCCGGCTCGGCGCCCCAGATCTTGACGGTCGGCCTCAGCGCCCGGACGGCGCTGCCCACGCCTGTGATCAGCCCGCCGCCGCCTATGCCGGCGATGATGGCTGCCGTGTCGGGCGCGTCCTCGAGGATCTCGAGGCCCATCGTCCCGTGGCCGGCGATGAAATTGTGGTCGTCGAACGGGTGAACGAAAGTCCCCTCCGCTCCGGGGAACGACCGCTCGTCCAGGGCCCTCCACGCGACTTGGTAGGGCACCGGAATGAGCTTCGCGCCGAGCGCCCTCATCCGCTCGAGCTTCGAGGCCGGCGCCGTCTCGATCGCGACGACCGTGCACGGGACGCCGAACTGCCTCGCCGCATATGCCACGCCCTGTCCCGCGTTTCCCGCGCTGATGGTCCAGACGCCGCGCCCACGCAGGGACTCGGGCAGCATCGCCACGGCATTGGCGGCCCCCCGCAGCTTGTAGGCGTTGATCGGCTGGAGGTTCTCCAGCTTGAGCCTAATGTCCGGGAAACCCGGGCCCAGCTCCAGGCGAACCAACGGCGTCCGCACGATGGTCCCCGCGATGCGCTCGCGTGCCCGCCGGATCTCGGCGAGCTCAATGGGGCGGACATCCTCGAGGGCTTGGGGCATCGGACGCCTCACTTCCGGGCCATGGATGTGCCCGTGCGGACGCCATCGATCATGGAATCGCCGCCTTCGCGGGCTCTCCCCCGGATTCGGCGGCGACGGGCCAGGGGACGGGCGCATGCCCGGGGCGCGGCCGCTTGTGCCAAGGGAACTGCCGTCGGGAAGGTCCGTCGAGGGGGGCTCACGGTGGGCTAGTTGTAGGAGTACCGGTGGGAGAATCGAATCAGCGGCTCTTCAAACCAGCGCCGCGAGGCACAGCCTGCAAGGAAGACCGCCGCCGTCGAGACCACCATGGCCGCGCCGTCCAGGCCGGTCGAAATCTTCCCCATGGCGGTGGCAACGACAAAGTTGATCGGCAGGTGGAACAGGTACACAAAATACGAGATCCCCCCGAGCCACACAAGGAATCTGGACCGCAGGATCCCGGCCAGGATCCCCGCGGGGGTTCGCAGGAGGTGCAGCAGTATGAATCCGTCCGCCAGTGCGTATATGGTCGGGTGGTAGACGGCATCGGAGACCATCCCCGGATCCGCGACCGGAAGGCCGAAGTAGACGAGCATTGATGCGACGAACCCCGCGGCCAGCCACGATGAGTGAGCGTCCAGCCACCTGCCGGCCGGGGAGCTGCGGGAGGCGATTGCAACCAATATTCCCACGCAGAGTGAGTCCGTCCGGCACACAAAAAGGTTTTCCGCGGCGCAGATGTTGTCCGCCGCGCAGTAGATGTAATAGTAGCGGATCGCCAGGCTCGTGACTATGCCCGCTATGCAGAACGGCACCAGGTACCGGGTGAGGTACCTGATGAAGAGGGGGACCATGAGGTAGAACTGCTCCTCGACCGCGAGCGACCAGGTCGCCACGAGCCAGACGGGGTCGATGGACCTCTTCCACGCCATCACGAAGTTCTGGATGAACAGGACAAAGCGCCAAACGGGCAGGGGATTCGGGTCGTAAAGGTATTGCAGCAGCCCGAAGCGCACGCGGGCGTCAAAGAGCCTTGCGAGGACAAAGGTGGCGATGAGCAGCCAATACGCTGGGATTATCCGGAACGCGCGCCTCAGGTAGAAGACACCGAAGAGCTTGGGGGATCGCACGTTGTCTATGAGTATTCCCCCGATCAGGAACCCGGAGAGGACAAAGAAAAGGTCGACGCCGCGGGCCGAGAAATGCAGGACGACGTTCTGCCAGTAGCCGAGCGGTATGCCGCCCCAGAGCTTGACCACCCAGATGTGGGAAAGGAGCACCACCGCAACGGCGACTCCCCGCAGCCCGTCGAGCTCTGGCTTTCTGTTGGCCTTTGCGGTCACTTGGGTCCCAGTTGTTAGGGTCTCCGGGGCACCGCCGCAAGAATCACGAATTCGCGGGATTGGGCGCCCAGGCGCCGCGACACCGCCTGCGGGGCGCCTGGCCGGGTTGACAATCCGCAGCCGAACGATACCCCAGTGCCGATGAAGCCCGGACCTCGCCTCGTCCTGGTTACGTGGTTCGCGTCGGTGCTCACCTGTCCAGCGGAGGTTCCGAGGGAATACCGCGGCACACCGTTCCACGACTCCAGGTATAACGGGGGCCCCCAGAGGATACCCGGCCGCGTCATGTGCGCCTTTTACGACCTGGGCGGCGAAGGAATTGCCTACCACGACAGCGATCCCGAAAACCACGGGAGCGGCCACCTGAACCCCTTGGACGGCACCTATCTCAACGAATTCCGCAAGGACGAGGGGGTGGACACCTCGTACACGAAGTACCGCGAGAACATTGACAAGAACCCCTTCAACCGGGTGCAGCCTCCCGATGGGCTACTCTACGTCGGCTGGACCGAGCCCGGCGAGTGGTTCAACCTGACGGTCGACGTCGCGGAGGCCGGAACCTACGCCTTCGACGTCCTCTACACGTCGAATCGCGGCGCCACCATCGCCCTTGATTGGAACTTCCGTCCGCTCGTGCCCGTCCTTCAGGTCGTCTCGACCTTCGACCCCGCCGAGACGATCCCCTGGCGCAATTGGCACCACTGGAATCTCTCGCAGCCCACGGAGGTCGCGCTCCCGGCCGGGAGGAGCGTATTGACCGTGCGCATTGTGGAAAAGGGGAACGTCAATCTAGCCTATTTCGACTTTCGGAAGAAGTTGTGAGTCGCTTTAGGGTGAGGGCCTGAACCGCCGAGCAAACCGAGCGGCCTTGCCCAACCGGTTGCCGGGGAAAATGGCGGAGAGGGAGGGATTCGAACC
>CAZCAJ010000069.1:0-16833 GCA_964496645.1 uncultured Opitutaceae bacterium
GCTGGTTCAAGGCCCTGCGGCGCGCCGTGCCTCTCAACGAGGGGTTCTTCCCGCTGGGTTCATGGATGCGGGCCGGTGCGGCAACCTGGGACGGCTATGCGCGATTGAGCCGCCAAGGCGAGGGCCTGATCGTCCTCTTCAAGAACGATTCTGGCGCAAAGAGCGCGGGGGTGAAGCTCCCCGTGTTCCCCGATGGGGATTTCACGGTGCGCTCGGAGATGAGCGGCCAGGCGTTGGGGAAATACTCCGGCTCGCAGTTTCGAGCGGGAATCGAGTTTCCGTTCCCGGAGAAATACCGGGTAGAGATACTGGAGATCCGGAAGTGACCCTGGGCGTTCGGACTCCCGCGTTTGCCGCCGGTGTTCACGCTCAGTCGCGCGGCATCTTGGACGCCGAATTGCCGGGGGTTCAGACCTACCACCCAAATTGCGAGCGAACCGCCCTGGGCTACATCGCGACGGGCGGTGCCAGCAATTCTCCTCCAGGGTCTGCGACGCCCGTCGTCGTCATCGTAGTTGGCGGCACCGTCTCCCAGTCGTCTTACGCGGCTTCCGGAAGCGGGGGCGGTTCCTCCGGGTCCTTTTTCGATCCTAACCAGAATCTTGGCGGGCCAGAAACCGCGGGACCGGGCTCGAATCCGGACGTCGACTGAGTGGGGCTGCATCTTCGCATCGGCCTGCGATGCGAAAGGTGAAGGAGCCGGGTTCATTCAACGGAGTGAAGTCATTTCGCGGCGTCGGGCCACTTTGAGAGTCGGTCCGGCACATCCGCCGCCCGCCGACCTCCGTCCAGGCGGCCTCGGCCGGCAGCCTTGGGCTTAAGAAAGGGCGCAAAGTCGAGCGTCGACGGCGCCGGCTCCCTTGCTCCGGGGGTCAGGCCGGCTGCGGGGCGGAAATCCGACGGGCCTTCAGATCGGACTCGATGGCGCTCATCCTTTTTTCGGGCAGACCGTAAAGGAGGATGATGGCCGAGGCGATGAGGCCCAAGACACAGGGCAGCGTGCTCTGCATCTCGAGAATCCCGTTGATCGTATGGGGTCCGAGCTTTGTGTCGGCCACATAGCCGAACCGGGTGAGCAGGACTCCGGGGAACCATCCGCCGAAGGCCCAGCCGAATTTCTGGGCCATGATGCCTGCCGCAAAGATCAGGGCGGTCGCCCGGCGGCTGTTCTTCCACTCGTGGTAATCCGCGCAGTCCGCGTACATCGCCCAGAGCACGACGCAGAACGGGCCCTGAAAGATGCTGACGAGGACCTGCAGGCCGAAAATCAGGCCGACCTGCTCGGGCCTAAGGACGTAGTAACCCAGCGAGAGCACGCTCGAGCCGGCCAGCATGACGACATACAGCGCCTTCTTCCCGATCAGCCGCACGAAGAAGGGCACCATCAGGACGCCGACGATGGTGGTGATGTTGCCGAGGACCAGGAAATCCGAGACCAGGGTCCCGTAGCCGAAGTGGCGGGTTCCGACAAACGGCAGCGTCACGTCCCGGTCGCCCACGTAGTACTTGAAGTAGTAGACGATCGTCTGGCTTCGGACGGCGAGGCACATGATGGTGGCCAGCGTGCCGAGGCAGACGACGATCCACGGGATGTTGCACAGCAGGTGGACGAAATCGCGGCCGATGTTGTTCTTCTGCGATTGCGGCGGGTAGACCCGTTCCTTGATCCCGGCGAAGCAGACCAGGAGGAGGACGAAGGCGACCACCGCGTAGCAGACAAGGGCCATCTGGTAGCCGTGGCCGAGGTTCCTGCCGTGCCCGCCGAAGAAGTCCGCCAGCTTCGGGGTGAGGGACTGGACGACAAGGCCGGCGCTAAAGGCGAAGGCGAACATGTACTTCGACAGGCTCGCCCGCTCCAGCGTGTTAGGGGTAATCACCCCGAGAAGCGAGTTCTGGGGGATGGAGACCACGGAGTAGACCATCATCAGGAACGAGTACGTCGCGTAGGCGTAGATGATCTTGTTCGCCGCGCTGAAATCCGGCGTCGTGAAGGCGAAGATGCCCGAGAGGGCGAAGGGCAGCGCGCCATACAGAAGGTAGGGCCGGTATTTGCCCCATCGGCTGCGCGTGCGGTCGGCGATCACGCCGATGATGACGTCGAAGAAGGCGTCCCAAATGCGCACGATCAGGAACATCACCCCCGCCACCTCCGCCGCGCTCTTTCCCGGAGCTATCTTGAACACGTCGGTGTAGAAGAAGAGCAGGAAGTACATGAAGAACTGCCAGAACAGGTTGTTGCCGAAGGCGCCGAGGCCGAAGGCCACCTTCTCCGATACGGGCAGCTTTGCCGATGGATCCGGGGTGACGGCGGTGGCGGGCATGGAAGAAATGGAGGGTGGCAACTGCGCTGATTCCGGGACGACGGTATCGCCCTGGACGGGCCTCCCCGGGGCGGAGGCTTGAGGCGGGCTACTGTGATGCGATCCCGGTGATTCGGGCCACCAAAAAATCGGTCTCGCCAGGAGGGACCGGCGACAGGCCGCCTGCGCCTCGTGATTGTGAAATCCGATTCGATAGGGCCCCGTTATCGCCCGAGGGTGCCGGTCCGGCATGCCCGCCCCGACGGCGGGCGCCTACCTGAACTCCACGCCTGAGGCGTGCTCGATGGTGAACCTTCCCTCCGCCGCGTTCCGGATCGGCCGGCCCTGATACTCCAATCCCTCGAACACCACGTTCTCGACCCTGTGAGCCTCATCGAAGCCGGCGATGACGCTGTAGGGCAGTGCCCCCTCGACCACACGGAGGTTGGTCACCCGGATACCCCGGATGCTGCCCCGGAACTTCGCCCTCTCGGCCCGTTCCGGCGGGGCGAACCCGAGGAGGCCATCCCAGGCGCCGGCAATATCCAGCCGGCGCGTGTTCTCCTCGTCGTCCGCAGGCCGGTCCAGGCTGCCTTGCGAGTAGAGCACCGCAAAGTCCACCAGCTTGCGGCGGACGTCCTCAACCCTGATGTCGTCGTAGGAGACGTTCTCGACCGCGCCCGTGTCCCCGTTGTGTATGCTTATGGCGGCGCCGCGCTCGATGTGGATGAGGTCGATGTCCTGGAAGTGAATGTCGTGGACCCTGTGTCCCCTGATCTCAAAGCCGATCTCGATCCCGTTCCCTCCCATCGGCATGTCCCAGAGGACGGCGTGGCGCACCGCGATGTCATGCGTATCGACGTCCGCCAGGTTCTTGACGGCCACGCAGTCATCGTTGGTCCGGACAAAGATGTTCTGTATCAGCACGTCGCTCGACGAGACGATGTCAAAGCCATCGTTGCCGTAATTGCCGCTCGGGTTAAGTATGCGGACCCCGTCGACCCGCGTGCCGGTCGTGCCGGTCATGTAC
Source organism: uncultured Opitutaceae bacterium (assembly GCA_964496645.1). Classification (GTDB taxonomy): domain Bacteria; phylum Verrucomicrobiota; class Verrucomicrobiia; order Opitutales; family Opitutaceae; genus Palsa-1447. Next base: position 3,331 of record CAZCAJ010000069.1, read on the forward strand.
ACGGTGCCAAAGCACGTCGCCGTCGGCGGCCGGTGGCAGTTGAAGAGGGTGATCCCCTCAATCCTCGCCCGATCCGTCTTCTCGAGATAGATCAGGTTCCTGAAGGCCGCGCCGCCCGGGCCGACGGCTCCCGGCGCGTCCGGTCCGCCGACGTCCGAGCCGTCCAGGACGCCGCGGCCGCAGACCGTGACGTTCCTGGAGCCGATCGAGCGCACCGTTCCCTTGACCCATGCTCCGGGCGCAAGGTAGAGGGTCTCGCCGTCCCCCAGGTCTATCAGCCCCGCGTCGTGCGTGCCGGGCCCATAGTAGCGGACGCGCGCATCGCCGGGCTTCGGCGGATCCTTCTCCGGAGCGTACGGGAAGAGGTGTACCACCCTCGTCAGGTCGTCGTTGAACTCCGCGGTGAGGGGCAGCGCGGCGGTCACCTTGAATCGAACGCTGTGGTGGTCGCTTCCTATTGTCGGGATGACGCCGGCGGACCTGGGGCGGAGGTTGACCCAGCGAACATCAAATCCCGTCCGGATTTCGATGTCGGTGGGAGCCGCCACCTCGAAGATCGCAAATTTGCCCAACGGGCACTCATGGAGCTCGAGGGGCCGGCCATTTGCGCCCGCCGCGAATTCCACCGGGCGAGCGGGGAACGGAGCCGCACAAACGGGCGATATCGCGCCAAGGCCAAGCGCAATGACTGCAGGGAGAAGTCCGGGGGTCGCCATTTGGCGGACCTAATCCTGCCGGCCAGCCAAGCAGCAGGCAAACACTATGGGGTCGCGCCGCCCCTGAAGATTCCTCCTGGAGAGCGACGGGCTTCGGGCGCGGGTCATCAACGCAAGAGCTCCATGGGCGCCTCCACCGTGCGGCCCGCTGTGCCCCGGAGCCTGGACGCCTTGCGCCGCGCGTAGATCCGAGTGAGGTTCCCGCCAACAATGGCGCAGCCTTGTGCATGTTCGCGCCGCCTTGGCGGAATAGGGATGCGCATCGTGGGGACGGAGGCACCCTGGCCGTCAGGGCTGAGGGACCCCGGCCGCAGCCGAACGGGTGTTCGGGCCTCCGTCCAGGCAGCAGTTGAACAATTGACCCGACCGTGTTCCGTTATCTTGGCCCTGGGGAGCAGCGTATCCGGAGCCGCATGGCCATGAACCAAATCCCGAAGAAGATCGCGCTGGCCGCCAGGCTGCGCGACGTGGATCCCCGAAAAGCACTGGACATAGTCGGGACCGTTCGCGCGCTGCTTCAGGCCCCCCAACCGCAGGGCGACGCGGAGTCGGCCGCCCTGTGGGAGGCCGAATGCGCGCTGAACGCGGCCTGGGCGAACGTCCGCCTCGGGCGTTTCGCGGCCGCGTACCCCGAGGCCGAGGAGGGCCTGCGGCTCTTCAGGCAGCAGGGCAACATCCAGGGCGCCGCAAGCTGCATGCTGGTGAGCGGCATAGCCAAGGGAGAGGACGGGAAGAACGAGGAAGCCGTGCAGCTGTGCCAGGAGGCGGAAGCCCTTTTCCTGAAGGTCGGCGACCAGTTGGGCCGGGCCAGGGCGATCAACGCCAGCGGCACCTCCTACAGGCGCATGGGCGACTCGGCGCGGGCGATCGAGGCCTATGGCTCCAGCATGGCGATCGCCCAGGAAAACGGAGACAGCCATGGAGTGTCCCGGGCGCTCACCAACATCGGATACGTCTATCTCTACGACAAGAAGTATGAGGAGGCCATAGACCACGCCCGGCGGGCGCTCGCGATGGAGCGAGAGCACGGCAATCTCGCAAGCGAGCTCTCCAACTGCTGCAACCTGGTCCAGGCGCTCGTCGGCGCCGGCCGACCGCAGGAGGCGGTGGACACCATGGCCGGCTACGACCTTGGAAGGCTTTCCAAGAGCGGGCTGTTCTCCTTCCTCGAGCTGAGCGAAAGCCTGTCGATGGCGTACATGAAGGTGGGCCGCCTCGCGGACGCCGACTCCCTGCTCAACATGGGGATCGAGCGGGCCCGCCGCGACGGGAACCTTCGCGAGCTGGGGTCGCTCCTGTGCACGCTCGCACGGTTGAATTGGACCGCCCCTATGAAGGACGGCGCAACGCGAGAGGCCCGGTTCGCCGCGGCCCGCTTTGCGCTCGAGGAGGCCCTCAACCTGGAACACTCCAGGGATTGGGACTTCATCGAAGCCGCCCACGAGGAGTTGTGCGCCCTCTGCCGCGAGGAGGGCAAATGGGACGAGGCCTCCCAGCACCTTGAGGAGGCCTATCGCATCGCGCTCAAGCTTGGCTCGGCCTCCACTTGCGAGCGGCTCGCGAGCCAGCGGGGCGACCTGAAGGCCGCGAGCCGGAAGGCGCGGGCAGGTGCCGGGGCTGCTCGAACCGCTGCGGTAAAGTCGCGGGGTCCGGGCCCGGCTCGCCATGATTGAATCCGCCCCGCGGTTTTCCCCGAACCCGCCCCGGATGCCGGCGACAGCGCCTTTCCTGTCCGTGAAGGCCTCGTTCCTGACATTGGTCGTCCTTGGAACGGTCGCCGCCTGCGCTCATGACCCGGCGGACGCTCCGAAACCCGCGCCTCGCACCGAGGTCATCTTCGGTCGGCCGGAGGGTTACGCCGGGTTTAGCCCACAGGGCGGCGAAGACTGGGGGAGCGACGCCGTTCTCTCGACGATGCGCAAGTTCATCGTGAAGCTGGCCGACCGAAGGCTCCCGGCTGGCTTCAGCCTCAGGATCACGTTCACGGAGATAGAGCTGTCTGACTCGGGATACCGAGTTGTGGGCGGGGGGTTGGCCTCGAAGGGCCAGGGCGCCCCGGCGCTCATCGTCCCCATCCCCAGGTCGCCAGTCCTGAAGTTCACCTACTCGGTCAGGGATGCGTCCGGGACGGAGGTCAGGCGGGGAGCCGGGGACCTGAGGGACGCTGACCTCGGATCGGCGTCCATGACCGACACCTCAGATAGGCTCCGCTTCGAGAAGGCTATGCTAAGTGACTGGGCGTCACAGACGTTGCGGGACCTGAAGCCGGCGCCGGCGCCGGCGCAAGGGCGAATGATGGGCTAGCGGCTTGGCGTCGACGCCCGGGCCCGCCGCCACGCCCCAGCTTTCCCCCCGGCTGGCACAACCCCTGCTAGGGTTGGCTGCAAATGACCACAACAGGCGACGCGATCGATCAGGAGCTCGAGCTGGCCCATGCACGGCTCCTTCTTGACCTGGTGAGCGTCGGAAGCGGGCCGGGGGTCTACATCCTTTCGCCGCCGCCTTCAGACGACCCGGAGTGACCGCGCGGGCAGGATGCCCGAGGTCGCACCGCGCGCGGGACGGGGGACCGCCGGGTTGGCGAATTCCCGTCCAATTCCTTTGAGGATCGGTGCCGCCTATCCCAGCTGCCTCCGGAGCTTTGCCACCTCATCCTTGAGCTGCTTGGTCATCCGGTGGCCAATGAGGTAGACCGATGCCGGGCTAATGCCGAGCTCGCGGGAGACCTTCGGAGCGGGCCATTGCTGCAGGATGTAGAGGTTGAACACCTGGTAGTGCCGTGGATTGACCCGACGGGCGATGCGTTCGCACGCCGCATCCAGCAGGTGGCGCTGCCATTCCGTCTCCCAACCGCCGTCGGCATCGGCCGCATCGGGTATGCGTTCGATCGTCGAGGTCCGAGGCCCGCCTGTGTCGTCGTGCTTTCGGACGCGGCGGTGCTCGCCCTTGGGCATCCTGGAAAACTTGTCCGCAATCCGCCAGCGGGTCAGGTTCATCAGCCAGCCGCGGAATGTTCCGCGCTCGGGATCCGATTCAAACGCGTGGACCGTCTCCGCGACGCGTTTAAAGACGTCCTGAGCCACATCCTCGGCATCTGCGTGGGACAGCCCTGAACGGCGCGCAAGCCCGTAGACCAGCTTCCGGTAGAGCCGGTGGAATTCCTCCCAGCTCGTGCTGTCCTCCCAGCTCCGAACCCGGCGAAGCAGGCTCGGGCGCGTGCGCAATGACGAAACCGTCTCTGAATTCGAAGGGCTCATGGCTCGTTGGAGAGCGCGGGACACGAACCGCCTATCAGAATCCCTCCGGGGCGTGAATACCTAATCGCGATTTTTGAAAGATCGGCGGCCGGCCGGGCGTTCCGCCGGGATGAAACCCGACCGCCTTCTCAAGAGCCGCCGCTGCCGCCTTGGTTCACTCGCTCTCTCCCTTATCATCACCGCTGGGTTCGCTGCCTCGGCGGCACGCGCTGCCAACCCCGCCCAGGACGCGTCCGTTGACCCGTCGGCCCCGCCATCCTACCCGGATTCGGCCCACGTGTTCAACGGCTGCCACCTTTCCACGATCAGCTACCTCGTCCGTTATTTGTCCCAGTATCCCGGCGAGCGCGGCGAGCCGCTCGTCATCAACATGCGCGATGCAGGCGGGCTCAGAAGGATGCACACCATGGCGCTCATCAGCTGGCGGGGCCGGGCATGGTGCCGTGACGAGTATTTCGGGGTGTTTGCCCTTGGTTGCCCATTCGAGACAAGACCGAATCTCGATCGGCTTAGCGCCCAGGCTGAGGCCTGCTATCTAAGCCACGCCCGGACGGCGATCCACTTCGGGGGGATGACGCGGCGGCGCGAAGACCCTGAGGACCTGTCGCCGGAGGAGAGGCTCCGCGAAGTGACCGTTGCGGCGCAGATAATCCCCTATCCAACCTCGATCTTCTGGGTGCGGTGCGGGCGTGAGGAATTGCCCGTGGCTTTCTTTCGTCCTGGCGGCCGGCAGGTCGCCGTCTACGACCCGCAGCATGGCACCAGCCTGGCCGAGTGCTCGATCAGCGACGATGCGAGGGTGGTCTCACTGGTCGCTGCCCGCCTCGGCTACAGCTCGGAGGGCGTCCGCCGCGAAGCCTCCGTTCCGAGGGGGACCCAGCTGGTTGCCGTCAACAGTTCCCGATGAATCTCGTCCTGCCAATGGGACTGGCGCTGACCTTTGCCCTGCGACGCGGAGCGAGAGATCCCGCGCGATTGATGAAAGATTCGGCGTCGAAGGGGCGTTTCGTGCGGTATGCCCTTCAACGCTTCCCGATGAGCAAGTACGCAAGATCTTATCCCTATGATATTTATCCGGTTCAGCTCAGCTGCCGGGACTCACGGCTGCCTCGTTCAGGTCGCCGGGAAAGGGGGCCGTCGTGAAAATCCTCGCGGTCGAAAACGAACCCCGCGAGGCGCAGGACCTTGAGCGGCTGTGCCGTGCGATTCTTACGGACGCACTGAGGCTGTTCGTTGTCGCGGATTCGTTGGGTGCCGCCTCCGCACGATTGGGCGAGGTGGCCTTCGACGTCGTCCTGCTCGATCCTCAGCTGCAGCGAAGCAACGGTCCGGACCTGCTCTCCGCCTGGTCCCTCCACGCGTATCAGACGATCGTCATCTCCGAGCACGCCGACCTGGCGCTGAAGGCCTTCGAATGCGGCATGCTCGATTTTGTGCCGAAGCCGGTGAGTCAGGACCGGCTGGCTAGGGCCCTGCGCCGCGCCTCGCCACCCCCGGGGCTCGCCGAGGCGCCGCAGCCGTACCTCGCCGTGCGCCGGATGGGGCGAATCGACCTGGTCGCGGTAGACGACCTGGTTTACGTCGAGGGCGCTGACAAGTACTCCGAGCTGGTATTCGCCAACGGCCGGAGGGATTTCTATGACAAGTGTCTGGGGCGGCTGGAGGCCACCTTGCCGCGCTCCTTCGTGCGCATTCACAAGTCCTTCCTGGTGCGATTTGCCATGGTTTCCCGCCTGCGCGTGCTGAAGGGCAGCCGCTACTTTGCCGAGCTTAAGAACGGGTTGCGCCTGCCTGTGGGGCGCTCGCGCTACGAGACGATCAAATCGCGGCTCATTTGACCGCCGCGCTGGCGCCGGTGAGTCGTTGACGCCTTTGGGGAGACGTTGGCTCCCTCGGGCTCGCCGTTGGCGCCGATGAGGGTCTCTTTGCTCCGTGCACTTTGCTTCAGCCATGGACCGATGCCTTGACCGCGCTTGTGGAACACGGCGCGTTGCGGCGAGCCGGCAGCCGCCTTCATCCCGTCCTGCCAAGGGAACCACGAACCAGTCGCCACGCCCGGGCGCAATGCCTGGACCAGACCATGCCATCGACATCTCCTAGCGCGCCGCGAGTCTGGTCGGCCTGCATGCTTGCGGCCCTCCTGGGGCTCGCCGCCGACACGGCCCGGGCGGACCTTGAAGTGTATGCGCCCTCCGGCATGCCCACCGGGAGAACCGTGACCGCCCTTCAGCTATGGCAGGAGTTCGATCACTCGCTTCCACCCGATGTCTGGGTGTCGCCCCTGGAGAACAGCAGGTATGAGGTTATCTCAGCGAAGTGGATGCGCCGGGAGTTTCTCCCGGCCCTTAAGCACGAGATGAAGATGCTGTGGAAGGAGGGCGTCCCGCAGGACAACTCTGCCGGCAATTGCAACGGCTTCGCGCTCGTCTGCCGCCTCATGCTGAGCCTCTCGGCCATGGACGCCCACGCCTGCGCGCCGGCCGCAGCCACGGTGATTGTGAGGCAGGAAAAGGCCTTTGGCGGGCTCTCGGCGACGATGGAGGACCATTGTGTCGCCTTTGTGCTCACCGACGAGGGCCCTTGGATCATCGAGGTGCAGAGCGGCGCCTATACGAATATCGGCGACTATCCAAATCGCGGGACCATCAAGCTTGTGAGCGTTCACTGACCGCGGAGTCCCGCAGCAACTCAACCCAAACAAGTAACATGAAGACACTACTCGTCGCAATCGCGGGGCTGGCCACGGCCGGCGCCGCTTTGGCCCAGGTCGACACAACCCGCCCGATGGTGACCGGCCACGGCAATGTCGCCGCCCGTCCCCAAAAGGTCATCGTGACCAACCAGACGCCCACGGCCAGCCAGGTCGCCGCGACCTCGAGCGACCAAACGCTGACACTCGAGAAGTTCGTGGTCACGGGTTCGCTGATTCAAAGGCCGGCGAAGGCGGCCAAGAACAGATAGCGGTCCGCCGCGCGACCCGCGGATTTTCTCGATCTGCGGGCCGCCGCGCGGGGGCTCGGCGTCCAGGCTTTGGCATCGGTTATGTCCCCGCGCAATATCTGAGGGCGTTGATTCTTGTTATAGGGACGGGGGCTTATTGTTGGAGGCGAACGCGCCGCGCTGGACGCCCCAGACGCCGCAAAGGATGCACTCCTTCGGATCATGCGGCCCATGACGCCATAGCATTGCACATAGGCCGCGGCCGGAACGGCGCGCCTTGATTATATATTCTTCGGCTCCGGGAATTGGGGCTTCGTCCTCTCCGGCGCCCATGATATATTCATGCCCGGTGCACGAGATCACGGTCATCCTGAATCTAGAGGGGAAAGGTGATCCAGGAGCCGCCGAGCGACCCGCCGGCAATCCGCGCGGCATCCCTTTTCCGGTCGATATGCCGTCTGACGATAAGGTGCCCCCCGGCCTGGGTTCGACCCACGGAATGCGAAACGGCCCGGCAACAGTATCGCTGTCATAGCGGCGGCCCGCGTGGCCCAGGGGAAATCACCTATCCGCCATGAGCGAATCCTACGAGCGCGAGGAGCAGATCTTCGCAAAGGCGCTCGTGCTCCCACGGGGGGACCGCCAGCGCTTCATTGAGGATGCATGCCGGGGGGACGCCGACCTGCTCAGGCGGATCGAGGCGCTGCTCCGTGCGGACGAATCGGCTGGAAGATTCATGGCCGGGGAGCCGGCCTTCGACGGGGGGGGCGCGGCCAGGGGGGTCCGTAAGGTGTCCACAGCGACCGAAACCGAGGGCGATGTGATCGGCCGTTACAAGCTCCTGCAGAAGCTCGGCGAGGGTGGATGCGGCGTCGTGTGGATGGCCGAGCAGGAGGAGCCCGTTCGCCGGCGCGTTGCGCTCAAGATCATCAAGCTAGGGATGGACACGAGGGAGGTCATCGCCCGTTTCGACGCCGAGCGCCAGATGCTGGCGATGCTGGAGCACCCGAACATCGCCAAGATTCTTGACGCTGGCGCTACAGATGCGGGCCGGCCCTTCTTCGTCATGGAACTGGTGCGCGGAATAAGGATCACCGACTTCTGCGACCAGTACAACCTGTCTATGGCGCAGCGGCTGGAGCTGTTCTCGCAGGTCTGCCGCGCCGTCCAGCACGCGCACCAAAAAGGCATCATCCACCGCGACCTCAAGCCGTCCAATATTCTGGTCACGCTCGACGACCGCACGCCTGTCCCCAAGGTGATAGACTTCGGCGTCGCCAAGGCTACGGGAGGACGCTTGACCGACCAAACGCTGTTTACGGCATTCGAGCAGTTCATCGGTACCCCGGCCTATATGAGCCCCGAGCAGGCGGAGCTGAGCGGGATCGATGTGGACACGCGAAGCGACATCTACTCGCTCGGGGTCCTCCTGTACGAGCTCCTCACCGGCAGGCCCCCCTTTGACCCAAAGTCGCTGGTCAGCGCGGGCCTTGATGAGATCCGCCGGATCATCCGCGAGGTCGATCCGCCGAGGCCCTCGACGAACCTGTCCACCCTCGCCGACTCCGATCGCGCCCAGGTGGCGCGGCTAAGGGGCACCGACCCGGCAAGACTGTCGCTGCTGCTGCGCGGCGACCTGGACTGGATTGTGATGCGCTGCCTCGAGAAGAATCGGACCCGCCGCTACGAGACGCCGAATGCGCTTGCCGACGACATCTCGCGGCACCTGCACCACGAGCCGGTGGTCGCGCGCCCGCCGAGCGGTCTATATCGCCTCGAAAGGCTCGTCCGGCGCAATCGCCTCGCATTCGCGGCCATGGCGTCGGTGGCGCTCGCCCTCATTGCCGGCACGGTCATCAGCGCCCGGCAGGCCGTGCGGGCAACCCGTGCCGAGCGACTGGCCGACCTCGAGCGCGCCAGGGCGGTCGGTGAGCGATCCCGCGCGGAGGACCTGCTAGAATTCATGCTCGGCGATCTGTATACGCAGCTCAACAGGGTGGGCAGACTCGACGTGCTCGAGGCGGTCGCCAACAAGGCAACGGCGTATTTTGCCTCGCTTAGCCCAGGGGACCTCAACGACACCACGCAGCTGTCCCGAGCCAAGGCCCTGAGGCTGCTAGGCGGAGTCCGGATGTCGCAGGCCCGATACGCCGATGCCTCCGCGGCCCTCTTGGCCGCCTACGGCCGGGTCGCCGACTTGGCGGCGCGCCATCCGAGGGATGGAGAGATGCTGCTTGAGCGCGGCCAGGTCGAGTTCGGCATCGGCTTTCTGCACTGGAAGCGCGCCGAGTACTCCGCAGCCGACGACTGGCTGACTCGCTACCGCGACACGTGCGCGGCCCTTGTGGCGCTTGATCCGTCGCGGCCCGATTGGCAGCGCGAGCTTACCGACGGACAGTACAACCTTGCGGTCCTGTGCATGGGACGCGGCGAATTGGCGACTGCCCGGTCCAATTTCATCGCGGAGCTCGCGACGTTGGAGAAGATGATCGCGTCCGATCCCGCCAACCTCGACCTGCGCTCGAGGGAGGCTGACGCACACTCGTACCTTGGAAGCATCGCAGAGAGGCAGGGCGAGTTTGCGGAGGCGATCAAGCAGTATTCAACGCAGGCAGCGGCGCTGGGATACCTAGCCACGACCGATCCCAAGACGGCGAGTTGGAGACAGCTCCAAGCAATCGCCATCCTGTATGAGGTGACCATCCAGATGGTCACGGGACAGTACGCGGCCGCCGGCGAATCGTTGGGACAGGCGCAGAAGCTGCTAGACGCCCTTGTGGCTCTTGACGCGGCAAACGTCGATTGGAGGAGCGTGTCCATCATTGCCCGGCTGGCCGAGGCGACACTGGCCCGCCAACGTGGCAACGTCGCCGAGGCCGATCGAGTGGTGGATGATGCCATTCCCCAGCTTGAGGCCATTTCCGCGAAAGAGCCCTCTGATCACGTATTCGCAATGCTGCTGCTACGGGCGCGGAGGCTTAAAGCCCAGCTCGAGTCGTTCGCCGGCCGGCCGGATGCCGCAGGCTTGGCGGATCAGGCGGTCGCAATCGGCGAGAAGCTTGCGCGCGCGGATGGCGCCACCGACACCGAGATTGGCGAATGCGCCAAGGCCCATGTCGTCTCGGGCGAGATCGCCGACAGATCGGGCGCCGCCGGCGCCGCCCGCAGCCAATGGCTGCGGGCGGCCGAATTGCTGGCCCCGCGCACGCTCGGCAGCCGCGACTGGCGGCTCCTCGATCCCGCCGCGCGCGCGGCTGCGTGGCTGGGCCGACCCGAGGAAGCGCGCGCCACGATCGAGAGGCTCAATCTCCTTGGCTACGTCCCGCTCGACCCCTGGCCAGATCTGGATCGACCTGCCGCCGCCAAGATTTCAGATCCAAAACAAAAATAAGGAGTCCAGCATATGAGAGCGAAGATCAAACACAGACGGGCGGCGAGCCCACGCCGGCCTGGAATTGCAAGGCTGCGGAAGCAGGCAATCCTGTTCAGAAAATTCATCGATAGGACGCTGAAGAAGGCGTTGAGGGCCGCCCCGGGGGCGGTGACCCTCACCGCCATTGCCACCTTTCGCGAACCGGGCGGCTCCCGCAAGCAGGTCATCCGCAATTTCCCCCCGAGCCCGCCATCCAACGCACGGGCCCCTGGGACTGTCTAGAGGGCTGCCCGGCGGGACGGTGGTTCCGCCGCCGGCAATGCCCGAGGGGACTCAGGAGACGCCGGTGACCGCCGTCCGCGAGGATCAGCGACAATCAGTCGTCGGCTGTTCAAGCCGGCCCAGGTGGGACCGCGGGGTATTTGCGGCGCCATCGCGACGTCGGGCGGCTATCTGAACTCCACGCCGAAGGCGTGCTCGGATGGCGGGCGCTCCCTCCGCCGCGTCCCGGACGGGCCTCCCCTGATACTCCAATCCCTCTATCACGCCGTCGTCGATCGGGCGTGCCTCATCGAGGCCAGCGATGACGCTTTAAGGCAGCGCCTCTTCGATGAAATGGGGCTCTGTCACCCGGTTCCCACCCCAATGCGGCCCCGGAACTTCGCCCGGTCGGCATGTTCCTGCGGGGAGTGGGCGAGGAGGCCATCCGAAGCGCCGGCAATGTCCAGCCGGCGCGTGTTCCCGGCATCATCCGCGGGGCGGTCAAGGCTGCCCTGCGAGTACGGCACGGCGAGGTCCACCAGATCGCGGCGGACGTCCCCGACCCTGATATCGCCACAGGAGACGTTTTCGACCGCGCCCGCGTCCCCTACATGAGCAGCTGGATCTGATCGTGGCCGTGCACGGTCCCGAGCTGCTCGTGCACGTCGACCAGCACGAGCTTGTGCTCATGGCAGCCGCTCTTCAGGCAGCCCTCGAGGATGCCCCCGTTCGGCAGGTAGATGGCGAACATCGGGGAGAAGCAGAAGCCGCACTTCTCGACCTCGGCCCTTAGGGAGACCCCGCACACCGGGCAGAACATCTCGACCACCACGCCCTCGGGGATGTCCACGTCGAAGAGATTGTGGAAGCTGCCGTAGACGGGATCGAGATGGATGTCACCGCGGATCGCTCCGTACTGGATGACCACCTTGACCGAGGGATAGCCTGAGATCGGCACCGCCGGGTCCATCAGGCTGTGGCCGCGTGGGCATTGCGCGTGCTCGACGTGCAAAGCCTTGGAGGGGACCTCGAGGATGACCTTTTCCTTTTCCATGGTTATGCCGGCACCCGGTGGGCGAACGCCAGGCCCGCCTCCAGGGCGTTGAGGTTGATGGAGAGCAGGTGCTGCTTGCCGGGGCCCAGCACGTCCTCGATCGCCGCGACGATCGAGGCCTTCTGGACGGGCCCGGCGAGCGCGAGGCAGGCGCCGAGCATCACGACGTTGGCGACGCGCTGGCTGCCCTGCTGCTGGGCGATCTCGTTCACGGGGATCGGCAGGACGCGCACGTCGCCCCGGGAGGGGACCCTGGGAACGAGCGAGCTGTTCAGGAGCAGCCAGCCTCCCGGCTGCACGGACGCCTCGTAGCGGTCGAGGGAGGGGAGGTTCATGGCGATCACGCCGGTCGCCTCGGTGACGATCGGCGTCCCGATGCACGCGTCCGAGATGATGACGTGGCAGTTGGCGGTGCCGCCGCGCATCTCCGGCCCGTAGGACGGCAGCCAGGTCACCTGCTTGTTCTCCAACATGCCCGCCTGCGCGAGCAGCTTGCCGAGCATCAGGACGCCCTGGCCCCCGAATCCGGCGATGATGATGCGCTCCTCCGCCACGGTCAGGCGCCTCCCTCGATGTCCTTGTAAACGCCGAGTGGGTAGACCGGGACCATGGTCTGCTCGACCCAGCGCATCGCCTCGACCGGCGACATGCCCCAGTTGGTGGGGCAAGTCGAGAGCACCTCCACCAGGCTGAATCCCTTGTTCTGGATCTGCATCTGGAACGCCTTCTTGATCGCGCGCTTCGCGGCCGCAAGGCGCGGCACGGTGTGGACGGAGACCCGGGTCACGTAGGCCGTCGCCGCGATTGTCGCCAGCATCTCGCAGACGCGCAGGGGCGAGCCCTGGCCGAGCAGGCTCCGGCCGAGCGGCGAGGTCGTCGTCTGCTGCCCGACCAGCGTGGTGGGCGCCATCTGCCCGCCGGTCATCCCGTAGATGGCGTTGTTGACAAAGACGACGGTGATGTTCTCGCCGCGCATGGCGGCGTGGACGATCTCGCCCATCCCGATCGAGGCCAGGTCGCCGTCGCCCTGGTAGGTGAACACGATGGCGTCCGGGTGGACGCGCTTGATCCCGGTGGCCACGGCGGGCGCGCGCCCGTGGGCGGCCTCCTGGGCGTCGCAGTTGAAGTAGTCGTAGGCGAAGACGGCGCAGCCGACCGGCGCCACCAGGATGGCTCGGCTCAGGACGTCGAGCTCGACGAGCGATTCCGCGACCAGCTTGTGGATGATGCCGTGCGCGCACCCCGGGCAGTAGTGCAGCGGGACGTCCGTCAGGCCGGCGGACTTCTGGTAGACGACCTTCACGGGATGGTGCCCTCCATGAGGACCAGCGCCTGCTTCACGACCTCGTCCGGGGTGGGGACGATCCCGCCGGTGCGCCCGTAGAACGAGATCGGCCTGCGGCCGGCCACCGCTATCTTCACGTCGTCGAGCATCTGGCCCATGCTCATCTCCACCACGAGGAACGCCCGCGGGCGCGCGATGAGCTCCTCGAACGCCGCGAACGGGAACGGGTAGAGCGTGATCGGGCGAAGCAGGCCCACGCGCACCCCCAGGCGCCGGCATTTTTCAATCGCCGAGCGCGCGATCCGCGACGTCGTCCCGTACGCCACGATCACCACGTCGGCGTCGTCGCACTGGTGGAGCTCGTAGCGGGCCTCGTCCCTCTCCATGGCCGCGTACTTTGCATAGATCGCCCGCACGTGCTGCTCCAGCTGGTCGGGATAAAGGTAGAAAGAGCTGATGACGCGCCGGCGCCCCGCGCTGGCCGCCGTCCCGGTGGTGGCCCAGTCCTTGGGCGCCAGGCGGACCGCCGGGCGGTAAGGCGAGAGCTCCACCGGCTCCATCAGCTGGCCGATCATCCCGTCCGCCAGCACCATCACGGGGTTGCGGTAGCGGTCGGC
>CAZCAJ010000070.1:0-16254 GCA_964496645.1 uncultured Opitutaceae bacterium
TGAGGGCTCGCAGCAACGCCAGGGTACGATTAGCAGGCATGTTGGTGTTTTTGGACTTAGGGTTTAGGACAGGGCCGGAAATGCAGGTTGTGGGGAACCGACCGTTTCTTGGGGTGGATCGTCAGTCTGGGGTGGTAAACCCAATGAAAACTGACGTGTAGACAGGGGGTTTATATCCCATCCCTCATCCGATGGGAATGAGATCAGTTATATTTAAAATGAGAACTTTTGCCATTTTAACGCTTTTTTTGAACGTTCTCACTCGACCCGGCTCCGCAGATCCGGAGGCAATAAATCGAGCGAAAGTGCCCCAAGCGACGGGTCCGGGATGCCGAGATTGAGCGCCCGGCGAAGAACCTGGAAGCGGTAGAGGAGGATGGTGCTGAGCGAGCGCAGCTTCTCCGCGTCGAGCTCGGCGATGCACTGGCGCAGCCGCGGACGGGCGAGATCGACATGGTGGGCCTGCGCGAGCACCACCGACAGGGCGACCCTCTGGTCCCACGGCAGCTCGCTGTCGGAGCCGGCGGAAACCCGGCGCACGAGAAGGCCGACTGATTCGGCGAATTCGTCACTCTCGCCGCAGGCCGCCTCGACCTGCACCCGGGCCAGCAGGGCGCCGAGGTCGGCGGGAAAGCGCCTGAGCAGGCGTCCGGCCCTCTCGGCAAGGTCGAGCTGGCCCATGTCGACAAAGTACTGGGCGAGCCGGCTTGCCGCAGTCGCGTCATCCTGCTCGTCGACGACCTCGAGTATGACGACAGTCTGGCCCTCGAACCCCGAGATGGTGGGCATCAGGTACGGCACGGGCCGGAGCCAAGGCGGCAGGTTCCATTGGTGGAGCCGGTCGAGGAACGTCCCCCCGACGGTCCCCTCGCCAATCTTGGCGTAGACATCCATGAACGGGTCCCAGCTCGGGATGATGATGTGCGTCGTGCCGTGCAGCCCGATAAGCTCCTGGGCCTCCTCAGGCGTGGTGGCGCTCGCGATGCGGACCGCGGCCTGGAACCCCTCCAGGTCCTCCCACCCATACGTCGCCATCCCGCGCAATCCACCGTAGTAGTAAAGCGCCGACGTCACGTTGGGGGGAGCTAGCACCACAGCGCCATCATGGCCAACGTGTTGCGAAAGCCAGTAGGCCAGGTCCCGCTCGACGAGGCCCACGACCTCGTTCTCGCTTAGCCCGTCCCTTGTGGGCGCACCAGCCGGTGGCCAGAGCTGGACGGCGCCCGGCAGGAGCACGAGGGCGCCAAGGGCGCCGGCAAGGCCGGCCGTCAGCGCGGGCCTTGGCGACCCGCGCAGGGCCGCGGCACAGGCCATGAGAAGCGCGAGAAGCGCGGCATCGACGCCGTTCCACCAGCTGACCTGCCTTGTCGCGAGCGCCGCCGCGGCCACCACCGGGCCAAGCGCCAGCGCGATCGGGACGGACGGCGCCGCACCTATCGTCCTCGGCAGGAACAGGATAAAGAGAGACGGAACGACGATCACCAGGGGGATGACCACGGCCGGCACCGAACGGGCAAACCCGTTCTGCAGCAGAAGCGCCAGCAGGTTCGGCGCCTCGGCGCCGCCCGGCAGAAGGGAGAGGCGCATCGAGCCCAGGTCGACCGAAAGGAAGCCCATCTGGCGGCCGACCCACATGGACACCGGAAGGGACGCGAGGGCGGCCGCCGCAAGAACCCAGGCAGCAGCGCTCCGCAGGCTCCATGTCGGCCTTTCTCCGCCGATCCACGCCGCGGCCCTCGCGAGGAGCTCGCCCCCGCCGAGCCACGCCAGGCCATAGACGGGGTGGATGGCGCGCAGCTCCCAGCGGCCGAGGTAGGACGGGAAGAACTCGACCAGGTACGCGGCGAGACAGGTGCCCGCGCCCGCAAGGGACCACATTCGCCAGGGAAGCGGCGGCCGGCCGGGATGCCCCCCGTCCCTCGACGCCGCCCGGGAGGCCCAGGCGGCGAGGAGGCCGCCCAGGGCAATGCCGAGGAGGATCGGCACCTCGCGGGAGACTCCGACCCAGAGTCCGGCGCCCCCCGCGACGCCGCCCGCGATGAACCAGCGGCGGAGGCGCAGGCCCGAGTCGGGCCCGGCCGAAACCGCGGCGCCCGCCAAGAGCGGGAGCACGCTCCACAGCGCGCACGCCTGGGAAAGCCCGTTGTCGTCGGGCATGCCCGGCAGGAACTCCGCTGCCAGCGGGAAGAGCGCCGCCAACCCGGCCGACGCGAATGCTGCCGCCATCACGCCAAGGCGCCTGTAGGCGAAGACCGTCGTCGCGGCCCCGAGGGCCAGGAGGAGCAGCGGGCCCGCGAAGAGCGCCGCCCACTCGATGGACGCCCCGATCGGGGCGCCGGTGACACCGCGGTGGCACCACGCCAGGAGCCCGAGCCACCAGCGGTACGGGGACGAAGCGTAGACATCGTGTCCCGCAAGGGCGTTCTCGTAGTCGACGTGGCGCACGCGCCACTGGCCGAGGGCGAACATCTGGCGCGTCTGGTCCAGCCATTCATAGCTCTCGTTGTGGTGGCCGGGAACGACCAGGCGGGGCTGCCACTCGGACCCGCGCCCCGGCGCGGCCTCCCGGGCCCGCGGAGCCGGCGTCCCGGCCACAAGGGAGACGTATTCTATCCTGCGCACCCGGAGCGCCGTGGCCGCGACCGTGAAGGCGAGCGCCGCAAGCGGAATGACGAGCCACGCCCGCCGGTTGATCCGTGTTGGGTCGCTCACAGGGGTCGTCGCATTTTCCGCACGTCTCGGGATGGGTTTTCCCATGTGATCGGACCGGCGGCAATCAGGCAAGAAAAGTCCGGGTCCGCGGGCCCCGCCAAAACGTTCCTTGACTACCCTTTGGCGCCTTCGTCCCATTGCCGCTTTGCGATGTCGGCCGGCCATTACTGCGGGATCGGGGCGGTGAGCTCCGCACTGGTGCATGCGGTACTCGGCGCGGCTTCCGCCCTGGCTATGCTCGCGTCCGCGGCCGGCGCGGACGACCCCTCCGGCTCCATCGCCTCCAGGCCCCTGGCCCCGCATCCGTTCCCGCGCGGCAAGACCCTGTTCACCGAGCTCCCGGCCGAACAGACGGGCGTGCGCACCGAGAACCCCTATGACGACCCGAGGATGTGGGGGGAGCTCTACCAGGAGTTCGAGGGCGGATCGATCGGGACCGGCGTCGCCATCGGGGACTACGACGGCGACGGCCGGCCGGACATCTTCGTCGTCAGCAAGACCCATGGCTGCCGCCTGTTCCGAAACCTCGGGGGCTACAGGTTTGAGGACGTCACGCAGAAGGCGGGGGTCGGCGCCGAGCCGGGCGTCTGGAACCTCGGGGCCACCTTCGTCGACATCAACAACAGCGGCCGGCTCGACATCTACGTCTGCCGCTTCAACGCCCCCAACCTGCTGTACATAAACCAGGGCGATGGGACCTTCAGGGAGATGGCCCACGCCTACGGCCTCGACGTGAGGGATTCGAGCGTGATGGCGGCCTTCTGCGACTACGACCGCGACGGGTGGCTCGACGTCTACATCACGACCAACATGCTGGACAACGCTCGGCATCCCAACGGGCAGCGCGGCTACCTTTTCCACAACAACCGCAACGGCACCTTCACGGACGTGACCGACGCGGCGGGCATCTCGGGAGCGTGGCAGAGCCACTCCGCGACCTGGTGGGACTACGACAACGACGGCTGGCCCGACCTCTACGTCGCGAACGACTACGGGGCCCCGGACAAGCTCTACCACAACAACCGGGACGGCACGTTCACGGACACCCTGGACCAGGTCCTGCCCCACACCTCGTTCTACTCGATGGGGTCCGACCTGGGGGACGTGAACAACGACGGGCTCATCGACCTGCTCGTCGCCGACATGGCGACGACGACACACCAGAAGGACCAGAACTCCATCGCCGAGTCGCGCGAGAGGGACGCCGAGGCGGACAACTCGCCCGCGGCCCAGAAGCTGCACCGGAGCGCGCTCTTCCTCAACACCGGGACGGGGCGGTGCCTCGAGGCCGCCTTCCTCGCCGGCATCGCCAAGACGAACTGGACGTGGTCGCCGCGCCTGGAGGACCTGGACAACGACGGCCGCCTGGACCTCTTCGTCACGAACGGCTTCAACCGGGACCCGAATCCGGACGTCAACTCGAACGCGATCCACGTGGAGACCGCGGCTGACAGGATCAAGGCCCTGTACAACAGCCCGGTCCTGGTCGAGACCCACCTCGCGTTCCGCAACATGGGCGACCTCCGGTTCGAGGAGGTCGGGCACGAATGGGGCCTCGACAAGAAAGGCGTGAGCTTCGGGACGGCGTTCGGGGACCTCTCCGGCGACGGCAACCTCGACATCGTCTACACCAACTACGAGGGCGGCGTGACGGTGCTCCGCAACGACTGCGACACCGGCCACGTCGTCAATGTCGACCTGCGCGGGACGGTCTCCAACCGCTCCGGCGTCGGCGCCACGGTGAGGATCGAGAGCGCGCTCGGCCCGCAGGTGCGCCAGCTCGTGCTCGCGAGGGGATACCTGTCGAGCAGCGAGCCGATGCTCCACTTCGGCCTGGGCGCCGACACGGTCGTCAGGCGCATGGCGGTCACCTGGCCGAGCGGGCACGTCCAGACTTTCGAGAACCTGGCCGTGGACCGCCGCTACACGGTCACCGAGCCGTCCCGGCCCGCGGCCCCGGAGCCGGAGCCGGCGCGCCCGCCCGGGCAGTTCGAGGAGGTGGGCCGGGCCGCGGGATTCGCGCTGCAGTCGCGCGAGGAGGTGGTCGACGAGACCTACCTGCAGAAGGTCATACCCGTGCGCCTCAACCGGCGCGGCCCCGCCCTCGCCGTCGGCGATCTTTCCGGCGGCGGCAGGGACGACGTCGTCTTGGGCGGGACGACGCTCGACCCCCTGCGGGTCCTGCGCGCCTCGGCGGCGGGCCAGTTCCAGCCGTCCGACGCCGCCGCCCCGGCCGCGCCGGCCGCGGCCGACGACGGGCCGATCCTCGTGTTCGACGCCGGCGGCAGCGGGAGGCAGGACCTGCTCGTCACCAGGGGCGGCAACACCCTGCCGGCAGGGGCCGAGGAATACCAGCCGAGGCTGTTCCTGAACGACGGCCGCGGCGGCCTTTCGCCGGCGCCCGACGGCGCCCTGCCGCCGCTGAACATCAACGCGGGCGCCGTGGCCGCGGCCGACTTCGACCACAGCGGCAGGCTCGGCCTCTTCATAGGCGGCAGGCTGCTGCCGGGCCGCTATCCGCTCCCGCCCCGGAGCGCGCTCCTGGCCAACCGCGGCGGCAGGTTCGAGGACGTGACCGACCAGCTGGCGCCGGGCCTGCGGGAGGTCGGGATGGTGACCTCGGCCCTCTGGAGCGACGTCGACGGCGACGGGTGGCCCGACCTGCTGGTGGCTCTAGAATGGGGCAACGTGAGGTATTTCCACAACAACCAGGGCCGGGGCTTCGAGGACTGGACCGAGAGGGCGGGCTTCGCCTCGGCGGGCACGGGCTGGTGGACCTCGATCGCGGCGGCGGACTTCAACGGCGACGGCAGGCCGGACTACGTGGTCGGCAACGTCGGCCTCAACACCCAGTACCACGCCGATCCGGCGCACCCCGCGCTGCTCTACTACGGCAACTTCAGGGGCCCAGGGGCGGCCCAGCTCATCGAGGCCTACTACGAGGGGGACCAGATCTACCCGTGGCGCAGCAGGAAGGGCCTGGCTTCCGCGATCCCCTCGATCATGAAGCGGTTCTCGCGAAACGCCTATTACGCCCGCGCGACGCTCCCTGAGATCGTCGGCCAGGACAAGCTCGACCAGGCCAGGCGCTTCGCCGCGACCGAGCTCCGGAGCGGCGTCTTCCTCAGCCAGCCGGACGGCACGTACCGCTTCGAGCCGCTGCCCCGGATCGCGCAGATCTCGGTCCTGCAGGGCATCGTCGCCGGGGACTTCGGGGGGAGCGGCCACGCGGACATCTTCGCCGTGCAGAACTCGTACGCCCCCATCCGCGCCGACGAGCGCATCGACGGCGGCCTCGGCCAGCTCCTTCGCGGCGACGGCCGCGGGCACTTCGAGGCGTCGACCCCCCTTGAGAGCGGGCTCGTCGTGCCCGGCGACGCGAAGGCGCTCTCGGTGATCGACATCGACGGCGACGGATGGCCGGATTTCCTCTTGACCCGCAACAACGCGCAGACGCTGGCGTTCCGCAACGGCGGCGTGCCCGGGCACAGGTCGTTCAGCGTCCGGCTCCGGGGGACCGCCGGGAACCCGACGGGCGTCGGCGCGCGGATCACGGTGGAGCTGGCCGGCGGCGCGACCGAGACGAGCGAGGTCTACGCGGGCTCGGGCTACTACAGCCAGTCGAGCCCGGCCTGCTTCTTCGGCTACCCCGAGGCCACGCCGCCGCGCAGGATCAGGGTCCGGTGGCCGTCGGGCGAGACGACCGAGCACGCGTTCTCCGGGGACGCCACCGCGCTGGTCCTTTCGGCTCCCCCGCGATGAACGGCGGCCTTGACTACGCCGGCCAGGGTTTCTCCCATGGTACCCCCAAAATGCCAGTCGCCGATGATCGCAAGGGCCCGGATGCCTGGGGCGCCGCGGTGACGGCGGCCCGCTCCGCCCTGGCGTGGGCGGCGCTCCTCGCCTGCGCCCCGGCCCAGGCCGCCGATCCGGCGGGCAGCATCGCGTCCAGGCCCCTCGCCCCTCACCCGTTCCCCAGGGGCAAGACCCTGTTCGTCGAGATGCCGGCCGAGGAGACCGGCGTGCGCACGGAGAACCGCTACGCCGACCCGAGGATGCACGGCGACCTTTACGAGGAGTTCGAGACCTCGTCGGTCGGCACCGGGATAGCGATCGGCGACTACGACGGGGACGGGCTGCCCGACATCTACGTCGTCAGCAAGACGGAGGGCTGCCGGCTCTTCCACAACCTGGGAGGATACAAGTTCGAGGACGTAACCGAGAAGGCGGGCGTCGGGGCCACGCCGGGCGTCTGGAACCAGGGGGCGACCTTCGTCGACATAAACAACAGCGGCCGCCTCGACATCTACGTCTGCCGGACCAACGCCCCGAACCTGCTCTACGTCAACCAGGGAGACGGGACGTTCAGGGAGATGGCCCACGCCTACGGGCTGGACGTCGTCGACTCGAGCGTGATGGCGGCCTTCTGCGACTACGACCGCGACGGGTTCCTCGACCTGTACATAGCCACCAACATCCTCAACATCGTCACCCATCCGGCCGGCCAGCGCGGCATCCTCCTGCACAACAACAGGAACGGCACGTTCACCAACGTGACCGACAGCGCCGGCATCCTCGGCCCGTCCCAGAGCCATTCCGCGACCTGGTGGGACTACGACAACGACGGCTGGCCCGACCTCTACGTCGCGAACGACTACGGCTATCCCGACAGGCTCTACCACAACAACCGGGACGGGACGTTCACCGACACGCTCAACAGCGTGCTGCCCCACGTCTCGTTTTCCTCGATGGGCTCGGATCTGGGAGACGTCAGGAACGACGGCCTCATCGACTTCCTCGTGGCGGACATGGCGGCCAGGACGCACATGAAGGACCAGCACGCCATCGCCGATGCGCGCGGGCGCACCGAGGAGGACCCCGGCAGCCAGGTGAAGTACCACCGCAACGCGCTGCTCCTGAACACCGGCACCGGAGGATTCCAGGAGGGCGCCTACCTGGCCGGGGTCGCCGAGACGGACTGGACGTGGTCGGTGCGGCTCGAGGACCTGGACAACGACGGCCGCCTGGACCTGTTCGTCACCAACGGCTTTCCGCGGGATCCGGGCGCCGACACCATCCAGCGCATGATGCGCGCGGAAACCCCGGCGGAGCGGATCCGCATCATGTACGAGAGCCCCCCCCAGGCGGAGAGGCACCTCGCGCTGCGCAACATGGGCGACCTCCGGTTCGAGGACGTGAGCTCGGAGTGGGGCCTCGGAAAGAAGGGCGTCAGCTTTGGCGCCGCCCTCGGCGACCTCTCCGGGGACGGCAACCTCGACATCGTCTACTCCAACTACCACGCCGGCGTGACGCTGATGCGCAACGACTGCGACACGGGCCACGTCGTCAACGTCGACCTGCGCGGGACCGTCTCCAACCGCTACGGGGTCGGCGCCACGGTGCGGGTCGAGAGCGCGCTCGGCGTCCAGGCGCGCCAGCTCGTGCTCGCGCGCGGGTACATGTCGAGCAGCGAGCCCATGCTCCACTTCGGCTTCGGCGCGGACACGGTCGTCCGGCGAATGGTCGTCACGTGGCCCAGCGGGCACGTCCAGACGTTCGAGAACCTTCCCGTCGACCGGCGCTACACGGTGACCGAGCCGTCCGCGCCCGTCGCCATACCCGCGCAGGCCCCCCGCGCCCCCGGCCAGTTCGAGGAGGAGCCCCGCTCCGCGGGCCTGTCGCTCATGTCGCACGAGGAGCCCGTCGACGAGTTCGTCGCGCAGCGGCTCATCCCGATCCGCCAGAACCCCCGCGGCCCGGGCGTGGCGGTCGGGGACGTGTTCGGCAACGGGCGCGACGACGTCGTCCTGGGCGGGACGACGCGCGACTCGCTGCGCATCCTGCACGCGTCCGCCACGGGGCAGTACCTCGCGACCGATTCGACCTCCGTGCCGACGGGCCTCCTGGTCGACGACGGTCCGGTGCTCCTGTTCGACTCCGCGGGAACCGGCAGGGAGGACCTCCTCGTGGCCAAGGGGGGCAACTCGCTGCCGGCCGGATCACAGGAGTACCAGCCGAGGCTGTACCTGAACGACGGCCACGGCGGCTTCCGGCCCGCCCCCGACGACGCCCTGCCCCAGCTGCCCCTGAGCGCAGGCGCCGTGGCCGCCGCCGACTGGGACCACAGCGGCCGGCTCGGCCTCTTCATCGGGGGCAGGCTCGTGCCCGGCCACTATCCCCTTCCCCCGATGAGCGCGCTCCTGGCCAACCGCGGAGGGAAGTTCGAGGACGTGACCGATGCGCTCGCGCCGGGTCTCCGCGAGGTCGGCCTGGTGAGCTCGGCCCTCTGGACCGACGTCGACGGGGACGGCTGGCCGGACCTGCTGCTCGCGCTCGATTGGGGCGGCGTCAAGTACTTCCACAACAACCGGGGAAAGGGCTTCGAGGACTGGTCCGAGCGGGCCGGATTCGCCTCCGCCGGCACCGGGTGGTGGACCTCCATCGCCGCCGCGGACTTCAACGGCGACGGGCGGATCGACTACGTCGTCGGCAACGTCGGCCTCAACACGGTCTACGCGGCCGATCCCGCCCGCCCGACGCTGCTCTTCTACGGCGACTTCAAGGGCGGGGGCCCCAGCCAGATCGTCGAGGGCTACTACGAGGGCGACACGCTGTACCCCCGGCGCAGCCGCAGGGACCTCGGCGCGGCGCTGCCGGCGATCCTGAAGCGTTTTCCCACGTACGACTCCTACGCCAGGGCCACCCTGGGCCAGATCGTGGGCGAGGACAGGCTGGCCAAGGCCCGCCGATTCGCGGCGACGGAGCTTCGCAGCGGCGTCTTCCTGAGCCAGCCCGACGGCACCTACAGGTTCGAGCCCCTGCCGCGCGCCGCGCAGATCGCCCCCATCCAGGGCATGGTCGCCGGCGACTTCTGCGGCAGCGGCCACGCCGACATCTACGCGGTCCAGAACTCCTTCGCGCCGATCATATCGGTCGGGCGTTTCGACGGCGGCCTGAGCCAGCTTCTGTGCGGCGACGGCCACGGGCACTTCGCCGCCGTCCCCCCGCTCGAGAGCGGGCTTGTGGTGCCGGGCGACGCGAAGGCCCTCGCGGCGCTCGACCTGGACCAGGACGGCTGGCCCGACTTCGTCGTCACGAGGAACAACGACGCGTCGACGGCGTTCCACAACAGGGGTGTCGCCGGCCACAGGCCGCTGCGCATCGCCCTGAGCGGGGCCGCCGGGAACCCGACGGCCGTCGGCGCGAGGATAACGGTCGAGCTCTCGGACGGCTCGGCCGAGACGAGCGAGGTCTATGCCGGCTCCGGCTACTACAGCCAGTCCACGGCGTCATGCTTCTTTGGATACCCAGAGGCCAACCCCCCGAGGAGGATCCTCGTCCGCTGGCCGTCGGGCGCCGCCTCGGAGCACGCCTTCCCCGCAGGGTCGACCTCGATCACCCTCTCCGCTCCGCCGGCGGCCGGGCAGCCGTGACCGCCCCCGCCCCGCGTCCCTGCGCGCCGCCTACCGCAGGAAGCGGCCCACGGCCTCGCCCGCGTCGACGCCCGCGAGACGGTAGCTGGCGGGGGGCGGCTGCAGCACGGCGCCCAGCGTCCCCAGGAGGTTTATCGGCAGGGCGACGCGGTAGGACCGGCCGGCCTCGATCCTTCCGGCGTCGAGGCCCGAGACCATGAAGCCGGAGTCCTTGGCGCCGGCGCTGTCGGCCAGCCTAAGGAGCCCCCGGCCGTCGACGTCGAAGACGCCGACCGGCACCTCCGCGAAGAACGGCACGACATCGCAGACGCGGGTGACTCCGGCGGAGAACGGCGGGCTCGCGGGCGCGCCGTAGGCGCCGACCAAGGAGAAATCGGCGGCGGCGGCGCGGCTGATCGCCTGGCCCACGGCCCGCGAGAAGTCCGGCGTGGCTGCGAGCGAGGCCGGCAGGAGCGGCGACGCCTCGCGCCCGGCCAGCCAGCGCCAGCGCGAGTCGAAGCCCCGCGCCGCGACGAGGGTCGGCGAGTCGGCGGCCATGACGAGGAGATCGGCGCCGAACGCGTTGGCCGTGCGGGCGGCGCCGCCGGCCATGAACCAGGGGATGGCCGAACCCGCGGCGTAGGCTGCCGTCGTGTCGGAGGCCACCCAGAAGATGAGGCGGCCCTGCGCAAGCGGGTTGTAGTGCACCAGCCCCAGCGCCAAGGCGCCCCCCTCGAACCGGGTTCCGTCGCTGCAGGCTACGCCCGTGTCGTCGAGGCGCACCGGAAGCGCCGCGGCGATGCGCCCGACCACGGCGTTCTGCGCGGCCGTGCCGATGAGGACCAGGTGGCAGCGCGCGATGTCGGCGTCGCTCACGTCCACATCGGCCTTCGTGTTGAGCCAGCCGTAGAGGTTCTGGCTGTGCGGGACCCCGTCGGTGCCGGCCTCGCCGCCGTCCTTGGGCCAAGCCGGGCTCGGGCTCTTGCTCGCGGCCAGGGCGGCCGCGCGCATCGCCGCCCGCTCGGCCTCGCCCCCGCGCGTGCCGTAGACGATGAGGAGCGGCTCGCCGCCGTAGAGCAGGACCGCGCTGCCCGGGGTGTGCAGGCGGAACGGCGGCGGCGGCTCGGAATCGGGGCCCCATCCCCGCTCCCCGAGCGCAAGCACGGCGCTCTCCGGCAGGGGCGCCGGCAGGGTGAAGGGAAGCGCGCCGTTCACCGAGACGCTCAGGGGCCGGGCGCGGTCGAAGGGCGACTCGGCCAGCCTCAGGCGCAGGCGCGCGATGTTCGTCACCTCGGCATAGAGCGTGTTGGCGTCGCCGGCCGTCAGCACGAACCGCGCGGGGCCGGGGGCGCCGCCCCACTCGGCCACCTCCCCCCACCAGCCGCGCACCGCCCCGCCGTCGAGGGCGGTGTAGTCGACGCGGCGCACGGTGCGCGAATCGGGTCGCACCTGGAGCTTCTCCCACGCCGCGCCGCGCTCGTTGCCCTCCTTGTAGTTCCACACGGAGTGCCCGTAGCCGTTTGTTTCGTCGTAGATCACCTGGCCGCCGAGCCCGCGCAGCACGGCGAGGGGCCCCCGGTCGTTGAGGACGGACACGGTCGGGTCGTCGGCGCTGTGGGTGGCGTAGATCGGAAGGGTCACGAGGTTGCCCATCGGCAGGTAGCTGGCGAAGCCGCAGGTCGGGCGCCCCGAGCACCAGCGCTGCGGGTAGCGCGAGCCCAGGCGGTACGTCCCCCCTCCCCCCATGCTGCCCCCGTTCAGGCTGATCCGGTCGGGGTCGATCGCCCAGTGCGCCACGACGTAGTCGACGGCCTGGAGCACGTCGGCCTCCGAGAGGGCGCGGTAGCCGCCGCCCCGGGAGCGCCCGAGGACGGCGATGTCGAAGGATCCCGGGTGCGCGTGCATCCCCGTCGAGTGCTCGATGTGGTTGCCGCTGAGGCCGTGCATGTAGACGGTGAGCGGCGCGGGGCGCGCGGGGTCGTAGTCCACGGGGATCGCGATCCTGAAGGGCTGGCCCGAGTCGTCGACGGGCGACTCGTAGGCCCATTCCTGCACGCCGGCGAGCGTCCCCAGCAACCCGGGGTTGGCGGCGATCCTCCCGGCCCAGTCATCGAGGCGGCGGGCCTTCGCGGTCGCAGCCTCGCCCGCGGCGCCGGCGCGGGCCGCCGCCTCAACGGCGTCGCGGCGCAGGTACTTGATCCAGCCCCGGTAGGCGGCGAGGTCGGCCCTCGCCAGTTCGGCGTCCGCGCGGCGGCATGCGCCTGCCAGGAGCAAGCCGGGGTCGGGCGCCGGCGCCCCGGCGGTCAACGCGCGGGGCGCGAGGAGGGCGGTTCCCAGGGAAAGGAGGAGGAGCTTGGACAACTTCGCGCGCATGGGCAGGGGGGCCCTAGCGGCCGAGGACGGCCCGGTTGGCGCGGATCAGCGCCAG
Source organism: uncultured Opitutaceae bacterium (assembly GCA_964496645.1). GTDB lineage: Bacteria > Verrucomicrobiota > Verrucomicrobiia > Opitutales > Opitutaceae > Palsa-1447. Next base: position 12,553 of record CAZCAJ010000070.1, read on the forward strand.
GCGCTGCTCGAGCGCGCGGCGGGTCGTCAGCGCGTCCTCGGGGGTGTTGAGGCACCAGTCGACCAGCCTGTCGACGGTGGACCGGGCCACGTAGCAGCGGGTGTCCGAGCCTCCGTAGTAGATGAGGACGGTCCCCGCCTCGTCGTCCAGCCGCACCCACCCGTTGCTGAAGGTCACGTTGGAGACGTCCCCGGCTCCCTCCGTGCCGAAGGGGGCGAGGAAATAGCCGCCCGGCCGGGCGGTGACCCGCGAGGGGTCGTCGATCGCCGTCATGAACATGTAGAGGACGTAGCGCAGGCCCGAGGCGCAGGCGCGCACGCCGTGCGCGAGGTGGATCCAGCCCTTCGGGGTCTTGATCGGGGCGGGCCCCTGGCCGTTCTTCACCTCCTTGATCGTGTGGTAGGCGCGCACGTCGATGATGGCCTCCGGGCCTGTGACGCCCGTGGTGATGTCCGGGCACAGCGTCCATCCGATCCCGCCGCCCGAGCCGACGTCGATGAAGCCGTCCATCGGGCGGGTGTAGAACGCGTACCGCCCGCCCACGAACTCCGGGTGGAGCACCACGTTGCGCTGCTGCGAGGCGGGCGTCCTCAGGTTGGGGAGGCGCTCCCACCTCCTGAAGTCGCGGGTGCGCACGACGCCCGCCACGGCGACGGCGCTCGAGAGGTCGCCGGGCTTCGCCCCGGGGTCCTTGGCCTCGGCGCAGAACACGCCGTAGATCCAGCCGTCCTCGTGGAACGTGACGCGCATGTCGTAGACGTTCGTCTCGGGCTTCAGCTCGGGGAGGTCGACCGGCTCGTCCCAGAAACGCCAGTTGTCGACGCCGTTGGGGCTGTCGGCGATCGCGAAGATGCTCTTGCGGTCGTATCCCTCGAAGCGGACGACCATGTGCACCCTGCCGTGCCAGAGGAAGGCCCCCGGGTTGAGCGTCGCGTTCACGCCGAGGCGCTCCATGAGGAACGGGTTGGTCCGCGGGTTCAGGTCGTAGCGCCACTCGATCGGCGCGTGGCGGTACGTGATCGCCGGGTGCGCGAATCGCTCGAACACGCCGTTGTCCCAGCCGCGGTCGACCGGGTTCCTGCGCGACAGGAGCCTCTCGTGGTCCCTGCGGAGCATGCGCAGGCGGGCGGCCCACGCGGGGGGAGCCCCCGCGGGGATCGCCGGGGCCTGCTTGCGCGACGGTGCCGGGGCGGCGCTCGCCCCGGCTGCTGTGGGCTTCTTCTTCATTCCTGTTTGGGGTTGGCGCCGCGCCCCGAAAGCCCGCGCAGGCGGCTTACCGCTTCGAGGCCGGTGCGGCCGTTGTGGTAGGGACATTTCCAAAAGCTGACCTTCAGCTCCTTGTCGAGCGCGCGGCCGTCCCGCGTCACGCCCCTGAGCCACTCCCCCCGCCGGCGGTCGATCAGGTTGGCCTCGATGAAGTCCCACGTGCGCAGGGCGGCCCCGAGGAGGCGCTCGCTGCGGGACAGCTGGTAGGCGTTGAGGAAGCCGACCACCGCCTCGGCCTGGGGCCACCACTCCTTGTTGGTGTTGGTGAGGCCGCCGGGCCCGCCCTCGTAGAGGACGGCCCCGTCGGAATCGACGCCCTCGGCCAGCGTCACCTCGGCGATCCTGACCGCGAGCGGCTCGATCCGGGCCGTAAGCGCGGCGTCCTTCAGGACCTCGGCAGCCCTCGTCAGGAGCCACGCGGCCTCGATGTCGTGGCCGTAGGAGACCCTGTCGGAGCGCAGCGTCCAGTCCTCGGAGAAAAAAAGGCCGAGGTGCCCGGTCACCGGGTTGACGATGCGCCCGAGCATGATCTCCACGAGCGCCTCGAGCGCTCGGCGGAGGCCAGGGTCCGGCCAGGCCTCCAGGAGGCGCGTGTAGGCCTCCATGACGTGCAGGTGCGTGTTCTGCGACTTGGGCTCGTTCAGGTCGACCTCGCTCAGGCGCATGTCGGCGATGGGCATCCACCGCCGGTCGAAGGCCTCGAGATAGCCTCCGTGGCGGCGCTCGACGGCGTGCTCCTCGAGCAGCCGGTACAGCCCGATCGCGCGCTCGAGGGGCTCGCCCCGGCCGGTGGCACCGTGGTACTCGGCCAGCGCGTAGACGGCGAAGGCCTGGCCGTACACCTGCTTGCGGTCGCGCAGGACCCGGCCGTCCGCGGCGACGGACCACCAGTAGCCCCCGTTCTGCGCGTCGGCGAAATGCAGGGTCAGGTCGGCGTAGGCGGTGTCCGCCATCGCGAGATACGCCGGGTCCCGGTACCGGGCGAACGCGGCGGAAAACGTCCAGAGGATGCGCGAGGTCAGGAGCGCCCCGCGCTCGGCGGCGGGGTCGGCCACCAGGTCGTTAGTCAGCGACCCCAGGAACCTATTATGGGCGCGGTCGGCGACCTTCTCCATCCAGAAGGGCAGGATGTTCCGGAGCAGGTCGCCCTCGATGCGTGCGGCGTAGTCGGCGGGATCGGGTGAACTCATGGGGGGCGGGTCGTGCTGTCCTTGATCGGCCACTGGAGACGTCCTCGATGAAGCCTGCGCGCCCTCTTGTCACTCCTTCTTGCTTCCCGCCGGCCGGGAATTCCTCGCGGAGGCCGGCCCATTGGTTTCCAAGCGCGGCATGCGGCCCCGCACGGGCGGCTCCCGTCACCTGGCCGGCGAATCCTGCGGCGGCCGAGGCCCTGCGGCCAGGGCGGCCTCGAGGTTCCTGCGGGCCTCGGGGTAGTCGGGCCTCAGGTCCAGCGCCCTTCGGCAGTGGGCGATCGCCTCGTCCGGCCGGCCCTCCTGCAGGAGGGCGTAGGCGAGGTCGTTGTGGGTCACGGCCGAGTCCGGGTCCGCGCGAAGCGATTCCTGGTACCGGGCGATCGCCTCCCCGCGGCGACCCATCTGCAGGAGGACGTTGCCGAGGTTGGTGAGCGCCGCAGGGGAATTCGGGCTGGCCGCAAGCGCCCTCCGGAACTGCTCGGCCGCCTCCGCCAGCCGTCCCTGCCCGGCGAGGGCTGCGCCCAGGTCCGCAAGCGTGCCGGGATTGCCGGGGTCGAGCGCCAGGGCGGCCTCGAACTGGGCAGCCGCATCGCCGGCGCGCCCCGCCTGAAGGTAGGCGCTGCCGAGGTTCACCCGCGCGTTGGCGTAGGCCGGGTTCTCCTCCAGGGCCGCCTGGAAGTGGGCGATGGCCTCGCCGGTCCGGCCCATGCGCAGCAGGGCCGCGCCGAGCTCGTTGTGCCCCGTGGGGTAGCGCGGGGCGATTTCGAGGGCCCTCGCGTAGTGCTCCAGCGCCTCGGCCGGCCTCCCGAGCTTGATCAGGGCATTGCCGAGGTTCGTCTGCGCCGAGGCGTTGTCGGGCTGGAGCGCCAGGGACTCCTGGATCTGCGCCGCGGCCTCCCCCACCCGTCCGGCAGCCATGAGCTCGGCCCCCAGGTTGTTGCGGGCCATCCAGGCTCCCGGGTTAGCCGCAATGGTGCTGCGCCAGAGCGTCTGCGAGTCGGCGTATTTGGGGCACTCCCTCGCGGTCAGCGCGCCGAGCCCCGCGACAAGCGCGCCGCAGCAAAGCGCGGGCAGAAGCGGCCGTCCCCGGCCCACCCGCCCCTGAGCGGCGGCGATGGCGGCCGCGGCCAGCGACAGGGGCCCGATGCTCGCCAAGTACTGGAAATGGTCGGCGACGTAGGAGAAGAAGAAGGGATAGACGTTGAAGAAGCCGAGGGCCGGGAAGAGCGAGCCGACGAAGAAG
>CAZCAJ010000071.1:0-16180 GCA_964496645.1 uncultured Opitutaceae bacterium
ATGACTGCTGTGCCGTTGGCCTTGGCCGCATCCGGCAGGAATGGTGTGAGCGTGGAAGTCGTGACGTTGCGCACCATCGGCTCGCCCCACTGGCGGAACCAGCTCTCTCTTGCCGGCTGGTCCACGACGCCGCCGGTATTCAATGCAATGGCATTGGGCTCGGCGGGAGCCTCGAGGGGGTAGATCGTGCCGTCCTGCGCCAGGCTGGACGCGGCGACGGCGAAAGGAACGACGAAGGCGAGTAGTTTGGCTGGGTTCATGACTCGAAGGTGGTAGCTCATTTTGCGGTGAGGCAGCCTGGCGGTTGGGGGGTAGCGCTATCGCAGGAATCGGCGCTTAAGGGGAAGCGGCTTTCCATTTATACAGGAATGAATTGACGAGGTGACAAGATTATGACGCTGGCTGGTGCGCCTCCATCGTCGAGTTGGAGGGTGTTAAACAGCCTAACTCTAACTTGCATCTCCTTAGGGCGTTGGCGGAAGCCGATTGACCTAATCCTAACCCCCACGGGCACTGTCCTTAAATCCACCGTTTTTCGAACACCACCTCGGCCCCTCCACTCGAGAAGGCGAGTGCGATGTGTCGCATTCACGTCGGAGGTAGTCAGGTGTCGTCAACGAAAGAGGTTTCCTGGCAGCGACGACGATTTGAAGCCGCCATTGGCGGTTGGCAAAAGAGACGAATGCAGAAGGGATGCTTTGTCTGGGCCCGAGGAAAGAGTCTATTAAGTCTGCCGCAGGACACGGCCAGAGAATCCCTTGGGCGGCAGGCAACGACCCGTTGCAGGCGTCCGGCGAACAGATGATTCTCGCTTCGAAGCCTTAAGGGGGTTTACCGCCACCTAAGGCCCCGATTCTTAAACGGAATCAACGCAAGGATTACGGCGCTTTCGTAATAAGACCGCCGATCCATGACGTCACCGGTGAGCAAACCCACCGCCCCGTTTTCCTGCTTGGAATTCCTCCTTCCGAAGACCCTGTCATCCGCATCACCTAGCTCGATCCCTTGAAGGACCAGATCGGCGACGTCGCTGGGCAAGCAGAAAGCCCCGGTCCGCCCTTTTCCGACGGCATCTGAGTTGCGTGCGATCACCACAATCCATGCGAAGGTCAGCACCTCGCCAAATCTGGCTTCGCATCCGCCCTCGACCCCTACCCAGTAATCCGCCCCAACGTTGAGGATCCGTGCATTATTCGCACGCTGGATCGCCCCTTCAAGAGTTTCCGCATCGGACATGGGCTGCGCCGAGACGCCGGATTCAGCCGGACATCCCCGGACCGAAAATTTAATCCCCGGAAACATCCTGACGAAACCGTCCAAAGCAGCGCCTATTTTCACGGGGTTGGTCGACCCAACGCCAATTGTCGGCATCACCAAGATGAAAGCCCATGTTATCCCGTATGCAAGGTCGGTGGGCCGATGGATTTCTCCGATTGGCATGAAAATGCACGCGCATAAAGTCGCCGGTAACATCCGGCAACGCGCAAGCCGAGGGGCTTGCCTAATTGATTGTCGATAGGCACAAGCTAGAGCCATTTATTTGTGACTCGCCAGCGACTTCGGCCGAGTGCGATCAATCTATCTTAGCTCTGGTATTTACTTCTAGAGTTCCGAAGTGCCGCGCAGATTGCGCTTAGTCGTTTGATGCCGGGAGTCATTAAACCGGATTGGAGGCCCTCTAACATGACTGTTAGGTTACTAGCATCATGTCACGCTGGCCTCGATTTTCTTCAAAGTCCGCTCTTGACTATTCTGGAATGATCGTTCCTGTATCCCTCATGCCCAGGGCAAAAGAATTCGACGAAGCGGAAGTCCTCGACCAGGCGCTCGAGATGTTCCGAACGCGCGGCTTCAAGCACACCTCCTTCAGCGACCTCACTGACGGGTTGGGCGTGAGCCGCCAGAGTCTCTACGATACCTATGGCGACAAGAACGCGCTCTATCACGCGGCCCTGAAGCGCTACTTGGACCGGTCCGTCGACCTGATGGAGCGCATGCTGGCGGACCCTGCCCCGATCCGCGAGGTCCTCGGCGGGTTTTTCGAGGCGATGCTCGCCGGCGTCTGCAGAAAGGGTTCACCCGGGTGCCCGATGGTCAATTCAATGGTGGAGCAGGCCCCGCACGAGTCCGACATCCGCGCTTTGGCGCAGACCCACGCCCGGTCGATTCAGGACTTGTTTGAAGCGAGGCTCGCCGTGGCGAAGCGCAAGGGCGAGATCAGCAAGTCCAAGGATCCCGCGGCCCTGGCCCGGTTCTTCTACCACACGATGCTCGGCCTTGCCGTCGCCACGCGAGCGCTGGGGGACCCGGAGCCCATGCGGGGCACCATCCGGATCGCGTTGCAGACCCTCGACTGATTTTCAAGTCCCTATTTTAGAACGTTTATTCCAATTCAAATCCACCGTAATCAAAATGAAAAACAAGACCATACTCATCACCGGCGGCACCTCTGGCATCGGCCTGGCCACCGCGCAGCTCCTGCAATCCGAAGGCGCCCGGATCCTCGTCACGGGCCGCAATCCAGAGACCCTCGCGGCCGCGCGCTCGACCCTGGGGTCCTCGGCCGTCGTCATTGCGTCCGATTCCCGTTCGCTCGCGGACTCTCAAGCGCTGGGTGCCGAGGTCCTGAAGCATTCGAAGCATCTCGACGGCGCATTCCTAAACGCGGGAGTGGGAAAGTTCGGGCCCATCGACGCAATGACTCCGGAGGATTTTGATTGGATGTTTTCCACCAACATCCGCGGACCGTATTTCCAGCTCCAGTCGATTCTCAGCTTGCTGGCGAACCCAAGCTCCGTCGTTCTCACCTCCTCGGTCGCAGCCGAGCTCGGCCTCCCGGGTGCAAGCGTCTATTCGGCGACCAAGGCCGCTGTCGTCTCGCTCGCCAAGACGCTTTCCGTTGAACTTTCGCAGCGCGGCATCCGGGTCAACACGCTCAGCCCCGGACCCGTCGCCACTCCCATCATGGGCAAGATGGGCATGCCCGCCGAAGCCCAGAAGGGCTTCGAGGACCAGATGGCATCCCAAACCCTGGTCAAGCGGATGGGCCGGCCTGAGGAAATCGCGAACCTCGCGCGCTTCCTCCTCTCGGAGGACTCGAGCTTCATTATCGGCGCAAACGTCACGATCGACGGCGGCGTCCGCCTGACGTGACTCACCATGATTCCCGCAATAATCGTGCTCTCCGCTATGTGCCTGCTCGTCGCGAGCGACACCGGCAACCATCCTGACTAGTCGGGACCCGGACGGTCAGTCGATCGCACTCTGGAGATTCTGCGCCATCATGAGGAGAGGCGCTCCGGTAAATTCAACCCATCTGCGTAAGAGGCGAAAGAGATGTCGATAAACACCATGTAGGTGACTCGTCAGTGTAGTGTTCATGACGCTGGCTGGTGCGCCCTCACCGTTTTTGAAACAGTTGGCATCGGAACACATCGGCGAGAGGCGGCGCGGTTCCTAATTTAAGTGAATTTCCCCCTGATCCGCCGGGTTCGCAAAGACCAGTTCCTCCGAATTGGCTCCGTGCCGAAATAGCACCGCCGGCCGAGGCGCGACTAGCGCCAAGAGTTCCTCGTCATGAATTGCCCTCCATTCCCTCGTCGAGGTTACGAAAGCGACGAGGTGCGGGGCAGACGAAACTAGTCGATCCGTCCCCAGTGGAAGCGTGCCCACGATCGGAACGTCAGGAGAACTCCGAGTAACGACAAGTACATAGGTCCTTGATATCTGGCGTCCCCGGAATTGGTACTTTGGGAGGTAATGTTGAGCCAAAACGCAGCATAAAGCCACCAGAGCAAAGGTTGCGGCCTTCCAGGTATTCCTGAACAGGCGCCGCCGCCGTGCCATATGCAGTGTCTCGTCCAGCAGTGCTGCCCGAAAGCCCGAATCCGCGCCCTCAGCGAGCACGTCTTCCAGGAGACGCTCGTTCTCAGGAAGGTGGTTCATTCTTCAATCTTGAAAGGACGGTCCGCCGTAGCTTTTGGCGAATGCGGACAAGCGATGATTCAACTGCTTTCTCGGACGTCCGCAGCTCTTCGGCAATTGCATGCACGGTTACCTGCTGAAGGTACTTCTGCTCGATCAATCGGCGCTCATCGGCCGGCAATGAGGTCAGCTCTTGCTCAAGCAATCTCGCAAGTTTCTCGTCGCTACGAGCGTCCGCTGCGCCGGCGAATCCGATACTGCTATGCCGAGAGAAACGATCCAAGAGTGTCAGATAGCGCCTTTCTTTTCGTCTATTATCGGCAAGTGCGCTGCGGGCCAGCACTGTGAGCCAGCTCCAGAAGACGTCCGCGTTGGGAAAGGCCTTCACGTATTTTACTAGCCGTATGAGCGCACCCTGGAGCGCCTCGCGGGCCGCGTCTTCATCGCCCGCCGTGACGACAAGCAAGTAGCGCGATAGCCTATTGAAGTAAATGTCATAGAAAGCACGGTAAGCCGCTTCTTCCCCGCGCACCATGCGGCGTGTAAGATCTGCTACGTCTATCGCTTCGCTCGGGTCGTCCCCCTTAGGTGCGGCGCAATCGCGTGAGCAGCGGGAATCAGTGTCCAAAGCGGCGTTACCATCATCCCAATTTGATAAGCTGTCACTTCTCAGGTTCTTGCTCCTCGGGAGATTTTCCAGGAGTTGCGGAAACGCCAGCCGGCTTTGCCTTGGGCGCCCCTAGAGTTGCGAGCGCTGCGTCGATGACCCTTAGATGCTCCCGATCGCCCACGGCAATTAGCAACTTCGTCTCCTTGTGGTAGCTCAACGCCACTGCGTCCGAAGCTCCTTGCATTTTCCATCCGGTTTGAACGGCCGTCGTGATGTCGTCCACTGTCAATCCTTGGTCGAGGTAGGGCGTTAGGAGATAATACCGGCATTCCTTTAGCGTTGTTGGGGAGTTAACGGCCGGACCCTCCGTGTAGAAATACCAGACCGAATCATCCGATGGCGTGCCTTGGGTTCTAAAGCCGTATGACTTGTCAACGTAGCTGCCGCTTGGTTCGTATACCCTTTCATGGCTCGCAAATAGAATTGCCATAAAGAGTTGGGCAGCATCTACGCCCTTCATCTTTAGTGGCGGTATTCTCAGAACCGCATCTTGGGTAGGCACAATTGCATTTAGCGGCCGGCCCAATGACTTTTGGATGGCTGCAACCAGCTCGTCGGGGCTTCCACCCGGAAAATCGAGATCAAACTTAGTCAGGCTTGGTTTTGCCGGGGCCTCTTTGGGCTGTTTGGAATCCTGCTCCTGGCTGTATGCAGGCGCTACTGCAAGAATCGCGAAGCAGAGTGAAAGAAAACGCAGAATCTTCATATGATTGGTCGTCTGTTGGTGGTTCTAAACAGAGACACGCCTGTCGAACCAAAATCCTTCGAACTATTACTCTGCGGCCGTTCGAGCCTTGGATGGTGGAGCAGATCGGGATCAAACCGACGACCTCGTCGTTGCGAACGACGCGCTCTATCAACTGAGCTACTGCCCCGTGAGGAGGGGAAACTATCTAGAATCGCGGGGCGGCAAGTCCACAAAATTTGCTGGACGCGCCGTCAGGCAAGGCGGACGTGGTCGGACTCGCCCGCCATCCGCGCAAAAATCATCTTGCCGGCCCCGGTCGGAAGCAGGCTGACGATCTCGACCCCGACATGCTGGCCGATGTGCGCGCGGCCGCCCGTGACCACAACCATTGAGCCGTCCGCGAGATAGCCGATCGCCTGTCCCTCCTCCTTGCCCGGCTTCACAAGCTCGATCTCGAGCCTCTCCCCGATCATGAGCTCCGGCTGGAGTGATTTCGAAAGCTTGTTCAGATTGAGCCACGGAACCCCTTGGAATTCAGCCATTTTGGCCAAGTTGTAGTCGGTCGTAAGCAATTTCGCCCGCATCGACTGGGCCAGGAAAACCAGCTTTGCGTCAACGTCCTCCCTCCTGGCCACTTCGCTCTCGGTGATCCGGATGTCCAGGCTCTTGATCGTCTTCAGGGCGTTCAGCACATCAAGCCCCCTGCGGCCGCGCGCCTGGCGAAGGGGATCCGTCGAATCGGCGATCGCCTGGAGCTCGTTCAGGACGAAGCGCGGAATGACGAGCGCGGCGCTTAGGAAGCCCGTCTCGCACACGCGGGCGATCCGGCCGTCTATGAGGACGCTCGTGTCGACGACGACGAGGGGGACGTCCACCTCGTGCGGCACGAACCGTACATACGGGATCACGAGGTTGAACTCGTCCTTTCCGCGCAGCGCGATGACGGTGCCCAGGTACGGGCAGACCAGGAAGAGCGCGAGCCGGGCGAGAAAGATCATTTCGGGATCGCCCTCGGCGAAGAGCGGAGACGTCCCGACCATGTTCGCGATGACGGAGCCCACAGCTATCCCGAACGTCAGCGCCGAAAGCCCGCGCAGCGAGAAGCCCTTGAGCATGACGTCGACAAGCACGACGAGGGCGCCGATGCAGAAGCCTATCGCCGAAGCGGTCACCCGATAGTTGTCCCACTCGCGCACCGTGTAGCAGACCAGCCAGCCCCCGGCCGTGCACAGGAGGATGAATACGAGGCGGATCGGGAAGAGCGTCTTGTTCATGGCCTTCTGCCGGCGCCGGTAAACAGCCAGAGGATGATCGGCATGGCCACGAAGGCGGCCATTACGGCGAGGATGATCGCGCGGGCCCGGCGCGCGCGACAATCAAGCTTAGCTCTCTCGGGGGTTTCGGAATCCATCTCGGTCGACGGTAGGCAACCTCAGCGCGGGCCAAAATGCAACCCCACGAACGGCTCGACAGGAGGGTGGGATTTTGCGTCCTTGCGGCTGTGCTGGAGCAGCTCACCGTCCTCGCGCCCGGCCTGATTGGTGGCTCCGTGGCGCGCGCCGCGCGCGCGCGGGGAGTGGCGCGCCGCATCGTCTTGTGGGCGCGGCGGCCCGAGACGAGGCTCGCCCTCGCCGAGCAGGCGTGGTGCGACGCGACCGAGGAGACGCCCGAGGAGGCGGTGGCGGAGGCCTCGATGGTGGTCATCGCCGCTCCGGTCGACCTGATCGTGCCCCTGCTCCGCCAGGTGGTCCCCCGCCTGAAGCCGGACGCGATCGTCAGCGACGTCGGCAGCGTCAAGGCCGAGATCTCGCGGCTCGGGCGCGAGGCCGTGCGCGGGGGCGCCCACTTTGTCGGCGCGCACCCCATGGCGGGCTCCGAAAAGACGGGCTGGCAGCACGGCAAGGCCGAGCTGTTCGACGGGAGGACCTGCTTCGTGACTCCGGTCGACTCGACCGATGCCGAGGCCGCGGCCTCGGTCGCCAGGTTCTGGAGGGACCTCGGCGCGGAGGTGGTGACGATCGACCCCGACACGCACGATGAGATCGTCGCCCACATCAGCCACCTGCCCCAGCTGCTCGCATCGGCGCTGTGCGCCTTCCTGGCGACGCGCGACCCCTCCTGGCGCAACTATGCGGGCGGCGGGCTGCGGGACACGACACGGATCGCGGCCTCCGACACGAAGCTCTGGAGGACGATCCTCCAGGAGAACAGGGACGAGGTCCTGCGCGCGCTCAGGCAGTTCCAGGACGAGCTCGAGGGGTTCCAGGCGGCGCTGGCCAACCGCGACTTCATCGAGGTCGCGGCCCGCCTCGAGCGCGGCCGCGCCTACCGCGACAAGTTCCGCCCGTCGCTGTGATCGCGCGACTGCCCGCTATCCTGCCTGTCGTGCCGTTCGCGCGGCCCGTGCGCGGCGGCGTGGGCCTTCCGGGCTCCAAGAGCCTGACGAACCGGGCGATGCTGCTGTCGGCGCTGAGCGACGGCCCCGTCACCGTGACGGGCGCCCTCTTCAGCGAGGACACGGCGGTCATGGCCGAGGCCCTTCGCAGGCTCGGCTTCACGGTGGAGGAGGACGAGGCGTCGCGCCAGATCCGGATCGGGGGCCGCGGCGGCGAGATACCCGCGGCGGAAGCCGAGCTCTTCACCGGCCTCGCAGGGACAGCGGCCCGCTTCCTCACGGCGCTTTGCGCCTCGTCGAGGCGCGGCGTGTACCGGATAGACGGCGTGGCGCAGATGCGCAGGCGGCCGATGAGAGGCCTGATCCAGGCGCTCCGCGCCCAGGGCGCCGAAATCCGGTGCCTGGGCGCCGAGGGATTCCTGCCGGTCGAGATCCACGCGAATGGGCTCCGGGGCGGCGACGTCAGGATCGACGCGAGGGAGAGCAGCCAGATGCTGTCGGCGCTCCTGATGGTCGCGCCCCTTGCCAAGGCCACGGTGGTCGCAAGGCCCGAGGGCGCCGTCAGGATGCCCTTCGTGCGGATGACGCTGCGCCAGATGGCGCAGTTCGGCCTCGGCGACTCGTTGCGCGAGGAGCCCGGCGGGGCCGTCGAGCTGCGCCCCGCTGCGTACCGCTCGCCCGGCGTTTACGCGGTGGAGCCCGACGCGAGCTCGGCAAGCTACTTCGCGGCGCTGACTGTCGTCGCCGGCGGCTCCCTCCGGATCGACGGGCTGAGGCCGGAGGGCGAGAGCCTCCAGGGTGACGTGCGGTTCCTCGCAGTCCTGGAGCGGTGCGGGGCGGCCGTGGAGGCTGGCGCCGACGGGACCACGGTCTCGTTTGCCCCTGGGGGCCGCGGGCGCGGCGTGGAGCAGGATTTCTCCGGGATTTCGGACACGTTCCTCACGCTCGCGGCTATCGCGCCACTCCTCGACGGGCCGACGAGGATGCTTGGGATCGGGCACACGCGCAGGCAGGAGACCGACCGCGTCGCCGGAATGGCGGCCGAGCTCCGGCGCCTCGGCCAGGAGGTCGTCGAATCGGAGGACTCCCTCGAGATCCGCCCGGCTCCGCTGGTCCGGGGCCAGACCGTCGCCACCCACGGGGACCACCGGTTTGCGATGAGCTTCGCGGTCCTGGGCTGCCGGGACCTGCGCGGCGACGGCGAGCCATGGCTTTCCGTCGCCGACCCGGCCTGCTGCGCGAAGACCTTCCCGGGGTTTTTTGATTTGCTCGACGCGGTCCGCGGAAAATCCTCGGGAACCTGAACATTCGATGTCCGGCAACCCCTTCATCATCGTCGCGATCGACGGCGGCGCGGCCTCGGGCAAGTCGACCACCTCCCGGATGCTGAGCGAGCGCTTCGACCTGCTTCATTCGGACACCGGCTCCTATTACCGCGCCGTCACGTCAGAGATGCTGCGCCGCGGCGTGTCCCCCGGCGACATCGGGTCGGTCAAGGGGGCGCTCGAGCAAATGCGCCTGGGAACCCGGGTCGTGGGCCGCTCGGCCGAGATCGAGATCTCCGGGCGCACTCCCGGCGACGAGATTCGCAGCCGCGAGGTGAACGAGGCCGTGTCGCATTATGCGGCGATGCCGGAGGTGCGGGCGGCGCTTCTCGGCTATCAGCGCGGACTGGCCGACGCCGCGAGGAGGGGGGGATTCCGCGGCCTCGTAATGGAGGGCCGCGACATCGGATCCGTGATCTTCCCGGACGCCGACTTCCGATTCTTCCTCCACGCGGAGTCCTCCGAGAGAGAGCGTCGCCGAGAGAGGGAGGGCCGGCAGGACAGGGTGGCCGAGCGCGACCGGATCGACTCCTCCCGCAAGGCGGCGCCGTTGTCACGCCCGGAGGGCGCCGTCTCAATCGACACCACGCGGCTGACGATAGCCGAGGTCGCCGACAGGATGGCCGCGGCCATAGCCCCGCGGATCGCGCCGTGAGCTCCAGGCACCCCGAGCTCGAGATGGAGCCGGTCTACGGCTTTTTCTACGGGCTGTGCTGGGTCGCCTACCAGATGTTCTTCCGCGGGGACGTCGCCGGCCTCGAGAACCTTCCAGAGAAGGGCGGTTACATCGTGGCGGCCAACCACGCGAGCCACCTCGATCCCCCGATAGTCGGCCTGTTTCTTCCGCGCCAGGTGAACTTTTTCGCCCGCAAGACACTCTGGAAGCCCGGCATCGCCTCCTGGTGGCTCACCGCCGTGGGGACAATCCCCGTCGACCGGGACGGCGGCACAAGCCTCGATGCGATCAAGCGCGTGCTCCATTCGCTCGCCAGCGACCGCGTCGTCATCGTCTTTCCTGAGGGGACGCGCTCGCCCACCGGCGAGCTGCAGAGGCCGAGGCCCGGCGTCGGGCTCATCGCGTGCAAGGCCCAGGTGCCCGTCGTGCCCGCGCGGGTGTTCGGCTCGTTCGAGGCTTTCGGGAAGGATGGAAGGCTTCGGCTGGGCAGCCCCGTATCGGTGGCGTACGGGCGCCCGCTCAACCCCGTCGATTATGACCATCCGGAGGACGGGAGGGAGCGCTACGCGCAAACCGCAGCGCGTATCATGGCAGCCATCAACAGAATAGAACAGCCGGTCCCCACCGTCATCTGACGCGGCTGCGCGACCTAAATGAGGCCGGCCGCCCGGCGGGCACGCCCGATGACGACCGATGCGACCGTCCGGGCCCGGACCGCCCCATCCCTTAGGACCTGGTCGACATAGTCGGGACTGGCCAGGAGCTCGGCGCGGCGCGCGCGCGCGGGCGCAAAGAACTCCCAGAAGTGCTCGAACAGCGCCTTCTTCAGGTCGCCGTAGCCGAGCCCGCCTGCGCGAAGGCGGGCCTCGTAGTCCGCGGCCACGTCGGACGGGGCGACCAGCTTGAGCAGCGCCACGCAGATGTTGCGGTCCGCGTCGGGCTTCGGCTCGCCCGGCGTCCTGCTGTCCATGACGATCGACATCACCTTCCTCCGGAGCGCCTTCTCGTCTCCGAATATCTCGAGCGCGTTCCCGTAGCTCTTGCTCATCTTCTGGCCGTCCAGCCCCGGGACGCTCGCGACCTCCTTGCGTATCACCGCCTCCGGCACGACGAAGGTCTCGCCGTAGGTCTGGTTGAACTTGATCGCGATGTCGCGGGTCATCTCCAGGTGCTGCTTCTGGTCCTGGCCGACGGGGACGGCGTTGGTGTCGTAGAGGAGGATGTCCGCGGCCATCAGGACCGGGTACGCGAAAAGCCCGAAATTCGCCGATATGCCCTTCGCAGCCTTGTCCTTGTAGCCGTGGGCCCTCTCGAGGAGCCCCATCGGAGTCACGCTCCCGAGGAGCCAGGTCAGCTCGCACACCTCGGGCACGTCGCTCTGGCGCCAGAACACGCTCCTTGCCGGGTCGAGCCCGCAGGCGAGCCAGTCGACCGCGACCCCGCGGGTGTTCGCGCGGCGCTGCGCGGGATCGGTGACCGTGGTCATCGAATGGTAGTCGGCGATGAAGTAGTAGCAGTCGCTGTTGGCCTGCGCCTCTATGGCCGGCCTCATCGCCCCGAAGTAGTTGCCGACATGGAGGGTGCCGGAGGGAGTGATTCCTGTTAGCGTGCGCATATCAGTTCCTGCGGGCGACGATCGTGACCTCTTGGCGGACCATCGCGACCATCGACGGGCCCAGGACGCCCCCGAACGCGATCGCGGGCATCACCAGCGACCTCCGGCCGAGGAGGGTGCCGGGGTTCAGGACCGCATTGCAGCCGACCTCCGCCTCGTCGCCGACGATCGCCCCGAATTTCCTGAGCCCCGTGTCGACGGGCCCGCCCGCCAGGCGCACGGCGACCTCCCTGCGGTCAAGCCGCAGGTTCGAGCAGATCGCGCCCGCTCCCAGATGGGCCCTGTTGCCGAGGACCGAGTCGCCCACGTAGTTGAAGTGCGGCGCCTGGACCCCGTCCATGAGGATGCAGTTCTTGAATTCGCTCGAGTTGCCCAGGACGCAGCCCTCGCCGGCGATCACGTTGCCCCTGATGAACGCGCCCGGCCGGATCTCGGAGCCCGCGCATATCCAGACGGGACCGATTATCGTCGCGTGGCCCGGGAGCGATACGCTCGGGTCGATGTGGACGCGGCCCTCGATTCGGACTCCCGGCGGCGCCTTGGGGGGATCGAGGGGGTAGGGTTGCACCCCCAGGGCCGGCCCGATCTTCCCCAGCCACTCCCAGGGCGGCGCATCGGCCGGGAAGAAGGCGCGGAAAGCCGCTAGCGAATTGGGTAACTCGAAGAAATCGGATGCCTTCACGGGGCATCCAGCGTGCACAAAAAGTCCGCCGGTTGACAGCGGCTTTTTGCGGCGCCCGCCCGGCCCGGCGGGCCCCGCCTCAGGGCGGGGCCACCAGGGTCCAACCGGCGTCCGGATTGAATTCCGTCATGGCGGCGTCGATCTCGGCGCTGTCGGCGCCAAGGTTGCGCTCATAGACCTTGCCCCACTGGTTCACGATGAACGTCATGATTCCCGACTCCCCCCAGTGCGCGGGATAAGCGACAAGGGCGAATCCCGCGACCATGTTGCCGTTGATGACGTAGCTGTACGCCCCGCCGGGGGCGGCCTCACCCTGCGCCGTGAGGATCTTGAACAGGTATCCGTGGAACGGCTGCGGCTCGCCCTCGGCCGTCTTCCTCGTGTAGCCCTCCGCCCGGGCCTCCGCCACGAGCGGCCCAAAGGGGCTCTGGTCGTCGTCCGGCCCCGCGTGCCAGTACAGGCCGTCCCTCGTGCCCGGCGTGCTCCTGATGTTCTGCGCGTACTTGAACACCCCGCTTCCGTCGCGGTCCTCGCTCGCGTACTCCCGCTGCGCCGCGACGTAGGTGCGGCAGACCCCGATCGCCGTGACCTCGTCCTTGCCAATGCGCCGGTTCAGGATCTCGACCTTCCCAGCAGCGGTGTCGAAGAACCACGAGGCGTCCTTGCGGACGAGGGGGATGGGCATGGGCCAATTCTGGTCGCCTATGTCGAGGACGAAGCGGTCGTCCGCCTTCCGGACCCAATAGGCGCCGCGCCCGAGCGCCTTGGCGAACGCCGCGAACTCGATGGCGTCCTGCTTGGCGTCGCCCGAGAGGAGTTCCTTCACGTCTGACCCGAAGATGGCGTCGACGCCGGCCTTGTCGCCGGCCTTGGCGGCCGCCAGGAGCTCCTTCAGTGCCTCGTCCGGCGAGCTGAAATGGCGCTGCTGGTCTGCCGCGCCCGCGGCGTCCGCGCGGAGCCGGGGGCCGGCGCAGGCAAGGAGGGCGAGCGCGGCGGCGATGAGGCGCGCGGGGCGAAGGATCTTGATTGACGTTGTCATGATGCCGGTGAGTTGGGTTTCAGCGCCTGTCCCTGCCGCCCGACGGCGCGGGCGCGGAGCGCGAGGGGGCCGACTTGACTGCGGGGGCCGGCCGGCTCACCGGGGCGCTCCGGCTAGTCTGCCCCCGGGTGCTGTATGTCCTTGCGTCGGTCCCGCGGCTGTACCCGCCGTACAGTTCGCCCCGCGGCGCGGGTGTCGAGGGCGTCGGCGCGGCCTCCCCGGCATACCCGCGGTAGTTCGGGCGGGCGGGGGCCTGCGCAGGCGGCGCATGATTGGCGGGGGCCGGACCCCGCGCCGGGGCCCTTGCGCCCGCCAGGGGCCGCGGCCTCGGGGCGCTCGGCCCGGGCCGGTAATAATCCCTCACGAGCGCGTGCCCGCGACGGGGATCGGGCTGCCACCGGCGGCCGCCGAAGTGCGGATCCCTCCAGTCCCTCCGGTAGGCCCATCCCGGGTGCCAGGGCCCGGCCCAGATGCCGAAGTCGTCCCAGTCGCATTCGAATCCGAGCCATGCCCCGACGGGAAACCCGACGCCGAAGGTGATGAACGGCCCGGCGTATCCGTCGGGGGCGTCGCCGTAGACGAGGCCGGGGTCGTACTCGGGGACGTAGATCGTGTCCGGCTGGGCCGGTATCACCCGGATGTCGTCCCCCTCCACGTCGACCTGCTGCTGGGGCGTGTCTACGAGGGTTCCCGCCGACCTGGCCTTCGCCCGAAGCTGCTGGATCGACTTCATGACGTCGGACTGCTGCATCGAAAAGGCCGCCCCGAGGGCGCGCGTCCAGTCGAGGTTGTCGTTCATCCACTTGAGGACATCGGGGTAGTGCGCCAGCCCCTTCACGCTTGGATCCCAGGGCTGAGAGTCGATTCCGGACGGGGCGCCGTTTGCCGCGATGTACTGCGCGGCGAGGGAGATGTCCGAGGGCACCGTCGACGCGGGAAGGATGAGGGCGATGAGGGGGTCCGGGTAGAGCGCTATCGGTGCCAGCATCTGGTCGAGCTGCTCCGGGCTGTATTCGGACCCTGTGGCCGGCGCCTGCGCCCGCAGAGAGACGGCGATGCACAGGGCGAAGGTTAGGCCAATGGGGGCTTTCATGGGTGTCTGCCTAGCAAGACAGTCCGCACAGCCCTTTGGTTGCGAATGTAAATGCGCTTTTCCACAAAAACCCGCCGTCGCCCTCAGGAGCGCCCCCCGCCGTCCCGGAGAACTCGGGCAAACGATTCCGCGTCGACGTTGCCCCCGGTGAAGACCGTGCCCACCCGCAGGCCGGAGACGGCCCCGCGCTCCCGAAGGACCGCCGCAAGCCCCGCCGCCGCGGCGCCCTCGGCAACGTTGTGCGTGTCTGAGAAATAAGCGCGCATCGCCGCCTCGGCGTCGGAATCGGACACGGTCACGATGCGCTCGACCCCGCGCAGGATAAACCCGAGCGCGTCGGGGTTCGGCGTGGAGCAGGCCATGCCGTCGGCGATCCGCGTCGTGGAAGGATGGGAGACGGCGCGGCGCGCCGCAAACGACAGGGCGATCCCCGGGGCCTGCTCCGAGGCGACGCCCACTATCGCCGTCCCCAGGCCCAGCGCGTCCCTCGCGGCGATGAGCGCGCACACGCCGGAGCCCAGGCCGACCGGGATGTAGACGCGCTCGAGCGGGGGGCTATCGCGCAGGAATCGGAGCATGGAGACGGCGTTCCCCCACGCCAGATCGCGGTGAAACGAGGGCATCCAGTGCAGGCCCCGCTCCCTCGCGAGCGCCTCCGAGTGTACCAGGGCGGCCTGGAAATCCTCGCCGTGCTCGGCCAGCTCCGCCCCGAGGCCTCGCATCGCGCGGTTCTTCTCGGGGCTGTTGCCGTGCGGGACCACCACGACGCAGCGGAGCCCGTGGCGGGAGGCGGCAAACGCCATCGCCTGTCCGAAGTTCCCGCGGGTGGCCCCGACGACGCCCGGCACCCCCGGCTCCCGCGCGAGGAGCCGGCTCACGTAGTTAAGGGCGCCGCGGATCTTGAACGACCCGATCGCGGTGTGGTTCTCGTGCTTGACCCAGAGCTCGCATCCCGCGCGGGCGTTCAGGAGCGGCCACGAGAACTGCGGTGTCGGGGGAACGACCGCGTCGATGTCCCCCGCGATGGATTCGATTTCGGGGAGCGTCGGAAGCTGACCCATGCCGGCAGGGTGCAGGCCGCCCGGCTGTTCTCAAGCCTTGTCGCGCCGCGGGTGATCAGGACTCCGACGTGGTTGGGTCGATGATCCGCCTAATCTCCGAGACCCGATTGGCTGGAAACCCTCCTTGCTTGGCGTGCTCTCGCACCAGCGACTCGCTAGGGGCGATGTACACGCAGTAGATCTTGTCATCGGTCACGTAGCTTTCGACCCATTGGATTTGTGGTCCGAGCTTCATCAGCACTGCACATGACTTCTGGGAGACGGCATGCAGCTGGTCGCCGGTCAGCTTCCCCGCTCCGGGTATTTCGCGTTCGATTACGTATTTCGGCATGTTCTTCTTGGGGTTTAGAATAGCTCGCGCGCGTTGCTTGCATAGTCTCCTAATGGCCCTCGTCAAGGCCGCACCCGGCTATAGGCGCTGCGGGGGCGTGGTTGATTCGGCGGGCTTATTGGCTTTGAGTCCGACGCGTCCTACTCCACTTCGGGGAGCCGTTTGGGCGCCTACGGTGCATTCCGGACGTCTCCGAAGAAAGCCAACCTCCAACATGCCTACCGACGCCAACCCAACGCCCGGGCCGACCACCCGCTGGTACCATTACCTGGCCTATTTCCTCGGGGGCGCCTTCCTCGCGAACTCGCTCCCCCACTTCGGCAACGGGATCTCGGGCCATGCCTTTCAGAGCCCCTTCGCGACCCCGCCCGGCGAGGGGCTGTCGTCCTCGACGGTCAACGTCCTGTGGGGTTTCTTCAACCTTGCCGTAAGCTACCTGCTCGTGTGCCGGGTCGGCAGATTTGACATGCGCAGGACCGGGCACGTCATCGTCCTAGGGGCGGGTATCCTGCTCTTTGCCCTCATGCTCGCCCGCGCCTTCGGCCGTTTCCACGGCGGGATGTGACCAAAACAAAGAACCCCCTCTTGAGGAGGGGGTTCCGAAATGGAGCGGGCGAGGCGGCTCGAACGCCCGACGTCCACCTTGGCAAGGTGGTGCTCTACCAACTGAGCTACGCCCGC
>CAZCAJ010000072.1:0-16171 GCA_964496645.1 uncultured Opitutaceae bacterium
TTCTTGATGAGCTTCACCTTGACCTCGGTGACCTCGCCGACGAACCCGAGGTCGACCGCGTTGCCGTCGTCGTCCACGGCGAGCTTCTGGCACGCGAGCACGCTGTCTCCCGGAAGCCCCTTCGGCCGGGCCTTCGCCGCGCTGAGCGCCTCGCACACCTCCCGGTTCACGGTCTCCTCGAGGGTCTTCCTTACTATGGCCATCGTCGCCTCGTCCGTGACGCGCAGCCCCCTCACGAAGCTCGCCTTGAGGCCCGACTCCTCCATCGCCTTCGTGATCGCCCTTCCTCCCCCGTGCACAACGACGACGTTTATCCCCACCCCGGCGAGGAACGCGACGTCGTAGGCCACCCGCGACCGGACCTCCGGGTCGGGGTCGTCCATGAAGCTGCCGCCGTACTTGACGACGATCGTGGACCCCCTGAAATCCTGGATGTAGGGCAGGGCCTCGAGAAGGACCTTCGCCTTCGCGGTGACTTCCTCGACGTTCATCTCAACAATGCGCGCGCTCTCCGCGCGGCCGGAGGCCGCGCTCGTCCTTGGGGTGCCGCGCGCATGTGCGTGTCGGAGGCATGCACGCAACCACTACAACACCGGCCCCGGCCATTCCACAACATTTTGAGGCGGGCGGACAAAATATCGGCTTCACTCCGGGGCGCTCCGCCCACAGTTGTCCACTCATGTCCAGCACGCAGATGAACTTCGCGGACCGCGCCTCGCACCGCGCGTGGCTGGCGGCCCAGTCGGCGCTCCCCTCCGGGTTCCGCGTCGGGGTCTCGCGGTTCGACTTCACGCCGGCCGAGGTCCGCCGGCCCGCGAAGATGACGCTCACGCTGATCGCGCTCGAGCGGCCCACTGCGGACTTCGCGGCGGTCTTCACCCGGAACGCGTTCCCGGGGGCGCCCGTGATCATAGGCCGCTCCAGACTCGACGGGCCCTCGCTCGCGGCGATCGTCGTGAACAACAAGATCTCGAACGTGTGCGCGCCCGGGGGGGTCGCCGCAGCGGAGCGCGTCTGCGCGGAGGCCGCGCGGCTCCTCGGATTCGCCCCGGCCGAGATCCTTCCCTCCTCCACGGGCGTGATAGGCTGGGCCCTGCCCGTCGACGAGATGGTGCGCGCGCTTCCGGCCGCAGTCGGCTCGCTGGCGGGAGGGTCGGTGATGCCGGCCGCCGAGGCGATCGTGACCACCGACCTCTATCCCAAGGTCCGCCGGGCCCCGGTGGGCGCCGGCTCGATCGTCGGGATCGCGAAGGGCGCGGGCATGATCGAGCCGAACATGGCCACCATGCTCGTGTACCTGCTCACGGACCTCGCGGTCCCCAGGCGCGAGCTGCGCCGGATGCTCCCGGGGGCCGTCGGCCCCACATTCAACGCGATCAGCGTCGACAGCGACACGAGCACGTCGGACACGGTGGTCCTCCTCTCCTCCGGGAGGGTGCCCTGCCGCGACCCGGGGGCCTTTGAGCGCGCGCTGCTCACCGTGTGCGGCGACCTTGCCGAGGACGTTGTCCGGAACGGCGAGGGCGTGCGCCACGTCATCCGCGTGACCGTCGTGAACGCCCCCGACACCGCGTCGGCCCGCGCGCTCGGCAAGACCGTGGCCAACGCCCCCCTGCTCAAGTGCGCGGTCGCCGGCAACGACCCCAACGTCGGCCGGCTGGTGCAGGCCGTCGGCAAGCACGCCTGCTCCCAGGCGCAGGCAATGGACCTGTCCGGGATGCGCCTGACGCTCGGGGGCGTGGAGATCTTCTCGGCCGGCGCGTTCCGGCTCGACCCGGCCAGGGAGGCCGAGCTCGTAGGCCACCTGAGGGCCGCGGAGCTCTACGCGAGCGCGCCGCCCAGGGACGGCGTCTTCACCCCGCCCGTTGATTTCCCCGCCCACGAGCGCTGCGTCGAGATAGGGATCGACCTCGGCCACGGCGGCGGGGCCTCTGCCGCCGTGCTCGGCGCGGACCTGACCCACGAGTACGTCAGCGAGAACGCCGACTACAGGAGCTAGGGGCGGGCCCCGTCAGCGGAGCCCGGACGTCTCGTCGAGGCCGAGCCAGAGGTTCATCGTCTGCACGGCCTGGCCCGCCGCGCCCTTGATCAGGTTGTCCTCGGCCGACGTGATGACGAAGTTCCCGGTGCGGGGATCGTGGACCGCGGACATGTCGATCCGGTTTGTCCCGACGACGTGCGCCGTGTCGGGGGTCTCCCCGCTCGGCAGGACCTGGACGAACGGGGCGCGGGCGTAGGTCCTCCCCCAAGAGGCGTAGAGCGACTCCGCCGTGGCCCCCGGCGCGGCAGGCGCGGTTATCGTCGTCGCGATCCCGAAGCGCATGGGCGCCAGGTGCGGGTTGAACTGGATCACGGTAGGCGCGCCCGAGTGCAGCGCGAGCTGCTCCTCGATCTCCGCGAGGTGCCGGTGCTTCGTCAGGCCGTAGGCCTTCGCGCTCTCGGCCCGCTCTACAAAGAGGTAGCCCTCGTCGAGCTTCCTGCCGGCGCCGCTCACTCCGCTGAAGCTGTCGACGACGATGTGCTCGCGGGTGACCACCCCGTCCCTGACGAGCGGCGCCAAGGGGATGAGGATGCTGGTCGGGTAGCATCCCGGGGACGCGACGATCATCGCGCCGGTCTTCCATTCGGGCGCCGTCAGCTCGGGAAGGACGTAGCGCGCGCGCGCCAGGAGCTCCGGAGCGGGGTGCCTGCCGTAGTACCTCTCGTAGGTCGCGACGTCGGAGATCCGGAAGTCCGCGCTCAGGTCGATGACGCGCTTGCCCGAGGCGGTGAGCGCCCGCGCGAACTCCGCCGCGGCGCCGTGGGGAAGCGCGAGGAAGAAGAGCGGGATGTCGCCGGCCGCCAGGGCCGCGGCGTCGGAGGCCACGAACGCGAGCCCGCGGTCGATCCCCCGGACGGACGGGATCACCTGCGCGAGGGGCTTGCCCGCGTGCGTGCGCGACGTCACGGCCGCCAGCTCGACCCCGGGGTGCCCGAGGAGGAGCCTCACGAGCGTTTCGCCCGCATAGCCTGATGCGCCTACGATGCCGACTTTCATGGGAAGGGAAGGATCCGGTCGGGCGCGCCGAAAAATCCAGCATAAACGCTGGCCCCGCGGCCCGGGATCGGGCGGCGGCCCCTCGGAGCGCTCCGCCTCGGGATCAGCGCTTCGAGAACTGGAACCGCTTGCGGGCGCCCGGCTGGCCGGCCTTCTTGCGTTCCTTCTCGCGCGGGTCGCGGCGGATGTGGCCGGCCTTCTTGAGCGCGGGCCTGAGCTCGGCCTTCATCTTCTGCAGGGCGCGCGCGATGCCGTGCGCCACCGCGCCGGCCTGGCCCGCGACCCCGCCGCCCGTGACGTTCGCGGTCACGTCGATCTTCTCGCGGAGGTCGACGGTGAGGAGCGGGGCGTACGCCTGCTTGGAGAAGTTGTCGTGCGAGAAATACGACTCGAACGCGCGTCCGTTGACGATCAGCTTGCCGGTGCCGTCGGTGATCCGGACGCGGGCCGTCGAGGTCTTGCGGCGGCCGGTCCCGGTGAAAACGTTGGCTGCGGTGTCTGGGGTGCTCATGGTCGGGTTCAGGCGGAAATCTTCACGGGATTGTTGGCCTCGTGCGGGTGGCTGGGGCCGGCGAACACGCGCAGCTTGGTCAGCATCCTGGCGGCAAGGCGGTTCTTGGGGAGCATCCCCTTGACCGCGTGCATGATCACGAACTCGGGGCGCCTCTCGCGCATCTGCCTAAGGCTCCGGTAGCGCTCGCCGCCGACGAAGCCCGAGAACGCCATGTACTCGTTCTTCTCCTCCTTCTTGCCCGTCAGGACGACCTTCTCGGCGTTTATGACGACCACGTAGTCGCCCGTGTCGACATGGGCCGTGTAGGTCGGCTTGTTGCGGCCGCGGATGATGTTGGCGAGCTTCACGGCGAGACGGCCGAGCACCTGCCCTTCGGCATCAATGAGATACCATTTGGGCTGCACGGTCTCCTTCTTCGCGAGAATCGTCTTCATGGGAAAAGAGGTCTAGACCAAGGCTACCAAACAGGGGTGTCAACCCCCGTTTTGAGCCTTGGTTCCGCGCCGGAATTCGCAACGATCGGCCCCATGCATCACCGCGCCGCGCTGGCTTGGGCCGGGATTCTGGGGGCCACAGGCGTCGCCGTGGGCGCCTTCGGTGCGCACGCCCTCCGCGGGACCCTGGAGGCCTCGGGCATGCGCGAGGTCTGGGAGACCGGGGTCCGCTACCAGCTTGTGCATGCAGCCGCCCTGCTTGGATTTGCGGGATGGCTCAGGTCGTCCGCCAGCCCGCAGGGCCGGTGCGCGGACTGGGCGGTGCGGCTCTGGGTCATTGGCACCGCGCTCTTCTCGGGCTCTCTCTACGCGCTGGCGCTGGGAGGACCCCGCTGGCTGGGGCCCGTGACGCCGCTCGGCGGGGCCGCGCTCATCTCGGGATGGGTCCTTGCCGCGGCGGCGGCCCTCGCCGCCTGACGGCGGGACCAGGAGCGTCAAATGGACGGAGTCCCCCCCCTTCCCGGCGACCTGCGCGCGATGCTCGAGTCCGTGCGGCGCGCGGGGGGGCGCCCGAGGCTCGTCGGCGGATGCGTCCGCGACTGGCTCCTCGGGTTGGTCCCCAAGGATTTCGACGTCGAGGTCGCCGCGACCGACTTCGACGGCCTCAGGCGGGCGCTCGGCCCCTTCGGCGCCACGGACGTGGTCGGGCGCAGCTTCGGCGTCGTCAAGGTCCGCGGCCCCGGGGGGTCCGAGTACGACTTCAGCCTCCCGAGGCGCGAGTCGAAGACCGGCGCCGGCCACCGCGGGTTCGCCGTTGAGCCCGATCCGGGCCTCGGCGACGCCGAGGCCGCGGGGCGGCGCGACTTCACGGTGAACGCGATCGCCATCGACCCCTTCACCGGCGCCGTCATCGACCCGTTCGGCGGCCAGGCCGACCTGCGGGCCCGCATCCTCCGCCACACCGGCCCGGCGTTCTCCGACGACCCGCTCAGGGTCCTGCGCGCCTTCCAGCTGGCCTCGCGCTTCGACTTCACCCTCGAGCCCGGCACCGCCGCGCTCTGCCGCGAGATCGCCCCGGCCTTCTCCGAGCTTCCGCTGGAGCGCGTTTGGGGCGAATGGGACAAGTGGGCCGTCGAGTCGGTCCGGCCGTCGAGGGGCCTCGCTGTCCTCGAGGAGACCGGCTGGATGAGGCACTTCCCGGAGTTGGCCGCCCTGCGCGGCACGCCGCAGGAGCCCGACTGGCACCCCGAGGGCGACGTCATGGACCACACGGCGCTCTGCCTCGACGCCCTCGTGTCGCTCGAGGGCTGGGCCTCGTCGCAGGCGGGCCGGCGCCGGCTGCTCTCGTTCGCGGTCCTGGCCCACGACTTCGGGAAGCCCTCGACGACCGAGCGGGCCGAGAGGCACGGCGCCATGCGCTGGGTGAGCCCCGGCCACGAGTCGGCGGGCGGCCCCCTGGCCGACTCGTTCCTGCTCCGGATCGGGGCGCCGCCCGACCTCGCCCCCCCCGTGCGGGCGCTGGTCGTCCACCACCTCGTCCACCACCACGGCAAGGACGACTTCACCGACGCGCAGGTCCGCAGGCTGGCGCGCAGGCTTTCCCCGGCGACGATTGACGACCTCGCGGTCGTCATGGCGGCGGATTCGCGGGGCCGCCCCCCGATCGCCCCCCAGGAGGTCCTCGCCATCATAGACCGCCTGCGCGCCCGGGCCTCGCAGCTCGCGCTCGAGGCCGCCGCGCCGAGGCCGATCATCCTCGGCCGCCACCTGATCGCGATGGGCCGGCGCCCGGGGCCCGAGTTCAGGCCGATACTCGACGCGGCGTTCGAGGCCCAGCTCGAGGGCGCGTTCACGGACGAGGCCAGCGGCCTGGAATGGCTCAAGGGGCGCCTCAAATGATCGCGGCGTTCCAGTGGGACCTGGCCCGCCAGGCGGAGCGGCTCGACTGGATGCTTGCCCAGCTTCCGCGCTACGCCGACTGGGGCTACCGCGAGCTGTACCTCCACCTTGAGGACGCCGTCGAGCTCCCGAGCCTCCCCGGGGTCGCGCGAAGGGGCGCCTACAGCAGGCGCCAGTTCTCGAGGCTCGTCGACGGAGCCGCCCGGGTCGGGATCGGCGTCGTCCCCATCGTCAACCTGCTCGGCCACACCCAGTACCTGATCAAGGCGCCCGGTCTCCGGGACCTGAACGAGCTCCGGGCGCCGGACGGGACGCCGCTGGCGACCGGCCAGGTGTGCCCCGTCCATCCCAGGATCCTCGAGGTCGCCGACGCGCTGGTGCGCGACGTCGCCCCGTTCTGCACGGCGGGCAAGGTGCACGTGGGCCTCGACGAGTCGTTCTCGCTCGGCCGCAATCCCCTGAGCGCCGCCGAGATCGCCGAGATCGGGCTCGCGGGCCACTTCGCGCGCTACGTGGGGCGGCTGAACGCGGTGGCGCTCTCCCACGGGCTGCGCCTCGGGATCTGGGCCGACATGCTCGCCCTCCTCCCCGCGGCCGTCCCGCAGCTTCCGCCGGCCATCATCGCCTACGACTGGTACTATTATCCCTTCGGAAAGCGCCCGAGGATCGAGCTGAGGAACTTCGCCGGGTACGACCTCGCCCCCCTCCTCAGGGCGCGCGGGATCGAGTACTGGGGCTGCCCGATGAACGGGGCGTTCCGCCACGAGCCCCTTCCCGTGTTCGGCGAGAGGCTTGCGAACATCCGCGACTGGTGGCGCCGGTGCTCCGCCGTCGGCGCGGCCGGCCTTCTCGTAACGTCATGGGAGCCCGGTCGGCTGGCGATAGAGACGGCCACCCTCGTGGACGCCGCCGCGGCGTCCCTGTGGCTCAGGCCCGGGGCGGCCGATACAGCCATCATGCTCGCCGACGGCCTGGAGCGGGTCTTCCGGACGAGGCGGCCGCGCGCCCTGGCGGGGCGGCTCATCGGCGCCGACAAACACGCCTTCTGCGGCTACGCCCGCTGGCAGATCAACGGGCGCTGGGATCTCTTCGCCGGCCGCGAACCGCTGGAGCCGTACGAGGCCGACCGGCGGTTCTTCAGCCGCCTGCGAACGCGGAGGATGCCGGCCGCGCTCGTGCACAGCATCGCCTTCAGGTCCTACCTGGCGGAACGCGACATCTTTGTCCGCAAGGCGGCCCGCGACGTCTTCCGGCTGCGCCGGCTCCTGCGCCGGGGGGCGGCCGGGAAGGCGGCAGCCAAGCTCATGGCGATGGGCCTCGAGGCTGCCGCCTTCGAGCGCGCCCTGGGCAGCGGCCGCAGGTCCGCGCGGGCCATGTGGAGCCTCTCGCGCGACCCCGGCGTGCACGGGCCCAACGACGTTGTCCTCCGGCTGGATTCACGGCGGCTGGCCCGGTGGCGGGCCTGGCTTGTGCGGGCGGCCCGACGGCCCGCGGCCGTTTTCCGGGCGACGCCGCTGTGCGGCGAATGGCAGCTGCGGTTCTGGGTGCACAACTTTGCGCCGGCGCTCCAGAAGGTGGTCGTGGAGCAGCGCCGGCCGGACGGCGCCTGGCACGAACTGGACTCGCGCCACCTGAACGAGTTCCGCGCCCGCGGCGCCCGTCCCCGGGCCGCGATCCGCCGGGAGTTCACGGTGCCGGTGGACTCGCCCGGGGCCGCGCTGCGCATCGCCATGCGCGGCGTCGGCCAGGTCGCGGTCAGCCGCGTCGAGGTGACCGACGGCCTGCAAACCCGCCGCGACAGGAGCTGGGCGAGGAGGATCGTCCTCGGCTCCCGGGCGCCTCGGCGGGGACTTCCCGCGCTCGACTGGGCGCGCAACGCCGGGGTCCTGCGGATCGCCTTCGCGGCCTGACCCCGGGGACCGGCCCGTCCGCGCCCGGCGAAAAAAATGGCCCGGCCAAGCGGCCGGGCCATGTCTCAGGAGTATGTTCCGGGCGTGCGCCTCAGAAGTCGTACTTGCAGTTGACGTACCACATGCGGCCAATCGCGCCGTTGTAGTTGCCCGTGTCCGCATTGGTGTCCGGGAAGGCGTTGGGCGCCAGCGGCGGATACCTGTTGAACACGTTGTTGACACCGATGGTCACCTTCAGGCCGTCGCTGTACTTGCTCCAGTGCATCGTCCCGAAGTTGTACGTGAGGCCCAGGTCGTAGGACGTGAAGCTGCCGACCTTCTCGAGGCCGTACTGGTCGTCGCCGCCCGTGCCGACGTCGGTGCCGGAATCGACCCATGTCACGCCGACGAACGCGTCCACGCCGTGGTTCGACCAGTCGAGGACCGAGTAGTTGCGCAGCCTCGAGACCGTGCCCAGGTTGACCGAGGTCGTGCCCACGTACTGGTAGTACGGCTCGCTCGGGATGAGCTCCAGCTGGTAGCTGTTGTACCAGGTCCAGGTCGACGTGAGGTCAAACCTGCCAACGCCCGGGAACTTCTTCACGTAGTCGATAACGATGTCCGTGCTGTCGATCTTCTGGCCGGCCAGGTTGAGCAGATTCTGGATGACATAGATCTGCTGCGGCGAGTGGCTGCTGATGCCGCCCGGGGCGGTCGGGCTCGGGCCCGTCGGGCTGTTGTAGTGGACGTCGCCGGCATAGGGCGAGGCCGAGCCTAGCGTCTCAACGCTCTGGATGATCGTGGTCGACGGGACGTTCCCGACGATCGCCTTCATGGCGATGTCCGAGAAATCCACCGTGACCGAGAGGCCGTCCAGGGCCTTGGGCGTGTAGACGAAGCCCGCGGTCCAGGAGTTCGCCGTGGTGGGCTTCAGGTCGGGGTTCGCGCCGCCGGTCTGGTTGAACTGGGCCGTGTTCTGCGCGCCGCCCCCATTGTAGACGTTATAGGTAATGGAGATGGTTGAACCGGACGTGACCGGCCCGTAGAGGTTGTAGAGCTCCGGGGCGATGAACGACTTCCCCGCCGAGGCGCGGAACTTGAACTGGTCGTCGATCGGCGCCCAGCTGAAGTTGACCTCGGGGTCGGTGGTGGATCCCACGTTGCCGCTGTAGTCGTCGTAGCGCACCGCCGCGTCGACGTTTATCGAGTGCGCGAACTGGATGTTCTGCTTCGCGCCCGTGATCGGCACGCTGAGCTCGGCGAACATGGACGTGAAGTTGCGGGACGCGTTGAAGTACTGCCAGGTGGTCGCGTTGTCCCAGCCCTGCGTCGTGCCGCTCGCGTTGGGAAGGCTGTTGATGTCCGGGACGGCAGATAGCGTCTCGCGGACGTAGCCGCCGCCCAGCGCGAACCCGAGCTTGCCTCCGGGAAGATCGAAGGGCGTGCCGTCGACCTTGATGTCATACTCGTTGAGCGTGCTCAGCATGTTGACGAAGGCCGTGCCGATGACGCCGTTGAAGGCGCCGGGGGCCTGAACCCTAGCGAAGGGATTGATCTGCCCGTCGGCCATGGCGGCGATCAGCGCGCTGGTGTCGAGTAGGCCCGGATTGGTGAAGTTCAGGTTGTAGCGGTCGATGTTGGCGGCCATCTCCCAGTGGAGGTCCGGCGTGATGTCGCCGCGAAGGCCGCCCACCACGCGGTAGAGCTCGGCGTCCTGCTGGTAGATGCGCGGGTATTGTATGAAGCGGCTGCGCGCCAGGACCTCATAGCCGCTGCCGTCGCCGTAGCCGGGCTGCGACTCGGGCTGCGCCTGGTTCTGGTCGAGCCAGCTCTGCGAGAACGGGTTGCCCGGCGCGGTGACGGGAATATAGGCCGTGCCCGCGGGAGGAGGCGACGACGGGAAGCCAAGGACGTTGACGTCGATCCACGGGTCCTCGAGGTACGGTACGTTCGGCTGGGCGTTCAGCTGGGACCCGGTGTAGGTGTGCGACGCAATGACGTCGGCAAAGGCCACCAGGGCGTCACCGAAGACCTTGTGCTCCGCGGTCATCGACGCGCTGTAGCGCTTCAGGTCGCCGAGCAGCGTTTCGCCGTTGGCCAGGTTGAATGTCTCGAACTGCTGGGTGCCCGTCTTCGGGATGTAGACGCCCATGCTCACCAGCTGATCGATGGTGTATCCGCCCGGGGTCGTGGGAGGGGCGTTGAGCCCGGGGGCGAGCTGGTAGAAATTGTCGGCGCCGGTGGTGTTGTTGTACACCTCGAGCGAGCCCGGGAACGTGTAGGTGCCGTAGATCGGGTTCGTGAAGGGCCGGTCCGCCAGGAGCAGGCTGGTGCTCTGGGCGTAATCCACCCCGATCGTGATCGAGGTCTTGTCGTTGCTGATGCCGCCGACGAGGTAGCCGGTCCTCTCCGTGTAGTGGCCCTGGTTCGTGGAGTAGCCGTAATGGAGCCCCGTCTCCCAGCCGTTGTAGTCCTTCTTGAGGATGATGTTGACCACGCCGCCGACAGCGTCCGAGCCGTAGATCGCCGAGGCGCCGTCCTGGAGCACCTCGATCTTGTCAATCATCGCAGGGGGGATGAGGTTCAGGTCGACGAACTCGGGGCCGCCCTCGCCCGCCTCCGAGGGGTCGTTCGCAACGCGCCGGCCGTTGATCAGAATAAGCGTCGGGAGGCCCTTGATGGTGAGCGATGCGCCGCCGAAGTTGCTGCCGGTCTGGATCTGGGCCGCCTCCGCGCCGACGCCGCTGATGTTCGGCGCCACCTTGCGCAGGATGTCCAGGGTGTCGGTGTTGACACCGCTCTCGTCGAACACCTTGGTGTCGATCACCGCGACGGGAATGGACAGCGCCTCGGCGGCGTTCGGGATGTTCGAACCCGTGACCACGTACTTCTCGAGGACCTCGGGCGCCTGATTTGCCGGCGCCGGATTGGCCGCGGACGTCGTCACCTGATCGGTGGTCGGTGTCGCCGTGGTTGTCGTCGAGGCCTGAGCGTAGCCTTTTGTAGCTAAAACGCCGGATGCCGCAAATAGCGACAGCACAGCCACTAACCTCCGAATACGGATGTCATTCATAGCTCGTTGTAGTTTATGTTGTTGTGTTAAGCCTATGCGGCCCGCGCCGCAGCGTGCTTGGCTGCAGAGAAAGAGTCGCTCCCCAAATTGCAACCCCATTTTTACATGAGCTTAACGCAAATCGTGATCGATTAGGCGTTTCGGGCGAAAGCTCGCCCCCGGGGCCGGACTCCGAATCTTGGTGCACAGGCAGGTGTGTATGGAGACTTGCAATACGACCCGGTGTTCCCAAGGTTCTCAAATCCGTTCATTGACCGCGCACGCCACCACCTTACGGGGGTGTTCTGGATTCTACCCTTGGTCGGAGTGCGCCGCTGCCTGTCGAGAGCCGAAGGCCTCTCGCTAATCCCCCTTCGAAAAAAATAAGAGGCACATACGAAGAAATGCCCCTGGCTGCCTAACTAATGCAGCCACGCGGTTCCGGCGACGCCTGCTGGCCGGCAACCGCGACGACAGCAGGCATAGCGCGCTTAGCGACCCGCGGTTTGCGCGCCGTATCTTCATCCGGGGGTTGGCCCGGGCTTAAGCGCGCGTCATCGCGTAACCCGGGCGAGATCAATGTGACGTTACGCAGGTAGACGCGGCGCGCGAAGGCCTGGGGCACCCGGGTTCAAATCCCGGCACCTCCACCATTTATACCAACGAGTTATGTGATGATATTGTGATTCCTGTCAAATTCCTGCCACAAATGAATTGATTGCGGCAGGAAAGCGTCGTTATTGTGCAGGACGTGGCACGCCTGACTAACTCCGCCCTTAAATGCTGGGAACATCCGAAGAAATCGGGAATCCGCATTCGGGTTTTCTTAAACGCCAACGAAGGTAGGGCGTTCGGCGCCTCATATCTCGTAACGGTGCCTGCAAAAGTGACCGGTCGCCTCCGAGAGCGCAGGCAATTCAAGGATCGAACCGAAGCGCAAGAATGGGCTAAGAAGATCTACGACGGTTCCCGAAAGCAGGGTGAAGACTTTTTCTCGCTTACTGAGTCAGAGCGCCGAGAGGTCGCGGCCAGCATTCCTTTACTTCGCAATCAGGAGATTTCGGTCGCTGAGGCTGTCCGATTTGCGACTCGACATATCCAGCCAGAGGGGCGGACAAAGGCTCTGCAGGAGGCCATAAACGAGCTCCTTTCAAGCAAAGCGCAACGATTTGAACGTGGAGATTTGCGTGCTCGGAGTTATCAAGACTTCCGACACAGAGCCGAACGGTTCGCACGTGCATTCAAAGGCCGAATAGCTTCCGAGATTTCCGGAGCCGAGATCAAGACATGGCTGCTATCGCTCAAAGTCGGGTCCCGCTCGAACAAGAACTACCTGGCCGTTGTTGGAGAGATTTTCACGTACGCAACACAGCGGCGATACGTCGCATTTTCCCCAGTCGACTCCCTGACCGACTCCGACCGCAAGGAATTGTGCGGACGTGGCACGGAAGCAAAAGAACCCTCAGTCCTGACCCCGGATGAAGCCAAAAAGCTGCTGAACGCTGCCCTTGCCAACCCAAAGTGGGGACTGCTCGGTGCAGTAACGCTTGCCCTCTTCTGCGGCCTGAGAACCGAGGAGCTCAAGCGACTCGATTGGGAGCAGGTAAAGACCTCCGAGGCGCCGGCAGTGGTCACCATTGGAGCGAAGATTGCCAAGAAAAGGCGCATTCGCCATGTCACGATTCCGGACAATGCGCTCTTATGGCTCTCGCTTGTTCCTAACCGCGAAGGGTCGGTGGCGAGTAACAAATCTTACAACGATCACCAGAAGCGCTTCAAACGCCTCCTCAAAGCAACTGGCTTCAAGACGTGGGAGCCGAATGCCATGCGGCATTCCTTTGGCAGCTACCATTACGCGTTACACGGGAACCCTTTGGAAACTTCACGGCTCCTAGGCCACAAGGCTAGCGATCAGGTTCTTTTTGACCACTACCGCGCGCTGGCAACTAAGACGCAGGCCGAAGCTTATTTCGCGATCAGGCCGCCAGCAAATGCCGGAATTGTTCTGAAGTTTGCATGAACAGCGATCACGAGCGAACGCTTGCAGAGCGATTGGATGCGATAGCAATGGCCGTAACGAAATTCCATGAATCGGCTACGCGACTGCCCAATGCCGAAGTTGAACGGATCATTCGAGACCGCCTCACATTGAAAGGTTCAGGGTTTGCAACCTGGGATTTACGGCGAATCGCTGAATTTTGGCGGTTTGTTGAGCCGGTAATCAAACGGAGCCGGATTCCGACAAGAAAGGAAGATGCAATTTACGGACTCATTATTTATGCAGCTGATGTCCTTTTTGGTCATGGTGCGGTCGGGTACGAAGATCGGGACTATGTCATCACACGCAAACCGGATGGTTATTGGTTGGATTTTATCTCTAGAGAGAATCCAAATGAAGTGGAGAAACGAGTCATAATTGGAGCCTCGATCGATGGAATTGAGACGGCGCACAACCCAGATCTTAACACTTACCGTTCGCAAATCGTCGAAGAGAGTGTAGCCGGTTGGCCAGAATGCCGGCGCCTTCCCTTTGCTCGACTCGTTAATGATCTTGTGTGGGAGGGTGCGCCCTGGGTTAAAGGGGCAGATTTGGCGCCTGGCGGGAAGATATACGATCTCATTGTCGGCAAAGCGAAATCCGAGTTCAAAAAACGGAAGCGGAGTCGGATTGAAACCTTTCAGAACGAATGCGGCATGAATCCAAGCGCCTTTCTCGCGCTCGACGACGAAGGCCGGATCAATTTTCTTGAAAAGCGAAGCCGGACCCCCGAGGAAAAGGACAAGGCGGCCGTACGTGCCCTAAATCTCAACGAAGAGGCCAAAGAGATTGAGACAATGAGTGTTTCAAAAGGAGATTTGAAGACGGCGCTTCGAGAACGCATCATCGAACGGTTGGGGCGTAAGTGGAAGTAGGTTAGGACGTTTCGTTTTCCCAGGATCTCCCATCGTCTGCGTTCGGGGGAAAAACCAGCTGCAGCGCTATGCCATAATACGCAGCATGGAACAGCCAGTTTTGCCTACCAGTTCACCTGAACCGTCAAAGTATCGCCTGGCGGATACCGTCGCCTCCGAAATCCGTCGCAATCCGCCGGTCAACTTGACGGTGCCAGAAGCTGCGGCCTATGCTTGCTGCAGCCCGAGAAAAATGAGGGAATTAATTGCCTCGCGCCGGGTGAGATCTACCCGGGTCGGAGCCAAGATTGTCCTTCGTCGCGAATGGATCGACGATTTCCTGGGCGGGTGATCCATGAACGTCCTTGCTGTGGCCGCCCGAACGACTGACGTGATCGCCCTCTTGCGTCAACGCGAGTCAGCTAACGCGGCCATGTTGAGGCAGATCGATGCAAAAATCTCACGTTTGTGCTCTGCTCGGCGTGACCGCGCCGCCGCCTTAGTCCGGATCCGATGCGAACTCGCCCGCGCTATGAAGGCCGAGCCAGTTGCATCCGAAAGTCATGAATCCCGCTGAAGCAGCTGTTCTGAAACCAGAGCCGTCGCAGATCATTGAATACACAAGACTCGAACCCGGATCTGAAGCCGCGAACGACATCCGAGCGCAGCTCTGGGTGATTGCCCAAAAACCAAAATTGCTTGCGACCGAGCGCTGTCGCGAATGCGCCGTCGCCGTTGTAAAATGGCTACATGCTCGCGGCCAATTCTATTTCTATGCAAACCGTTGCGACTTTGCCGGCGTTATGTATTTTGATGCTAAGCGCAAGCTGCTCCTGCACGTTCAGGGCGATGCCTTTCTGGCATGGCTCGCGGATTGCATTGCAACGAACCGCACTGAGCGGGTTTTTGCCTACGTACAGTCGGCGGTTGAAACCGAAGGACTGACCGAACGTTCCACGGGAATCGAGCCCGCCGCATTTTGGACCGCAACGCCGGGGGCAATTTACCTTTCCTGTGGCCCGGGCTCAATGGTGAGGATCACCGCCAACAAGGCGGAGCTAGTGGACAACGGAACCGATGGAGTCCTTTTCCCCTTCGGGGCGACCCTAGCACTGTGGAAGTTTCCGATGCTGCCAAGAGACCCGTTTGAATCCTGCGCCCTGTTCCGAGACATGCAGACCGCAGCACCCCACGGGCTCGAACTCTTCAAGCTGTGGCTATGCTCTCTGCCGAGCAACCAGCGAACCAAACCGCCGCTAGTGCTCTCCGGCGAGGTGGGCAGTGGAAAGACCCGGTTGGCAAAGGGCATTTTTGAACTCTACGGCTTGCCGCTAAGAATCGTCGCAGTACTTAAGAACGGGGACGGAGATTTTTGGGCCGGTCTGGACGGAGGTGGACTGTTTTGCATCGACAATGCTGACACCCGCATCGATTGGTTGCCGGACGCCTGCGCCGCAGCCGCCACCGCTGGAACACTCGAAAAACGCCGGCTCTACACGGATGCCGAGCGCGTCAGTCTGAAGGCCCGCTCATGGCTGTGTATCACTAGCGCAAGCCCGACCTTCGCCGCAGATGCCGGACTAGCCGACCGCCTGCTGGTTGTTCGCCTCAACCGCCGCAAGGGAGCCACGGCAGAAACCGAGCTGTCTGACGAAATCCTGCGCAACCGAGACGGCAGCCTCAATTGGATCGTTGACAAACTTAGGCACGCTCTGGCCGACAATGAGCCCGTGCCTCCGGGTCTTAACGCCCGACACCCTGACTTCGCTTCTCTCGCCGTGCGCATAGGCCGCGCCATCGCCAGCGCCAAGCCTAACTCGGGCCTTGATGCCCGATCGTCTGGCACGCTTCAGGCCGAGGCTGTCGCCGCCCTTCAGGCCGCCGAGCTAGATAAGGGGCTTTTCAATCTAGAAAACGACAACATCGGCGCAACCCTGCTC
Source organism: uncultured Opitutaceae bacterium (assembly GCA_964496645.1). GTDB lineage: Bacteria > Verrucomicrobiota > Verrucomicrobiia > Opitutales > Opitutaceae > Palsa-1447. The sequence continues at coordinate 15,658 of CAZCAJ010000072.1, forward strand.
GAACTCCTCAACTCCCGCCCATTTAACGGAACCGCTGCCGAACTGCTCAAGGAGCTTCAGGAGATCGACCCGGCACTTGAAGGCAAGCTGTCCGTAAAGCGGCTCGCCAAACGCCTCGCCAAGCTCTGGCCGCACCTTCAAAGCGCCTGCCGGGCGGAATCGGAAAAGGCGCATGGCGGGTTCACGCAGTATTCTTTCCAGAAGGTAGCCGGGAACTTTGGTGACTTTGAAAGGAATTCTTTAGCAAAGTCCCCGCGGGAGACACACGACAGGACTTTATTAGAAATGCCTCTTGAAAGTCACCAGATTCACTAAGAAGCCCTTGACTTGAAACGAGACGAAATCTCGAAACGATGAGCCTCGACCCCGATCACCAAGAAGGGCCCCGCCTAGCGTGGTCAACGGCTACCGTTTGCTACGAAGCTTTGAAGGGCTCCGCATTCTCGAATTGGTGAAGAAATGGTCAATGCGGATTATAATTCCCCATCAGTGCGGATTATTTCTCCCCATGAGC
>CAZCAJ010000073.1:0-15891 GCA_964496645.1 uncultured Opitutaceae bacterium
TCAACAACATCCTCACCGCGGTCCTGAGCAACTTGACCCTCCTCCAGCTCGACCTAGCCGGGATGCCGGAGGCCGCGACCCTGCTCGACGAGGCGGTGCGCGCCACGAAGCGCGCCGGGGAGCTCACGCTGCAGCTGCTCACCTTCGCGAAGGGGGGCGACCCGGTCCGGACGGCGGTCCACCTCAACGAGGTCATCCAGGAGGCCGCGACCTTCGCTCTGAGGGGATCCAGCGTGAAGTGCGTCTTCGAGATGGCCCCCGACCTCAGGGCCGCGAGCGTGGACAGGGCGCAGATCAGCCAGGTTATACGGAACCTGGTCCTCAACGCGACCCAGGCGATGCCCGAAGGCGGAGCGATCCGGATAGCCACGTCGAACGAGCGGATCGCCGCCGTCGCCCACCCGGTCCTCGCGGAGGGCGAATACGTCCGCGTCACCGTGGCCGACACCGGGACCGGGATCGCGCCGGAGAACATGGGGAAGATATTCGAGCCGTATTTCACGACGAGGGCGCAGGGCCACGGGCTCGGCCTCGCGACCGTCTTCTCCATAGTCAAGAGGCACCAGGGTCACATCGAGGTGAGCTCCGTCCCCGCGAAGGGATCGGTGTTCTCGATCTGGCTCCCGGTTGCGCCCGCGCCGCGCCAGGAACCGCCCAAGAAGCCCGCGACCAGCATCGCGCAGGGCAAGCGGGTGCTCTTCATGGACGACGAGGCGCCCATCCTGAAGATGGCCGAGAAGCTCATGAACCGACTGGGCCTCGAGTTTGTGTCGGCCGCCGACGGCAAGGAGGCCATCGAGCGCTACCGGTCGGCAAAGGATTCCGGCAGGCCGTTCGACCTGGTGGTGATGGACCTGACCATACCCGGCGGAATGGGAGGCAAGGAGGCCATTTCCATCCTGCGGCAGATCGACCCGGGAGTCCGGGCCATCGTCTCGAGCGGGTACTCGAGCGACTTGGCCATGTCGGACTTCCGCAAGCACGGCTTCCGGGGAATGGTCGCCAAGCCCTACGACATCACGGTGCTTTCCTCCGTGATCCGGGACGTGCTGAATGAGCCGGGCTCCTCGTGACGAGGCGCCCCGGGCCGGAGCGGAAAGCCTTGAGTCATCCGCGGATCGGGCGAGCTTCGGTGCAGGGTGACAACTAGGGCGGCAGCTTCTATGGGCGGCGCGGGTTCACCGGGGGCTCGACCGCCAGCGGACTGGCCGGCGCTCGTGGGCGGCGCCATACTCGCGGCCGCGGCGATCCTGGCCTATTGGCGGACGTTCTCAGTTCCGCTGCTCTTCGACGACGAGACGTCGATCGCGACGAACCCTACAATCCGGCACCTCGGTTCGGCGCTGTGGCCCCCGGTCGACGCGACCGTTGGCGGCCGGCCGGTCCTGAATCTCTCCCTGGCTTTCAACTATGCCCTCGGCGGGACGGCGGTGTGGGGCTACCACGCGGCGAACCTGGCCATACACATCATGGCCGGGCTGGCTCTCTTCGGAGTCGTGCGGAGGACACTTGCCCGTCGGGCGGACGCCTCGGCATCCCTCGTCGCCTTCTCGGTGTCCCTCCTTTGGACCCTCCATCCCCTGCAGACCGAGTCGGTCACCTACCTGATCCAGCGCGCGGAGTCGCTCATGGGGCTGTTCTATCTGCTCACCCTGTATTGCTTCATTCGGGGAGCCGGCGCGGACGGAGCCGGGGGCCGAAAGTGGTACGCCGCCTCGGTGGCCACCTGCCTTCTCGGCATGGGCACGAAGGAGGTGATGGTCTCCGCGCCGCTCGTCGTGCTGCTCTACGACCGCGCGTTTCTCACGGGCAGCTTCCGGGAGGCACTGCGGCGCCGCCGGCGCGTGTATGCCGGGCTGGCGGCCACGTGGCTCCTGCTGGCCCTGCTCGTGATCCTCACGAAGGGAAGGGGAGGCAGCGCCGGATACGGCACCCGCGTTAGCCTGTGGAGCTACGCGCTCACCCAACTGCCGGCGGTCGTTCACTACCTGTGGCTTTGCCTCTGGCCGCGCACGCTGATCTTCGACTACGGCAGCGCCCTCGAGATCGCGTCCCTACGGGTCGTGCCCTGCGCGCTGATCGTCGCCGGCCTAGTGGCGGCGACCGCGTGGGCGCTCGCCAGGCGGCCTGCCCTCGGGTTCCTGGGGGCGGCCTTCTTCGCGATCCTGGCGCCGAGCTCCAGCATCGTCCCCGTCGCCACCGAGACGATCGCCGAGCACAGGATGTACCTTTCGCTCATTCCCGTTGTCGTGCTGGCCGTGATCGGGATCCACCGGTGGCTGCGGGCCGCTGCGCTGCCGGTCTGCCTGGTCCTGGCCGCCGGGCTGGCCTGGAGCACCTGGCAGAGGAACGAGGCGTACCGGAGCAGCGAGGCGATCTGGAGCGACACGGTGGCCAAGCTCCCGGGCAACGAGCGGGCGCAGTACAACCTGGGCTGCTACCTTGAGAAGGAGCCCGGGAGGATGGGCGACGCGATCGCCCACTACGAGGAGGCGCTGCGCCTGTGGCCCGGCTACGCCGAGGCCCACTGCAATCTCGGAATCGCCCTGGCATCGCTAGGCAGGACGCGGGAGGCGGTCGCCCAATACGAGGAGGCGATTCGCCTGAAGCCAGGCTTCGCCGAGGCGCACAACAATCTTGGCAACGCGCTGAATGTCCTGGGCAGGAGGCAGGAGGCCATCGGCGAATTTGAATGGGCGCTGCGCCTGAGGCCCGGCTATGTCGAGGCACACAACAACCTGGGGTGCGCGCTGGCGGACACACCCGGCCGGCTGAACGACGCGGTCGCCCAGTTCGGGGAGGCGCTGCGCCTGGATCCCGGCTTCTACCAGGCCAACTACAACATGGGCAACGCCCTCAACTCCCTGGGCCGGACGCCCGAGGCTATCGCGCAGTACGAGCAGGCGCTTCGGCTCAAGCCCGACGACGCCATCATCCGCTTCTACATGGCCGGGGCACTGCTCAAGATCCCCGGCCGGACGGACGAGGCGGTCGCGCAGCTCCGGGAGGTCCTGCGGCTGCAGCCGGACAACGAGCGGGCCCGCAGCGTCCTGGAGAAGATCGACGCGCTGCGGCGGTGATCGCGCCGGGCCCGTCGACGGGCCCTCGCCCTTTGGCTGGACACTTGTTGACGCTGCGACAAGAACTTAGGGACTGGCCGAGGAACGGCCCCAACCCCGCCAATAATGGAAGCGACCCCTGCCGACGGACCCGCGTCGAAACCCGCCCAGTCCGAATCCGCGGCCCCGAGGGACAGGGTGCCGGTCTCGCAGAAGATAGGCTACGGGGTCGGCATCTGGATAGACATGTGGGGCCACTGGCACTACCCGAACTTCGCCGGGCTCGTCTTCAACATATTCCTCGGGGTCAACCCGATCCTCGTGGGAATAGCAGTGGTGCTCAACCGGGTCTTTGACGCCGTCTCGGACCCGCTGTTCGGCTGGCTCTCGGACAACACGCGCACGCGCTGGGGCCGGCGCCGGCCGTACATGCTCGTCGGCGCCGTGCTCGCGGGCCTGGGGCTGCCCCTCGTGGTGGCGGTCGGGCCGGGCTGGGGGTACACGCACGTATTCGGCCATAATGTCCCGTATTACTTCTGGTTCATGCTGGCGTCCTCGGCGGTTTACCTCCCGATGGTGAGCTGCTTCAACATGCCGTACCAGAGCCTTGGATACGAGCTGACGCCCGACTACAACGAGCGCACCATCGTCTTCTCGTACGTGAACATCATCAAGACGCTCCCGCAGCTCGGCCTGTTCTTCGGCGGGTATTTCTTGACGATGTCCGTGTGGGTCGGGGCCGACCGTTCGAACCTGCCCGAGCGGCTCAGGCTGCTCTTCACCACCGTGAGCGCATGGGGCAAGGCCCCCGGCGGCGCCTCGCCCAACATCCTCCTCGGGGCCCAGGTCTTCTGCGTCATCTGCGGCATCATCATGATGGCGGCCGGCCTCGCCTGCTTCGCCCTCGTGCGCGAGCGCTACTACGCGAAGGTGGTTGCGAACAAGCAGGCGAGGATATCGATCTGGGAGACCCTCTGGCAGACGCTCCAGTGCCGGCCGTTCCGCATCCAGGTGCTCATGAACCTGGCCTACGGCCTGGGCCTGAGCATGGTCGGGACGCTTGGCTTCTACGACACCATTTACTACGTCTGCAAGGGGGACGTGTCGGTGGGCGCATTCTGGAACTTTTGGATGGGCGTCGGCGGGATGGTGTTCGGCGCGGCCGGGGTTCCCGTGTTCGCCTATCTGGCCCACAGGCTCGGCAAGCGCCGGGCCCTGACCGTCGTCTTCGTCAGCGCCATCTGCGGCTTTGTCGGGAGTTGGTGGCTGTACACCCCGGCAATCCAGTGGCTGCAGATCCTGTCGTCCGGAATCACCTCGTTCATCGGCTCGGGCTTCTGGACCATCTGGGCCTCCATGGTTGCCGACGTGGTCGACTACGACGAGCTGCAGAACGGCCGGCGCCGGGAGGGCTCGTTCGCCGCGTGCAATTCCTGGATCAACAAGGTCGCCATGGCGCTCGGCGCCGGGGCCTCGTTCGGCCTACTGGGCTGGGTCGGCTTCGACTCGAAGCTCGCGAGCATGCAGAGCGAGCACACGCTGTTCATGATCCGGTTCCTATTCGCCGCGATTCCCATCGCCGGGCTCATCCTGGCGCTGATGGCCCTGCTGCGCTTCCCGCTCACCCAGGAGAAAATGGCCGAGATCCGGGCGCAGCTGGAGGCGAAGCGCGGGACGGTCTGACGGCTCGGCGCCTTCGCGCTCCCTCTCAGGGGATCAGGATGTCCTCGGGCGTCACGTCGTACTTGCCCGAGCCGTCCGGCTGCAGGAGGAAGGGCGTTCCTCGCCCGGGGATGTACCTGAGCGCCTCGGCCTGGGCTTCCAGGAGCCTCTTTGCGTCCCCAAGTTTCTCGGGGTAGCGGGGGAACAGGGCGGCCAGGCGGCCGCGCAGCGCCCTGGAATCCCGGGTGAGCAGGGGATCGAACAGCATCCCCAGCTGGCTGAACACGGCCGCGAACTGCTCCCGGGGCGTCCCCGGCTCCGAGAGAATGGCGGCCAGCAGGGCCATGGTGTCGGCCGAGTTCTCGGGGCCCGTGAAAAGGAGGATCTTCGGCCCGTGGAGGGAGCCGAACCGCGGGCGCCTGAGGGTCTGGCCGAGGAGGTCGAGGCAGTGGGGGCACTGGAAGCTGACGACCAGGATGGGCGATCGCTCGGCATCGATGGGCCCGAGCCAGCTGAATGCGGCCTGGTCGACGCTGGACTGCAGGGAGACCATGGACGAGGCGGACGCGGTGATGGCCTTCGCGGACTTGGCGTCCCTTGGGGCCTTGGGGATCACGGGCACCGTGGTGTAGCCCGGGGCGTCCCAGGACTGCACCCGCGCCTCGGCCAGCACCTTGACGGCGAGGAACATCGGCAGCGCGAGCGCGAGCACAAGGGAGGGCAGCCAGGCATGGGCCCTGCCGCGCAGGGGCAGCGCGAAGGCCGCCGCTAGGGACGCCGCCGCGTGGAGCGTGCAGAACGGGCAGAATCCCCTGAGGACAAGGAACTGGACGGCCATCAGCGCGAGACCGCCCAGCGCGAGGAGGAGCACGCAGCAGATCTGCGCCGGGCCCTGCCATGCCCGGGTCGCGGGAAGGGCGAGGGCGGCCCAAAGCGGGATGGCCAGGAGCGGCAGAGGAACGCCGAGGACGGCCCCGTAGCGGCTGTTGATGATGCCCCAGCAGCCAGTCAGGGGGCAGGGAACGTTGAGCAGTTTCAGCGCGCCGAGGTAAACACAGGTGAGCAGGCCGAGCCCCACGATGAATGTCGTCAGGGACGAGGTGCGCGAGGGGACGGCAGGCACGGCGCGTCACTCCGTCCCGGCGCCCAAGGCGCAGGCGGGCCTGGTCCGCGTGGGAGCGGGTTCCTTCTGGATGCCCATCGGGTCCGATTAAGGGGCCCGGACGGGGCCATCGTCAATGCCAAGGGCCCCGCTTGCGGCGGGCTCCCGGACGCCGGCCATGCGCCGCCGGGCGCGGGGCAGGGTGGGGCGCCCGTCCGCCGACTGATGTCGTGCGCGACTGGATACATATCGGGGCCGGGGTTGCGGCCCGATCCCGAGCAGTCTTGAAAAGGCCGGGATTTGGGAATTGGGTTGCGGCTCCCCGCGGCGACAATCCCCGGGTCGAGCAGCCTCCCAATCGGATCGAACCTCAACAACCGCACAGCCATGCGAGCGCCAAATGAGCCCCCGGCCGAGCCGCCGCGGGAACCGGCCGGCGATCGGACGGCCGGCTGGCCCGTTCTGGCCGGCGGGCTGGCCCTCGCTGCGGCCGCCGCCGCCGCCTACGCCGGGACGTTCTCGGTCCCGCTGCTCTTCGACGACGAGTCCTCGATCGCGGGCAACCCGACGCTGCGCCATCTGGCCTCCGCTTTCTGGCCGCCGGGCGGCAGGACCGTCTCGGGGCGGCCCGTCCTGAACCTCTCGCTGGCGCTTAACTACGCCGTCAGCGGGACGGCGGTCTGGAGCTACCACGCGCTGAACCTGGCCATCCACATCCTCGCCGGCCTTGCGCTGTTCGGGATCGTCCGAAGGACCCTCGCCCTGCGCGGGGTTGCGTCGGGAGCGGCCGCCGCCTTCTCGGTGGCGTGCCTGTGGACGCTCCACCCCCTCCAGTCCGGGGCGGTCACCTATATCGTCCAGCGCGCGGAGTCGCTGATGGGGCTCCTCTACCTGCTCGCCCTGTACTGCTTCATACGGGGCGCCGGGGCGGGCGGCCGGTCCCGGCTCCTCTGGTACGGCGCGTCCGTCGGCTCCTGCCTCCTCGGCATGGCGACCAAGGAGGTCATGGCTTCCGCGCCCCTGGTCGTGTTCCTGTACGATCGGACCTTCGTGGCCGGCGGCTTCGGAGAGGCCTGGCGGCGCCGCCGGAGTTACTACGCCGCCCTCGCCTCGACCTGGCTCCTCCTGGGCTTCCTCGTGCTCTCCCCTAACGGGCAGGGCGCTGCCGCGGGACCCTCCGTCGGGCCGTCCTGGCGGGGCTATGCGCTGACCCAGTTCCAGGCGATCGTCGATTACATCAGGCTCTGTTTCCTGCCCTATCCCCTGGTCTTCGACTATGGCACGGCGCTCGCGCCCCCTTCGCTTCAGGTCCTGGCTTGCGCCGCGGTCGTGGCGGGCCTGGCGGCGGCGACCGTCTGGGCGCTGTTCAGGCATCCGGCCATGGGTTTTCTCGGGGCCTGCTTCTTCGCAATTCTGGCGCCCAGTTCCAGCGTCGTCCCCGTCCCCGGCGAGACGATGGCCGACTACAGGATGTATCTGCCGCTGATTCCGGTCCTGGTGGTCGTTGTGCTGGGAATCTTCCGGTGGTCGGGGCGCGCAGCACTCCCCGTCTGCATGGTGCTCGCGGCCGTGCTCGGGCTCGCGACGGCCGGGCGCAACCGCGACTACTCAAGCGGCCTGTCAATATGGGGCGACACCGTGGCAAAACGACCCGGCAACTACAGGGCCCACAGCAACCTCGCGGGCGCCCTGCTGGGCGTGCCGGGGCGCCTCGGCGACGCGGTCGCCCAGTATGAGGAGGCCGCGCGCCTCAGGCCGGATTCCGCCGAGGTGCACAACAACCTTGCCAACGCCCTGGCGAGTGTCCCCGGCAGGATAGGCGACGCCGTCGTCCAGTATGAGGAGGCGCTGCGACTGGAGCCGGGCCTCTACGGCGCATATGTCGGCCTGGGCAACGCGCTCATGGGAATGCCGGGGCGCCTTGACGAGGCGATCGCCTGCTACGAGGCGGCGCTGCGCGCTAGGCCGGACTTCGCGGAGGGGCATTTCGACCTTGGCAACGCGCTGTCCCGGGCCCCGGGGAGGTTGGACGAGGCCATTGCGCAGTATGAGGAGGCGCTGAGGCTGAAGCCGGGCCTCGCCGAGGCGCATTTCGCACTGGCGGTCGCCCTCCTCAATAAGCCGGGCCGCACCGGCGACGCCGTCGCGCACCTCGAGGCTGGCCTCCTCATCCGGCCCGGCGACACCCTGGCCCGGAAGGTCCTGGCCGACATCCGCGCGTCCGCGAAGTAAGCGGGCCCCGGGTCAAGGCCGACCGCCTGGCCGCGCTTACCGTCGCCGGCATGTTCTCCTTCGAAGCAGGTCGCTTGTTGAACCTGCGCTTTTCGACGTGGGCTCGAAAGCGCCCTTCGTTGCCTCCGTCGTTCGGGACTTGAAGTGGAGCGGTGGTTGGCTGCACCCACTCGGTGTCCATTCGCGTTTCTTGGAATGGGTCCACGCAACAAGCCGCCACTTTCCCGCGAGGCGACAGCGGCCCATGTAGAATTGCGAATTACTGATTTACAAGACGTTATGAGATAAGTGCTCGATATGGCACATCGGATGCCAAGCGGAGGATGTGCGAATCAGCATGGCGTGGTCGGCGATTTCAACGGGCCGTTTCATAGCGCCGTCACGCATAAGAACGTTGGCAGCGGCCACGCTGGTCGCGGTCGCTGCTCTTGCGGCGTATCACAATAGCTTCGGCGTGCCGTTCGTGTTTGACGACGGGCCGGCCACCCTGGGTAACCCCAGCATCCTGAGACTTTGGCCCGTCTGGGGTGCGCTTGCGCCGCCGGCGGGAACGACCGTCGCCGGTCGTCCTGTCGCCAACCTCACGCTGGCGGTCAACTACGCGCTGGGCGGAACCGACCCCTGGGGCTACCACGCGCTCAACCTGCTCATCCACATCCTCGGGAGCCTGGCGCTGTTTGGCGTCGTGCGGCGGACGCTCTCGATGCCCGGCCTTAGCGGGCGCTTCGGGAGGGATGCGGCGCCCCTGGCCCTGGCGGCTGCGCTTCTATGGTCGCTGCATCCCCTGCAGACCGAGGCCGTGACCTACGTCGTCCAGCGAACCGAATCGCTGATGGGGCTTTTCTACCTGCTGACCCTGTATTGCTTCATCCGGTCGGTCGGGTCGGCGAGGCCCCGTGGCTGGCAGGCCTGCGCGGTCGTCGCCTGCCTGCTGGGCATGGCCACGAAGGAAGTGATGGTGACCGCCCCGCTGCTGGTGCTGCTCTACGACCGCACGTTTGTGGCCGGAAGTTTTCGAAGCGCATGGCGGGAGCGCCGGGGGCTGTTGACGTGCCTCGCGGCGACCTGGGTGCCGCTTGCCCTCCTGGTGGCGGGAACGGGAGGAAGCCGCCACGGCTCGGCCGGGTTCACCGGCGCGATCGCGCCGCAGACCTACTGGCTGACCCAGTTCGAGGCGATTGCCCGCTATCTGCGGCTCTCCGCGTGGCCGCGCCCCCTCGTGTTTGACTACGGCCCGTTCCTTGTCAGCGGGCCCGGCGAGGCGGCGCCATTCGCCCTTCTCGTCATCGCCCTCGCTGCGTTGACGCTCATAGCGCTCTGGCGCCGGCCCGCGCTCGGTTTTCTGGGCGCGTGGTTCTTCCTGATCCTGGCGCCGACCAGCGTTGTGCCGGTGGCGACGCAGACGATGGCCGAGCATCGCATGTACCTGCCTCTCGCGGCGGCGGCCGTTGCGGTGGTGGTGGGTGTCTACCCGATTGCCGGAAGAGGGTGGCGATGCTGGGCGCCCCTGGGAGTACTGGCACTCAGCCTTGGGTTCCTCACCGCGCGGCGGAACGAGGTCTACAGCAGCGAGCCGGCGCTCTGGGCCGACACGGCGGCAAAAATGCCGGCCAATGCGCGCGCCCACTGCTCCCTCGGCGTGGTCCTGTCGTCGATCCCCGGAAGATCGTCCCGGGCGATAGCGGAATTCGAGGAGGCCATCCGCATCCATCCGAATTACTCGGAGGCGCACGACGACCTCGGGAATGTCCTTGAGGGCGTGCCCGGCAGGGGGGACGAGGCGATCCGGCACTATGAGGAGGCGTTGCGGATCAGGCCGGGCTTCGCCGAGGCCCACAACGACCTTGGATTGGCGCTCGCGCACGCGGGCCGCGTCCCGGAAGCCGTCAATGAGTACGAGGCCGCGCTGGGCGCCAAGCCCGGGTATTTCGAGGCGTGCGCCAATCTCGGGGCGCTCCTATGCGGCGCGGGAAGGCTCGCCGAGGGGATCCAGCGCCTGGAGGCGGCGTTGCGGCTCAAGCCGGACTACGCGAGGGCCCATTTCTTCCTGGCCAACGGAATGGTCCAGGCCGGGAGGGTTCCAGAGGCGATCCAGCACTATGAGGAGGCCCTGCGGCTCCAGCCTGACCTTGCCGAGGCGAGCAGCAACCTTGGGATGGTCCTGTGCCGGATGGGGCGCACCCGGGAGGGAATGGGGCGCATCGAGGCCGCGATCCGGATGCAGCCGGATTTCGCCAAGGCGCATTTTGCCCGGGGCGCGGCCCTACTGCAGGCCGGGCGCAGGGACGAGGCGATCGCCGAATACAGGAAGGTTCTTCAGCTGCAGCCCGGGGATCCTTCGGCACTCAGAATGCTGGGGCTAATTCAGGCCGCGCCGTGAACGGCCGTGCGGCGCCCCTCGCCGGCGGCGGCCGACTGAACGGGCGCAGCCGTCCTGGCAGGGTGCCAAGATCCCATGGCCCGGCGGGGACTCGGGCGGCGGCGTTCTTCGTCCGGAGCACCCGATGCCGCCGGGCTCGCCATTGACGGGGCGCGAGCCGGCTTTAGTCTGTGCGGGCGATGCCCGAAGGGACGCGGAACTCACAAATGGACGGGTTGCGAGGCTATGCCGCGGCTGCGGTGGTGGTATATCATTCCATCATGGGTTGCGATCCGACCCAGGATGAGCGCATCGTTCGCCCCTCCATCCAGGAGACCCACGGTCTTTACGACATGGCAACCAAGCTTGTGCTCATGGTCGTGAGTGGAGAAGCGGCGGTTGTGATCTTCTTCGTGCTGAGCGGCGCGGTGCTGTTCGAAAGCCTTAAGCGGCGCCATGCGGGTGCCATTGCAACGGCGGTCGGCTTCTCCATCAGGCGCCTTCTCCGGCTCTACCCCACCTTTTTTGTGAGCCTGGCCGGCTGCCTGGCCGCGTTCGCGGTCGCCGGCGCGTATTCCTTCGAAGCCGGCCACTTCTGGCCGAATGCGGCCCTTTATGATTTTGCGGTCCATGGCGCGTCCTGGACGTTGCAGGTGGAGTTCCTGGCGGTTCCCTTCATCCTGGTTGGGTACTGGTGCCATCGGCGCTTTGGGACCTTGGGGATAGCGTCGGCATACGCGGTCTTCGCCACGGTCCTTTGCGCGCCATGGTTGCGGGCGCATTTCGTCATCTACCAGCGTTTCCTGTCCTGTTTTGCCCTCGGCCTTCTGATACCCACGAGCGCCGGGGAAGCGGTGGCCAAGCGGCTGCCCGCGGTGGCCTGGCTGGCTGTCCTGGTCGGGATGCTCGCCTCGCGCCACGTGTTGGGGCTCCACTGGTGGTCGATGGATGCGGAGCAGATCCTTGCGGCGCTCCTTGTCGCGCTCCTCTTCTACAAGAGGGCGGGCGGCCTCGGACGATTCTTCGACCGGAGCATCTCACAGCACCTCGGCCGCGTGAGCTATAGCCTGTATTTGTTCAACGTCATCTATATCATCCTCGTCGGTCATCTGATCCAAGGGCTCAGCGTGGTCAGGAGCCATCCGCTTGAGTGGGGCCTCCTGCTTTCCGTGCCCATTCTGGCCGCCGCGATCGCGACGGCCCACTTTGCGGAGATCTTCCTAGAGCGCCCGTCGATCGCGCTGGGCCGCAGGCTGACAAGGTTCTCGGTGCGGCCGGAGCCCGGCGCCGTACACGCTCCCGCCCTATCGTGATTCGGTCGAAGACGGCTCACTTGGGCTCAAAGCCCAATTAGGCGACGATCCATTGGTTTCAGGTCCTCCGTCACGGGCAGTCGTCCGTCCCACTTGCCCTCGGAGGCAGCAGCCGAAGCCTACACTTTCCCTGCGAATTCCACCCGGCGCCTCGATTCGGCAAGAAATGCGCAAACGCTGCCAAGGGGCGCGGAGCGGAAGTGCGCGGCGTTTGATAGGATAGCGCATGACCTCAGCCGCAAGAGCCATCTACCCCTTTGTGGCTGCGCTGGCGCTTCTGACGTTCGTTTTCTTTTCGTCCCCTCGGATTGGCGCGCAAACGGTGAGTCCGCCGCCGGTCGCGATCCTGGGGAATAGTGGCTCGCTTGCCGATGGCTATATCTTCATAGGGCCCCAGGCGATCTCCACTATGAGTGCGGCCCAGGGCCCCGAGATTATCGACAACCAGGGTCGTGTGGTCTGGTTTCTGCCCTCGCCCAATGGCAAGACGGCATGGAATTTCCGGGAGCAGACCTTCAACGGCAATCCCGTTATCACCTGGTCGGAGTCTGACGCCTATGGCACGGTCGTTCCGACCACGACGGTCGACTACATCCTTGATAACACTTACACGGTCGTCGCGACGGTGAAGGCGGGAAATGGATATAACGCCGACCTGCACGAATTCCAGCTGACGCCACAGAACACGGCGCTCATCACGATCAACGATGTCGTCCAGACCGACCTATCCTCAATTGGGGGCCCGACGAACGGCAGCGTGGACGAGGGCTCTGTCCAGGAGATCGACGTCGCCACCGGGGCGGTTCTCTTCGAATGGCACAGCCTGGACCACGTCCCGCTTGGCGAAAGCTACTTTGCCTACACGCCCGGCCAAGCGGCTCCCTACGACTACTTCCATATCAATTCGGTGAAGCTCGACACCGACGGAAACCTGCTAATCTCGTCCCGGTACATGTGGACAGTTTACAAGGTGAACCGCACTACCGGCGCAATCATCTGGCGCCTCGGAGGAAAGAAGAGCGACTTCACGCTGGGCCCCGGCCTCCCCTTTTCCTGGCAGCATGACGCTGAGGCGATCGATGCGAACACAATTCGAATTTTCGATAATGAGTCAGATGGCGTTGCCATCCTGCCGAGCACGCGCGTGATCTGGGTCAACCACGATGACACGGCGATGACGGCGAACATCGTGAGGACGATTGTTCACCCAGCGGCGCTCTCGGTCTATGCGGAGGGCAATGCTCAGGCCCTCGACAACGGCGACACGTTTGTCGGTTGGGGGATTTTGGGGAGGCTCTCCGAATTCAACTCCGAGGGGCAGCTGCTATTCGACGCGCAGGAGGCGCCTGGCTTCGCCTCATACAGGTGCTACCGCTTCCAATGGGTCGGCGCCCCGGCGACCAGCCCGACGGCGATCGCGCTGCAGAACAGCGACGGAACCATCGCCGTGCATGCGGTATGGAACGGAGCGACTGAGGTCGCGGCCTGGCAGGTCTTCGGAGGCGACGCTCCCGGCGCGCTGAGCCTGGTCGCGACGGCGCCCTGGAACGGGCTGGACACGGCGATCGTGATTCCGGGCCCCTTGAAAAACATCCAGGTTGTGGCAATGAACTCGGCGGGCTCTGCCATTGGCACCAGCGCGACAGTTTCCAGCCCTTTTGCGGACGCGTTCCCCACGCAGCCCGCGTCGCAGGAAGTAGCGGCAGGGGGCACGGTTGTCTTCAATGCCCTGGCCTCGGGTTCTTCGCCGGCGTACCAATGGCTTTTCAACGGAAGCCCGCTGGCGAATGGCAACGCCGGCGGCGCAATAATCTCGGGCGCGACCGGGCCAACGCTTATGATCCGCGGCTCGACCGGCCCAAACGCCGGCTGGTATTCATGTGTCGCCACGAGCTTCGGCAGTTCCGCGACAAGCGACATCGCGACGCTTTCTGTCGCCTCGACAACAGACGCCGGACGGTTGGTCGACATTTCGTGCCGGTCAGCCGTCGGGACGGGGGACGACGCTCTGATCATCGGCTTTGTGGTGGGAGGGCAGGGAACGTCGGGCTCCGACCCAGTGCTTATCAGAGCCTCGGGTCCATCGCTCGGGGGCTTTGGTGTGCTTGGCGCCCTTCCCGATCCCGATCTCGAGCTTTTCGGCCCGGACGGCGTTCTCGCGACCAACAGCGGCTGGGAAGGTAGCTCCCAGATAGCCTCGACGGCCGCCATGGTCGGTGCGTTTCCATGGGAGACCCCCTCAAGCCGGGACTCCGCTCTCGACGCATCCCTCGCTGCAGGGCCCTTTTCCGCCGTCATCTCTGGGACCAGCGGGGACACCGGGGTCGCGCTTGGAGAAGTCTACGACGCCACGGCAACCTCAGCTCGGACTCCTGCTTCGCCGCATCTCGTAAATCTGTCCGGCAGGGCGCTGGTCGGCACAGGCGCCGATGTCCTGATCGCCGGTTTTGTGATTGGAGGCAAGACCTCCGAGACCGTGCTAATCCGGGGATCGGGCCCAGCGCTCGGCCAGCTTGGGGTTTCTGGCGCGCTGACGGACCCGCTGCTTCAACTATGCCGAATCAACGGCGACGGCACATCCAGTTTGATTGGAAGCAATTCCGGTTGGAATGCTGATCCCCTGATTGCCGCAACGTCCGCCTCAGTCGGTGCGTTTTCCTGGGGCACTTCGGCCACGGCAGACGCAGCAATCCTCATGACCCTGCCGGCGGGCGCCTACACCGCTGAGATTTCGGGTGCGAGTGGCGACACCGGCATCTCCCTCGTCGAGGTTTACGAAGTGCCTTGATTAGCTGCGGAGGGAATTCGATCCGCTGAGCATCCCATCAAGGGGTCGGCGACTGAAGGACTCTCGGTGGTCGCGGGGGCGTGTGAAATGGCTCAAGGGATGATCCCACGCCGAGTTTCCAGAGGGAACGGCGTCTTGGGCACCCGTGTTGGGTACATGCTACAAAGCCGCCTCATCGGCTCTCATTTCAGCGTAACGAATTCTAATCAAACGGCTTGGGCATTTGGCTGCACCTGTCTTCGCGAACTTCAGAACCAATCTGTGGGTATTTCGTCCATATACGTGAGTTTTCTTGGAGCTAAATCGTTCCAGCTTGTCCACCGCTAGGTCAGAGCGGGTCGACGAACCCGCGGTTTGGGCGTTTGCATTTATGGCGCTTGGATTGCTCTCGGCTCCGGCCGCCGGAGCGCAATCAATTTCGCCGCCGCCGGTCACAATCCTCCAGAATGGCGGCTCGCTTGCGGATGGTTATATTCTAATAGCGCCCCAGGCCGTGTTTGCGCCGAGTGCGGCCCAGGGGCCAGAGATCATCGACAACCAGGGGCGTGTTGTTTGGTTTTCGCCTGCGCCGACTGCTCAGACAGCCTCGGATTTCCGGGTCCAATCATACAACGGCAATTCCGTTCTCACTTGGTCGCAGTCGTCCGTCTACGGCGCCGCCAATCCGGCCACCACGATCGATTTTATCCTCGATAGCACATACTCGGTCGTCGCGAAGGTGCAGGCGGGAAATGGCTACAACGCCGACCAGCACGAATTCCAGCTGACGCCGCAGAACACGGCGCTCATCGCCATTAACGACGTGGTGCAAGCCGACCTTTCCTCAGTCGGAGGCCCGGCCAGCGGCAGCGTCGATGAGGGATCGGTCCAGGAGATCAACATTGCCACAGGGGCGGTCCTTTTTGAATGGCACAGCCTGAACTACGTACCTCTCAGCGAGAGCTACTACGCCTACGCGCCCGGCCAGGCGGCCCCTTATGACTACTTCCACATCAACTCCGTGAAGCTCGACACGGATGGGAACATTCTCATCTCGTCCCGGCATACTTGGACGGTCTACAAAGTCAACCGAACCACGGGCGCGATCATCTGGCGCCTCGGGGGCAAGAAGACCGACTTTGCGCTTGGCACGGGCCTTCCTTTTGCATGGCAGCACGACGTGGAGGCCGTCGACGCGACAACCCTCCGCATCTTCGACAACGAGTCGGACGGAGCGCCCGTGCTGCCCTACTCTCGCGTGATCTGGGTCAATCACGATGATGCCGCGATGACGGCGAAGGTCATCGAAACGCTCGTGCACCCGGCGTCGCTGTCCGTCTACGCGGAGGGCAGCGCACAGTCGCTGGGCAACGGGGACACGTTCGTGGAATGGGGCA
>CAZCAJ010000074.1:0-15558 GCA_964496645.1 uncultured Opitutaceae bacterium
GTCGCCGACCAGGGGCCCGGCCTGCCGGCGGCGATGCGCGAGCGCCTCTTCCAGAAGTTCCAGCGCGGCGACGCGGCGAAGGCGGGAGGCCTGGGGCTCGGGCTCTCCATCATCCGGGGATTCGTGACCGCCCAGGGCGGCGAGGTCGTCGCCGGCGAGAATCCCGGCGGCGGCGCCGTGCTGACCGTCTACCTGCCCTACAAGCCGCACGGCGACGTGCCCGAGGAATGAGCGCGCCGTCCCCAAGCCAGACTGTTCTCGTGGTCGACGACGAGGTGCAGATCCGGCGCCTGCTCCGGATCACGCTCGAGGCCGCGGGCTACTCGGTCGCCGAGGCCGAGACCGGCCGGCTCGGCCTCGAGGAGGCCGCGCGGCGCCAGCCCGACGCCATCGTCCTCGACCTCGGCCTGCCCGACCTCGGCGGCCTCGAGGTGCTGCGCCTGCTGCGCGAATGGTCGCGCGCGCCCGTCCTCGTGCTGACGGTGCTCGCCGGGGAGGCCGACAAGGTTGCCGCCCTGGACGGAGGCGCGGACGACTACCTCACCAAGCCCTTCGGCGCCGCCGAGCTGACTGCAAGGCTGCGCGCGATCCTCAGGCGCGCGCCCGGCGAGAACGAGCCCTCCGTGGTCGGGTTCGGCGACATCGAGATCGACCTGGCCGCGCGGGTCGTCCGCCGCGCCGGGGCCGAGGTCCGGCTGACGGCGAAGGAGTACGCCATGCTCCGCCTCCTTGTCCAGCACCGCGGCAAGGTGGTGACCCACGGACAGATGCTGCGCGAGCTCTGGGGCCCCAAGGCGGAGGGCTACACGCACTACCTGCGCGTGCACATGACGCACATCCGCCAGAAGCTCGAGGCCGAGCCGCACAGGCCCCGGCACCTCAAGACCGAGTCGGGAATCGGCTACAGGCTGGTCGCGGACTGAGCGGCCCCGGGGCGGCCGGCACCGCTCCCCTCAGGATGCACGTTGCCCTGGCCCCGGCCCGGCGCGATCCTCCGTCCCGTCGCGCGCAGGCCCGGCCCGCGCCCCATTCAACCCGATGCCCCCACCCGACCCGGCCGGCGGCCTTCCCGGCGAACCTGTTCCGGCGGATCTCGCCGAGGCCGGGGCCTATCCTACGGCGGCCGACGGCTTCGACCACGGCCTGGTGGTGCTCGCCATGGGGCGACCCTACTGGCTCGTCCCCGCCGGCGCCGGCTTCCGCCTGCTCGTGGAGCAGGAGGCGCTCGGGGCCGTCCGCGGGGAGCTCGCCTGCTACGACCGCGAAAGCGTCGGCTGGCCGCCGCCGCCGCCCGCGGCGGGGCCCGCGCGAAGGGTCGAGCTCGCGACGCCGCTGCTTTGGGCGCTCGTCGTCATGGCGGTCTTCTACTGCCAGGGCCTGTGGCCCGAGCGCCTGGAGGCCGCGGGCGCCCTCGACTCGCAGCGCGTGTTAGACGGCGGCGAGTGGTGGAGGCTCGCCACCGCGCTCTTTCTGCACGCCGACCTCGGGCACCTCGTCTCCAACGTCCTGAGCGGCGTTTTCACCTTCTGCGCTGTCCTGACGACCATCGGGGTGCGGCGCGGGTGGCTCCTCGTGGCTCTCGCCTCGGTCACCGGAAACCTGGCCGTCGCCGCCCTTAACTACCCGGGCCCCTACCGGTCGCTGGGCGCCTCGACGGCCATATTCGCCGGCCTCGGGCTCCTTGCGGGCCGCGCGGTGCGCGCCGTCCCGTGGGACGGCCGCCCGCAGCGCTGGCGAGGCGTTTTCGCGCCCCTCGCGGCGGGCCTCGCGCTCCTCGGGCTGTTCGGCGCAGGAGGGATCCACATCGACGTCGGAGCGCACGCCACCGGATTCGCGGCCGGGCTCCTTTGGGGCTTCGGCGCCGCGCGCCTCGCCGGGGCGCCCGCAGGGGCGGGACGCCCGTGAGGCCGGGGCCCGAATGGTGGCGCCGGCCACACGTTTCGCCCCGCCGCGGGGCCAATCGGCCCCAAAGTTGTTTCCGACCCGGCTGGGCCCGGGCAGGTTCGCCCGCATGAATCTCGACCGGGCAGAAGCCCTGCGGGTCTCCTGGATCCTGCGGGTCGGCGTGGCGATGGAGTTCCTCGGCCACGGCGCGCTGGGCTTCCTGCGTCCGGGCGTATGGGTCCCCTACTTCTCCCTGTTCGGGATCCAGGGCGGTGACGCGGCCCGCCTGATGCCGCTCGTCGGCTCCTTCGACATCGCCCTGGCGCTGGTCGCTCTTTTCTGCCCGGCCCCGGGCGCGGTGCTGTACATGGCGTTCTGGGGCCTCGGGACCGCGCTGCTTCGCCCGCTCGCCGGGGAGAGCGCCTGGGAGGCTGTGGAGCGCGCGGGCAACTTCGGGGCGGCCCTGGCGCTCTTCCTCATGGCCGGCCGGGCCGGCGCCGCCTCGTGGTTCCGCTTCGGGGGCTTTGGCGCGCTGGATTCCAGGGCTCGCCTGAGGGTCCACTGGGTCCTCCGCGTGACGACGGCCGCGCTCCTCCTCGGCCACGGCGCGCTGGGCCTGCTTGAGAGGAAGGCCCTTCTCGGCACCCACTACGCGGCCGTCGGGCTCCCGGGCGCGCAGGTCGAGCCGTTCATCGGGGCATTCGAGTGCGCGCTGGCCCTGGCGGTCCTGCTGCGGCCGGGCCCGGGCCTCCTGGTCTCCGTGGCGGCGTGGAAGCTCGCCACCGAGGCCCTGTCACCCATGGCGGGCTCCCCCGTCTGGGTGTTCGTGGAGCACGGCGGCAGCTACGCGGCGCCGCTCGCCCTGGCCCTGATGGTGCGCACCCGCGTCGAGGCGGCCTCCCGTTCCCCGGGCCTCGCGGCAGCCGGGGACGCGCCGGGGCGGGCCGACGGCGCGCCTACTGCCGGCTCCTGACGAGTTCCAGCATCCGAAGCGCCGAGGGATCGCCCGGGCGCAGCTGAAGCACCCTCTCGTACTCCGCGATCGCCTCGTCCCGCCGCCCGGCCTGAAGGAGCGCGGCCCCGCGGGCGAAGTGCGCCTGCGCGAAATCGGGCATCATCCGGATCGCGGCCTCGATGCGCTCCATCCCCTCGCGGGCCCGCCCCGTCCGGCAGAGGATCATCCCGAGGTTGTTGCTTGCCTCGGCCATGCCGGGGTCGATCCGAAGGGCTTCCTCGTAGTGCTGGATCGCCTCGGGGACGCGCCCCTCCTGGGCCAGGGCGTTTGCCAGGTAGAAGTGGGCGGCCGAATAGTCCGGCTTCAGGCGCAGCGCCTCCTCGTACTGGGCGACCGCGTCGCCGAGGCGCCCCGGCATCTGCGACCAGACAAGCCCCAGGTTGGTGTGCGTCTCGGGGATGTCCGGCTTCAGGCGCAGCGCCGCCTCGTACTGGGCTGCCGCGTCACCGAGGCGCCCGGGCACCTTCGACCAGGCGAGGCCCAGGTTGTTGTGCGCCATCCAGGAGCCGGGATTGCGCGCCAGGGTCGCCAGGTAGAGCGTCTCGTTGTCGTGGAACATCGCGCAGTGGCTCCACGTGAGGGCGCCGAGCGCCAAGGCGAGGGCCGCCGCCATCGACAGGCCCAGCCAGCGCAGCCGCGGGCCCGCCATCCGCAGTCCCGCCGCAAGGGCCGCGGCGCCGAGCGCGATCGGGCCGAGGTCGGGCAGGTACTGCCAGTGGTCCCACACCCATGAATAGCGCTCCCCGTAGAGGTTCACGAAGCCCAGCGCCGGGAAGAGCGAGCCGGCGAAGAAGAGGAACGCGGCGAGGGGGCCGCGGGAGCGCCGCCGCATCGCCCAGAGGGCCGCCGCGGCCCCGACCGCCGCAACGGGGAAGAGCCACTGGCTCCAGGCCGCCGCGTCCACCGTCCAGCGCGGGTAGATGAAGTTCAGGCCGAACGGCCACGCGAGGCTACCGGCGTAGAACCAGAGCGCACGGCCGGCGACCAGGGCGCGTTCGACCGCCGGAACCGTGAAGTCCTCGCCCTGGGCGCCGACGTACGCCCGCTCCACCCAGCTGCTGAACAGGCCCGTGGCCGCGCCCAGCGCGATCCAGGGGAGGAGCGGCACCACGTCGCGCCTCCACCCGAGCCGGCCCCGCTTCCACCAGAAGACGACCAGCAGGGCCGCCGGGAGCGTGGCCGTGACCGTCTTGCACAGAAGCGAGAAGACGAAGAGGGCCAGCGCCGCGCCGTATGCCCCGGGGCTGCGCGCCGCGTCAAATCTCAGGTACGCCAGGGCCGCGCCGAGGTAGAGGGCGAGCGAGAGCGTGTTCTTCTGCTCGGAGATCCAGGCGACTGACTCGACATGAACCGGGTGCAGCGCGAACACGAGGGCCGCCAGCCACCCGGCGCCGGGAAAGGCGCCCTTAGAGGGGCCCCCCGGCCCCGCCGCCTCGTCCGTGAAGAGCCGGCGCAGGACGAGGGCGAAGAGCACCGCCGAGCAGGCGTGCAGGAGCAGCGTGGCGACGTGGTAGCCGAGGGCGTGGTCGCCCCAGAGCCGGTGTTGCACCCAGAACGCGCTGTGGAGGAGCGGGTAGTACTGCTGGGTCGCCCCGGGCTCGGTCCAGATCCGGGCAAGCCCGCGGAGCGAGCGCAGCGCCGGCGCGGTCACGTAGTCGACGTCGTTCCAGATGAATCCGCCCGAGAGCGCGGGCAGGTAGGCAGCGACGGTCGCGCAAACCACCAGCGCCCCGGGCCCGAACCTGGCGAGGATGCTGGACCTGGGACTTGCCGTCTCGGAAGGGACCTCTCTTGCCACCCGAGGACACGACCAAAACTTCGCGGGTTCGGCAACCGACTTTGTCGCTCGGGACGCCGGGTGTCCGCCGTGCCGGAGGGCGGAGGGACGCACCGGGGCCCCGAACAGGATCCCTCAGGGCAGCCGCGCCAGGCTGTAGGCGTGGGGCTTGGGCACGGCGGAGCGGGACCTTCCGATCTGGATGCCCTCGTCGTACGACCCGAGGGTGTCGGCCGCCTGCGCCATCGCCGGGGTCTTCTCGCCGTGCGCCAGCATGTCCCTGCGCACCAACTCGGCCTGGTGGCTTCCCTCGGATCCCCAGAGCACGGGGAACGCCTGGGCGCGCATCGGCGTGCCGTAGCGCGCAAGGTTCACGCCGGCCTCCAGCTCGGGCCTCGTGAAGGCACCGACCACCTCTGCGTCGATCCGCAGCTCGTAGGAACCCTCGGCGAGCCCCGTCACCCGCAGGGTCTCCACGTCCAGCGACTCCAGGTCCGCCTGGGCGTCGCAGGCCAGCTCGACGCCGGCGTCCTGGAAGTTGAGGGGAAGCGGCAGGGAGCGGTCCAGCTGGTCCCACGTCAGCTTGCCCCCGAGTCCGCCCATGTCGCTGACCGCGGTGTTCTCGGAGGCCTCGACCGACCTCGTCTGAGCATTGATGGCGACGCGGGTCACCACGGACGGCGCGTGCCATGCGCGCAGAAGCGCGGCCCCGAGGACGAGGTGGCCCGCCGGGCTCGGGTGCACGCGGTCCGGCAGGAGGGTCCGGGCAAGCCCGGGATTCCCTTGGGCGACCTTCGCGATGGCGGCGTTGAGCGGCCCGCCGAAGTCGACCGTCTGCAGGCGATTTTCCAGCGCGATGGCGGCGACGCTCTCGCCGAGCCTGCGCAGCACCCTGTCGTAGCCGGCGTCGAACTGCGGCGGCCGCGAGATGTCGTCGAACGGGGAAGGCAGGATGAGGTAGAGGCGCACCCCCGGGATCTCGCGCAGCAGCTGGGCGACTATTGAACCATACCCGGCCGCGAAGCGCTCCAGGGTCGATGGCTCAAGCTTGCGGTAGCCTCCGTCGTTCATCCCGAGCATGATGGTGACGACCGTCGGGTGCAGCGAGACGACGTCCCTCTCGAGGCGCGTGGCGATGCCGCCGGCCCCTCCCCCGTCGACCCTGTCGCCGCCGACGCCGGCGTTGTAGAACCTGAGGTCCCATTGGGGAAACCTCGTGCGCACGTACGCCTCGACCAGGCGGCAGTAGCCCCCATCCTGCGTGATGCTGTCCCCGTAGAAGACGATGCGGTCCCCGTCGCGGATGGGGAACTGGCCGGCCTGCGAGGCGCGCAGGGCGCCGACCGGCGCGACCAGAATGGTCAGGCTAATGGCGGTGATGAACTTGAGCTTTGGCATGGCGTGGGGCGGGAGGATGTTGCGGCGCTCTCGGGCTGGGCGGCCGGCCCGGGGTCTGGGCCTCGTTACCGGATGATGCTGTTGGAAACAAGGAGGCAATGCCCGCCGATGGCAACCGGCATGCGTGCCGCACCTACGAGGCGCGCGCCCCGCCCGCCGCGGCCCTTCCCCCCGGCGAACCAGGGACCGACCCAGCCATTGCCCAGCACGATCCGTTGAGCGCCAGGGCGACAAACAGCATGGTCCACTGCAGCCGGCTCCCGGGAGAGGCCGCGACGCCAGGCGCGTGCAGCAGGAGGACGAAGCAGCTTATCATGGCCGCCTCGAGCGTCGCCGCCAGGCGCGGGGCAATCGAAAGGAGGAGGCCGACGCCGGCCGCGATGTGGCCGGCGCCCGTCAGGTAGGCGAAGCCGGTATGGTGGGGGAGCCATGCCGGAACCATGGAGGCCGTTCCCTCGGTGTAGACGAAGTGGGACAGGCCTATGACGGGAAGCGAGGCGGCGTAAAGGAACCGCGCGGCGCGCAGGGACCCGCCGCGCGCGGCGAACGCCAGGCCCGGCCTCCCGTCCCGCCCGGCAAGCGAGGCGAGGACGGCCCACCCGCCGGTCACGAGCAGCATGTTCTCGCAGAAGCCGAGCCACATGCCCTCGTTCGCGGGGTTCGCCGCCACCCGGGGCACCTGCAGCAGCAACAGCCAGCTCAGCACGAATAGGGTCAGGACGAGCGCCGACGGGGCCGCCGCGCGCCTCAGGAGCAGGCCCACGCCGCCCGCGAGCAGGAGGGCGCCCGAGGCGTAGGCGAGAATCTCCCTCAAAGGGATGCCCGCCGGAACCGGCTGCCAGACCATGGCGAAGTCGCCGGTGACGAGCCCGAGGACGCCGAGGCCCGCCATGCCGGCGGCAAAGAGCAGGTGCCCGAGCTTCTTCACGCGGCTAGGCGTTATGCGCCCGGCGGCCGCGCATCAAGGCAAATGGGCCGCGGTCCGTGAAGGGGGCCGGCCCGGAGCGGTGTTATGCATGGCAACCCGACAATCCCATGAACTACTCCAGAATCTCGTCCCTCGGCGCGGCTTCCCTGATGCTCGCGCTCCCGTTGGGCGCCCAGGTGGGCTTCCCCGACTACGTCCCGCTAAAGATCAACCAGACCGTGGATCCGGTCTACCCCCAGGGCGTTGTCGACGCGGGCATAAGGAACGGCGTCGCCTGCGTTGCGGTCTCGATCGACGACACCGGCAGGCTGGTGGACTACCTGGTGACGGCCTACTCCCACCCCCGGTTCGCCGAGAACGCGGTGGCTGCCCTGAGGAAGTGGACGTTCGAGCCGGCGCAGCTGCACGGCTCGCCCCGCAACTGCGAGGCGGACCTCACGTTCCGCTTCGAGGTCGAGGGCGTCGTGGTTGTGTCCCTGACCCCCTTCAGCGCAAACGAGCTGTTCCGCTACATGATAGTCCCGAATTCCGAGGCCTTCGGCGCCGTCTCGCAGCGCCAGCTGGACCGCGCCCCCACGCCCACGAAGGTCGTGAATCCGGTATACCCGATCGAGCTCGCGCGCGACAGCCGGGGCGGGCACGTGTCGGTCGACTTCTACATCGACGAGCAGGGCCATGTCAGGATGCCGTCCGTCAGCCTCGAGACCAACGAGGCCAACGAGAGCCTGGCCGCGATCGCCGTGACGACGATCGGCAAGTGGGAATTCGCGCCGCCGACGTCGAACGGCAGGCCGGTGGTCCTCCTGGCGCGCCAGGACTTCGAGTTCAGGCCCGCGAAGCTCTGACGGGCCGGGCCCGGCCGCCCCCCCGCAAAAGGGCCCGCCCGGACCGGCGGGCCGCCCGGCGGGGCCCGCGGACGGCGGCGATCGTGGCTGCCGCGAAGCGGCGCCCCGGGCTCACTTTTCGCCCGGCACCTCCCGGACTTCCTCCGAAAGGTACCGTTCGATGTGCCGATCCAGGTCGGACATCCCGCCCGAGCACGACGCGGCCTGGACGCGCTCCACCATCTCCGTGGACCAGTCCTCCTCCTCCACCTGTTCGCTGATGAACCAGTGCATGAGCACCTGCGCGGGACCGTCCTTGGCCGCGACCGCCGCCTCGAAGACGGCATTCACGCCGAGCGTGTTCGCATGTTCCTGCGCCTGCGCCTGCTGGGCCACCTCAAGCAGCGTCTTGAAATCCTGCTTCGGAGCGGGCACCGCCGCCACCTCGGCCGTCAGGCCGCGGTCCGTCATGTGCTTGAGGATCCTGTCCGCGTGCAGGCGCTCCTCCCCGGCCTGTTTCACGAAGTATTTTCCGAAACCCTTTAGGTTCCTGACATCGCACCAGACGGAAAGCGCGAGGTACGAGTGCGCCGCGCTGAGCTCCTGGTTGAACTGGCGGTTCAGCTCGTCGACGACTTTTTGGGGGATCTTGAGTTTTGACATGGTGATCTCGGTTTAGAGCGGGGGAACGGGGGCGGGCATTGTTCACGGCGGCTGAAGAAGGGCAACTCTCCTCTTCCGCTGGGCCACGGGCGCCGCCCGCGCGGCGGCGGGGAGGGCCGCCGCATGGCGCCGCGCCTCTACCGGGCTCAGCTTCTCCCCGGTTGGGTCATTGCCCCGAGTACCATCCCCAGGAACTGGTCGAGGGATTTCCCCTGGATCCAGCGCACGACGACGACAAGGTCGTTGTCCCAGTCGACATAGATGATGTTGGTCCCGTTGCCTCGGAACGTGACGCTGTTCTCCGGCGCCGACGGCAGCTCCTTCCTCCCCGGGTTGAGGTACCAGTTGGCGAATCCATATGCGGGGTTGGCCCTTCCGGGTGTCCGCGCGAGGGAGATCCACCTCTCGGAGACGATCTCCCTCCCGGCCCACCGGCCGTGCTCGAGGAAGAGGTAGCCAAAGCGGGCCATGTCCCAGGAATTGATGAACATTCCGCCGCCATAGTGGCCGCCGCCCGTCACGGACTGGATCCGGCGCCCGTCAATCTCCACCCATGAGTTGTCGTAGCCTTCCCAGTGCCACGTGTCCGATGCCCCGATGGGGTCCATGACCCGCTCGCGGAGCACCTCCGGCAGCGGCCGCCTCCAGACATGGAGGGCGGCGAGCGCGAGGAGATTCACGCGGACGTCGTTGTACTTGAAGAAAGTGCCCGGCTCGTGCATCGGGCGGTGGGGATGATCGGCGGGCGTGGCGCCCACGGGGCGGTCCGCCCAGTCCGGCATACCCCAGAGCGTCCCCGACCAGTCGCTCGTCTGGCGGAGCATGTCGTCCCACGTAATCGGGGCGTTGTGCTCCGACGCGAACAGGTCCGATGGGGGGAGATAGCCCCTCACGCGGTCGTGGAGGTCGCGGATGAGGCCCCGCTCCCACGCGAGCCCGACCACCGTCGTGAGGAACGTCTTGGTCACGCTGTGCGTCATGTCGACCCGCGCGGGATCGCCCCACTCGGCGACCACGTAGCCGTGGCGGATGACGACGCCCGTCATCCCGCCCCGGGGCTGCGTGGGGCCGAGCAGCCTCCACAGCGGCTCGCGGGCTCCGAAGCCCTGCTTGAGGTCGAGCGCCTCATCCCTCGGCCCCTGGCTCTCGTGGGCATTCGAGAAGCCAATGGCCTCGCGGATCCGGGCGGCGTCCATTCCGACCTGCTCAGGAGGGCGATGCTCCCAACCGCCTCGCGGAGGGAAATAGGCCGCCACCTGCGCGGGCAAGGGAAGCGGCGCGAGGCAGAGCGCCAGAATGGCGCCGGAAAGCGCGGTCCGCCAGACGAACCGCTCGCACGGAGAAAACACGGCTTATGCGGGGGTCGCCGGCAGCGGATGGCAACAAAAACATGCGGGCCGTCCCGCATCGCGGCTCTTGGCGTCCCGTCGGGAAGCGCAGACCCTGGGGACTCTCATTGCCTCTTCGATCTTGGAAATCGAAAGCGGGGAATGCACTTGCCTCAAGTGTCGCAGACAATCCCCCCGATGGTTGTGTCAGCGACCGACAGCCACAGGCTTCAGCCCTAGGACGCCCGCAGCGTCAGACTGGCGGATGTCATAGGTGTGGATTTCAGCAAAACTGTGGCGCAGCGCCGTCACGAGGTGCAGGCAGTCGGCGGAGCGGAGGAACACCGAATCCGGCAGCGTCGTATAAACCTTCGCAGCGGCATCGATCACGGCGCTGTCCAAGGGGAGCCACGTCCAAAACCCGGCGATGTCGTCGTGGGTGAATTGTCGGATCGCGGTCATGAACTTGTCCCGCCCCCAGATCCTCTCACGCAACTGCCGGTGGAAGACCCCCATGAGCTCGGCGCGGACCAGTTCTGATACGAACACCTGATCCTCCCCTTCTAGGCGGGCCCGCATCGCGGGTGATTCCTTCTCTACGACGTATAGCTTGGCGATCGCGGATGTGTCGCAAAAGATCATCGGTCAGCGATCCCCGCGGATTTCGTCCAGGGCGGCCTGTATGTCATTTCCCGCCGGGCCGGCCATCATCGCCTCATATTCCGGGAGGAGCGTGCGCTTCCGCTTTCGGGGGGTGAGCAACGAAGGATTGGCCAAGACAGCCACCGGTTGGCCCCTGTCTGTGATTACGACTGGCGCCCTTGACGAGCCCGCGCGCCTGACATGATCGCCGGTCGTGGCGTGAAGTTCCTTGATAGTTATGCTTAAAGGCATGGTGTAACGGTGTCACCCGACGGTGTAAACGTCAAGTGTAACAGTGTAACAAAAGGGGTGGTCTTAAGATAAGTGTACACCCCGTAATCGAAATGCCCATGATTCAAGAGGAAGGCCAAGAGGTTCCGCTTGTCTGGCGGATGGAAATCCTTTCTGAATCCATTTGCTCATCCGGGCCGGCCGGCGCGATCCTGCCCCCCTCTGGACCAATCCACGAAGTTCATGCGCTCCGCCGACCTTCATGCTCCAAGCCTCGTTCGTTCTCCCGGCAGGATGCGCCGGGGCACCCAGTACCTTCTCGGAGTACTCGCGCTTCAGCTGGCCACGGCCTGCGCGACCCAGCTGTCGCCTCCGAAGCCTGCGCCGGCGCCGGTGCCCGCTCAGGTGTCGGCGGCCGCCGAGGCGGACCGGATGCAGTGGTTCCGGGACGCGAAGCTCGGGATCTTCATCCATTGGGGAATCTACTCGGAGGGGATAGGGAGCGAGTCCTGGGCCTTCCACAACGGGGACACGACCTACGAGGCCTACATGGCGCAGGCCGCCACCTTCACCGCCTCCAACTACCGCCCTGATGAATGGGCCGCCCTTTTTGCCGAAGCGGGCGCGCGCTACGCGGTCCTGACCAGCAAGCACCATGATGGCTTTGCCCTCTGGGATACGAAGTATTCGAAGCTGAATGCGAAGGACGGGGCGCCCGCGGGCCGGGACCTCGTCGGACCCTACTGCGAAGCGCTGCGCCGACAGGGCCTCAAGGTGGGCTTGTATTTCTCACACCTGGACTGGTCGCATCCTGACTACGCCAGCGTCCTTCCCGAGGGGGCGGTCCGGGATTCCAATCCGGAGTACAAGAACCGGTTCGGCTACCCCCAGGGCCCCGAGAACCCGGAGGCGTGGAATCGCTTCCTTGCGTTCCATGACGCGCAGGTGAAGGAGCTCTGCGAGCGGTTTCACCCCGACCTGCTGTGGTTTGACGGCGATTGGGAGCGGTCGGACAAGCAGTGGCATTTCCGGGAGCTGCGCCAGGAGATCTCCGAATGGGATCCGGACGTGATCGTGAACGGACGGATCGGAAGGTTTGGGGACTACGACACTCCGGAGCAGTACATCCCGCTTGTGCCGCTCAAGTCGCCCTGGGAATTGTGCGCAACCATAAACGACTCCTGGGGCTACCAGAAGAAGGACCGGAATTTCAAGACGGTGCGCCAGTGCATCCGCATGCTCGCGGAATGCTCCGCGATGGGGGGCAACCTCCTGCTCGACGTCGGGCCGAGGAGCGACGGCACGATCACCGACGAGGAGGCCGCCGTGCTGCGCGGGCTTGGGCGCTGGACCCACAAGTTCGGGGAGGCGATCTACGGATCCGTGGCGGGGCTTCCCGGCGGCTACTTTTACGGGGCCTCGACCCTGAGCAAGGCGAGGGACACGCTGTACCTCATCTGCTTCGACCGGCCGAACGGTTCGATTGCGGTCAAGGGGATCCGAAACCCGGTGGTGCGGGTCAGCGTCGTGGGCGGGCCCGAGCTTTCCTCCAAGAAGATTGGAGGCGCCGCCTGGGTGAATATGCCCGGAGTCCTTTGGATCGACGTGCCGGACTCGGTGCTGGATCCGGATGCGACTGTTATCAAGGTCGAACTCAAGGGTCCGCTTGACTTGGCGGCCGCGCCGCCGACGGCAAAGTAGGCGCCGACCCGGGGAACGGCGTCCCGGGCTCCCATCGAGCGGGCAAACAGCTCTACCCGCCGAGCGCAGGCCATTGCCCATGCGGGAGTGATGGCGACGCCGCTCATCATCGTCCTGCCACTGATATCCCTCGAAGGGGAAACGGACAGATATCAAGGCGCGGCCGACGCGATCCCAGCCTGGGACGGTTCTGCCTGATTATACGAGCGCAGGGCCTGTATGTACGGAGAGACCATTCGCCGGACCGCCTCAAAATAGAAGGCCTGATCGTGGCAGAGCACGGACCTTCGGGCGACGCAGAATCCAGATGAATCCGAACGTCCGGGAAGGAAGCCGCCTCCGCACACATCCACATGGGGACATCCCGAGCAAAACTCAGGAAGGTGCTCGCGGAGCGAAAGCAGCGTTCGGAATACCCTGTCATTGCGCAGATCATCCAGATCCGTGTCTCGCACTTTGTAACCGCTGTCTGCGCCGCCATCCACTTGGGCCCGAAGGTAGTCCGAGTATTCGATGCTGCCGTCGCAGTTGACGACAAACATATCGATAGAATCATTGCCGATGCTGTCGGAATGGTCGCGAGAGCCCATCATGCGCGCGATCGTATCAATGAAGATCCGGACATGGAGGCGGTCTACGAACTTGCCCCACCACTGTTCAAAGGCGGCGGCCATCCATTGCCCGTAAACCGGGCGTCTCGCGTATTCAGCCTCGTCAGTTGTTCCCCATGGCGGCTTTGACCAGGAGAACTCGATTGGCCACAACACGCTCAGGTTATCGAGCGGAAGCCCATCGGCCCAACCGAGAAACGCACCGGGGGAAATGCCCGGGTTGATGACGCAGAGAAAACCGCACTTGCCCCTGTCCAAGCCCCAATCAAGTACCTTTCCGACATTGCTAAGCACTCGCCCGTAGGAGCCAGAACCGGAGTGGGTGACGCGGAACCTGTCATTGTACGCTTCGGGTCCGTCGAGGCTGATGCCCAGCGTCACGTCATTGTCCGCCAGGAGCTCCGTGAGCTGGCGCTTGATCAAGAGCCCATTGGTTTGCAGCGAAACCTCCACCCCCAGCCCGGAGCTGCGGACTTCCCGAACCGCCTGGAACAGCTGGCGGAAGTTCTCAATGGGCCAGAGGGTCGGCTCGCCGCCATGCAGGACCAACCCGATCTTTGCCTCTCCGTGGAACCTGGCATGGGCGGCCAGTCGCCTCAGCGTGGTGACCGCCGTATCCGCCGACATGTTTCGGGGCATCCGCTCGAAGCTGCGGTCCGCCAGGTTGAACATGTAGCAATACGAGCAGTTCAGATTGCAGAACGACGTCAGCTTCAGGATGACGCTCCTGAAGTGGGGCCCAGGCATAAGAGCTCGGTCTCAGTACTGTGTCGGCGGGCCTTCGACGCCGGTGAGCTTCCGAGAGCACGAAAGGCCAAAACTGAGGCTGAACGAGGCGGCTGCAAGAACATGCTCCTCAATGTGCCTGTGGATTCCCTGCAGGATCCGGTACCGCGATGCCTCGAGGTCGAGCCGTTCCAGGGTGATCTGGCTGCCCCTGGCGACCTCCCCGTCTTGGTTCTTGATCTCGAAGTCCATGGAGATCTTGCCGGGTTCCCGCACGGTCCTGTACACGCTTTTTTGAATCTCATATAACTGCTTGGACCGCTGGGCCTGGGCCTCGATGTCGGTGAGCGTTGCGTCCTTCAATGTTATCTTTATTTCGTTGTCTGGCATATGATTATCCTCTAATTGAGGTCATTAGGTTTCGTTATGCGTTGGCGCAGCATCGTGGGCGCGAGGAACGGCCAGCAAATTGAAAAACCGCGTGGAAACGCGTAATTTACCCAAACGGCGTCCGGCCGAACCGAGAATGAACCTCGGCCCTTCCGCAGCACCCTGCGCCCACCCTTTGCGGTTGAACCCCGCCTAACCAGCAATTCTCTGAACCAACCAGCCTGTGCACGCCCACATGACCCGCATTCCGCCAGTGATATTGCTCGCAGGCATGATGATTGCTCCAGCGGGGATGGCCCAGAAAAGATACGATCCGGGGGCGACAGACAACGAAGTCAAGGTAGGCAACATCACGATGCATGACGGGCGGGCCGGCGCCTACGGAGCGGTCTGCCGAGCCGAGGGCGCATACTTCCAGATGATCAACGCTCGTGGCGGCATTAACGGCCGCAAGATCAACCTCGTAAGCCTGGAAAACCGATCGGACCCGGCGAAATCCGTCGATCTGGCGCGGCAACTGGTCGAACAGGACGAGGTCCTCTTGATCTTCAGCTCGTTTGGGACCGAAGCCAACCTTGCGATACGCGCCTACATGAATGAGAAGGGGGTGCCGCAGCTGTTTGTTGAATCCAGCTCGGCTGCATTCGACGACCCCTCGCATTTCCCCTGGACCATGGGGTTTTTCGCGACGTACCGAACGGAGGGGATGACCTACGCAAAGTATATCCTGAAGAACAAGCCCGGCGCGAAGATCGCGGTGCTGTACGAGAATGTCGACGCCGGGAGAGAGTACCTCGCGGGTGTCCACGACGGGCTCGGCGGCAAGGCGTCCGCCATGATTGTCAAGGAAGAGTCCTACCGGGCATCGGATGCGGCGCTCGATCGGCAGGTCGCGGCGCTCAAGGATTCGGGCGCCGACGTCTTCCTCAACCTGTCGGTCGGCGCGTTCGCTTCAGAGGCGATCCGCAGGGCATACGACATCGGCTGGCGCCCATTGCAGTTCATTCCAAATGCCTCGTTATCGGTCGCCGCGTTTCTCGATCCCGCCGGGCTCCAGAAGGCCACGGGAATCATCGCGAATGCCCGGTCCAAAGGCTGGTACGGGCCGCAGGCGCAGAGCGATCCTGCGGTGCGCGAGTTCTTGGAATGGATGAGGAAATACAATTCGCAAGCGAGTCTCCGGGATCAGAATAATGTGGCCGGCTACGAACGCGCCCAGGCTTTGGTCGAGGTTCTAGGGAGGTGCGGTGACGACCTGACGCGTGCGAACGTAATGAGGCAGGCCGCCAACCTCGACTTGGAGCTCGGGATGCTCCGTCCTGGCATCAGAATCAGAACGACTCCGACCGACTATCAGCCGATCAAGCAGTTGTTTCTGATCAGATTCAACGGCGAGAGCTGGGTTCCGATCGGCCCTGCGATTGTTGACTGATCGCTGGC
>CAZCAJ010000075.1:0-15496 GCA_964496645.1 uncultured Opitutaceae bacterium
GACCGCGTCAGCGAGGAGGCCTACGAGTTCGAGAGCCAGCAGAGCGAGGTCAGCGAGGAGCAGAACAAGCTCCGCAAGCTCCTCAACATGTCGGTCAACGAGATCGAGCTGTCCGTCCGCGCGGCCAACTGCCTGAACAACGCGAACATCACCACGGTCGGCGAGCTCGCCATGAAGACCGAGCAGGAGATGCTCAAGTACCGCAACTTCGGCAAGAAGTCGCTGAACGAGATCAAGGAGAAGCTCGAGGCCCTCGGGCTCTCGCTCGGGATGAAGTTCGACGAGCGCCTTCTCGACGCGAAGAAGGAAGCCTGATCCATGCGCCACCTCAAACACCACGCGTCCCTGGGGGTCACTCGCGAGCACCGCGAGTCGATGATGTCCAACCTCGCCGCGGCGCTCATTACCCATGGGCGCATACAGACGACCCTGGCGAAGGCCAGGGCCCTGCGGCCGTTCATCGAGAAGGTGATCACCAAGGCGAAGCACGCGGCGGGCAAGGCGGAGAGGAGGGACGCCGTCCATCTGCGCCGCCTCGCCCTGAGGGACGTCCGCGACGAGGACGCCGTGACGCTCCTTTTCAACGACAAGTACAAGGAGTTCGAGAACCGGGCGGGCGGCTACACGCGCATCTACAAGCTCGGCCCCCAGCGGCAGAATGACGCCGCCGAGATGGCGCTCATCGAGTTCGTCAAGGCGGAGGACACAGGCTACAAGAAGTCGAAGGGCAAGAGGCCGTCCTCCAAGAGGCGCAAGTCGAAACCCGCGGCCCCCGAGCCCGCCTCCGAACCGGCTGCCGAGGCGGCCCCGGCCGACGAGAAGCCCGAGGCGCCCGGGGACGGGGACAAGAGCTGAGGCGCCCCGGCGGGGCCGGGGCCGGCCACGCGACGGTGTTTACGTCCGGCGCGTTTTCTTGTTAGGGTTGCGGCCCGATGTTCGAGCTGTCCGCCGCCGTCACCGTCTACTGCGTGGTCGTCGCAGCGACGTTCCTGTCGCTCTGGCTGTTCTACGACCGGCGCGATCACATGCGTTTCGAGCGCGAGCGCCGCAGGACGACCTTCCACTGCATCCGCTGCGACAGGCTCTACACCGCGCCCCAGGGAACCGAGCTCTGCAAGTGCCCGAGGTGCGGGCACGAGAACATGAGGCTGCGATTCTAGCGGGGGCGCGGAGGGGGCGTGCCCGCCGGCCACCTCCCGGCAGGCGGTCCACAATCGCACTTGCCGTCGGCCATCGACCGGGGTTCTTCTTTCCCCTTTCTCTTTTCAAGGCCCGCACATGCCGCAAACCATCGCCGTCCTCGACTTCGGCTCGCAGTACACCCAGGTCATCGCGCGCCGGATCCGCGAGTGTCAGGTCTTCTCCAAGATCTACCATTTCTCGACGCCCGCGGCGAAGCTTCAGTCCGAGGGCGTGATCGGGATCGTCCTGTCCGGGGGCCCGAGCTCGGTCTTCGCCCCGGATGCGCCGATCCCGGACCGCCGGATTTTCGAGATCGGCGTGCCCGTCCTCGGGATCTGCTACGGGATCCAGCTCATGGGCCACCTGCTCGGCGGGAGGGTCGCCAGGGGGGACCGCCGCGAATACGGGCACGGGGTGCTCAATGTGCACGGGCGCAGCCGGCTCTTCGCCGGGCTGCCCAGGCGGCTGCGGGTATGGAATTCGCACGGCGACAGGCTGATGAGGCTGCCCCCCGGATTCACGTCGATCGGAAGGACGGAGAACTCGCCCTTCGCCGCGATCGAGGACCGCCGGCGGGGCATCTACGGGATACAGTTCCACCCCGAGGTCTTCCACACCGAGCGCGGGATCGACGTGCTCAGGAACTTCCTTTCGGGCGTCTGCCGCGCCAGGCAGGACTGGACGACCAAGGATTTCATCGAGCATTCGGTGGCCGAGATCCGCTCGGCCGTCGGCTCGTCGCGCGTCATACTCGGGCTGTCGGGAGGCGTCGACTCCTCGGTGGCGGCCGCCCTGATCCACAGGGCCGTCGGCCGCCAGCTCACCTGCGTGTTCGTCGACAACGGGCTGCTCCGAAAGGGGGAGCGCGAGTCGGTCGAGCTGCTCTACAAGAGGAACTTCAAGATCGACCTGCGGGTCGTCGACGCCTCGGCGGCCTTTCTCAGGCGGCTGCGGGGGGTCGGGGAGCCCGAGAGGAAGCGCAAGATAATCGGCAAGACGTTCATCGAGGTCTTTGAGAAGTCGCTCAAGAAGATCGGGCACGCCGACTTTCTCGCGCAGGGGACGCTCTATCCCGACGTCATCGAGAGCGTGACGATCGGCGACAATCCGGCCGCCCTGATCAAGTCGCACCACAACGTTGGAGGCCTTCCGGCCCGGATGAGGCTCAAGCTCATCGAGCCGCTGCGGGAGCTCTTCAAGGACGAGGTGCGCCGGGTCGGGGGCGCGCTTGGCCTGCCCCGCGAGGTCGTCTGGCGCCAGCCGTTTCCCGGGCCCGGCCTGGGGGTCCGGGTCATCGGCCCCATCACGCCGGCCAATCTCGACGTCCTACGGTCGGCCGACGCGATCCTCCAGGAGGAGATGATGTCGAGCGGCTGGTACTGGAAGGTGTGGCAGTCGTTCTGCGTCTTCCTCCCCGTCAAGTCGGTCGGCGTGGTCGGCGACGAGCGCAACTACGCCTATGTGATCGCGCTCCGGATCGTCGAGAGCACGGACGCGATGACGGCGGACTGGACTCGGCTGCCCTACGACCTCCTCCAGAAGATATCCGGCCGGATAACGAACGAGGTCAGGGGCGTCTCGCGAGTCGTGCTCGACGTCAGTTCAAAGCCCCCTGCGACCATTGAGTGGGAGTGATTTTTCTTCGACCTTGCGGCGGATTTGGGTGTCATTGAGGTCATGTCGAAGTGGTCGCCCAGATTCCTCGCATGCGCCGGGGTCCTCCTCGCGTGCGCCGCGGCGCGGGCCGAGCCCGCCGTGGTCGGTCTAGCGAGGGCCTACCTCGGCCCGGATTCCACTCTGGACGCCATCACGTCGGTCCACTTCGTCGGCAACCTCGAGAGGGTGGACCCCGACCATGCGGACAGGGGGCCAATCCGCGGCACGATCGACCTTGTGTTCGCCAAGCCGCTGCGCCAGCGCCAGGTGGTTCGCCTGCACGACGCGACGGAGACGACGGTCCTCGACGGCTACGACGCCTGGGACCTCCTGCAGGACAACGCCGACCCGTCGAAGCATGTCCTCACGTGGATGGGTGCCGCCGACATCAAGGCGATTCGGGCGAGCACGTGGGAGAACCTGTACTTCTACCGCCAAGGCAGGAGCGAGGTCGCGGTCGAGGACAAGGGGCCCGCGACCGTCGATGGCATCGAATGCGAGCGCGTGGACTTCATCCATGGGCCGGCAATCGTCTTCGCGCGGTACTTCGACAGGGACACCGGCCGCCTGGTGTCCACGTCGAGGGGGCCGGAGACCCTGCGCGAGAGCGGCGAGATCCGCGCCGGTGGAATCCGGTTCCCCAAGACGGTCGTCAGCGTCCAGAAGACCGCTTCCGGGAAGGACCTCGTCTCGACGGTCAACTTTGACAGCGTCGTGCTCAACGAGCCGGTAGCCCCCGATTTGTTTGTCGCTCCGAGCCTCCTCCCGGGCAAGGCCCCCCCGGCCGCGGCCGGTCCGCAGGTGAAGTAGGCCGTGCGCACGCTGTCATTCGCGTCGAAGCAGTTCGACTCCGACCTTGCCATGTTCCGCAGCGGCGCGGCGGTGTCGCAGGAGGTGTCGGGCTCTGTTGCGGCAATCCTGTCCGACGTCCGCGCGCGGGGTGACGCTGCCGTGGCGCACTATGTGCTCAGGTTTGACGGCGCGAGTCTCGCGCCCCGGCAGTTCCGGGTGCAGCGCGGCGAGATTGCGGACGCCGCGAGGAGTCTGCCGGCCGCGCGGCGTGCGGCGATCGCGGAGGCGCGCGCCGCGATCGAGGACTTCAACAGGAGGGCGCTGCCCTCGGACTGGACCGCGCGCAACAGGCACGGCGCCAGGGTCGGGGAGAAGTTCGACCCCATCCGCCGCGTCGGGATCTACGTGCCGGGCGGCGAGGTTCCGCTCGTGTCGACCGTCCTCATGACGGCTACGTTGGCGAGAATCGCCGGCTGCCCCGAGATCGCCGCGTTCACGCCCTGCCGGGCGGACGGCCGGGTCCCGCAGGACCTCCTGGCCGCCCTGCACCTCGCCGGCGTCGGAGAGGTGTACCGGATCGGCGGCGTCCAGGCCATCGGGGCGATGGCCTACGGGACACAGACCATCGCCGGTGTGGACAAAATCTTCGGGCCGGGAAATGCCTACGTCTGCGAGGCGAAGCGCCAGGTGTTCGGCGCTGTGGGTGTCGACCTCCTTCCAGGGCCAAGCGAGCTGATGGTGATAGCCGACGCCAGCGCCCTCCCGGATTATGCCGCCGCCGACCTGCTCGCGCAGGCGGAGCACGGATCGGGGCTGGAGCGGATTTACCTTGTCGCCACCTCGAGAAAGATCATCGGGCGCGTCGCCGCCGAGATCGAAAGGCAGCTCGTGGGGCTCACGCGGGCCGACAAGATCCGTCGGGTGCTGGACGGAGGGTTCCTGGCGGTCGTGGTGTCGGGGCTCGGCCAGGCCGCGGAGGTGGCCAACCGGGTTGCGCCCGAGCACCTCGAGCTCCTTGTCGAGGGCGCGGCCGTGTCCGGGCTCGTGGGGTCGGTCTCGACCGCGGGGGCGATCATGATCGGCAACGAGACCCCCACGGCGCTGGGGGACTTCGCGGCAGGGCCCAGCCACGTCCTTCCGACGGGCGGGGCCGGCCGGTTCTCCAGCGGGCTCCGCGTCGCCGACTTCCTGCGGCGCACCAGCGTCGTCTCGTACGACGCGAAGAGCATCCGCAGCGCCGGGCCCATCGTCGCGCAGTTCTCCGCGATGGAGCGCCTGGACGCCCACGGGCGGTCGGTCGCGATTCGGATCCAAAGGGCCGGTTCCAAATGAAGGGGGCCGGACCGGGGCGGCTCGCGCTCGCCTACGTCGCTAAGCTCCATGCCTACGCTCCGGGCCTGCAGCCCTCGGAGCCTGGATGGGTCAAGCTGAACACCAACGAATGCCCGTACCCGCCGAGCCCGAGGGTCGCGGAGGCCATCCTCCGCGAGGTCGGCGCCGATGGCGCCGCCCTTAGGCTCTATCCGGATCCCGCGAGCTCGGCCCTTCGCTCGGCGGTCGCGCGGCTCCACGGCGTGGCCGAGGCGAATGTCTGCATCGGGAACGGCTCGGACGACATCCTGAACCTGCTTGTCAGGTGCTTCTGCGGCCCGGCGGCCGCGGCCGGCTTCACGCTTCCGGGCTATTCGCTATACCCGGTCCTCGTCGGGATCCAGGATTGCGCAGCCATGCCGGTCGAGCTGGACCGCTCCATGCGCCTTCCCTTGGAGAGGATCGCGGCGTCCGGCGCCCGCCTGTTCTTCCTCACCTCGCCCAACGCGCCGACAGGCGTCGGTTTTCCGAATTCGGTGATCTCGCGCATCCTTGATTCCTTCGGGGGGATCCTCGTGCTGGATGAGGCCTACGCCCCGTTTGCCCGGGAGGACGCGGCGGGCCTCGTCGCCGGGCATCCGAACCTCGTGGTGGTGCGGACGCTATCGAAGGCCTACGCGCTTGCCGGCATCCGCGTGGGCTATGCGCTCGCCGACGCGGGAGTGATCGCCCTGCTCGACAGGGTGCGGGACACCTACAACGTGAGCCGACTGTCGCAGGCCGCGGCGCTGGCCGCCCTGGGCGACCAGGATCACCAGCTCCGGATCGTTGCCAAGGTGAAGGCAACGAGGGACTTGTATGTCAAGAAGTGGAGCGAGGGGAGGGGCTGGTTCACCTTCCCGTCGCAGGCAAACTTCGTCTGCACGGAGCCGCGGGACGGGCGCGGCCGCACCGGGCCCGGGATCGCGAGGGGGGCCTTCGACTTCCTATTCTCGCGCAAGGTGTTGGTGCGCCACTTTCCGAGCGACGCCTTGACCGCTTCGTTCCTGCGGATCAGCGTCGGCAGCGAAGACGAGATGCTCGTCCTCGATCATACCCTCGAAGCATGGCTAAAGGCACCTCCAAGCGCGTAGCAAACGTCTCCCGGAAGACGGCCGAGACAGACATTTCGGTTGTGCTCGCGATCGACGGCACCGGCCGCTCCAAGATCGCCACAGGCATCGGGTTCTTCGACCACATGCTGGCGCTGTTCGCCAAGCACGGCCTCTTCGACCTGACGGTCAAGGCAAAGGGCGACGTCGACGTCGACTACCACCACACGGTTGAGGATGTCGGGCTCGTGCTCGGCCAGGCCTTCAAGAAGGCTCTCGGCGACAAGGTGGGCATCAGGCGCTACGGGTTCTTCATCCTGCCGATGGACGAGGCCCTCGCGCGGGTCGTCGTGGACATCGGGGGCCGACCCCACCTCGCATACCGCGTCGAGGCGCCGTCCATGTTCGTAAGGGACTTCAACCTGGTCCTCGTGAAGGAGTTTTGCCGGGCCTTCAGCAACGCGCTCGGCGCGAACCTCCACGTCGAGTTGGTCTACGGGGAGGAGCCGCATCATGTCGCCGAGGCGGTCTTCAAGGCCCTTGGAAGGGCGCTCGACGGCGCCACCCAGATCGAGCCGCGCGCGTCGGGCCTGCTCCCGAGCACAAAGGGCAGCCTTTGATCCCGCCCTGATGAGCGCGCGCGTCGCCGTCATCGACACGGGCATCTGCAACCTGCGCAGCGTCACCAAGGCCCTTGAGGCCGTCGGCGCGACGCCCATTGTCGTGCGCACGCCGGCCGAGGCTGACGAGTGCGGCTCGGACGCCATGGTCCTCCCCGGGGTCGGGGCGCTGCGGGACTGCGTCCTGTCGCTGCGCACGTCGGGCCTCGACGCGACGGTCAGGCGCTGGATCGCGCGCGATCTGCCCTTCCTCGGCGTGTGCCTGGGCATGCAGGCCCTGTTCGACTCGTCGGAGGAGGGCGGCGTGAGAGGGCTCGGGATCTTCCCCGGACGGGTGGAACGCTTCAGGCTGGAAAGGCCGCTCAAGGTCCCCCACATGGGCTGGAACACCGTGCGGTTTGTCCGGCCGGGGACCGCTATCCAGGTGGGCTTGGCGGACGAGGGCGAGTCGTTCTACTTCGTCCACAGCTACCACTGCGTGCCTGACGACCGCGGTCTCGTCCTAGGCGAGTGCGACTACGGACCCCCGTTCGTCGCGGCGATCTCCCGAGGACGGCTCTTCGCGACCCAATTCCACCCTGAGAAGAGCCAGGCCAGAGGGTTGCAAATCTATCGCAACTTCGCAGCCCTGGCGGTAGCCGAAGTAATCGGCCAATAAGGCGAGCGAATTCATCGCGGGACACCGAACTTTTCTTTGCAAGCGGCTCAATTCTAGCTTGGCTCGGTCAGGAATGCCCCACACCGCCTCATTCAAGCTGGACGACAAGGAATATCCCCTCCCGGTGATGGTGGGTTCAGAGGGGGAGAAGGCGATCGACACCCGCAAGTTGCGGGCGGACACGGGCTTCATCTGCTACGATCAGGGTTACGGAAATACCGGCTCGTGCGTGAGCGCCGTAACCTACCTGGACGGCGACAACGGCATCCTGAGGCACCGGGGCATCCCTATCGAGCAGCTGGCCGAGCACAGCGACTTTGTCGAGACCGCGTACCTCGTCATCTACGGCGAGCTGCCGAACGCCGCCAAGCGGAAGGCCTTCGGCATGCTTCTCAGGCAGAACGCGGCGATAGAGATGCAGATGCAGCGCGTCTTCGAGGGGTACCCGAGAGACGCGCCGCCTATGGCGATGCTCTCGTCGATCGTCGCCTCGCTCGCCGCCCATTATCCCCACCTGGCGGCCAACAGCTTCGAGAAGGACCTCGCCAACTTCGACCTCGCCGCGGCGATGGCGATCTCGAAGGTGAGGACGATCGGCGCGATGCTATACCGCTACCAGAAGGGCCTGCCCTATGTCTTCCCGAAGCAGGACCTGCCGTTCTGCGACAACTTCCTGCACATGATGTACTCGGAGCCGTACCAGGACTACGTCGCGGAACCCGAGATCGCGCGCGCGCTCAACCTGCTGCTCCTGCTGCACGTGGACCACGAGCAGAACTGCTCCACCTCGACCGTCCGCACCGTCGGCTCGAGCGCCGCCAACCTCTTCACGTCGATCTCCGCCGGAATCTGCGCCCTGTCCGGGCCGCTGCACGGCGGCGCGAACGTCTCGGTGATGCAGATGCTCCACGCGATCCATGCGGAGGGCGACGACGGCACGCGGTTCATCGCCGCGGCGAAGCTGGGCTCGAAGGACAGCCGGCTCATGGGGTTCGGCCACCCGGTGTACCGGAATTTCGACCCGAGGGCGAAGATCATCGGAAAGGCGTGCGAGGACGTCCTCAAGAAGCTCGGCATCAACGACCCGCTGCTCGAGATCGCCAAGAAGCTCGAGGAGGCGGCGCTCAAGGACGACTACTTCCTCTCCCGCAAGCTCTATCCGAACGTCGACTTCTACAGCGGGATCATCATGAGGGCGCTCGGGATACCGACCAGCATGTTCACGGTGATCTTCGCGATCGGGCGGACGCCCGGGTGGATCGCGAACTGGTACGAGGTGGCGGCAACCCCCAAGGGCCGGATCTACCGGCCAAGGCAGGTCTACATCGGGCCGGTGAAGCGGGACTACGTGCCGATGGCGCAACGCGCCTGAGCGCGCAAGTCCGCCGGCTTGGCATCGGCGCCCCTGGCGGGCCGGCCCGCCCGGCTCCGAACACAGCCATGCCAAGCGAGTTCAAGATCCGCGCGGCGGCCACCAAGGATGCGAGGTCCATCGCGATCCTTTCCGGGGCGCTGGGCTACCCCGTCGAGGCAAGGACGGTCCGCGAGCGCCTG
The DNA here is from genome assembly GCA_964496645.1 of uncultured Opitutaceae bacterium. Lineage (GTDB taxonomy): Bacteria > Verrucomicrobiota > Verrucomicrobiia > Opitutales > Opitutaceae > Palsa-1447. Next base: position 8,865 of record CAZCAJ010000075.1, read on the forward strand.
CGCAGGATACTCGCGCGGGACGACCAGCGGGTGGTCGTCGCCGAGCTTCGGCGGGGGGGGATCTGCGGCTGGCTCCAGGCCCACTGCAGCGAGGCCCTGGAGTCCGGATTCCGCGTCGAGATCATCGGCCTGATCGTCGCGGACGGCATGCGTCGCCAGGGGGTCGGCCGGAGCCTGGTCGCCCGGGCCGAGACGTGGGCGAGGGAGATCTCGGCCGAGACGGTCGTCGTGCGCAGCAACGCGACGCGCCTCGAGAGCCACGCATTCTACCCCTCGCTCGGGTACCTGCCGTCCAAGACCCAGGTCGTCTACAGGAAGCGCGCGGAAACATAGGCTCTTTTTGAAGGTTGGCCGGGAGGCCGATCTTTGCTTGGATGCGGGGGTGATTCTCCTCGGCGTGAACATCGACCACTGCGCGACGCTGCGCCAGGCCCGCTACCGGGACTCGGCTCAGGGCGTGGGGGGAAACGTGGAACCCGACCCGGTCGCGCTTGCCGAGAGGGCCGAGCGGGCCGGGGCGGACGGGATCACGGTGCATCTCAGGGAGGACCGCCGGCACATCCAGGAGAGGGATGTCTGGCGCCTGCGCGAGGCCGTGTCCACGCGGCTCAACCTCGAGATCGCATGCGCGCCGGAGATGACGGTCTTCGCGCTCAAGCTCCTGCCGCAGGCCGTGTGCGTGGTGCCCGAGAACCGCCGGGAGGTCACGACGGAGGGCGGGCTCGACGTCGCAGCGGAGAGGGACCGCGTCCGGGCGTGCATCAAGGCCCTGGGCGACGCCGGGATCGAGGTGAGCCTGTTCATCGACCCGGACGAGGCCCAGATCGAGCTTTCCGCCAAGCTGGGCGCGTCCGCGGTGGAGCTGCACACCGGCGCGTATGCGAATGCGTTCGGCACGCCGCGCAGGGCCCAGGAGTTCCAGCGGCTCAGGCTCGGCGCGGTCCGCGCCCACGACCTAGGGCTGAAGGTGAATGCGGGGCACGGGATCAACTATGTGAACATCGCCGAGGTGAGGACCGTCGCCCACCTGCACGAGCTGAACATCGGCCACAGCATCCTGAGCCGCGCGCTGTTCACGGGAATCGACGAGGCCGTCCGCGAAATGAGGGCGCGGATGAACCCGTGAGCCTCCAGTTGCCCCCCGGCGGCGTCCTGATCGGGCTCGGCGCCGACGTGATCGAGGTCGCGCGGATCAGGAGGGCTGTGGAGCGCCAGGGCGACCGGTTCCTCGAGAGGGTGTTCACCGACGAGGAGCGCGCGTACTGCTTCAGGATGGCGCACCCGCACAAGCACCTTGCGGCCCGCTTCGCGGCCAAGGAGGCCGTCTCGAAGTGCCTGACGACCGGGATCGGGTCCCACCTCGGCTGGCGGTCGGTCTCGGTGTACCACGGCCCCAGGAGCGAGCCTCTCGTCCGGCTCGACTCAAAGGGGGACGCGCTGCTTAGCGAGGTCGGCGCGACGCGGGTCATCCTCACGCTCTCCCACACCGAGACGGTCGCGGTGGCGGTGGCGGCGCTCGTGCGCGGCTGAGCCCGGGCAACCTAGAGATGGACGACGACAATCCATCGGAGCCGGTCCAGCGCAAGCCGTCGCAGATCCCGTCCTGGGTGACGCTAGGCTTCGTGCTCGGCGCGCTCTTTGTCCTGGCCCTGCCGAGGCGCGCCGCGGTGGATCCCCCCGCCAGGCCGGCGAAGGAGGCCGCCGAGAGCAGGCCAGCCAGGCCGGCCGCCGCGCCGAGGGTCACCACGATCGAGGCGGTGTTCGCCGCCTGGGACAAGTACGCCGTCTGGAGCAACGACACTACCGAGGTGGCGCTGTGGAGTCCGGACACGATGAGCTACTCGGAGTGCTACGAGGTGCTCAGGACCGCGAACGGCTACTTCTTCCGGTCCATCTCCAAGCTGAGCCGGCCTGTCCTCACCCACGGGGTGGTCGACGAGTCTCCGCTCCAGTTCACCGAGACCGCCCGCCAGCGCCAGGAATGGCTGGGCGAGGTGGACAGGGAGAACCTGAAGGCGCTCTCGGAGGCCGCCCGCCAGACGCTGCCGGTCGCGGCGCCGGAGCCGCAGAAATAGCGGGGGACCGGGCCATGCCAGAGTCCGCCATACCCAGCCATCCGGTCCTCTCGCCCGGCGACGCGCGCTCTCTCGAGGCGGCTCTCTTCGGGGGCGACGAGGGCAAGGAATGGACGGCGATGAGGCGCGCCGGCCGGTCGGTCGCGGCCGCCGCGCTGGCGGACCTCGGGGAGGCCGGGGGATTCCCGGAGGCCGGCCGCGTCCTGGTCCTGGCGGGCAAGGGGAACAACGCGGGCGACGCGCTCATCGCGGCGCGCGAGGTCCTGGAGCGGTTCCCGGGGGCGGCCGCCGACGTCCTTTTCGCCTTTGGCGCGAGGGGACTGGGCCCGCTCGCCGCGCGGGCCCGGCGGGAGCTGTGCGAGAGCTGCCGGGGACGCGTGGACGATGCCGCGGCGCCGTCGGGCGCATACGACATCTGCATGGACGGGATCTTCGGCATCCAGTACCGGCCGCCGCTGCCGCCGGAGGCCCTGGCGGCCATTGCCGCGGCGGCGCGGTGCCGGATCCGGCTCCGCGCCGCGGTCGACCTCCCGAGCGGGCTCGACGAGCCTGGCGCGTTCCGCGCGGACTTCACCTACGCAACCGGCTCCGTGAAGGCGCCCATCATCGGATGCGCCAACGCGGGTAGGCCGCGCTATCTGGACCTCGGGTTCTTCGCTGGCGACCGCGGCGGGGGGGAGGGAGACCGGGTCATCCTGCCCTCGATCCTCGGGCCGCTGGCCGGGCTACGCCCCGCGGCGTCGGACAAGCGCAGCCAGGGCCACTTGGTCGTGGTGGGCGGCTCTTCGAGGTTTCCGGGAGCCGTTCTGATGGCGGCGCTCTCGGCCCTGCGCAGCGGCGTGGGGCTGGTGACCGCGTTCGTGCCCAGGAGCCTCGCGCCGGCATTCGCGTCGCGCGCCCCGGAGGCCATGTGGGTGGGCCTGCCCGAGGCACCGGGCGGCGGGCTGGCGAGGGGCGCCCTGGAGCAGGTCGCGGCGGGCGCCGCGCGTGCGACAGCGCTCGCCATCGGGCCCGGCCTCGGGCGCGACCCGGAGACCCTTTCGCTGGCGATGGAGATCGTCAAGGCCTCGTCCGTGCCCCTTGTGGTCGACGCCGACGCGCTTCAGCCCGACATCGTGCGCGCAGGGACGGCGCCGCGGATCCTGACGCCCCATGCGGGCGAGTTCTCGAGGATCGCCCTCGGGGCGAGCCTGCGGGCGCTGTGCGCGGCCCTGCCCGGGGTCGTCGTCCAGAAGGGGCCGGTCACTCGGGTCTGCGACGGCGGGGCGGTCTACCACAGCCTCTTTGGCGGGCCCGTACTGGCCAGGGGAGGCAGCGGCGACGTCCTGTCGGGCCTCGTCGGCGGGCTCCTCGCCCAGACGCCGGACGATCCGCTGGCGGCTGCATGCCGCGGCGTGATCTGGCACGGGATGGCCGCGGACCGCCTGGCCCGCGCCCACGGGCAGGCGCCGGTGCGGGTCCTGCAGGTCCTCGACTTCCTGGCGGCCGCCCTGCGGGACGCGGCCGAGGGCACGGGCGCCTGAGGGGAGCGCGCGATTCTCGCACTGGACGCCCGGCGGAAAGCCCGCCATTTTCTGGCGCCGCCACTCATGAAACCCGCGCCCGTCCTCGCATGCGCACTTGGCGCTCTCCTCGTCGGGGCCGCTGCAGCGCCCGCCGGCGCCGCGGGACGCCCGATCACCCACGAGGATCTCTGGCTGATGAAGAGGGTGGGGCAGCCGGTGCCGAGCCCCGACGGCCGATGGGTGGTTTACCTTGTCGTCTCCCCGGCCTACGACCCCAAGGACCAGGAGGCCAATCTCTGGATAAGCCCCGCGGACGGCAGCGCCGGCTCCCGGCAGATCACGCGCGGCAAGGGCGCCCCGGCAGGCGCCGCGTGGAGCCGCGACTCGCAAAGGCTGGCATTCGCGGCAAAGCGCGAGGGCGACGAGGTCCCGGAGATCTATGTGCTCGACCTGGCGCACGGCGGCGACGCAGCGCGCTTGACTCACGTCGGGACGGGCGCGCGGTCCCCGGTCTGGAGTCCGGACGGCTCCTCGATCCTGTTCGTCAGCGACGTTCCGCCGGCCGACGTTGCGAGGACAAAGGCCAACATGCGGACCTTCGACGGGTTCCCGATCAGGCTCTGGGACCATTGGCTCGATGACAGGAGGGCCCATCCGTTCGTGCAGGACCTGAAGGGGTCATCGAAGGCGCGCGACCTGCTGGCGGGCACCCGGCTGGCGGCGATGCCGGGTTACTTCCTGCGGGAGACCGAGACGGGCGAGGAGACCGATGTCACGTGGGCCCCCGACGGCAAGTCGGTCGTATTTGCGGCGACGTCCGAAAACGACAACTCGGCCTTTGCCGAGGCCCCGGTGCAGCTCTTTGCGGTCCCGGCCTCCGGCGGCGAGCCCATCGCCCTGACCCAGGGCGCAGACAGCTACAGCACGCCGGCCTTCCGCCCGGACGGCGGGGCGCTGCTCGCCAAGGTGAGGAAGGGCGGCGACGGCAAGGTGTACCACCATGCCCGGGTCGCCTCGTTCCCGTGGCCTTTCCGGCAGTCGGACCGGCTGCTGCTGACCGGCGCGCTGGACCTGACGGTGCGCCGCTTCGCCTCCTCGTCGGACAGCGCGACCGTCTACTTCACCGCCGAGGCGGCAGGGCATGAGCGCCTCTACTCGGTTCCGGCCGGGGGCGGCCCAGTCCGCGCAGTCGGCCTGCCGGAGAAGGGATGCATCTCCAACCTGGCGATCGGCGGCGCCGCGATCGTCGCCACCTACGACAGCGCGGCGAGCCCCGCCGAGGTGGTCCGGGTCAATCCCGAGAAGGCGACGCTCGACGCCGTCACGTCCTTCAACTCCGACGGGCTAAAGGCGCTCGACCTCCCTTCCATCGAGAGCTTCACATTCACGAGCGCGAAGGGGCGGGCGATACAGAGCTTCCTCATGCGCCCGGCCGGGTTCACGCCGCTTGGCAGGTACCCCTTGCTTGTCGTCATGCACGGCGGGCCTGCGGAGATGGCGCGGGACGCGTGGCTCGTCCGCTGGAATTACGCCCTGCTCGCCGCGCCCGGCTACGTCCTGGTGATGACCAACTACTCGGGCTCGACCGGGTCCGGCGAGGCGTTTGGCCAGGCGATCCAGCTCGACCCCCTGAGGACCCCGGCAGACGAGATCAACCAGGCGGCGGACGTGGCAATCCAGAGGTACCCGTTCATCGACGGGTCGCGACAGGCCGCGGCCGGGGCGAGCTACGGCGGCCACCTGGCGAACTGGATGGAGGCCACGACGACGCGCTTCAGGTGCATCGTCTCCCACGCCGGCCTCGTCAACCTGGAGTCCCAGTGGGCGACGAGCGACTTCGTCTACAGCCGCGAGCTGATGGAGGGCGGGCCGGTCTGGGAGCAGGGCCCCGTCTGGCGCGAGCAGAACCCGGTCCGCTACGCGGGCAACCACTTCAAGGGCACGGGATGGGTGACCCCCATCCTGCTCAGCGTCGGCGAGAAGGACGCGCGCGTGCCGATGAACAACACGATCGAGAACTGGACCTACCTGCAGCGCCTCCGGGTGCCGAGCCGGCTGCTCGTATTCCCGGACGAGAACCACTGGATCTCGCGCGGCGAGGACAGCCGCGCGTGGTACGGCGAGGTCCGGTCCTGGCTGGCCCGCTGGCTCGGGTGAGCGCCCCGCGGCCTCAGCCCGGCGGCCAGCCCATCTGGCGCCCGGCGAGCAGGTGAAGATGGAGGTGGGGGACGCTCTCGCAGGCGTCGGGGCCGTTGTTGATCACGATCCGGTACCCGCCCCCGAGGCCCATCTTCACCGCGACGTCGCGCGCGACGACGAGGAGATGGCCGAGGACGCCCTCGTCGGCGTCGGCGGCCTCGGACACCCGCGCGATGGGCTTCTTCGGGATGATCAGGACGTGGACGGGGGCCTGGGGCTGGATGTCATGGATCGCGATGCAGCGCTCGTCCTCGTATTGTATCTTTGCCGGGATCTCACGGTCGATGATCCGCTGGAACAGGGTCTTTTTCATTTTGAGCCACCGGGGTAGCGCGTCGCGGGCCCGGTCACAAGAACAAGAGCGTCAGGTCGGCCCCGGACGGCGACCGCGCGGCCGTCAGGTCGCGCAGGAAGGCCAGGAGGTCGTCGTATTCGCGGCGGCGCCTCGGCGTCTCGCGCCGCCTTGGGGGAAGGACGGCCGGCCTCAGGTTCGTGATGAGGAGCGTCGCCTCGCGGAAGGGGGCCAGCTGCTTCAGCCCGGCCATCACCTCGGCGCGGGCGAACAGAGGGGTTCCCGAATGCAGCGTCCTCGAGGCGTCCCAATGGAAGAAACCGTGGCGGGGGATATGGGTGTAAAGCCGGTCGAGGAGGCGCGCGGCCGCCGCGTTGAACGCCGCGGCATAGGTCGACTCGGGAACGGGGCCGGCGGCCGCCTGCGCCTCGAGCTCGGCGAGGCTGAACGCGATGGCCGATTTTATCTGGTGCGCCAGGTAGAGGTCCTGGCCGGTCACGTGGGCAAAGAGCGCGTTGACGAAATGCAGGCGACGCAGCTCGTCGCGGTCCATCGTCATTT
>CAZCAJ010000076.1:0-15409 GCA_964496645.1 uncultured Opitutaceae bacterium
GTGACGCCGTGGTAGAAGAGCAGCCAGCCCTCGCTCGTCTCGATCGGCGACGGGCCGGCGCCGATCTTCGTTCCCTGCCACCACGGCCCGCCGCGGCCGATCACGTGGCGGTGCCTGCCCCAGTACATGAGATCGGGGCTCTCGCTGACGAATATGTCGCCGAACGGCGTGTGGCCGGTGTCCGAGGGCCGGCTGAGCATCAGGAATTTCCCACCGAACCTGCGCGGGAAGAGCACGCCGTTGCGGTTGAACGGCAGGAAGGCGTTCTCCAGCTGCTCAAAGCTCGCGAAGTCGGTCGTCCTGGCGATCCCGATGGTCGGCCCGTGGTAGCCGTTGCACCAGGTGACATAGTGCACCCCGTCGATTGGGGTGACGCGCGGGTCGTACGCATACTCGAACCTGCGGACCTCGGGGTCGTCGCACTTCAGGTCGATGGGCTTCCGCTCGAACGCGAACTTGAGGCCGTCCGGGCTGCGGCCGACGTGCAGGTGCGGGACGCGGCTCATGCTCTCGGTGCGGAAGACGCCGATGAACCCGCCCTTCCAGGGGACGACCGCGCTGTTGTATATCCCTGTGACCCGCGGGAGCGGCCGGCGCCCCACGACGGGGTTTTCACTGTAGCGCCACATGGTGTCCGAATTGCCCGCCGGCCTTCGCTGCCAAGGAATGTTCGGCAAGGGCGAACCGATAATCTTTAGCTTCATCGAGGTAATGGGGCTTGGACACAACGGCCCGTGGAAATTACAGGCTGTCAGGGGGTTTGCCCAAGAATTGAAGGAGGACGGCGACAGCGTATCCGGAACCAGTGCATCTGTTAATGAGATCCTTTGTCAGGAAGTTGAGAAGCCATCCTTCTTCGCCGTGTAAGCACCGGCAGACCAGGCGCCGCGCGCAGCCGTAACCGGTTGCGCCCGAGCGTAAACCCGGTTTGCCTTGCACTCCTGCGGCCGCGGGGAACCGAATCGGGCGAACCCCGGGCGGCCGCAAATAAACCTCCGTGCGCACCGAGTACCTCCTCAGCCTCGCCATGCTTGTTCCCCCCTTGTCGTCCGCCGGGCCGGCGTCGACCTACGACGTCCGCGAATACGGGGCGACCGGACAGGACATCCGGGCCGACACCGCCGCGATCCAGAGGGCGATCGACGCATGCTCGGGCCAGGGCGGGGGCCGGGTGGTCGTCCCCGCGGGCCTGCGCGTCACGATCGGCACGATCGAGCTTAAGAGCCGCGTCGACCTGCACCTCGAGCGCGGCGCCCTCCTCCAGGGCAGCCCCCACCACGGGGACTTCACGCGGTTCGCCCCCCCGCCCGTGTCGTTCGATCCCGGCCCGGTTCCGATGATGGGGGTGATCGTGTATTCGGACAACGCCGAGGACGTCGCGGTCACGGGCCCGGGCCGGATCGACGGCAACGGGATGGCCTATGTGTCCGAGGACACCCCGTTCATATACAAATGCGTCGAGCTTCGGCCATTCACGATGGTTCTGAAGGGCTGCAGGCGCGTCCTGCTCCGGGACTTCTCGCTGACCAACTCCGCTTACTGGACGCTCAGGCTCCTCGGGTGCGACGACGTGTCGATCGACTCCATCCGCATCAACGGCGACCTGAAGATGCCCAACAACGACGGCATCGACGTCGACCGGTCGTCGAACGTGCGGATCCGCGGCTGCCATATCGAGACCGGCGACGACTGCATCTCCCTGAAGGCGGTCCCGCTGAGCGAGGGGATTAACCGGCCCTGCGAGAACGTCGTCATCTCCGGGTGCACGCTCCGGTCGCGCTCGTCGGGAATCGTGCTCGGCTGCGACGTGTCCGGCGACATCCGCGACGTGGTCGTGAGCGACTGCATCATCAGGGACAGCCACCGCGGCGTCGCCGTGCGCCTGAGCCTCGAGGGCAACATTGAGCGGGCGCTCTTCACCAACCTCATCATTGAGACCAGGATATTCGACTCGATGTGGTGGGGGCGCGGCGAGCCCATCCAGATTGAGGCCGTTCCCTGGACCGAGCACGGCCGCCTCGGCGCCATCCGCGACATCCGCTTCTCCAACCTCGACTGCCGCTCCGAGAACGGCGCCGTCGTCTACGCGGCCGAGCCCGGGCACATCGAGAACATCCGCTTCGACCGCGTCTCGATCCACATCGACCGGCCCTCGGCCTTCCCGGGGGGCCGCCAGGACCTGCGCCCCAACGCAACGTCCCCCATGCCCGAGATGGGGACCAGCGGATTCCTGCTCCGCCGCGCAGCCGGCGTCGCCTTCCGGGACTGCGACGTCACGTGGGGCCCCAATCCGCCGGACTACTTCCAGTACGCCCTGGACGCCGAGGGCTGCCCCGGCCTGGCGGACGCGGGGCTCGCCGGCGACGCGGCGCACCCGGGGGCGCCGTCCAGGTCGGTCCACTAGCGCGCCCGTGAACCGCCGGAGATTCATCATGCTCACGGCCGCCGGCGCGGCGGCCACGATGGTGGCCTCGCAGGGGCAGGGGCCCGCCGTGCGGCCCCAGCCGCGCATCCCGCGCTGGCGCGGGTTCAACCTTTCCGGCGGGTCGCGCGGCCGGCGCGTCCTTGCGTTCCGCGAGTCCGACTTCGAGTGGATGGCCGCGTGGGGATTCAACTTCGCCCGCCTTCCGCTTTCGTACTGGGCGTGGTCCGACCCGAAGGACTGGATGAGGATCGACGCCGGCGCGCTCGCGCCGGTCGACGACGCCATCGAGATGGGCCGGCGCCACGGCGTCTACATCAACCTCTGCCTCCACCGCATCCCGGGCTACTGCGTCAACGGCCGCGAGCTCGAGCCGCACCAGCTCTTCGGCGGCCCGGCGGACTCCATGCAGCTCGCCCTGGACGCCGCCAGGCACCACTGGCGCTTCCTCGCCAAGCGGTACCGGGACGTGCCGAGCTCGCGCCTGAGCTTCGACCTGTTCAACGAGCCGCCGTTCATGACCGACCAGTCGCGCTACGTGGAGATAGCCCGCGCCCTGATCGCCGTCATCCGCGAGGTGAGCGCCGAGCGGCTCATCGTGGCCGACGGGGCGGACCTCGGCCAGAGCCCGGTGATGGGCCTCGTCGACCAGGGCGTCGTCCAGAGCACGCGCGGCTACCTGCCGAAGATGATCAGCCACTACACGGCCGACTGGGTGCCCCCCGGCGAGTTCGAGTCCTTCGAGCGGCCCAGCTGGCCCATGGCCGACAGGCACGGCGTGCTCTGGGACCGCGGCAAGCTGCGGGCCGAGCTCATCACCCGGTGGAAGCCCCTGACCGACCTCGGGGTGCCCGTCCACGTCGGCGAGTGGGGCTGCTTCAGCAGGACGCCGCACGAGGCCTGCCTCGGCTGGATGGGGGACCTGCTCGCTCTCTGGGGGCAGGCCGGCTGGGGCTGGGCGATGTGGAACCTGCGGGGCCCGTTCGGCATCGTCGACAGCGAGCGCACCGACGTGGCCTACGAGGACTTCCGGGGCCACAAGCTCGACCGGAAGATGCTGGAGCTCCTTCTCGCCGGCTGAGCCGGCGGGGCGCCTAGCCCCCCGGGGCGCAGCCGAGAAGCTCCCCCACCCGCTCGATCACCTGCATGCACGAGCGGCTGTTGTGGTACGGGCACTTCCAGAGGCTCAGCTTCGCTGCCGGCTCGGTCCCGCCGCCCCATTCCGGGAGCTCCATCATCGGCGTGCCGTCGCGCCTCAGGGTGTTGTGCCAGTCGCCGTGCTGGCGGTCCACGAGCTTGTCCTGGATGAAGCGCCAGCTCCTCATCGAGTCCGACAGAAACCCCGGGTCCCCCGAGACCTGGTAGGCGTTCAGGAAGCCGACAGCGGCCTCGGCCTGCTCCCACCACTCCTTGTCCATCTCGGTCGGGCCCTTCGGGCCGCCCTCGGTGAACACGCCGCCGTCGCCGTCGATGCCCTGGGCGTTGGCGACGCGGGCCATCGCAACCGACTCCTGGCGCGCCCGCGCGACAAGCGCGGGGTCGCCCACCACTTGGGCGGCCTCGACGAGCAGCCAGCTTAGCTCGATGTCGTGGCCGTAGGAGACCCCGTCGCCTATCGGGGTCCAGTCGTCCTTCATGAAGAGGATGAGGTGGTGCGTGCGCGCGTCGATGATCCGGCTCAGGGTAAGCTCGACGAGCTCGCGCTCGCGCCCGCGCAGCCCCTCGTCGGGCCAGGCCCGCAGCAGGTTGGCGAAGGCCTCGAGGATGTGGATGTGGGAGTTCTGCGACTTGGGCGCGACCCCGAACGGGGCCCCCTTCGGCGCCTCCCCGACCCTCTTCCACTGGCGGTCGAGCACGTCGAAGTAGCCGCCGTTCACCGCGTCATGGTCGTTCTTCTCGATGAGCCCGTAGACCTCGACCGCCTGCTGAAGGGCCGCGATGTCGCCCGTCGCGCGGTAGTACTCGGACAGGCCGTATATCGCGAAGGCCTCGCCGTAGATCACCTTGCGCCCGCTACCGGGCCCGCCGCCGGGCGGGCCGGCGGGCTTGCCGTCAGGGCGGACCGCCCAGAGGAATCCGCCGTCCTCCCTGTCGACGAACCGGTCCATGAGGTCCCGGTAGGCCCACCGGGCCATCTCCAGGTATTGCGGGTCACGGTAGGCCCGGTAGGCGGCGGAGAACGTCCAGAGTATCCGGCTCGTGAGGACCAGGCCGTGCGGCAGGTCGTCCCGCACCTTCATGTCCTCGCCGATGAACGAGTGGAAGCCCCCGTGCTCCCGGTCGCGCGCGTTGGCGAGCCAGAATGGAAGGATGTTGTCCCGCAGCTCCCGCTGCGCGTCCGCTGCAAATCCCTTGAGCTCGGCCCTGGTCTCCGCCGGCAGTGGAGCCGTCTCCGCCCCCCTGCAGGGAAGGCAAACAAGCGCTGCGAGGCATAGGCCGAGATATGCTGGGGCTGTCATGGGCGCGCAATATACACGTAAGCCGGGGCCGTTCAACACCTCCTGCCCGCGGACTACCGCGCCCCCGCCTGCTCGATCGACCGCAGCATCGCGCGGACGTCGGAGAATCCCGGATCAAGCTCGAGCGCCCGCCTCCAGTGGAGCTCCGCCTCGTCCATCCGCCCCTTGCGGGCGTACTCGACGCCCAGGTTCTTGTGCGCGTCGGCGAAGCGCGGGTCGATCCTGAGCGCCTCGAGGTACTCGGCGATGGCGTCGTCGGCGCGCCCCGGAAGGCGCGAGAGCGCGATGGCGAGGTCGTAGTGGACGGGCGCGAGGTCCGGGTGGGCCCGCAGCACCCGGGCGTACTCCTCGAGCGCCTCCGCCTCGCGGCCCGGCACCCGCTCTAGCTCGCCCGCCAGGTTGACCCTCGCCGGCACGTTGCCCGGATCGAGCTGCAGCGCACGCCCGTACTCTGCGATGGCCCCGGCCTCCCCCCCGGGGACGCCGGACAGCGTGTTCGCCAGGCCGTAGTGCGCGGCGACGAGGTTCGGGTTGATGCGCAGGGCCTCGCGGTACTCGGCCACCGCGTCGGCCGCCCGCCCGGGCGTCGTTGACCAGGCGTCCGCCAGGTTCAGGTGGGGCTCCGCCATGTAGGGCCCGTACCTCGCGGCGAGCCCGAGGTGCTCGATCGCGTCCGCCCTCCGGCCGGGCACCCGCAGGAGCAGGCTGCCGAGGTTGTTCTGCGCCTCGGCATCCTCCGGCTCCAGTTCGACGGCTTTCCCGAACTCCTCCAGAGCCTCGCCGGGGCGCGCCGGGCCGGCCAGAAGCTCGTCGCCGAGCAGGGTGTGGGCCTTCCAGCACGCCGGGTTCCCAGCGAGGATGGCCCTGTAGAGGCTCTCGGCGCCCCGGTACTCGCGGCTCTGCGCGTTCGACTTTAGGGCGAGCGCGGCCACGGCGAGGCACGCCAGGCCCCAGCCCGCGGCGCGAACGGGGCGCGCCGCGCGCGCCACGGCGGCCGAGAAGCCGATGGCCGCCGCCGACAGGACGCCCAGGCTCGCCGCGTACTGAAAGTGATCCGCGACGTAAGAGAAGAGGAAGGGGTACACGTTGAAGAAGCCGAGCGCCGGGAACAGCGATCCCACGAAGAAGAGCCACGCCGCCAGGGGGCCGCGATGGCGCCTGCGAAGGAGCCAGAGCGCCGCCGTCAGCGCGACGGACGCCGCCAGGTAGCCGTACCATCCCCGGGACTCCAGCGCGACGTCCCAGCGGGGGTAGAAGAAGAGCAGGGTGCGCGGCCAGGCGAGCTTTCCCAGGTAGAACCAGGCGTCGCGCGAGGCGAGGAGCACCCTCTGGCCCGCCGAGAACGCGAACCGGGCGCCGCTGGCCCCGATCACCGTCCGCTCGATCCAGGCGGTGGACAGGCCGGCCGCCAGTGCGGCTGCGAACCAGGGAAGGAGCGCGGTCCCGTCGCGCCTCCAGGAGACGCGCCCGGTGGCCCACCAGAGCGCGACCAGGAGCGCCGCCGGGAGGCTCGAGGTGACGCTCTTCGTCCCGAGGGCCAGGGCGAATAGGCCCGACGCCAGGAGGTAGGCGCGAAGGCGCCCGCCCTCCCTGTAGTCCAGGTAGGCCAGCCCGGCCAGCAGGTAGAACGCGAGGGACAGCGTGTTCTTCTGCTCGGCTATCCACGCCACGGACTCCACGCAGACGGGATGGACGGCGAAGAGCGCGGCCGCGAGCGCGGCCGCCCCAGCCGGGAGCGGCCCCGGGCGCGCGCCGGTCCCGTCCGCGGGACCGACCGCCTCGCGAAGAGCGCCCAACCGCACCAGCGCCGCCATGAAGAGCAGGCAGTCGAGAGAGTGCAGGGCGACATTGGCGAGGTGGTAACCGAGCGCCGAGTCGCCCCACAGCCGGTGCTCCAGCCAGAACGCGCTGTGCAGGACCGGGTAGTACTGCTCGGTGGCCCGGAAGCTGAGCCAGATGCGGCTGAGCCCCTCCCACGACCGCAGGTCCGGGCGGGTCACATGCGAGGCGTCGTCCCAGACAAGGCCCCCGCCGAGCGCGGGCCAGTAGCATGCGAGGACGAGCCCGAGGATCGCAGCCGCCCATCCCGCGGACCGGAGCCGTGCCGACGGGGGCGGGCCTTGCGCTTGCATGGGCATGATTTACGTGGCCCGGCGCCGCGTAATCAACCCCCGGTTTGGCCGGGGCGCCTTGCGCGCGCCGCCCCGTCCGGCGCGGGGCCCAAGCCCCGGTGTTGCGGGTCCAGCGGTTTTCCCCTGACATGGCCCGTACCCCAAGTGCAACCCACCGAGACGCACCCGCCGAGGAAGGCGACCCTGGCCGCCGTTTGCGCGCTGCTCGCGCTCCACGTGCTCCTCGCCCTGTCGGCGATGGGCCGCAGGGGCTTCGCCATAGACGAGATCGACCACCTCACCATGGGCTACAGCGAGTGGGTCACCCACGACTACCGGGTGGACACGGCCAACGGCGACCTCATCAAGCGGTGGGCGTCGCTGCCGCTGCTCGCGACCGGGGCCCGCTTCCCGGGCGGGCCTGGCGACGCCTACTGGCGGGACGCGGACTACTTCAAGCTGGGCGAGGAGTTCTTCTTCAGGTCCGGGAACAACCCGGACCGGATGCTGCTCGCCGGCCGCTCGATGGCCGTCCTCCTCTCCGCCGCGCTGGGGCTCCTTGTCTTCGCGGCATCCCGCCGGCTTTTCGGGACTCCGGGGGGCCTGCTCTCGCTCCTCCTGTACGCCCTCTGCCCCGTGATCCTGTCCCAGGCGGCCGTGGTCACCACGGACATGTCCCTGGCCCTGACGCTCTCGGCGTCCACGTTCCTCGTCTGGAGGCTCCTGCACCGGGTGACCTGGGGGACGCTGGCCCTGAGCGGGGCCGCGACTGGGCTCCTCTTCCTGGCCAAGCTGACGGCCGTCCTCATCGTGCCCGTCACGGCCGTCCTCCTGGCCCTGCGCCTCGTCGGGAACGAACCCTGGAGGATCGAGCTCGGGGGCGGGGCGCGGGCCTGCGCCGGGCGCCCGCGCCAGCTGCTCCTCGCAGCCGCCCTCCTCGCCTTCCACGCCGCCGCCGCCGCGGCGTTCATCTGGGCCAACTACGAGTTCCGGTTTGCCGGCAGCTCGATGCCGGCCGACACGCGGCTGGCCTGGACCGAGCTGCCCCCGGATCCCCGCCCGATCGCGCCGGTCATCCGATCGTCGCTCGAATTCCTGCTCGGCCACCGCCTCCTCCCGGAGGGGTATGTGAGGGGCGCCAGCGCGATGCTCATCCTCAACCAGGGGCGCCTGGCGTTCATGCACGGGCACTGGAGCTACCACGGGTGGCGCACGTTCTTCCCGTACGCCCTCGCGATCAAGACCCCGCTGGTCCTCTTCGCCATCCTCGGGCTGGGGGCATGGAGCTGGCTGCGTTTCCCCGGCAGGCGCAGGCTGCTCTACGACTCCGCGCCCTGGCTGGTCCTGGTCGCAACCGTCATGCTCGCGGCGTCGCTGCAGCACGTCGACATAGGCCTGCGCCACATCCTTGCCGTCTATCCCGCCCTCTACGTGCTCGCGGGCTCGGCGGCCCTCGCGGCCGGCGGGGGCCGGTGGCGGCGCTCCGCCCTGGCGGCCGGAGTCCTCGGGTTCTCGATCACGTCCTTCCGCGCGCGGCCGGATTACCTGGCCTACGTGAACCTGCTCGGGGGGGGGACGGAGAACGGCTACCGCGACCTCACCGACGGCTCCGAGGACTGGGGCCTCGGGCTGCCCCAGCTCAAGGATTGGCTCGATGCGCACGATCCAGGCAACGCGGTCCCTTCCTTCCTGGCCTACAGGGGGATGGACAGCCCCGAGTACCGGGGGATCCCGAGCCAGAACCTGTTCACGGCCGTGGACCGGCAATCGAGGGTGGTCGCCCTCCTGCCGGGATACTACTGCGTCAGCGCATCGGTGCTCGAGGGCGTGACGCTTGCGGCGGGCCCCTGGAACAGCACCTACGAGGCGAGCTACCGGACGGTGTGCCGCCTGATGGGCGAGGCCTCGGCCCTGCCGGAGGACAGGCGCGAGAAGGCCTATGCGCAGCTGTTCACCCCCTTCGTAGCCCTGCGCGTGGCCCGCGTCTGCGCCTGGCTCCGCCGGCCGCAGGCCCGGCCCCCGGATGCCTTCGTTGGGCACGCCATTCTCGTGTGGAGGCTGACACAGAAGGACATCGACGACGCGCTCACGGGGCCCGTGCCCGAGGACGACGCCGAGTGGGAGTCGTTCCGGCAGTCCTCGCGCGCCTGACCCGGTTCAGAGGCGGCCGCGCAGATCGACCGGCAGCAGGCCCAGCGCAAGCTCGCGCAGCCGGGCGTCGGCGATCTCGAGCCCGAACGACCGCCCCAGCTCCAGCAGGTCGAAAAGCGAGCCCGTGGAAAGCGACCGCAGCCTCGCCTCGCTGGCATCCTCCAGGCAGCGGCGCACCTGGTCGCGGGCCATCTCGATCCGCCTTCCCTGGGTGAGGACGATGGCCAGGCTCACCCGCCGGTCCCAGGGCAGGTAGCGGTCGCCCCCGTTCGAGAGGCGGGCGAGCAGGGTGTCCAGGGTCCGCGCGAATGACGCGTCGTCGCCGAGCGCCCTCTCCACCTGCGCCCGGGCGGCGAGGGCCCCGACGTCGCCGGGGAACCGGCGCAGCGCCTCGCCGGCCGCCGCCGCGTCCTCGAGGCGCCCGGTCTCGACCAGGTACTCCGCCAGCCGCCCCGCCGCCGCCGGGGGGCTCTGCGGGTCGACCACCTCGAACACCAGGACCGACTGGCCCGCGAATCCCCCACCGACGGGCATCTGGTAGGGCACCGGCCGGAGCCACGCCGGCAGGTTCCAGCGCCGCAGCGCGCCGACGAGCAGGTTCTGCCGGCCCGCGAACCGCTTATCCAGGTAGAGCTTGGCAAAGACGTCGAAAAACGGGTCCCACGAGGGGACCACGACGAACCTCACCCCCCGGCCCACGATGTTGCCCTGGGCCTCCTCCATCGTCCGCGCGCCGGCTATCGCCAGGGTGTTGCCGAAGCCGGCGGTGTTGTCGGGCGCGAACGTCCCGATGCCCCGCAGCCCCCCGAAATAGCACAGCGTGGTGGTCTCGTTGGGAGGGGCGAAGACGACGACCCCGGGCTCCCCCGTGCGCTGCGCGAGCCAGTGGGCGAGGTGGCGCTCGACCAGCTCCTCGGACTCGCTGGGCGTCAGCGCCGCGGCCGCGCCCGCCGCGCGCTGGGGCAGCATCCGGGCGGCGCCGGTGACGGCGAAGGCGAGGACCGCCGGGGCCAGGAGCCAGCGCCCGGACGCGCGCACGCGGGCCCAGTCCCCCGCGCCGGCGGCGGCGACGAGCGCAAGGACCGCGGCGTCGAGCACCCCCCACCAGCTCAGCTCCGCGCACGCGAACCCGAGCGCGACCAGCACGGGGCCCAGGGCGACGGCGGCCTGCGCGCGCGCGCGCGGCGCGGCCGCGGGCCTCAGCATGAGCCAGGCCGCAGCGGCCGCGGCGGCGAGCGGCAGCAGCGCCGCCAGGACGGCCGGCGACGCGCCCTCGCGCCGCACGAGGGCCCACAGGCTGGCGGCGGCCGGGTTCTCCGGCAGGCCGCCCAGGCGGGCCCACGGCAGGTCCCGCGCGAGGAATCCAGGGCTCCCGGTTCTCCACAAGACGGCCGGAACGGCGGCGACGCCGGCAAGGCACGCGGCCGCGGCGAGGATGGCCCGGGCGCCCCGGGGCGGGCCCCCGCCCCCTATCCACACCGCGGCCCTCGCCAGCAGCTCGCCCCCGCAGATCCACGCCAGGCCGTAGAGCGGGTGCACGCAGTCCAGGCGCCAGGACCCCATGTGCCCCGGAAAATACTCGGCGAGATAGGCGGCGAGGACCGCCGCGCCCCCGCTGAAGGCCCACGCCCGCCACGGCTCCCCGGAGGGGGGCCCGCCGGTCCGCCGGCGACCGGTCCAAGCCGCAAGGAGGGCGCCCAGGAAGACGCCCGCCGTGACCGGCACCTGGGTCGGGACGCTGATCCACATGCCGGCGCCGCCGACCGCCCCCGCCAGGGCGAACCAGCGCCGCCTGCGGCCCTCATCGCCCTCAGGCGCGCCCATCCCCGCGAGCAGCGCGAGGATGCTTCCGAGCGCGCAGATGTCGGCCAGCCCCCGCTGGTCGGGCATGCCCGGCAGGAACGCGCAGGCGAGGGGGAAGGCCCCGGCAAGGCCGACCGAGAGCAGCGCGGCCGAGTATCCGCCGAACCGGCGCGCCGCGAGGGCCGCCGCGCCCGCGACGAGGAGGAGCCCCAGCAGGGGGTCGGCGGCGAGCGCGGCCCATTCCACGCACGCGCCGAGCGGCCGGCCGGACCAAGCGTGGTCGAGCCAGGCGAGGAGCCCCAGCCACCAGCGGTACGGGGAGGCCGAGCTCACCTCCCGGCCGAACGGGGCGTTCTCGTAGTCGACGCGGCGCACGCGCGCCTCGCCTCGGGCGAACATCTGCTGGGTCTGGGCGATCCAGTGGAAGCTGGCCTCGTTGCGCTCCTCCACAACGAGCTCCCTCTGGCCGTTCGCGTAGCCCGTCGGCGAGGAGGCGTCCGGGAGGTCCACCGGGCTCGCGCGGCCGGCGAGGCCCGACACGTACTCGACGCGCTCCACCCGCGCATGGCCGGACCATGCCAGGTAGCCGCAGGCGCAGATCGGGAAGGCCACCCACGCGCGCGGGAGCATCCGGGCAAGTAAGCTCATTCGGGTCACGAGGGGATCGCCGGCAATGGAGAGGCGGTCATTGAAGAGCAACGGGGTTTGGGCGCAAGGAGAGTCCGGCCCCGCCCGGGCCATCCCGGTCTTGACGCCCGATTTCCGGGGGTCCTCCATTGGCCGCCTGATGCTCCACCCGGCACACGCCCGACGCCCGGAGGCGCGCAGCCGCGCAATCCGTCTGGCCTGCTGCGCCGCGCTGGCGGCGGCCGCCTTTCGGGCCGCGGCGGCCCCGGCGGCCGATGAGGCCGGGGGCATAAGCGAGACCCCCCTCGCGCCCCGCCCGTTCCCGCGCGGCAGGACGATGTTCACGCGCCTCTCCCCCGAGGAGACGGGCGTGCGCGCCGAGAACAGGTACGACGACCCCAGGATGTGGGGGGAACTGACCCACGAGTTCCAGGCCGGCGAGACGGGGACCGGGGTCGCGATCGGGGACTACGACGGGGACGGCAGGCCCGACGTCTACGTCGTCAGCAAGACGGAGGGCTGCCGGCTCTTCCGCAACCTCGGCGGCTACAAGTTCGAGGACGTGACCGAGAAGGCGGGCGTCGGGGCGACCCCCGGGGTGTGGAACCAGGGGGCGACCT
This sequence comes from uncultured Opitutaceae bacterium, assembly GCA_964496645.1. Taxonomy (GTDB): domain Bacteria; phylum Verrucomicrobiota; class Verrucomicrobiia; order Opitutales; family Opitutaceae; genus Palsa-1447. The sequence continues at coordinate 12,194 of CAZCAJ010000076.1, forward strand.
TCGTCGACATAAACAACAGCGGCCGGCTGGACATCTACGTCTGCCGGCTGGGCGCGCCGAACCTCCTGTACATCAACCAGGGGGACGGGACCTTCAGGGAGATGGCCCACGCCTACGGGCTCGACGTGAACGATGCGTCCAGCATGGCCGCATTCTGCGACTACGACCGGGACGGCTGGCTCGACGTCTTCGTCCAGACCAACCTGCAGAACGTCAGCGAGCACCCCCAGGGCCGGCGCAATTACCTCTTCCACAACAACCGCAACGGCACCTTCACGGACGTCACGGACCGCGCCGGCATCTCCGGGGAGGCGCAGGGGCATTCCGCGGTCTGGTGGGACTTCGACAACGACGGGTGGCCTGACCTGTACGTCGGCAACGACTATGCGCCCCCCGACGCCCTCTACCGCAACAACCGCGACGGGACGTTCACAAACGTGATCGACCGGGTCGTGCCGCACATGCCGTACTCGTCGATGGGATCGGACCTGGGGGACATAAACAACGACGGGCGCATCGACCTCCTCGTCACCGACATGGCCGCCACCACGCACGAGAAGGACCAGCGCGGCATGGCCGACTCGCGCGGCCGCACCGCCGAGGACGACCGCAACCCCGAGCTCGCGCCCCAGTACGAGCGGAACGCGCTCTACCTGAACACGGGCACGGGCCGCTGCCTCGAGGCCGCCTTCCTCGCCGGCCTCGCCGCGACCGACTGGACCTGGTCGCCGCGCTTCGAGGACCTCGACAACGACGGGCGCCTCGACCTCTTCATCACCAACGGCATGTTCCGCGAGGCGACCAACGTGGACATCCTCGACCGGCAGACGAGCGCCGAGACCCCGGCGGAGCGCATCCGGGTCATGCGCGACAGCCCGGTCCTCGCCGAGACCCACCTGGCCTTCCGCAACCTGGGCGACCTGCGGTTCGAGAACGTCAGCGCGGCCTGGGGACTGGACCAGAAGGGGGTGGGCTTCGGCACCGCCTTCGGCGACCTGAGCGGCGACGGCAACCTCGACATCGTCTACACCAGCTACCAGGGGGGCGTGACCGTCCTGCGCAACGACAACGACACCGGCCACCGGGTCGAGGTCTTCCTGCGCGGGACCGCCTCGAACAGGTTCGGGATCGGCTCCGTCGTCACGGTCGAGAGCGCGCTCGGCCTGCAGACGCGCCCCCTGGTCCTCGCCCGCGGCTACCTTTCCAGCAGCGAGCCCATGGTGCATTTCGGCCTCGGCGCGGACACCGTCATCAGGCGGATGACGGTCAGGTGGCCGAGCGGCCGCGTGCAGGCGTTCGAGAACCTCGGCGTCGACCGGCGCTACACCGTCACCGAGCCGTCGGCGCCCGCCGCGGCGCCCGAGCCGGAGCCGCCCGCCGCGCGCCAGTTTTCGGAGGTATCGCTCCCCGCCGGCCTGTCGCTGCGCTCGCGCGAGGACCTGGTCGAGGAGCCCGACATCCAGCGGCTGGCCCCGATGCGGCTCAACCGGAGGGGCCCCGGCGTGGCGGTCGGGGCCGTCGCGGGCGACGGGCGCGACGCCGTCGCCGTCGGCGGGACGACGCTGGACCCCCTGCGGATCCTCGTCCAGGCGTCCGCGGGGCAGTTTGCGGCGGCCGACATCGCGTTCGCCCCCTCCCCCGTCGACGACGGGCCGCTCCTATTCTTCGACGCCCAGGGCCTGGGCAGGGCGGACCTCCTGGTCACCCGGGGGGGCAACGCCCTGCCTGCGGGATCCCCGGAATACCAGGCCCGCCTGTACTTCAACGACGGGCGCGGCGGTCTCAGGCCGGCCCCGGAAGGCGCCCTGCCGCCCCTGGCGGCGAGCGTCGGGGCCGTGGCGGCGGCGGACTTCGAGCGCACCGGCAGGCTCGGCCTCTTCATCGGCGCCCGCGTCCTCTCGGGCCAGTACCCCTCGGCCCCCCGCAGCGCCCTCCTCGCCAACCGCGGCGGCACGTTCGAGGACGTGACCGACACGTTCGCCCCTGGCCTGCGCGCGGTCGGCATGGTGACCTCGGCCCTCTGGAGCGACGTCGACGGCGACGGCTGGCCGGACCTGCTCGTCACGCTCGAGTGGGGCAACGTGAGGTACTTTCACAACAACGCCGGCAGGGGCCTCGAGGACTGGACCCAGCGGGCGGGCTTCGCCGCGGCCGGCACGGGCTGGTGGACGTCCATCGCGTCGGCGGACTTCAACGGCGACGGGCGGCCCGACTTCGTGGTGGGCAATGTCGGCCTGAACACCCAGTACCGGGCAAGCCCGGAGTTCCCCGCCCTGCTCTTCAGCGGCAATTTCAGGGGGGAGGGCGAGGAGCCGCTGGTCGTCGAGGCGTACTACGAGGGGGGCCGCCTCTTTCCTTGGCGCAGCCGCAGGGACCTCGGGGCGGCCATACCCTCGGTCCGCAGGCGCTTCCCGAGGAACAACGCCTACGCGCGGGCCACGCTCGGCGAGATCGTGGGCGACGAGAGGCTGGCGGCCGCCGAGCGGTTCACCGCTACCGAGCTGCGCAGCGGCGTGTTCCTGAGCCAGCCGGACGGCACGTACCGGTTTGAGCCCCTGCCCCGGATCGCGCAGATTTCGCCGCTGCAGGGGCTCGCCGCCGGCTACTTCGAAGGCGACGGCCGCGCCGACATCTATGCCGTGCAGAACTCCTACGCCCCGATCCCGCCCGTGGGCCGGTTTGACGGCGGCCTTAGCCAGCTGCTCCGCGGCGACGGCCGCGGGCATTTCACGCCGGTCGCTCCCGCCGAGAGCGGCCTGGTCGTGCCCGGCGACGCGAAGGCGCTGGCCGTCCTCGACCTCTACCACGACGGGTGGCCCGACTTCCTCGTGACCCGCAACAACGCCACGACGCTCGTCTTCCGCAATGGCGGCATCGCCGGGCGCAGGTCCCTCTGTGTCCGGTTGAGCGGACCCGCGGGGAACCCGACCGGCGTGGGCGCGCGGGTGACGCTGCAGCTGGCCGACGGGTCGGCCGAGGACTGCGATATCTGCGCCGGCTCCGGCTACTACAGCCAGTCCGCCCCGGCCTGCTTCTTCGGCTACTCGGACGCGAACCCGCCGGCGAGGATCCGGGTTCGCTGGCCGTCGGGCTCCGTGACGGAGCACGGCGTCCCCGCGGGCTCCGCGACCCTCTCCCTGTCGCCTGCCGCCCCCTGACGCGCGGCGCCTGGGCGAGAAGCGGATCGGGGGCGAGCGGGGGCCCTCCCCGGGCGGT
>CAZCAJ010000077.1:0-14845 GCA_964496645.1 uncultured Opitutaceae bacterium
TCGACCTCGGGTTCGTCGGCGAGGTCACCGAGGTCAAGGTGAAGCTCATCAAGAAGGAGATAGCCGACGGGTTCGTCCCGGTCATCTCGCCGGTCGCCGAGGGCTACGACGGGAAGCCCTACAACGTGAACGCGGACCTCGTGGCCGGGCGCGTCGCAAGCGCGCTGCGGGCGCGCAAGCTCTTCTACATGAGCGACGTGGCCGGGCTCCTGGCCTCGCCGCCCGATCCCGCGTCGCTCATCTCCACCCTGCGGACCAGCCAGGTGGACGAGCTCAAGAAGAAGGGCGTGATCGACAAGGGGATGCTGCCGAAGGTCGCGAGCGCCGTCCGGGCCCTCGAGGAGGGCGTCCAGCGCGTCCATTTCATCGACGGGAGGCTTCCGCACAGCCTCCTGCTCGAGATCTTCACCGACGAGGGGATCGGCACCGAGATCGTCCATGGCTGATTCCCCGCCCATCGTCCGCACGAGCGCGGCGGAGCTGTACGACGCGCACGTGATGAAGAACTACGCGCGCCAGCCCGTGACGCTGGTGCGGGGCAGCGGCTCCACGGTCTGGGACGACCAGGGCAGGGCCTACCTCGACTTCTCGTCCGGGATAGCGGTGAGCGCGCTCGGCCACTGCCACCCCCATTGGGTCGCGGCCGTGCGGCGCCAGGCCGGCGAGCTGGTCCACGTGAGCAACCTGTTCCGCAACCCGAACCAGGGGGAGCTTGCGCGCAGGCTCGTGGGCTACGCCGGCCCGGGCCGCGTCTTCTTCTGCAACAGCGGGGCGGAGGCCGACGAGGCGATGCTCAAGCTCTCGCGGCTGCACGGCGTCCGCAAGGCGGGCGCCGAGGGGAGGTGCTTCAAGGTGGTCTGCGCGAAGCAGGCGTTCCACGGACGGATGTTCGGCGGGATGAGCGCGACGCCGCGGGAAAGGGTCCAGCAGGGGTTCCGCCCGCTCGTCCCCGGGTTCGCGTTCGCCGAGCTCAACGACCTGGACGGCTTCGCGAGGCTCGTGGACGCGGACACGTCGGCGATCCTCGTCGAGACGATCCAGGGGGACGGGGGCGTCAACCCGTGCACCGCCGAGTTCCTGGTCGGGCTCCGCCGGCTGTGCGACGAGCGCAACCTGCTCCTCATGCTCGACGAGGTGCAGTGCGGCACCGGCAGGACGGGCCGGTTCTTCGCGTTCGAGCACGCCGGCGTGCGACCCGACGCCATCGCGATGGCCAAGGGGCTGGGGGGCGGGTTCCCCATAGGCGCCCTGTGGGTGGGCGAGCGCTCGGCCGAGCTCTTCCAGCCCGGCTCCCACGGGTCGACCTTCGGGGGCACGCCTCTTGCCTGCGCGGCCGCGCTAGCGGTCCTCGACGTCATCGAGCGCGAGGGGCTCCTCGCCCACGTCGCGCGCGAGAGCGTGCCCTGGATCCGGGAGCTGTCGGCGATGGCGCGGGAGCACCCCGGGCACGTGCTCGAGGTCCGCGGGCGCGGGTTCCTCGTGGGCGTGCAGATGGCCTCGGACTCGGCGCCCTACGCGGCGGCGCTCCTCGAGCGCGGCCTGCTGACCGCCGTCGCCGGGCTCAACGTCATCCGCCTCCTGCCGCCCCTGAACGCCTCCGCCGAGGAGCTTTCCCGCTCGGTGGCCATTTTCAGGGACGCGCTCGGGTCGCGCTGACGGCCAGCGGGTTCGGCCACTTTCCGCTCGTCGGGCGGCCCCGGATGCCCTATGGGTTTCCGTTTCACCCGATGCAGCACTTCCTCAAAGGCACCGACCTAGGGCCCGGCGAGCTGGGCCGGGTCTTCTCCCTCGCCCGCGAGTTCAAGAGGACGCGGGGCGGCTGCGCGGCCAAGGCGCTGGCGGGCCAGACATGGGCCCTCATCTTCGCGAAGTCGAGCACGAGGACCCGCGTCTCCTTCGAGGTCGGGATCCACGAGCTCGGGGGCCACGCGGTCTACCTGAACAGGAACGACATCCAGCTCGGCCGGGGGGAGTCGGTCGAGGACACGGCGCGGGTCCTCTCCCGCTTCGTGCACGGCATAGTCATCCGCACCTTCGACCAGGCCGAGGTGGAGCGGCTCGCCGCCGCGGGGACGGTCCCCGTCGTGAACGGCCTTACGGACTTCCTCCACCCCTGCCAGACCTACGCCGACGCGTTCACCGCGGCGGAGCGCTGGGCCGGGCCGAGCGGCGACCTGCTCGCCGCGCTCCGGGGCCGCAAGATAGCGTTCCTCGGCGACACGTGCTTCAACATGGCGAATTCCTGGATACTCGCGGCGAGCCTCTTCGGGATGAGGATCTCGCTCGCGGGGCCGCCGGGTTTCGAGCCCGGCGCCCAGATCCGGGCCCTGCTGAAGGCCGAGGGCCGCGCCCCCGACTTCAGCTTCACCGGCGACCCGCAGGAGGCGGTCGCGGGCGCCGACATCGTCTACACGGACGTCTGGACCAGCATGGGCAGGGAGGAGGAGGCCGAGGACCGCGCGGTCCGGATGCGCCCGTACGCGGTGACGGCCGGCCTCTTCGCGGCGGCGAAGCCCGACGCGCTGTTCATGCACTGCCTGCCCGCCCACCCGGGCCACGAGGTCGAGCAGGCCGTCCTCGACAACCCGCGCTCGGTGATCTTCGACGAGGCCGAGAACAGGCTCCACGTCCAGAAGGCGATACTCGCGGTGCTTTCGGAGGCGCGGGTCGGGGCGGGCTGAACGGCGTCGCCGGGGAACGGCCGGCCCCCGGGGGGGGCGAAATGATTTCGGCCGGCAAGCACTAACGCCTCGCGGCGGCAAACCCAATTACCGCGTGAAAAAAGGTGGTTTTGGTGCTTCCGGGGGGCGCACCCCATTTGTGAACTCATCGCCCCGCCCCGGCATGGGCCGGGATTCTTCCGCCGCCGAGCTGTTTTATCCAATTCCAACGGAACCCCGGAGGTTTCCCGCTGACCATGCTCCCTCCCAGCCCACGAAAATCGAACCCTAGAGAACGGCGCCCCCGCCGATACTTGGCCCGGGCACGCGAAGATAAGACGAACCCCACGAAACCCGTCCGCACATGCCAACGTTAACGACCCAATATGTTTATTTCGGCGCGTCTGGAGCCCACACGCGCCAGCCGAGAGCAACGACCTCATACGGCGGCTTCACCCCCATCCCCGGCCTGAATCCGTCCGGGACCGCCACCCTGACGACCGGGACCCCCTTCCAGCCCGGCCCTCAGGATCCGACCGTGACGGAGGGTGGCCTCAACCTGGCATTCGCATTCGTGAGCGTCACCGGATGCACCGAGGGCGGACTGGTTTCCTACGTCGCCGCGACGCCCCCGCCTGTCGGCACGGTGGGGACGAGCCCCATCCTGGTCCTTGTCGTGTACGTGCCGGTCGGCGGCGGCGGCGGCGGCGGCAGCGGCGCCGTCATCGACGCCTTCAATGAGACGACGGGGAGCCTGGTGGACAACGACTTTGTGGCCGTCAGCCCCGATCCGGGCGGCACGCTCACGACCGAGGCCAACGTGGACGGCTGGGTCGACACGTCGTCCAGCGGCTACACGATCACCGCCGACCATCCGAATATCGGGCCGTACCTCGCGTTGCCCACGAACGCGACCTTCGACCAGTGGGTGGATCTGACGGACCCGAGCCCGCCGTCAACGCTCGTCAGCGGGGCCAACCTGACGCCCGGCAAGGGCGTGACGGTGTACGCCCTGGCTTTCTACAAGAATCCGTCGTCGACCAAGGTCACCAAGGAGGTGCTGATCGACAAGTCGCCCAAGGAGCGCATAAAGGAAATCGACAAGGAGCACTACAAGGAGTTTCCCGACAAGATTCCCGCGGACGTCAACCCCGTGAAGGGCGTCGCTGACTTCGGGCCGAAGGGGTCCAAGGACAGCGTAGAGAATCCGGGGGGAGTCGGGAACGTGGGCGACCCGGGCCTGATCGCGAGCGCCCTGGACAGCCTCAACCAGAGGGTCAGCAGCCTGGAGGCCTCGTTCAGGGCCGCGGCCAAGGGGCAGGCCTTCATCAAGGCGCAGGACAGGCCCCCCGTTGGCCCGGCGAAGGCCAGGAAGCCAAGGTAAGAGCCCCTCGTTGATCCTTGTAATAAGCAATGTGGCCAATGATGCGGCGGTTGAGCTGGTCGGAATGTTTCCGCCGGGCGCCGCGTCATTGGTCACAGCTTCCAATTTCAGCGAGTCGTTCAAGGCGGCCATAGCGGTCGGCGATTTCCCGCAGTCCGAGATCTCGGTGGGCGGCGGGGCGCCGATCCGGACTCGGGAGGTCGCCGGGGTCATTACGACCGTCTCCCATTTCCTGCCGCAGGAGTTCTATTACATCGAGCCGGCGGACCGCGATTACGTCTGCGCCGAGGTGAGCGCCTTCTTCACCTACTTCCTGTCCGAACTCGGGTGCCGCAAGCTGAACCCTCCGACGTCCAAGAGCCTATCGGGACTCGGCCTGCACAGGATAGAGTGGCTCAAGGTCGCGAAGGGATGCGGGGTCCCCGTCTGGCCCCTCCACCTGAGGAACGGCATGCCTGTGGCAGAGGAATGCCCGCGGAGACTAAGATACCTCAGGTCCACGATCGTCGGGGACTGCGTCGTGGAGGAGCGCACGCCGGAAGCCGTCGGCGGGCACATGCGCGCCCTTTCAAGGGCCTTCTCGATGCCGTACCTGTCGTGCCTCTTTGTCTCGCCGGACGAGGACGGCTACTTTCTCGCGGACCTGGCGTCGGTGCCGGACATATCGACGCGCGAGAATCGCGAGGCCATGGCGAGATACGTGGGATAGCCGCATGATTCTCCTTTGGGGATCGATGGAGGACGAGCCGATGGCCATGGCGCGCGCCGCCCTGGAAAGGGCCGGCGCCGACTTCTTCTTCCTGGAGCACCGGAAGATATTCGCCTCGGAGATCGACGGCGCGATCGGCGCCGGGGCGGGCTGGCGGTGCACGGTGACGGACGGGGCTGCGGAGTTCGCGCTGCAGGACGTGAACGCCGCCTACGTGAGGGGGGGAAACCTCCTAGACTACGCGGAGCTGGAGGGCAGGGCGCGCGACGATCCAATTGCCATGAGGGCCTCGGGATTCGAGCTTCAGCTGACGGCGAGCCTGGACTCGTCCGACGCCCTGGTCGTCAACCGTTCCGATCCCTCGGCGACCAACAACTCGAAGCCGTACCAGCTGACCGTCATCCGGGGGGCCGGGTTCAGGATACCGGAGACCTTCATCTCGAATGACAGCGGCGCGGCAGGTCGCTTTCTTTCCGGGAACCCGGACTCGATCTACAAGTCGGTCAGCGGCGTCCGCAGCATCGTCCGCAGGTTTTCCGACGCGCACCGCGCCTCCCTGGAAGACGTGAAGTGGTGCCCGACCCTGTTCCAGCGGGTTGTGCCCGGGACCAACTACAGGGCCCATGTCCTGAATGGCGAGGTGCTCGCGGTTCGGATCGAGTCGGGTGAGCTGGACTACCGCTATGCCCGCACCACCATGGTCGCCGCCGAGCTGCCGGCGGACGTGGCCCAGAAATGCCGGAGGCTCAACTCCATGCTCGGGCTTCATTTCTCGGGCATCGACCTCATGCGGACCCCGGACGACGAGTGGTACTGCTTCGAGGTCAATCCGTCGCCGGGCTACTCCTATTTCGAGCAGGGCAGCGGCCAGCCGATCAGCGCGGCGCTGGCAAGGCTCCTGATCGACGCCGACCGGGGCCGGGGAAGGCCGTAGCGGGGCGCCGGGGAGGCCCTCCTCCAGCCGGGGGGGACGCCGGAGGGGGTCGCCAGCGGGCTCGCTTTGTGGCGCCCTGCGGGCTTAATGTTCCCCATCCATGAAAATCGTCCTCGCCTACTCGGGCGGTCTCGACACGTCCGTCATCCTCAAGTGGCTGCGCGAATCGTACGACGCGGAGATCGTCACGTTCGCGGCCGACATCGGCCAGGAGGAGGAGCTGAAGGGCCTCTCCCAGAAGGCGCGCAGGACCGGCGCGTCGAGGCACTACACGCTCGACCTGGTCGAAGAGTTTGCCCGCGACTTCATCTACCCGATCATCCGTGCCAACGCCGTCTACGAGGGCCAGTACCGGCTCGGCACGGCCATCGCCCGGCCGCTGATCGCGAAGGCCCAGGTCGACGTCGCGAAGCGCGAGAAGGCGGGCGCGGTGGCGCACGGCGCCACCGGCAAGGGCAACGACCAGTGCCGCTTCGAGCTCACCTACATGGCGCTGGCCCCGCGGCTCCAGATCATCTCGCCCTGGAAGATTGAGTCCTTCCGCGAGAAGTTCCCCGGCCGCGCGGAGATGATCGCGTACTGCAGGAGGAGCGGGATCCCAGTCGCGGCATCGCCGCGGAAGCCGTACTCGATGGACCGGAACCTCCTGCACATATCGTACGAGGCCGGGATCCTTGAAGACCCGTGGTTCGACCCGAGCACGAGGGCCAACCGGGCGATGTTCAGGCTGTCGGCGTCCCCGGAGGACGCCCCCGACAGGCCCGAGCACGTGGAGCTCGAGTTCGAGGGGGGCGACTGCGTCGCGGTGAACGGCAGGCGGCTCACGCCGGCCGGCGTCCTCAGGGCGCTGAACAAGCTCGGAGGCAGGCACGGCATCGGCCGCGCGGACGTGGTCGAGAACCGGTTCGTCGGGATGAAGTCGCGCGGCGTCTACGAGACCCCGGGCGGCACGATCCTCATGCACGGCCACCGCCAGGTCGAGTCGCTCACGATGGACCGCGAGGTCATGCACCTGCGCGACTCGCTGATGCCCAGGTACGCCGAGCTCGTCTACTACGGATTCTGGTTCGCACCGGAGCGCGAGGCTCTGCAGGCCCTGATCGACGAGGGCCAGAAGTACGTCACGGGCACCGTCCGGCTCAAGCTCTACAAGGGCAACGTCATCACCTGCGGGCGCAAGTCGCGGTACTCGCTCTACGACATGAAGGTGGCCTCGATGGAGGGCGTGAAGAGCTGGTACAACCAGGGCGACGCGACCGGGTTCATCCGGCTGAACGGCCTGAGGCTGCGCGCGCGCGCCCTCGCGCAGCGCGGGCCGAAGACCTGACGCGACGCCCCGGCGCTCAGAACAGGGCGTTCGCCACTATGCCGACCGCGGTGATCGGCCCCGAGTCGTTGAGCCCGTCGAGCGCGCGGTCGGCCTTCTTGATCGCCACCTGGGCGCTGTTGTACAGGCCATCGTCGTTGAGCAGCTTGCCGAGCGTGCCCTGACCCTTCGCGATCTTGTCGGAGACGCTGCGTATGTCCGCGATGGAGGCCCGGATGTCCTCGGCTGTCTTGGGGTCGTAGACGAGCGTACCCACCGCCCCCTGGCCGGACTTCACCTGGTCCATCACGGACTGCGCGCTCGCGACAAGCTCCTTCGCCTGGGCGGCGGCCGCCTTGACATCACCCACGGTCGCGAGGAGCTCGTCATGCAGCCTGGGGTCGTTGAGCAGCTTGCCGATGGTGCCGTCGCCGTGGTTCACCTTCTCGGAGATCTCCTGGAGGTTGGTCATCGTGGCGCTGAGCTTGCCCTCGTTGTCGGCCAGGAGCTTGTCGAGCTTGGCGATCAGCCCGCCGCCGGTCTTCGGGCTCCCGTTTAGCGCCGTGCTCAGCATGCCGAGGGAGTCCTGGAGCTGCTTGCCGAGGCCGCTAAGGTCCGTCATGAGCGTGTTCAGGTCGGGCGACTCCGCCGTCCTTATCTCCTCGCCGTCGGCCAGCGGGGGCGATCCGGGAGTCCCCATGTCGATCGAGACGTAGTTGCCGCTAATGAGCCCGGACATTTCGATGGTGGCGGTCGCGTCGCCGGCGATCGGGATCGTCGGGTCGACCTCGAGGACGGCCTCCGCGCGGCGGCCGGCCAGCCGCGTCCTGAGGACGGAGCCGACCTTCACGCCGGCGAGGCGCACCTCGTCGCCGGTCTTTAGCTGGCGCACGTCGTCGAACCGTGCGAAAAGCGTGTGCTTGCGCGGCTCGAAGATCTTGCCGCCGCTCAGCGTCTCGTACGTCACCCACACGAGGGCGACGCCGAGAAGGAAGAAGAGCCCCACTCGGGCGGTCTGCTGGCTTGAGTTCATGGGATGTCCTGGGTTTCGAGCTCCTTGAATCGGGGATGCTCAACGTCTATCTTCGGGTTTAGGAAATCGACGATCCGCGGGTCGCGGGAATTCCTGAGGTCCCCCGGCAGCCCGAGCGACATCAGCTTGCCCCCCATGAGGATCCCCACGCGGCTGGAGATCGTGAGCGCGAGCTCGCGGTCGTGCGTGACGACGATGCTCGTGACGCTGTACTCCTGCCTGAGGGTGGCGATGATCTCGCTTATGGTCGCGCCCATCACGGGGTCGAGCTCGCTCGTGGGCTCGTCGTAGAGGAGGAGCTGCGGCTCCATGACCAGAGCCCGCGCGATCGCCACGCGCTTCTTCATCCCGCCGGAGAGCTCGGACGGGAACTGCCCGGCCGACTTTTCGAGGGAGAGGATCCTGAGCGAGCGCATGACCTTGTCGCGGATAGCGTTCTCGTCGCCGGCGCGGTGCTCGCGGGGGTAGAGGGCGAGGTTGTCGTAGACGCTCAGCGAGTTGAAGAGGGCGCCATCCTGGAAGACGAGCGCCAGGCGCACGCGCTCCCGGGTGCTTTCGAGCGTCGGGTCCAGGCCGTCGACAGCCACGCTGCCCTGGGTCGGGACCTCCAGGCCGGCGATGTGGCGCAGGAGCACGCTCTTCCCGGAGCCGCTCGGCCCCATGATGACGAAGATCTCGCCGGGCTTCACCTCGAAGCTCACGCCCCTGAGGACGCTCAGCTCGCCGAACTTCTTCGACAGGGCGTCGACCTTGATCCGGACGGCGTCCGCCTCGGCGCCGGTGAACGGGTTGCGGGTCTTGCTGCAGCTGGCCTCCATCATCTCGTGGCTCATGGGTGGCTATTCGAGGAGCTTCGTCACGAAGTAGTCGAGGACGAGGATCATGATGAGCGACGTGACGACCGCCCGGGTGACGGCGGCGCCGATCTCGCGCGGGCCCCCGCGCGTGTTCAGGCCGATGTTGCAGCACACGAGCACGACGACGAAGCCGAACACCTCCGCCTTTGTGGCGCCGTTCAGGACGTCCTTGAACCCCGTGTACTGGCGAAGGGCCGCGAAATAAGCCTCCGAGCTGATCCCGATCGAGGTCACGTAGCGCGCGACGACGGCGCCGCCGAACCAGCCGACGATGTTGGAGATGACGATCAGGACCGGCATCATCACCAGCACCGCGGCCAGCCGCGGCAGGACGAGGATCTTGGCCGCCGGTATGTTCATGGTCGTCAGGGCGTCGATCTCCTGGTACACCTTCATCGAGGCGAGCTCGGCTGTGATGGCCGACCCCACGCGCCCCGCCAGAAGGACCGAGGTCATCATGGGCCCGAGCTCGCGCGCCATCGCGAGGCCGACCAGGCTCCCTATGAACTGCTTGGCGCCGAACCCCTCCATCGAGTAGCCAGCCTCGAGCGCCAGGACGGTCCCGATGAAGAAGCTCAGGACGGCGACGATGGGGAGGGTCGTGTAGCCGATCATGTAGCACTGCTCGATGAAACGCGCCCACTGGCGCGGGAGAGTGCCCGCGTAGGATAGCGTCCGGATCAGGAGCTGCACGAGGCTCCCGGCCCCCTCGAGGACTATCTGGATCTGCTTCATCTTAGCGGCGGCTGCCTATCCTTGTTCAGTTTTGCCCCAAAATCGAATCCTAAGATGGTCCAGCCCGGGCCCGAGGGCGTCCTGCGCATGCCGAGGAGCGGCCCCAGGTGGAATTCCTCGAGGCCCTCGCCCGCGCCGCGCCGCCAGGTGACGGCGTCCCAGAGGAGCGAGTTTCGCGTCTCGCCGGTGGGCCGCCGGTCGAACCGGTACAGGGTGAAGAACCGCGACCATGTCTCGCGCATGTCGGGGTTGTTTGGGAAGAAGACCTCCATCGGGCTCGGGACCTGGACCTGACGGCCGCCCGCCCCGTTGTCCCACGCGCTGACGAGGGGCCAGAGGTGGCGCTTGTAGGCGTGCGCCGCCGCCGGGCGCGACACGCTCTCCTGCTCGCCGGACCAGTAGACGAAATAGAAGAACTGCGTCCTCGTCTGCCTGATGTCCCCGTAGACCCACTCGGTCCTTTTCCAGAGAGGCCAGCCGACCCAGGTCGAGTCGGTGCCCTTCACGTTTGAGTGGGTGTAGAACGGGCCCCAGCGCTCGACGACCGAATCCGAGCCGCGGCCCTGGACGAGGAACGGCCAGAAGTACCGGCGCTCGCTGTAGCGGTCGGGCGAGGTGCGCTCCGTGTAGCCGAAGAAGGGCCACAGGTAGTTCTCGCTGACCGACCCGGGGCTCCGCTCGCGCGTGTAGAACGGCAGGAAGCCCGTCTGGGTGCCCGGGGCGGCGCCGGCCGGCGCGTCGGGAGGGGTTTCAAGCGTGTTCTGCCACACGAGGGGCCACAGGCAGAAGAAGTGCCGCGCCGTGCCGGGCCCCTTGGTGGCGCCGAAGAGGGGCCAGAGGGCGAAGCCGTCCTCCGCGCCCGTAGCCACGCGGACAAAGGGGAAAGGGGCGTAGGTGGTGTGCGTGCCCTTCCTCTGGCTCGCGACGTAGAGCGGGAAGAGTGTCCACGAGAGGCTTTCGAAGCCCAGCTGCCCCCTGATGGTGCCGTAGACGGGGAAGAGCGCGCGGTACGTGTTCAAGGGGTCATCCGTCACGTGCGAGAAATAGAAGGGCCAGATGTCGAGGCGCCGGTCGGTTTGGCCGCCGGCCTTCGTCACGCCCGCGTAGATCCCCTGGTGGTTGATGAGCTGGAAGACCGACCAGCTGTAGGAGTCGGAGTACCGCCTGTAGAAGAAGAGCGGGTAGAGGATGTCGGTGTTCGTGCTGTCGGAGTCGCGCAGCTCCACGTAGAGGGGGCGCAGGCCGGAGACGTGCCCGGCATCCGGGCTGGGGAACGGCCCCGAGAAGAGCAGGGGGCCCAGGGACGACCACGACTGCACCTGCCCGGCTGGATCCTCGTGCAGCACGTACACGGGCCACGCGTTCACCTCGTCCGCCCGCGCCCGGAATGCGGCCGCCGCGGCCGCAAGGCCGATCAAAGCGGTGAGCCTGGCGCACGTCATGGTCGCTGGGGTCCCGGGTGCGGAACCCGCAGCCCAGTCTGCCCAGGGACGCAACATCGGCAACTGTTTACAGCGGAATCGATTGAACTTGGACGCCTCATGGGCGCCCGTGTTCCGTAAACCTGGCCCCTACAGGCGCCGCTCAGACCGCGACGCTTGCGCCAAGCGGGGGCGCGTCAAAGGCTTCCGCGCCCAGGTTCGCCAGGCTTCGGGCCGCGGCCAGCGCGCGCACCGGCTCCTCGCGGCCCTCGTCGGTGAGCTGGAACGTGCCCCAGTGCACCGCCAGGCTCCGGCGCGCGCCGACGTCGAGGTGCGCGCGCACGGCCTCGGGCGGATTCATGTGCGCCGCGCGCATGAACCAGCGCGGCTCGTAGGCGCCGATCGGCAGGAGCGCCAGGTCCGGCGCGCCGCAGCGCCTGCCTATCCCGGCGAAGAGCCGCCCGTCGTAGCCCGAGTCCCCCGCGAAATACACTAGCCGCCCGCCCGCCCTTAGCACGAACCCTCCCCAGAGCCGGCGGTTCGTGCCGAAGGGGCGCCTGCGGCTCCAGTGCAGAGCCGGCACGAGCGTCGCGGCGAGGCCGGGGGCCCACCCGTGGGTCTGCCACCAGTCGAGTTCGACGATCCGCGTGAGCCCCGCTCCGACGAGGAGCGCCCGGTGATTCAGGGGCGCGATGACGAGCGGGTCGTCGCGGCGGGCCAGGCGCCGCAGCGTCGGGATGTCGCAGTGGTCGAAGTGGTCGTGGGAAAGGAGGACGACGTCCACCCTGGGTACCGCGCCGAAGTCGACTCCGGGCTCCGCGACGCGCCGCGGCCCGGCCCAGGGGATCGGGCTGGCGCGGTCGGAGAAGATCGGGTCGGTCAGGACCGTCGCCGAGGAGCTCCTCAGCAGGACCGTTGACTGCCCGACCCACGTGGCGACTATCCCGTACGACGCCGGCGCGGGCGGCAGGGGCCGCCGGTCGACCTCGACCCTGGCCGGCCACGGTTCGGCCCGGCTGGTCAGCTTCCACCTGAGGAGGTCGAGCACGCCCCGGTGGGACGCGGCGCCGGGATTGAAGAATGTTTTCCCGTTGAAGTGGTCGGACGGCGGCAGTCTCATCGGGATGCCTTTGTGGCCATGTCGCTCCTGAAGTCGAATAATTGCCCGCTGCGGCCGCGCGGCGCCGAAGGGGCGCCGTGCGCATAAGCGGGGGCCTTGCGCGCGGGATCGAGCTCGCGGTGCCCAGGGGCCAGGCCGTGCGGCCCGCGACCGACGGGATGCGCCAGGCCGTGTTCTCGAGCCTTGGCGGCCGGGTCGTGGGGGCCCGGTTTGCGGACCTGTTTGCCGGGAGCGGCGCGTACGGGCTTGAGGCCTTCAGCAGGGGCGCGTCGGGGGGGACGTTTGTCGAGCGAAGCCCGAGGGCCGCCGCGTGCCTGAGGAGGAACATCGCCGCCGTCTGCAGGAGCCTGAAGAGGGCGGGGGACGAGCTCGTTGCGGTAGAGGCCGACGCGCTCTCGCTGCCCACGGGGGTCGGCGCTCCCCCCGACATCATCTTCGCGGACCCCCCTTTCGAGGCGATCCCGGAGGTCGCCCCGCCGCTCTTCGACAAGCTGGCCGCGGCCCTCGGGCCGGATTGGGGGGGGCTCATCATCTTCGAGACGCCGGGAGAGGTGACGCTGGCGCCGCGCGGCTGGGAGTGCGTCAAACGGCTCGGGCGGGGCGCGCGCCAGCCGAGCGTCGCGTTCTTCGTTCCGGCCGCCTGACTCAGGCCCCCGACTTGACGACGGCGAGTGCGGCGACCACGGCCGTCTCGGTCCTAAGGACCCGCGGGCCCAGGTGCGCGAGCTCGAACCCTTCCTGCCTGAGCATCGAGCGCTCGGCGGCCGACCATCCGCGCTCTGGGCCGAATGCCAGCGCCAGGGGAGGGGCCCCCGGGATCGCGCGCAGGCGCCGCGGAGCCTCGTAGTTGTCCAGCCCGACCCGCCTGCAGCCCGGGGGAAGCGCCGCGACCGAGGCGGCCAGGCCCGCGTCGTGGACGACCTCCGGCAGCCGGGTGTCGAACGCCTGGGCCGCGCCGTCCAGCAGGTGCCTGCGCCACTCCCCGCTCCTCCAGAGCGTGCTGGCCGCGTAGCCCGGCTCGCCCTTCTCCGACCGGAAGAAACGGATCGAGGCGACGCCGAGGGACGTCGCCTCGTTGAGGATCTTGCGGGCTGTCTGGGGGCGCGGAAGGGCGATCAGCAGGTGGATCGGGTCGGGCTGCGGCGGCTCCCCGCCTGCCTCGAACCTGAAGGCCAGCCCTCCCGGGCCGATGGCCACGACCGTGGCCTTCCCCATCGGGCCGTTGACGATCCCGGCGTCGAACGTGTCGCCCTCCCTCCGCCTCAGGACGCGGATCAGGTGCGCCGCGCGGGGATCCGACGGCGCCAGGGGGGACTCCACCTCGCCGGCTTCGAGTAGGATGAGGTTCAATTTCCTCCGGGCCCGGCGCGGGCGCCGCTCATGAGACGATGCCGTCGATCGTCCTCAGCTCATCCGCGCTGATGTCGAGGCCCTTGAGGGCGCCGAGGTTCTCGTCTATCTGCGAGGTCTTGCTCGCCCCGATGAGCGCGGACGTGATCGCCGGCTGTCGCAGCACCCAGGCCAGCGCCAGCTGGGCGAGCGACTGGCCGCGGGCCTTGGCGACCGCGTCCAGGCTGCGCAGCCGCGCCCGCCTGTCCTCCGTGATCTGCTCGGGCTTGAGGAACCGCGGATCGTGCCCGGCGCGGGAGTCGGCGGGGATCCCGGCCAGGTACCTGCTGGTGAGCAGGCCCTGCGCGAGGGGGCAGAAGGCGATGCCCCCGATTCCCTCGCGGGCGAGCGTGTCGAGGAGGCCGCGCTCGGGCGCGCGGTCGAGCATGTTGTACCTCGGCTGGTGGATGAGGCAGGGGGTTCCCATCTCCCGCAGGAGCCTGGACGCGCGCTCGGTCTGCGCGGGATCGTAGTTCGAGAGGCCCGTGTAGAGCGCCTTGCCGGCGCGGACCGCGTGCGCGAGGGCCCCCATGGTCTCCTCCACGGGCGTCCCGGGGTCGGGCCTGTGGCTGTAGAAGATGTCGACGTAGCCGAGCCCGAGGCGCTTCAGGCTCTGGTCGAGGCTTGCGAGCAGGTACTTGCGCGAGCCCAGGTCCCCGTAGGGCCCCTCCCACATGTCGTAGCCCGCCTTGGTCGAGACGACGAGCTCGTCGCGGTGCGCGGCCAGGTCCTCGCGGACAATCCTGCCGAACGTGGACTCGGCTGACCCGGGGGGCGGGCCGTAGTTGTTCGCGAGGTCGAAGTGCGTGATGCCCTGGTCGAAGGCCCTCAGGACCAGCGCCCGGCTGTTCGCGAAGCTGTCGACGCCGCCAAAATTGTGCCACAGACCGAGCGAGAGAAGAGGCAGCTTGATGCCGCTCCGGCCGCAGCGCCGGTAGAGTGCCTGGTTCGAGTAGCGCGCGGGTGACGGGGTATGGCTCACGGTGGGTCGGGAGAGAGATGGTTCCGGAGACCGGCGTCCGCAAACCCATTCTTGCGGGGCCGGGCGCCGATGGAGGCTTGACGGTGCCCGCGCCCGGCGGAAGCATTTCCGTTCGCAGGAGAGCGGTCGTAGTTTAGGGGTAAAACCCCTGCCTTCCAAGCAGGTGTCCCGAGTTCGATTCTCGGCGACCGCACCATCCATGGCCCACCAAGGGACTGAATACGGGTCTATAACAAAGATTGGGGACATGGTGTGCCTCCCGGGTCTAGGAAAAAGATTGGGGACAGGCGTGGATGGATGGGTTGATGGTTTGAG